>NZ_PJBP01000180.1 GCF_002836415.1 Psychromonas sp. MB-3u-54 | reverse complement strand
CCGGCTCAAAGACCGGAATAGCAATAAACCGAATGTTCAAAAATATTGAAATAATCCTCAAAATTTAAGTTGCCATCCGACACTTAACCAACGCTCTTGCTCGACTAATAAGTCTGCATGCAGACATTTATTATCTTCAAGCCACTGCAGATTAACGCAGCTCAGTACCCAAAGTTGATCTTTTACCGTTAACAACATTCCCGGTAATAGCTGATCGTTGCGCTGCGCATTGAGAATAATAGCCAGCCGCAGTATTTTTATAAGCGCAAGTAAATGGCTTTTATCAAACAGGTGAAACTCAGGCATTTCATTCAGTCTCAATGATTTGTGCTGAAAGCGTGCCAGAGTGGCAAGCACTAATTGCTGCTCACTATTAAACCCGGGCATATTAGTATGCTGCAGTATATAACCTGAATGGCGGTGAAAACCGCGGAAGCTGATATTTAGCCCAACTTCATGTAACAGTGCAGCCCACTGCAATAGTGACAGCAGGTCACTGTTCTTTTTAATGCCCAGAGTTTGCCGGACTTGGTGAAATAATTCGCTCGCCTGGGACTTAACACAAAGCGCATGATTTAATTCAACGTGATGTTTACGGGCTATATTTTCGGTTGTGCGCATACGGATATCCGAGCGCGCAAAACGTTCTTCCATCTCATAGAGCACGCCCTCCCGCAGTGCGCCATCGGAAAAATGCATTTCAATAAGGTGAAACTCTTGAAAAATCGCATTTAAAATAGCGACACCTGCTGCGAAAACAGGCTTTCGTTCCTTGTTTAATCCGGAAAGCGCGATAGCATCAATACTGTCAAAGGTGCACAGCACATCTATCAATTCCTTAACTCGCTTATGCGTAATCAATCCCTCGGTATAGCCGAAGCTAATAAGCACTTCTTTAATGGCTTTGATAGTCCCCGATGAGCCAAACGCGGTGCTCCAGCCTTTTTTCCTGTATTTTTTTACAAGCGGCTTAAGACATTGCTCTGCAGCCAGCGTGGCTTTAGAAAAATTATGTTTAGAAAGCTTGCCATTATTAAAAAATTCTCTGGTAAAGCTCACGCAGCCCATTGGCTGACTGTTGAGCAGATCGACTTCAAACCCCTGACCGATGATCATTTCGGTACTGCCACCACCAATATCGACGACAAATTTGGAGTCTGATTCGACCTGAGTATGGGCAACACCCAGGTAAATGAGACGCGCTTCTTCTTCGCCTGGAATAATCTCAATAGGAAAAGGCAACACTGCCCGCGCGCGCCGAATAAAAACAGGCGCGTTGGTTGCCTGGCGTAAAGTATGCGTTGCAGCAATACGCACATTGTCGACTTCAAAGCTTTGTAAACGTTCTGCAAACATCGCCAAACACACAAGTCCGCGTTCTATTGCAGCGTCGCTTAGATTCATTTCACTATCAAGTCCAGATGCTAAGCGTACTCTCTGTTTATGGCGGCTGACCATCTGGAGATCCTGCCCCACCACTTTTGCGACTACCATGTGGAAGCTGTTTGATCCCAAGTCAATGGCGGCTATATTTCGTGCTTCTGGTTCAATGGATTGCGACATGATCTAGGCTCTGCTTATGTTGTTTTCTGGTTTGCTTCTCGGTAGTTTTAAGATAGTCATAAATTGCGAGCTGTGAGCGAATTTTTTTGCGGTTTCCTCGCGGTACATAATCGTTGCTCATCTCTTTATCCATCAAACGCGCTTTGACAGTATCTGTAAAATGAATCTCAAGAATATCAATAATGCGTTTTTTCAAACGGGGATCACGGATGGGGACAGTCACTTCGATTCTATGGTCAAGATTTCGAGTCATCCAGTCGGCAGAGGAGATATAAACTTGCGGATCGCCATCATTATGTGTAATTAACACCCTTGAGTGTTCTAAAAATCGATCGATAATACTGATAATCCTTATATTTTCACTGACCCCTTTAATACCCGGTACTAAAGAGCACATACCGCGAATGATCATTTGAATCTGTACACCCGCCCGACTTGCACTATAGAGTTTATTAATAAGCCCCTTATCCACGAGATTATTCACTTTGAGCGTCAATGCGGCGTATTTTCCGAGATCAGCATTAGCGATTTCCTGATCAATAATTTGATAGAGCCGTTTACGCGAATTACGGGGCGAAAGAATAAGGTGATTAAAACGCACTGGACGATAGGGGTTCTCAATATAGCTAAACACTTTACGCACTTCTAAAGCGATTTCTTGATCAGCGGTTAACAGGGAAAAATCAGTATAGATACGCGCGGTTTTTTCGTGAAAATTCCCTGTGCCTATATGCGCATAATAAATTACTTCTTCTTTTTCAAGGCGGCTGATCAGCAGTAATTTCGAGTGAATTTTAAGCCCTGAAGAACCAAAAACAACTTGAACGCCGGCTTCGGTAAGCACTTTAGCCCATTCGATATTAGCTTCTTCATCAAAACGCGCCTGCAACTCCACCACCACAGTCACATTTTTACCGTTATGGACGGCGTCAATCAGAGAATTCATTAACTGCGACTGTTTCGCCACACGGTAAATATTTATTTTAATACTGAGCACTTTGGGATCAAATGAGGCTTGCCGTACCAGCTCCGCGATATGGCTAAAAGTATGATACGGATAATAAACTAATATATCTTTTGCGCGAATGGCATCAAAATAATTCACATAACCTTCAAAATCAGCACTCTCGATCGGCGTAAGAGATTTATTTTCCAGGTAGTTAGGGCCAATATTTGGAAAGCTGATAAAATCCTTGAAATTGTAATAACGACCACCGGGAAGCAGGCTATCATAGTTGGATATTTTTAATTTTTTACATAAAAAATCGAGCATCGCTTGCGGCATCTCTCGCTCATAAACGAAGCGTACTGCCATCGCGGTTAAACGCTGACTCACCCCTTCAGACATTTTATCCAAGACACTGTATTCGACTTCATGGCTTAAATCGTACTCGGCATCGCGTGTCATTTTCATGGCATAACCGTTAAGCTCGTCGTAGTCAAAAAATCCTCGAAACAGTTCCTCCAGACAATAACGAACAATGTTGTCGAGGAGGATAATGGTTTTACGCCCCCTGCCTTTCTGTTCCGGCACCCTAACAAAGCGGGGTAAATACCCAGTAGGAATTTCCAGCAATGCATATTGAGAATGGTTTTCTTTTTTTAGTTCGACAACAATGTAGGCATCTGTATCATTGAGAAACTGTAGAAGATCAATATCATCATTCAGCAGTAAAGGGGTGATGTGCGGCATCACTTCTTTTTTAAAGTATTTTCTAATCCAGTTTTGTTGTGCTTGATCGAGTTGCAGCTCGCTGACTAAAAAAATCCGGCGTCTTGCCATTTCACGGATCAGCTCATTATAAAGTACGTCAAATCGTTCATTAAGCTGCAGCACTTTGTCTTGCATTCTGGACAATAATTGTTTATTAAACTTGAGTGCATGGGTGTTCATCGAGAATTCGTTCCAGGCATGCTCCTGGTCGATTAATATCCGGCGCTTCACATCTGCAAAACGAACTTTATAAAATTCATCTAAATTATTAGAAAAAATACCCAGAAAACGAATTCGTTCAATTAAAGGGACACTCTTATCAGCGGCTTCTTGAAGCACGCGCTCATTAAATGAAAGCCAACTAAGTTCCTTTTCGATATAGAATTTTTCAGTACTCATACTCTCTGGCCTTTAACGCTGCGCTTATTACGCAATCAATATTATTGTGATACAGCACTATATGTCATTTATATTACATTTTAATGACATAAAAGATTTCTTAGTCCCAGACTTTTTATAGGATACTGTTTCAGAAGAGTATTACTCGTTTTATTGCTGATGTAGCATAAGGACACAACGCAGGCTCTGCCTTGTATAAAGCACTCGAAAATCCACAAGAAAGTTCAATATTTCCTAGCATAAAGATATATAGAGGAACAAACATGAATATTATATTGGCGATGGTGGCGGCTTTTTGTTGGGGTACGACCTATGCCGTCACGCAATACAGCCTTCAGGGTTGGCCGCCGCTGCTGCTCGGTGCGCTGCGCGCTTTACCTGCGGGTTTACTGTTATTAATGATTAAACCTAATTTACCTAAACCCAATGACTGGGCGGTTTTATTGCGTCTGGCCGCCATTAATATTGCGCTATTTTTTAGCTTGTTATTTGTGATGTCACAAACCCTGCCTTCGGCCATTTCGAGTATGGGCATGATTTATGTACCTGTTTTTGCGATGTTATTCCATTGGCTTATTTATAAAAAGTCCCCTACTAAAGTACAAACCCTCTCCGGAATATTATTAATAATCTTAGCCTGGCAATTATTTGATCCGCAACGAATACAATTGAGCAGTATCGGTCTACTGGCATTGGCAGGCGCGATCAGTTGCATTGTGCTGGGCAGCAATATCACTAAATCTTTAAGTAAAAACATTCACTGGTGGACGGTTTTATCCTGGCAATTGATTTTAGGGGGAAGTCTGTTAGCGATCGTCGCAAGTCTGCAGGCCATTATTTCACCGACACAATATATTAATGTCTGGCAGAATTTCAATCGCTTAAACGGAGCGGGATTACTGTGGCTGATCCTGCTTAATACGGTTTTAGCTTATACCTTATATGTCTGGTTATTAAGCCGCATGACCGTGGTTGAATTTACTTTTGCGGGCATTAGCAATCCGATAGCCGGGGTTTTAATGGGCTTATTGTTGCTTGCAGAGTCTTTTAGTTTTTATCAATACTCACTGATGGTGGCAATGATTATCACCTCCTTGCTGTCCCCTTTATTTAGTCTCTATATGAATAAAAAAGATCAAAAAAAATAAGGGCTGCGCAGCTTATACCAAACGCATTAATAAAGTGATCCGATTTACTATTTAAAATTATCCAGGCGGTTTTGTGAGCGTAGATTTTGCCTTTGAAGCAACTGTTTATAAATTTAATGCTGTCTTATTTGCACGTCAACTAGCACCAACCATAACAACAAACGCATAGCTCGTAGGGTGCATTCTATGCACCCTACGCAACGACTGTCCCATTTTTTGCGACTTGTGGTTTTGGTTTAACTTTATTTCTTAGAGTTCCGACCTTGACGGCGTGTAGATGATGAGAAACCGACACCTAGTTTCGCAGTTCGAGGGAGTCATGCTTCTCAACAGCAAAAGCAATAAGGTAAAAAGAGTTTTGTTCGTAACACTATGCTAGCGCATCCACAAGGCGGCTATCACCTTACAAAAAAACTATCCTATCGATGCCTTCTCGATTACAACTCATTCAAGTGACTGAGATGCATTAAGACGCACCCCGTACAAGCTCACTATATTATCCTTCACTATCACCGATATAGTTAACGCAGCCGAACGTTTGCCGGTTTCTTTAACCCGTATATTAAAAAGCAATTTATAATAACGTTCATTGCCCTTTTCACCGATTTTATTGGCGCTGACGAAGGCGCTTTCTTCGATTTCACCAAACAACTGATAGAGCTTCTTCAATTGCGTTTCCAGTTGCTTGTGGCTGATTTTAACCTTAGCCTGATCATTGAATAAAGCATACAGTGCCTGATGTTCCTGCCCGTTATACATGTCGATGACTTTTTTACCCCAAACCTGCGCAACTAACGCATCAAGGCTTTCTTCAACCCGGTCATTGACGACAGCGGGAGTAGGAACCGGTGTTTGCTTTAGCAGCAGTGAACCGGTTAACGCGAGGTTAAGTAAAACCAGCAGCAGAATAAAGCCTAAAAGAATATTGGTGACTTTGCTCATAATTATCCTAAGGTTGATTCATTATTTGTGCTGAACAACGGATACCCGCCGGTATTTCATTACCCGGATTCGTCATCAGCAGCTGCACACGGAAGGTGCTGCTGGCAGAGTCAATCAGCGGATCCACTATAATAACCTTAGCGCGCCGGGCATCAATCTTGTCTAACTCTGGTTTGATCAATAATGCCTGATTGACGGCAATTTCGCCAAAATAACGGGCAGGTAATAACAAGTCAACATGCAGCGGGTCTAAGGTTGCCAGAGAAAGAATAGGATCAATATTGACGTATTCACCTTCACTATTAAAACGGTTAACCACCACGCCATTGATGGGACTTAACACCTGACGCAGGGCAAGCTCCTGTTGTTTTAAGCGTAATTCTGACTTTGCGATCAGTAAATCTGTTTCAATTTCATCACGCTCAAAGGCGGTTAAAATATTTTCATCATAAAGATCCTGGTTACGCTGTGCTTTTCGTTCAGCAAATCCAGCCCTGACACGGGCTAACTGCACACCTTCTCTTTCAACACCGGCCTTTAGCTCGAATAAGGTATTGCCTTTTTTAACCCTATCCCCCCGTTTAACCATGACCTTATCAAGTACCCCGGTAACCGGCGAGCTTACCAGCACCTTTTCGCTCGGCGCCAACATGCAGCCTAATGTTAACAAGGCCTGCTCCTCGGCATAAAGCTGACCTACCGGAGAGAACATAAAAGCGGTGCCAACAATAAATATAACAGCTGATTTTTTTATCATTTTTTATCTCCGGTAAAGGCCAACGTCCGCTGACGTTGGGTATCCACTTTGATGAGTTGCATGCGTTGTCGGTAATGACTTTTTGAAAGCTTTTTCTGACAATTTTTATGGATAAGATAGCCGACGCGATGCGGTAACATGATCCCGGTTTTGCTGGCAGAATGTATAAATTTCTTGAGGATGGCGCCCGACATTTTTTTTATAAGCTGGTCTTCAAGGGATAAAACTTCACTGAAAAAACCCGGATCGCCCATACGCGCACTTCTGCCCGCTAACTGTCTGTCAATACGGGTCGCATCCTGCAATTCGGTGATCACCACATGCAGGCCGCCAGCCGTTCGAGTTTCGGCGCTGAGTTTAATGTCCGTTCCCCGTCCGGCCATGCTGGTCGAGACCGTCACCGCACCGGGGTAACCGGCCAAGGAGACGATATCCGCTTCTTCTTTGTCCTGCCGTGCGTTCAGTACTTTATGTTTTATAGCGTGGTCAGTAAACACTTGGCTGATGGCCTCCGACGAGGCGACTGAATTGGTACCAATTAAAACGGCCTGCCCCTGTTTAACCAGATCGCGGGTAATATCGGCAACCCGTTGCCATTTTTCTTCTTCTGTTTGATAAACTTCACAAAATTGTTTTTTACGTTGGCTTTGTTTAAGCAACGGAATGGTTTCACTGCGTAGCCGGTAGACATCCAGCAATTCGCTGGCCACTTCGCTCACCGTGCCGGTCATGCCGCATAAATGGTGATATTTTCTGAAAAAATTCTGATAGCTAATCTCGGCATTGGTTTCCCGCGGTTTGGTGAGTTCACAGCCTTCTTTCATTTCAATCATCTGCTGCAGGCCCTGCCCCCAACTGCGCCCCGGCATAACTCTGCCGGTATAAAGGTCGACAATTTGCAGCGCCCCTTCATCATCAATAATATAATCCCTGTCGAGATGATAAACATGCAAGGCTGATAAAGCCTGCTTAACCAGGGGCTCACGATAAAAGCTGCTTTTCCACAGGCCCTGAAGGAGTTCGCAGGCATCAATTAATAATTTTTGTCCGGCGGAGGACAAGTGTATTGCCGCGCTTTCATCCTGCTTAAAATGAATGCCTTTGTCGAACTTAGCGGCAATCTCCATGGCGGTTTTGAGCAGAATTTCTTCCCGTTGACCAAATTTTTCCTCTCCGGAAATAATCAGTGGCGTTCTGGCCTCATCAATAAAAACACTGTCGGCCTCATCTACAATGGCAAAGTGCAAACCACGTAATAATAAATTATTCGACCAGGCCGTGTCCCCCGTCAGCAAAGAGGCCTGCTGCACCCGCGTGGTTTTTCTATGGGCGAGCACCAACCTGTCTTTTAAAAAATCAAAGGTCAGCTCTTTATTGCTGCAGTAACAGAGATCAGAATCATAGGCTGCCCTGCGTTCCGGTAATTCTTTTTCATGGGTAATAATACCTAAAGATAAGCCCAAAGCCTGATATAAGGGCTGCATCTCAGTCGCATCACGCTCGGCCAGATAATCATTAATGGTGACCACGTGAACAGGAATGCCCGCAAGCCCGGCGGTGGCGGCCGCTAACGTGGCCGCCAGCGTTTTACCTTCGCCCGTTGACATCTCAGCGATGCCGCCGCGCAGTAAGGCCAGTGAGGTTAGAATTTGCGTGTGATGGTGACGCATTCCGAGCACCCGCCCGCTTACTTCGCGAATAACCGCAAAGGCTTCAATAATAGTGGCCGTGGTGATGCCGTTAATACGTAACAGAGCGCGGCTATTTTCCAGCGCCCGTTGCAGTTGCTCACTATCCTCCTTTTCAAGTTGTGCTGAGCGCATTATGATAGCCTTGACAATGCGCTTGTTTCGCCGCAGCAGCTGGTTGCCCCCCTTATTAAGCATCTCTTTTGATCTTCTTAAAAAAGTATCAAGACGGTTGCTTTCCTGCCAGGTGACTTCATTACGCAATCCGGCAAGCAGCGGCTGCTTACAAGCAAAATCAGACATCAAAGTACTCCAGGAAGGTACGCCGAACCAGACGATAAGTCCGATAAATAATGGCTTCCGGCGGGTGCTCAAATTGTAAATGAAGTCGCTCTTCAACATAGGTAACCGGTAATCGGTCAAACTTAAGGGCGACAATAAAATACTGCTGCAATGCCTGCGGTGAATCGCTAGATGAAGGGTCCATAACGACTGCACCGCCGGCGGCTTCCGTCAGTATTTCACTGACCGGATTGCGGGTCGCTGCAGGGAAAACAGACCAGCTGGCAGGGGTTAATTCTGCGGATAAATCAGACGATTTAAGGGCATGCACAGCAACAACATGTCCACGGACAAGTTCAATCTCTGCTTCCGGAATCATGCCGCGCACGGTGATATTATTATTGGTTATCACATAGCCAATAAGCTCCCCGCGTTTAACAAAGACGCCGGGCAGATCAGCTGCACTCCTGACTGACCAAATACCATCTGCCTGAGCATAGAGACGCAAAGATTCCAGGCGCTTTTGGCTTTCGGTTAACTCCGATTGCAGGCGTAATAATTCATCATCGTATATTTTTAACTGCACAGGGTCATTCCAGACCCCCTGGCGCTTAGCATCAGCCTCGGCATATTGCTGCTCTAACACTTGTTGTGCGGTATGCAGTTGATGATTTTCGCAGCTCAGCAGTAAGTCGCCCCGATGCACCGTCTCCCCTGCCTGTTTATGCAGTTCTCGAATGAAGCAGCTTTCTTCGGCAAGGACGCGGCGTTGTTCATTCATTTGCACCACCCCCTCGATACTGGTGGTCAGCGGCAAAGGCATAATGCCGAGCAGCAGGATAATAATGCCCGCACAAAGCGGAATCATCACCGTCGGGCTGCGGCTTCCTGCGCGAATATCTGAATCTTGCCAGGTTTTATAGAGCATTTTTAAGTTCGGCCAGATCAAGGTACCGATAAACGACCAGAGCGCCAAAATAACGCCAATCACAAAATATTGCTGGGCGACGAATAAAATGATCGATGCCATCAAAAATAAACGATAAACCAGCGCCGCTAAGCCGTAGGAAAACAACCACAGTGCTTCACGTTTGTCATAAGCGGGTGAAGCCCCCCCTTGAACACCAAAGATAAAACGTTTACACAGCCAGCCCCAATATTGATTGGCTCGCTGACCAAGATTGGGGATCTCCAGATAATCGGCCAGTATGTAATAACCGTCAAATCTGAGCAGTGGATTGCCGTTTACCAGTACCGTTGAAACCCCGGCAATAAAAATAATATTATAAGCAATGGATTTAACCATACCGGGTTCGGCATTCGCCCACACCAGCATCGCCAAAGCCGCAATAAACAGCTCGACAAGAATACCGGCAGAGCCGACCAACATACGCTGTTTTTTATCCGCAAACGCACTGGATGACGACGCATCAACATAGGGCATCGGGATAAACACCAGCAGCATCACACCGAGTTCGTGGACTTCCCCGCCCCCGCGTTTGATACAATAACCATGGCCGAGCTCGTGGAGCAGTTTTATGACCGGGTATATTAGCCACAACAGGACAATATTATCAGCCGCCAATATTCGATCAGAAACGTTTTCCGTCAGTTCATCCCAATGCTGCCCGACCAGGGTCAGCATGCTGATAATAAGCACACACCATAACAGCAGCACGAAAATTGAAAACAACGGTTTAACATATTTTTGCGTGGCGAGCAGGAAACGTTCTGGATCAACAAGGGGGATTTTAATGGAGAGCGGTGATTTCAGCTTTGCCATCCATTTTTTTCTTTCCGCTTCCTGGCCGCGCTCGAAAAGCTCACCGATGTCACCACTGGTATCCATGCGCACCAGATTTGCCTGATAAAGACTGGCCAGTAGCTGCAGCATTTCTTCATGGGTGGGCATTTCCTCGCCCAGTCGTTGCGAGGACAGTTCCCATAAGCGGTCGATAGTGCGCCCGCCATTCATCAACCCCACAATTAAATAAGACTGCGCAGAAAGCCGCCTTACCTGCCCGGTGACATGATCTTCAAGTACATACCAGCGCTTGCCTCGATAACGGTGCGCATTAACGGTAATGTGGTCTCTCAGCCGCGGTTTTAAATCGGCAATTTGGTACCAGTCATGGGAAAAAAGAGTCGCACTCATAATGTTTTTATTGCTGTCAGCTGAAACATATTACTGTCCCCAAAAACGCCACAATATATTTTCATTTCTGTCAGCTGAAACATATTACTATCCCCAAAAATACCACAATATAATATTTTTATTGATGTCAGTTGAAGCATATTACTATCCCCAAAAACGCCACCATTGAAGTTTCATCCAATCAATCATGCTGCGCGTCCAGATACTGATCAACAAACGCTCATCCACATACACCTGCGCCACACCTTCAAGACCGACGCGTAACATGTCAGCCTTATTTTCAAATGTCGCTTCAACACGGTAAACCGTCGCACCATCACGTGCTTCGGCCATCGGGTTAATACGGGTGACCGTAAAGGAAAACTTTCTATCGGGTAACGCCGCCAGTACCAACCGCCCCGTTTGGGATCCCCTGATATCATTAATGTGAAATTCATCAACATACATCGCCAGCCGGAAACGACCGCGGGGTGATAATTCAAATAAGACATCACCCTGGCGAAGCTGCGAGCCGATACGCTGATTAAGGTCTCCGGACACAATCAGGGCATCAAAGGGAGCCAGCATAATAGCCTGCGAAATCTGGTAATCAAGCAGTTCGATTTCGGCCTGAGCGCGTTTTCTCTGCGCGTTACTGATCTGCACTTTTGAGGGTTCTTGTTTAGCCAACGCATCCTCATACTGACGTTTGGATGTCGCCTGCTGGCTGATCCAGCTCATGCGCTGTAAACGTGACTGGCGCGTATCCAATTCGGCCAACAGCTCACCCTTTTTCACTGTGTCCCCCGCCCTGAGCGTCGCGCTCTGCAGGTAACCATCATAGGGCACCACAATAGAACGCAGTTCAGCCCCTTCGATAACCGCATCGGCACTGATATTATAGGTTCCGGGCATCAGGCTGAAAAACACGGACAGTGCAACCAGTATAAACAAAGTGATCTTGCGAGTGAGGTGCCCTGGACCAATCAACAGACTCAATTGATTTTTAAAACTACGGGAAATATAGGCATATAAGGGCAAACAAGACTGACGTTTCTCCTCCAGCACCACGCCGACAAAATTGCTCAGAGCTTCAGCCGTCAGTTGATCTTCTTTAGTAAAAGGCTGATCCGCTGGACGATCAAACAGCACTCCGCCATAACATGATTCCTTGTCAATCAGGGGAACACTCATCAGTGCGCGCTGCCCTTCGCCGCCGGAGAGCTTACTGTGCGCGTGGGTGACACGATTATGATCATCGAGTGGCGGCCATAAAATAGATTCTTGCTGGTCAGTCGCTTCCTGCATCGCCTGAGTAGTGAGCTTGACCAGTTCATGCTTTTTACTGTGGCCGCTGCTGTCGGACTCAGAGTGAATCTCTAATTCAGCCTTTTTCACAAACCCCAGCACCACTCTTTCTGCGTGTAAATATTGACCCATCAGATTAACGAAACGCAGGGCCGCATGGTCAAAATCACGCTCTCCGAGCACATGAGCAATGCTGTCGATAACAATATGTTGCCGTTGATTATCACGGGCCAGAGTACTTAATAAATTTCGGGCGAGACGTAATTCCAGCCATCCTGTACAGTATTCAATCACCGCCAGCGCTTTGTGTAATTGAGTTTCATCGACGGCTGAAAACATCAGCGTGACCACCGCCCGTAAGTCACCTTTGACAAAGACCGGGTAACTGCCCAGATGGTGCTTGCCATCATTTAATGGCGTAATAAGAGGCTGCTTTTTTCTCAGGGTTTCTTCTGCCGCGTCCTGCAATAATTTATCCTGAGTGCTGTCCTCGGGCCAGACCGCCAGTGCATGAAATTGTCCGCTTTGCGACTCATCCGCGACCACTAAGCCGGCATCGACCTGAGGTAGCTGAGTGCACAACCACGCTAACCAGGTGAAATGCCAATTTTCATCCTGGGTATCCAGCAGACGATTAAGCTGTTGAAGAGAATCGGGTAAAGAAGTCTGTATTTCAGCCATGTGAAAATTCTTTTTTCATTTATTAGTCATTATGTTGGTTTGTGACCCTAGAAAATGCACCGGTCTGTAAAAAAACCGGCACGTTTATAGACTATTATATTCTTTATTTTATTTTTTTTCGGCTTCATCCAGCGCACCAAAACGCTTTTCATATTCGGCCACGACGCCGTTTAACAGCAGTGATAAACGCTTAGCGGCAAAAGGACTCACGATAACGCGGTCGGTTAATTCAATCGCCACTTCTTTTTGCCCTGAACGCCATGCCTGATTAGTGCCAAACAGTAAAGT
The DNA here is from genome assembly GCF_002836415.1 of Psychromonas sp. MB-3u-54. Lineage (GTDB taxonomy): Bacteria > Pseudomonadota > Gammaproteobacteria > Enterobacterales > Psychromonadaceae > Psychromonas. The sequence goes on along the minus strand of NZ_PJBP01000180.1, from coordinate 117,835 downwards.
CACTTCCTCACGCGTACTTGAAACATTGCAGACATTCGCATAAACACTGCGCATTTTGCTGTCATCCCAGCGAATTGTCGGACCATTTGTTTTCTTTTTGTTATCGGCTGCTTCATCTGTCATTTTCATACCTCACTGTTATTGATTGAATTTAATGTTTTGTTGCAGGGGCTTGTTTTCCCATACTCCAAATTGTCAACGGGCTGCATTTTAAGCAAGTATTGTAAATCAGCATAAATGCGCGCTTGAGTGATAATATTCCGGTCGTATTTGGGGGGCACACTCGCCATAAACAGCAGGTTATTGAGTGCAGGCACACGGCCAGAAAACTGAGATTAGCACTATTATTTGGCGTATCCTACTGACTATTACTGCGTCTGTGATATCCGTGCCCATTATTAACGGCAATTAATGGCATATTGCGCAAAAAGTCTTGCATTTCACGGTCAGATAAACGCAATAATACATCAGCATTTAATAATAGCATTAAAGATACGTCGGCAAAGGAGTGCTAAGTTGATGATTATGTTAGAAAAATAATTTATTATGTTAGAAGGATAAGGGATTTTATTCAGTATACCGGGAGTCCAGGCTCAGTGATTAACGACTGTATAAAGTAAACATCCCGGTCGAAATTACTTCACGATTTGAGCGTTCGGTAACGATCCGGCGTGCGCTAACGTCAGCGCCGGCCTGTAAAAAAACCGGCGCATTGACAGACTATTATTTTCTTTATTTCATTTTTGTTGCGGTTTCATCCAGCGCCCCAAAACGTGTTTTATATTCGGCCACCACGCCGTTTAATAACATTAATAAACGGCGTGGTGGCAAAAAGACTGACGATAATGCTGTCGGTTAAGTCAATCGCCACTTTTTTTGTTATCGATTGCATCATCTGTCATTTTTACGCTTCATTGTCATTAAATGAATTTAATGTTTTGTGGTCATGTCTTGTCTTTCCCAGACGGCAAATTTCCGGCTGGACTGCGCTTTACGCAAGTCCTGCAAATCACCATAAATAACGGCTTCTTCCTCACTTGAACGGACAATATTCCAGCCGCGTTTGTGGGCGACGCTTGCTGCGAGCAACAGGCTGGCCGCTATTGCTTCTGAAGAAGGTGCATTATTATGCTCTTCCGCCGCATTAGCGATTTGACTGCCGCTCGTCATTAAGGATTGCGATGAATAATCAGCGCTATTTCTGAGTATCGACAGACTGCTTACCTCGGGCAGTCCGGTGTCATCGCTGTCAGAAGGAGTTGGACTGACATTATTATCCGGCGCATTCGACGGGATATGACTGCCTAGGTGATTTTTCTGTCCGTCATTAGCTGCAATCAAGGGAAGATTTCGCAAAAAGTCCTTCAGCTCACTGTCGGATAAACGTGATAAATCGTCACTGTTTAATAATGACGTTAAACGCAACGCCGTATCCGTACGCAGTGGAGAGCTTGATGAATAATCATATTCGGAGAATAATGACTCATCCTCCGCATACTGTGAATCAAGACTCACCGATTCAAGCCCATAAAAAGTAAACATACTGGCCGAGATAACTTCACGGTTTGACGGATCGGAAACAATCAGGCGGGAGGTGAAATCAGCACTATCCAGAATCCGTGCATAGTTACCTATAATAGTATCCTCACTCAGACTGCCGAAGAAAGTATCGTAATCACTGCCCCCGACAAGTATGTCAAACCCAGATCCGCCGGTCAGTTGATCCTTACCACCAAAGTTTGGCAGCGTTGACTGGAAATCTCTTAGGCCGTTACTGTAGATGCTAATTTCCGCAAAGTCGCCAAAGACAGCATCCAAACCGCCTTGCCCGTCAATAAAGTCTTCACCCGCGCCCCCCAGCCCGATATCATTGCCGTCACCAAGATAAACAATATCGTGACCGCCCAGCACCGGATTTATATCATTTTTGATTAAGGTAAGCAGCTCTGCAGAGAGGTTTTTCTCAAGACTACCAGTATCGGCGATAACAATATCATTGTCGCTGCCGCTGTTAATGACATCACTGCCCAAACCGCCAAACACAATATCGTCACCTCCACCTGAAATAATTCTGTCATTCCCGCGACCTTCATTGCTGGTAATAATACTTTTCAGTAAGCCCCCATCAAATAACATTTCCCCCGTATCACCCAGAATAATATCGTTGCCATCACCCGTAGTAATGGTATCGCCACCGACACCACCAATAACAATATTGCTGTCGATCCTGCTAACGCCACCTAAGATGAGGAGATCATCGCCTCCGTCTGTGCCCATGCTTTGCGCACTTTGCAGAATGTTATTGGCATCAAAATCCAGTTCACCTTCATCACCCAGAACAACCCGGCTGCCCGCGCTGTTCAAAGTGGTTTCAACGGTATCGCTGCCTTTACCGGCAATCACGATCTTGTCGCCGCTGCCCAGGATAATCGTATCGTCACCGCCGGTTTCATCCAGATCACTGTGCATATTAGTCAGCTGTTCGCTGCCTTTAACGCCGCTGTAGGTCATCGTACCGTTATCACCGAGGATATGATCGGTGCTGCTGGCTGTGTTGACGGTGATGGTGTCGTTATTGCTACCACCGATCACCTGATTGACATCACCGGACAGGGTAATAGTATCTTCACCCGCATTCGCATGAGCATCGCTGCTCATGCTGCGCAATGCACCCGCATCATAAGAGATAGTCCCGTTGTCACCGATCACCCGTTGAATGCCGCTGCTACCGGTTTTAACAGTATCAAGAGCGCCGGTTCCGGCAATAACGGTTTTGCTGCCGTTACCCAGAGTGATTTCATCATCGCCGCCCACTGCAGTATCGGTACTGCTGATACTGTCGAGGCTGCCGTTTGTCCACTTAATTGCGCCGTTATCGCCAAGCACGATATCGGTGCTGTCACCCGTGCTGATCTTGTCCAGAGCGCCCGCACCGCCGACCACGATGTTGCTGTCGCTGCTGGTGCCACCTAAGGTCAGCGTATCGCTGCCACCGTCGGTGCTGGTGCTATTGACGGTTTGCAGATTCAGGTCGGCATCGTAATCGATCTCGCCTTCGTCACCCAGTACAACCCGGCTGCCCGCGCTGTTCAACGTGGTTTCAACGATATCGCCGCCTTTACCGGCAATAACCACTTTATTACCACTGCCCAGAGTGATCACATCAACACCGCCTGCTTCACCCAGATGGCTGTACATATTGATCAGTTGTTCTACGCCGATCGCGCCGCTGTAGTTCATTTGACCATTATCACCGAGGATATGATCGGTACTGCTCGCCGTGTTGACGGTGATGGTGTCGTTATTACTACCACCAATCACCTGATTGAAATCACCGGACAGGGTAATAGTATCTTCACCCGCATTCGCATGAGCATCGCTGCTCATGCTGCGCAAAGCACCCGTGTCATAAGAGATAGTACCGTTGTCACCAATCACCCGGTGAATGCCACTGCTACCCGTGATAACAGTGTCCTCATCCGTGCCACCAATAACTGTTTTGCTGCCGTTACCCAGAGTAATTTCATCGTTACCGCCTGCCGCCGTATCGGTACTGCTGATACTGTCGAGGCTGCCGTTTGTCCACTTAATTGCGCCGTTATCGCCAAGCACGATATCGGTGCTGCCGCCGGTCACTGTTACCTTATCGATACCATTATCATTAGTACCGGCGACGATAATATTAAGATCATCACCGTGAGCACCATTGATTTCAATAATATCGTTACCGCCCACCGTGCTGGTACTAGCCACGTTCAGCTGCTCATCACCCGCAGCATTCTCAGTGTAGGTAACAGAACCCTCATCACCGATCACAGTGCGGTCATTCACTTCAGCGCTATTATTGGCAGTGATAGTCACCTGATCATTACCAAACCCACCGATTACAGTTTTGCTACCGTTACCCAGAATGATTTCATCATTACCGCCGACACCAGTATCAGTACTATTCACTGAGATCAGTGCTTGATCGTTGTTCCAGCTAATCTGACCATTGTCACCCAGTACAATATCAGTGCTGCTGATAGCCGTCGGAATATAGCTGCCAAGGTTGGCCGTATCTTCTTCTACATTGATACGGATAGTATCTTTACCAGAACCACCAATAACGATGTTATTACCATCCCGTAAGGTGATAATGTCATCATCACCTTCATTGCTATGGCGGCTCGCCACAGCCATAGTAAGACCCGCAATATAAGTAATCAGAGCACTATCACCAAACACCAGCTCGTTACCGCTGTCGTCGCTGATGATATCCTGACCTGCGCCACCGATCAGCGTATCGTCACCTAAACCACCGGTGATAATATCGCCGTTACTGGCATTACCTCGCGCCTCGGTTGATTCCAAACGGGTAATAAAGCCATCTCGGAAGTATTGATACTGATATTCATCACCTGCCAGCTGATTAGCCGCTGTTGCATAGTCAACTGTCACAGGAGCCAATGGCAACTGACTGGTCGCTGCAGGAGTTGTAGAGAAATCCAGAGTAATACTGGCCAAATCACCGAATAGAATATCCTGACCTTGATCACCGGAAATTGTATCTTCACCCAGTCCAGCAACGATCAGGTCATTATCTTCATTACCCGACAGGATATCGTCATAGGCAGAGCCAAAGATAACATCGTCCCCCTGGTTACCTTCAATGATCACACCAAAGCCCGACTGGGATGCATCAATCACATCTTCACCCAGACCACCTTTCATAGTTAGGAAGGTCAGACTATTCAAAACGCGGGTATTGGTATCGGTGACGGTTATATCATCATTACCCTCATTGCCTTCAACCAAGGTATGGGCATCGGCAATAACACCGTCAATGGTAATATCATCATTACCTTTACCCGCGAGAAGATTAATCCCAGCGCTGCCATCTGCCTGACTATAGTTACCCTTGTAATTGATATCACCCTGATTAGTTTCAGTCACCGAGGTGTAACCGTTACGGTTACTATTGGTCATGATGATCTGGTTATCAGTTTCATCTTCACTGTCATCAATGGTCAAAGTGTTATCACTCGCATCGCTTCCAGCATCAATATTTAGTGTTGCGACAATGCCATCCAGATTCTGCGACTTACCGATGGTAATATCATCCTTACCACCGCCAGTATTAATTGTCACTTCACTGATAGATTGACCCAAACTGTCTTTAATAGTCACTGTATCTTTCGAGTTACCCAGCGTTAAGCTAAAGTTTTCAATGCTGTTATGGTCAGCGTGTATACCATAAGCTCCATTCAAGCCAGTCAGCGACAAGACCTCGAAGAAATCTGATTCCCGGGTGATGGCATTGACGGAATTACCCGTCGAACCCAGTTCGAGTCGATTACCACCGTCCTCACTTGCAGAATATCCAGCCACACCGTTCAGCTGACTAACTAGCGCCTGCGTGATACTGCTCAATGATTCGTTAGCCGCTACAACATGACTAGCAAGCTCAGTATCGCCATTTTTCAGTGTCCAGGTATCACCCGTGATCACCTCGCCTGACAACTGAACAGATTGAGTCACGGCATTCGTTACATCCGTCATTATTCCGGTGGCCACAGTCGTCACTGTAATAGCAACGCTGTATGCACCTGTGGTATTGGTCAACTCAATATTGCCGTCAACCTTGCTTGCAGAATAATCATTCAGAGCGTTCAACTGAGCAGTCAGGACGAGCGTTATGCTGTCTAGATCCTCAGTGCTATCATCCAATACCTTGTGGCTGGCAATCTCATTGCCGCTGCTATCTTTCACTATCCAGGTATCATCCATGACCACCGGCCCTGACAAATGAATCGTTTTAACGCCATCCTCCTGATTAGTGATCACACTGGTGACTAACGAGTTCACTGCAACCCCATAGGGGCCGGCATCCAGCAACGTAGTATTGGTTAATAGAATCTTGCCTTCATATACACTTGCAGAATAATCATCCAGTTTGTTCAACTGAGCAACCAGTGCCTGGGTTATATTACTCAATGTTTCGTCAGCAGACACAACGTAGCTGGCGAGGACAGTGGCGTTATTATCTGTCAGCGTCCAGGTATCACCCGTCACCACCAATCCGGAAAGCGCAATCAACTTGCTCACCGCATCGTTTTCAATGTTGACAGTACTGATAGAATTACCGGCATTAATTCCTGCAACGACGTTTAAGTCGAAGTCTCCAAGCGTGCTGGTTAGAATAATCTTGTTATTGCCACTGAAATTATCAATACCGGATTGATCCGTCACTTCATAGGTATTCACATAATGCAGAACCTCAGCGATAAGGCTGGTCGCACCTTCGAAATCTGCTGCGACCTGCCCGCCTCGTGTCTCGCTCAATACCTGAACCACAACACGGCTGACATTACGCAGGAATTTATACTGTTGATCGAGGGTCTGTGTCAGGTCGCTCAGTTTCGTTGTTTCATCGTTTAGGCGCTCTGTTACTTCCTGAAATTTAAGTTTCAATCCGGATCCCACAACCCCGACGTCACTCTCGGAACCTATTAGCAGATTCAGCGCTTGCTGATCAGCTTTCGCTACAGCGCTCTTTGCAATCGCTAGTGCTTCTTCGTTTTTAGCATCAATGATGGCCTGCTTAGCCGCCACATACCTCGGGTCATGTTGATACACATCCAGACCAAAAGTGTATGTCTCAGAGACAGGGAAGAAGTAACTGAAGGATATAAAGGTAAAGGTAATAGTGTAATCTTGCAAAAAGGCACTATTGGGTAAAGTCAATGCAGCGAATGCGGCTTTTGCTGCCGTCACCCGATCCGTAAAGAACGCCACCACTGCCGCGTTATGAATATCAATAGCATCAATCTGTTTCTGGTCGGCCTCGAGGGAAACCAATTGCGCCTGATAAAGAGATTCAAGTTTTATATCATCTAACTGTACTAATGTGGCATTTAATTTAGCAACATTAGCCAGATACTGCGCCTTGAAATATTCAAAATCAAAGTTATCAGGAATAGCGGAATCCACTCCCAGTGCATCCGGTTTCAGGAACTGCAGCGCCGTCTCAAACTTAAGAATATTACGATAAACAGAACGGAAATCAGTATATTCTACAGCTTTGTAGTTGATAAAATTACTGGCCAGATCCTGAGCCAGTTTGTAGGCGTTAACAACATCAATAAAATCATCGTTGTTCAAATCATCGTTGTTAAACAAACTCACGGCTTGCGCCCATGTGGCATTATCACCGAGCGCTGCAAAGTTCGTCGCAGCTTGAATACCTGTTGCATCAGGAATAGCTTGCCAGAGTGTTTTTACCTGGGCTAATTTTATCGTTTCAGTGGTGAACAAGACATCCTGCACCAACTGCAAACGAATAAGATGCACCCATTTATCCCATGTCGGACCGGCCGCTTTTTTCAGTTCAGTTTGCAGAGAGCCAAACTCTGTAGTGACGGCATCAATAACAACGTCGACGGCACCACCCGCATTGATCAGATTATTAACTTGAGTGATTGCCTCAGTCAGTGCCATTTTAGTACTAACTGCTGCTACATCTATATTATCTTTAATAGCATCCAGTGCCGCTTTTACTTCAACATCTATGTCAATCAGGGTATTCGCCGCAGCTGCCGCATCTTTGTTGTTGTTTTCAGCATCTGTATAATACTTGGTCAGCTGAGTCTCATCGAAATAGGCTCTCAGTGCCGAGCTAGCTCCCTGTAATTTCGCTTTTAGCGCCGCCAGTTCTTTATTTAACTGTTGAGCATCATCTTTATTTTTCTGAAGTTCTTCCAGCCTGGTCTTCAGTGCTGTGCTTACCGGAATAACATACGCGGTAGACGGAAGCACTGTATCAATATAAGTCAAAACATTATTGACATAAACGCCCCTGATCACATTGCCATTTACATCTTTAGATCCATAGGCTCTCATCTCAAGATTAAGTGTAATATTAGTTGGGTTTAGCTTGTAAGCCGCAAGTAAAGCATTCGCATCTGGTTTGCTCCCAGCTACCTGAATATAAAGAGCTGTTCTTTGTGTGTAGCCAGCCGTATCTAGCGCTGCCTCAACTTGACCAACCCAAGCACCCCACGACCCAAATACAGCACCAACGGCGCTATTGGCCTGCACTATGATGGTATTCCCCTGACTTTTCACCTCTATTTTTTTATCTTCGTAGGCATCGCGCGCTATATAATACGCCGCCAGATCACTGTTCAATACCGCCTTAAGGTTATCCTGCTGATCCGTCACAAGGTCATTGACCCCATTAATGAAATCTGTTTCAACAACCTCCAGCGTATTTTTGATCCTGGCACCGAGTTCATTAGCCGCCTGCACTGCTACTTTATCTAAGTCGTTTAAGTTAGCGAGTGCCGCCAGTTGTGCATACTCCACTGATTCAGACTCGAGCTGATCCGCGATATTTTTATTCTCATCAGCATCACTGATCGTAAATTCCAGCGCATTGGTGACTGTGCTGAGTTTGTCTTGAGCCAGTGTATGCTGCACTGTGTTTTTCTCTAGTGTCACCGCAGCGCTGTCGGCCAGTTTGTTGTTCACAAACACACTGTCTTCACCGCCTTCACCCAGAAGGAATAACTCATTATCAATCTGATCCACAGTTCCCTGTCCAACATTAAAGGTATCATCACCTTTACCGCCATACAGGAAGGTTTGGCCGGCTATTGCATTGACATTAAATGTATCGCCTTCACTACCGCCCTGCACAAAGGTCATTCCGGTAAATAGGTCATTGTCTAAGGTCAGGGTGCTGGCATTCTGCTCCAGCAGATTAAGCTTTACTTCTTCAAAGGCGTCGAAATAAATCTTAGGTAGCTGATCGCTAACGTATAGGGTGTTCAATGCATCTGTAGATAACAATTCCGAACTCTGCAGGTAATCCGATTGCAGTTGCAGGGCCACCGAGGTTGCGGTGACCAAACTGACCCCAATCAGATCCAGTTTGGCACTGGTAGTGCCATCAAGGTTATGAACAAGGATCTCGCTGTTCTGGGTCACATAGTCGAGCTCAGTACCGTTGCTATTAGTGATATTTTTAATCTGATAAAGCAGCTCGCTGTCGGTAACCTTGACTTTACCCTTTAAAATCTGAATAGCATTCAGCGCATCTTCTATATCCTGATAATCAGCATCGAAAGGTAATTGAACATTAGTAGTCTGAAGTACACCATTCACAGTAAGGCTAAGGGTAAAATTGCCGGACGTGGCATTCGGATTCAACAATGACTGTACTTCATTAGCACTAGGCACCGGAAGCTTGCCTTGAGTAATAGTAATAGAAGTAACAACGGCACCATCAAAATCAGTATCTCCGGTGAGCACTATGTCATTAACATCACCGAAGCTTTCATCAAAGGTAAATAGCCAGTTTCCGTCATTATCAGGATCAGTCACTTCAACTTTACCCGATAACATCGGGATATTGTTTAAAGCGGCCTGAACAAGCATATAATCCGCATCAAAGTTTAGTGGATCGGTTGTTTGATCATTCACTGTCAGGGTAAAGCTGCCGGCAGTGGCATTCGGATTTAATAGTGACTGTATTTCTTTAATACCGGGAACCGCAATAACCCCGGTCGTGCTGGTGCTGGAGAATATAGTACTAATATTGAAATCCGCATCACCGGTTAACAGGATGTCACTCACATTGCCCAGAACGCTAGCAAAACTAAAGGTCAGGTTGCCGTCATTATCAGGATCAGTCACTTTGACTTTACCCGAAAACATCAGGTCAGTGTTTAGGGCCTGTTCGATCGCCAATAGATCACCATTATTAGTGATTAGATTGGTTGTTTTATCATTCACCGTCAGTGTAAAGCTACCACCAGCAGCGGCAGGAATGAGCAGTGATTGAATTTCTGCTATGCTCTGACTGCCATCCGCCTCTGCGAGAACACCCTGTACACTGGTGCTGGATAATAGTTTTACAACACCGGTGGTAAACGCAGCATCACCCATCAAACTGATAGGAGAAACATCACCCAGACTGGCATCAAAATGGAACACCCAGTTACCGGTTTTACCGGCATCCGGATTTTTTTCAGTATTGTAATTTGCCGTGTAACCCGTTCCCTCAAGAAATTTATCAAGCTGCATTCTGCTGGTAACAATATTACTGTTTGCATCTAAGGTATCCTGGAAAACAGCATAGGAGACACCTTCCGCGATGATAATATCTTCGATTTGGTTATTTTCCAGACGAGCGATTAATCCGTCTTTAACTTTTACGTCTTGCGCATCGTATTCGTCAGCATCGTAATACCGATCAGTGAAGACAATCTGATTCTGCAGATAATCATTGATCATTTCCTTCATATCTGCGATTTTCTTGATACCTTCCGCATCAATAAAGGTTTTCGACAAGGCATCCAGCTGTGCAATCAGATCGGTTTGAGTGCCGCTGCCGAGACTCACAGTCACAGGATAGGTCACCTTGCCTGCGTCCGACGTTATAATTTTTTTGTAAAGTTCTCTATTTTCAAAAATCAGATCATCAGCTCCCGTCTGGTTATTGAACACAATAGTGTCCACTTCACCACCAGGATCGGTTATCCTCACAGGATTTAGTATCCCTGCCAGAGTCGTCGCCGCTGCCACTATTTTTGTACGAGTTTGTGCAGGCTCAACAACAGCAAAAGAGACTATCCGGTTTTGATGCTCAGTCAAATCAATGCCCAGACCAATGTTGCCAATCGCTATTTCACCTGCCGCCCCATAACCATCGACCGCAGCATACTCGGTGCTTCTGCGGGTCGGGAAATTCAAATCGAATGCCAGTTCAGGTCCGCCAATATAAACAGTGTCGCTGCCCGTACCGGTGTTGATCACCATGTCTGCCACCGGCCCCATATTTACGCCATAAACATAAACGCGATCATCACCGGCACCGGTGATAATCTGGATATTCTCGATATTCAGCAGTTCTTTCAGTTTCACTCCAGCGCCATAAATACGCTGCACAGTGTCGGTTTTTTGCAGACCGGTAACCGCATCCGTGGTGGTCACCTCCTCAGCAAATACATAGAAAGTATCACTGAGCACGGTACCTACAATCGCCACTGAGTCGAACCCGGCACCACCATCAATCTTCACATTGGCATTTTCCACATAAACCAGCGCGTCCACATCCACTATACGGTTGTCGTTAACACCTTTCTGACTCTGGTCACTGCCTTCGCCAGAGACACCGCTGACCGTGGCAATTTTGTTATCCATTTCCACCAGATCTTCATCGTCATTCAAGGTCAATAGCGCTTTGATAAAGAAGGTATCATCACCGTTATCGCCGTACAGTCCGATATCCGCCTGATTATGGTTAACCTCGAAATAATCATTGCCTGCGCCACCATAAAAATTCATATTGACGGTTGCACCATGGGTGATATCGGTAACCACTGTTATTACCCTGCCCTCTACCGATACATCTTCGGTCGCCAGCACGGATCCAATATAGAACTCGTCTTCACCTTCGTTACCATAAACATCGATCACTTCGCTGGTATCATCACTAATAATTTTGTCGTTACCCTCACCCGCATAGATAGTGACCTTTTCAACAGTAGAATAATTCAGCACCATATAATTGGCAGCATTGATCAATTGCGATGTTTTAACTTCCATTAATGTTTCTGTATCACTCAAACTAACCGCATCATAGTCAGCCGATTGACCATCGAAATGAGCAATCAACAGACCATCGCCATGTTCGCCTGAGCCGTTCAGCCAGCGGTCTGTAGAAAATTCCAGACTGCTATCTTCAGTATGATCATAGACCGTATCCAGTTGAATCAAATCATTACCAGTACTGCCATTATAGGTAAGCCGGTCGTCACCTGTGCTGCCACTGTCATTCAGATTAACAAAGCTTTCGCCCGCGATATCATTTGCTACAGTCACAATATAGTGATCACCCCCTTCACCGCCGTCGATTTCAAGTTTTGCTCCGGCGCTCGCCAGATCATCAATGCCATCGAACAGTCTGATAGTGTCACTGCCCGCTTCGGTCTCGATAACCACCGCACCAGAATATTGCTCTATTTTGACCTGATCTCGGCCTTCCCCGGTTTGAATATGGGTGTTAGCGTCAATCGTACTTTCCAGAGTGAAGTGATCCACGCCGGAACCCAGCAACAAGGTCAGATCGGAAAAACTGCTGTAATTGATATGCCCGGTCATATAGTCACCGGTAAGCTTTCTATCCGTAAGCACAGTTGTTTGCGTCGATGTCGCCCCGCTGTTATCCATTTTCAGAATATTATCATTATCAGCAGATGATAAATTAAGTACTGCCCTGATTCCTGACAGCGTATCGTTGTCGTCAGCCACGGTAAGCTGATCAACACCTGCACCGGCCACTATAGTGGTCTCTCCGGCAATTGACTTGATCCGGAACAGATCTTTAGTGCTGCCTGTATCGGTAATATCAGTCGTGCCGGCGTGCGTACTGACAACGGTGAATTTGTCTTCACCGCTACCGAGGAAGATATTTAAATCCTCCACCGTGTCATAGGTAATAACGCCCCCCATATCCAGACCACTGAGCTGAGCAAGAGTTAGATTGCCGGCGGCACTGGACGTGGATCCGGAGTTATCGACATTGATAGTATCCGTGCCATCTTCACCTTTGACGGTTAGATTGGCCGCTATATCGCGTAATAGTTGTGCATTACCAATATTAATTTCATCATTTTCAGAACCGGCGTGAATGGTTAGTCGATCACGATTCGCTTTAAGGTTAATTTCATCTTCATCCGAACCTGTTTTAATAATTAGTTCGTTGACCACATTATCGATAATATCGACAACATCCTTACCCGCTGCCGTATCAACGTTCACCGTTACGGGTGTCGTATCCCAGGCAGTGACTAACGTCCCACTATCGTTCACCGTAAAATGATCGATACCACTGCCCATCACTATGTTGATAATTTCCACGGTAACGGCCGATGGCAAGGCTAAAATTTCCGGGTTTGCGGTTAAATCTTCTACTATTGCCTGACTGAAGAAATTAATTTTTTCCAGTCCAGTGGCAGTCGCAGTACTGGTAAAGGTTCCGTCTGCCAGAGTACTGGTATGTTCGTCACTGTCCGAGTCATTACCAACCTTAACGGTATCGTTACCCGCGTCGCCAATGATGTAGATATCACTGGCAATGCCCTCAAGATCCCAAGTAATCGCATTGCTGCTGTCAGTCAATTTCCCAATATTGAGGAAATCGTTACCCGCACCGGTATTGAACGTCACGTTATTCAGGTAGAAAGTACTCTCGACGTTTACCGTAGCAGAATTACCCGTTCCGGCATCAACGTTGAGATCAAGGTTTTCAAAGCTGCCAAACCACAGACCGGAATTATTTAATCCAATAACACTGTCAAATACAACGGTTGAAGCTGTGTTTGGCAGCACACCTGTTACGTAATCGGCGCCGACTGTCACAGTGACAACTTCATTACGGGCGATGTCTATCTGGAAAGGCAGATAGAACTTGTCATCATCCTGAAAAGTTTTGATATCAACAGTGTGTTCAGCGCCCGCTTTATTGATAATCAATCCATCGGAGATAGCAGCACTAACATCTGTTCGTAAAGTCTGACCAAAGGCGGTCTGGATCAGAGCCTGCACATGCGCATCGGTAAACGACAGAGTGCTGAATGCAGTGACATCGGTTACAGTAAGATAGTTTTCTGTGCCGAGCTGGTTGACGTAAGCATTCCAGTTGCTGGCACTCAGATAGACGCGTTTATTAACTGAGGTATCGGGAGTAATAGGCTCAAGTAATAGCGCAATCTGACCACCAACACGGATATTCCCGGCGGTACTGTCGTTGTCGTTGAGTCTGCGAATGGCAACGCCCTCGAGCGCCGAATCACCAGCCGCATCGGTTGCGTAGTACGAATAGGTGTAGTACGACGTATCGAGGTTATCGAGCCGCTCAACGTAGGCGATATCCATCGCTATATTATTGCCGATCTTGTCCTTGTCTTGAGGGTTAGCAGTACCGTCATCACCGACCAGATATTCGGTGCCATCGACTGTGTATGTGATCGTGCGCAACGCTCTATTGTCGCCTGTTGTGTCGTTTACTGGGAAGTCTTCAACCTTGTCAGTATAAGGGTCAATCCGCCCATTAATTTGATCAGGAAAACGCTCACCCGTCACCCAGCTATCGGCCTCGGTATAGGGCGCTACTTCCCAGATATTCTGGTTGTAACTACGGGTCGTCGTCCGATCGGTGACATCGGGGCTGACTTGCTGGTAGACCTTGAGCGCAGTATCCGGCGTCCAGGTATAACCCTTGCCATCAAGCTCACCACCCACGGATATCAGGGTAAAGAATTTATTCAAGTCCTCTAATGCAGACTTCACGGCCTCGGTAATCACTTCCGCCGCAGACCCCTGAATCATATTTTTAAGCGCAAAATCATTGAGCAGCAAATCAAGCTTATCGAGTGAGAAGTCATCTTTATCTGCTAGTTTGACAGTGTCCGAACCAGTGTCCAACGCAATAGCGTTAGCAAGCAATGCTTGTCCGCGAGTGACAAAATCCTGCAGCTTGACCCGATATTCCTGTAGTTTGGTCTGATACTCTTCACGTTTTTTATTGTAATCCGCGAGCTTAAGCTGGCCATCAAGACCTCCATTGGTAGAAAGACGCACGTCACTGAAACCAACGGACGTTAAATCCATGCTGACCAAATTTATTGCCGCTGTATTGAGTACCGCAAGTGACGTATTCAGGGTAAAACTATCGATCAACGTATCAACCGAAATGTTCACCTCTGCGTCGGTCACTGCGTTATTGTCGAGTGCCGCGAGAATACCCAGCTGGGTCTCTTTATCAGCACGAATCAGTGCACTTTCGATATCATCGAAGCTGACCCCGTTTTCCAGACTCGCGATGGCGGCGTCGATAAAGGCATCATTACTGCCATTTTTGGCTACGTCACTAACCCAGCCAGTAGGACCTAGCGAGAATCCATCCGTCGCGGAGCCCAACGTGGCTGTAATAAGATTATCTGCGTAGGCAAATGTATAGTCATTCAGATTCAGCGTCTGGCGCTTAACAGTGACATCACCCTGTAACTGCTGTGCATTAATCTCCAGACTGTCATTACCCTGCCCACCAGCGATACGAAGTACACCTTCAATTTTGCTGATGTCGTAATTCTCAGGCAGAATCTTCTCCACGGTGCGTTCAGGTAAATCATTAAAGACATAAGAAGCCGCTCCGCTTTCGATGTCTGTTGTGTAGTGCTCAACAATATTGATGGTATTATCAAAATGAGGGGTATCGATGCTATAAAACAGCGTTATCAAGTCCCAGAACATAGCCGCGCCCGGTTCATTGATAGTATTAATATCGGCATCCGGGAGACCGGTTATCGGCGCCATAAAGCCGCCATTAGAAGCACTTGTCCCAAATAGTCCTAAAAAAGCACTAGTAGAGCTGTTAGCGACCGGCACAAAACTAAAGTTCAGATCGTTTCCAACAACCAGATCCGGTACCCACCCATACAGCCCTGCTATACCTGATTCGGCTACATTGACCGTGCTTGCATCGACCATCCAGCCCAGATGGGTACCAGCGACGATACGCTGTAGGTATTCTGTGAACATGATCTGGTCAATACTGCGATTATTGGCGAACATATTCGTGGTTGGCACAATAGCATTTAGAGTTGCAAAATCTAATTGATCCGGCAGGAAGGGGGCCGTATCGTTATCAAGTGCGGAGTAGAGTGAGCTCGAATAGATAGTCCGGGTCATCAAATCTAAAAATCCGTAGTCCTCGGTCCTGACATTAAGTTCCTGCTTACTCCAGTAAGCCGCATTGGTGCTTTGCAGTGCAGTCTCGAAGGTGTCCACGCCTGTCGCATAAGCATCTCTGATGGCCTTAGTTGAACCATTAAGCGCATATAATGCAGACGTACTGGACGCCAGACCAATAGCCTGAGTGTAAAGCTTTAAGCCTACCGCGAGGTTCGCTTCAAGCAGGCGCCAGCGTGTTTGATCCATTGTCAGTAAAGCAAGATCGTCAGGCTTTACATCAAACCACTTATCAAAAAATGTACGCCACACCGACGCAAAATCTATTGTATTTTCATCAATATGCTGGAAGACAATGTCGTTATAATCGGTTTCTGTCTGTAATTCCTGCAGCACATCTACCAGCAGATTCTGTTCAACGGTATAGACCGCGCTTGAGGCCGGATATGTCACATTGAAAGTCTGTTGCTCTCCGCCAATAATAACTTTGTCATCGCCTGAACCAGTGTTGATCAGCAGACTCAGTGCCGGGTCTAGACCATACAGATAAACCGTGTCGGCACCACTACCGGTGATCAGCGCCAGACGCTCAATACCGTCGATATTTTCTATTTTAAGTCCGGCACCGTAGAGGTATTGCTGTCCATCATTATCTCTGAACACATAGAAAGTGTCGGCTAGCGCAGTACCCGCGACTACCAGTGTATCAAAACCACTGCCGCCGAAGATGCCAACGCGATTGTTCTCGACATAGTCGATCAGGACATCCTTGTCCTTTTTGTCAATTTGCCCCTGACTGTCACCCGCACCTGCCGTGATCTGGCCACCATCTATTTCTGTTAATTCAGTACCTATACCCGCGGTACCCGTCCCACCGGGTTTTTCCTGCAGTTGCGCCTTGAGGAAGAAGGTATCATCACCGGCCTCGCCGAACAGATCCAGCGTGCCGACATTGTGGTTGACTTCAAAATAATCGTCCCCCGAGCCACCATTAAAGGTAGCGCCTACGGTGACGCCCGAAGTGATACCGTCAAGGCCGTCGATGATTTCTATTTTTTCACCATTGACGTCGACAATCTTAGTTTTAAGGACACGTCCAATAAGGAAATTATCAGCCCCCTCATCGCCGTGGACTTCGATCTTCGCCATACTGTCATCTGAAATAAAAGTATCGGCGCTGCCTAAACCGTGAATAACCACACTCTCAGCGCTGAAGTCGTAATAAACCCGCTGGTAGTCCTCTGGCGTTGTCAGGGAGATAGATTTTCGCGTGGTAGCGGCGGCATTAGCGATATCGTCGGGCTTGGTAAATGCGCTGCTATTATCAATTTCCAGTAAATAGAAATTTCCCGCATTCAGCGTCGCCTCGAGTAACTGAATCTGCCACGGATCATAACTGCGGCCACTGCCGGTCACTTTTACAGAAGTGATGCCTGCCAGATTTTCCAGCTCTGTCTTGATGGCGGAACGGGCGTTTTCGATCGCCAGCTCATTAGCAGCGCGGGCGGTTGCGATTTCACCGGCAGTATCCGTGAGTGAGGGTATAAATAGCGCCGGCTGGGTCAAATCCGCTGTCCAGGCACTGTCGTTATACCTTAACTTGAAAGTATTCGCACCATCGCCGTAAGCATTAAAGAGCTGTGTTTCGTTTTCGCTGCCAAACATAGCATCGATGTCGGGCTTGCCGGCCAGAAGCGCCGAGGCAAGTGAATTCTCAATACGAGTCACCATACCGCGAGTGACTTCTGTTTCCGCAATAGCAGTGGGAGTTTCTTCCACGTAAATGCGAAACAGTTTTCCCTCTGCATTGGCGGCCGTCCTCAGGTTGCCCGACGCATCTTCAATGAAGAGATCGATATCCCACTTGCCAACTTCTGTGACGCCGTTACTGTTAACCACATCGGTGACACGCACTGCAGCAATACTATTCAGATTTTCAAGTACCTGTTGAATCTCAGCCGCACCATCCGTAGCGGAAATAGCGGCGCTTATTTCACCGTTGTAAACCAGCTTAAAGTCACCTGCAACAGGGGCACCTGCAATATCAAGAGCGCGCGTAACACGCTGATGCGAGGTATCTGAATCAAGGTGCAGTGTGTCAGCAAACTCACTGCCCTGAAGAAGCACATCATCACTACCTGAATTACCGCTGTCGTTAATGTACACCGCGGATTGGCCTGCAATGTTTCCGGTCAGTGAAATAGTATAACTATCGCTGCCCGCTACACCGTCCAGTGCCGCTATCTGGGTAAAATTGTCCACCGCAAATTTATTAGCACCCGCCCCACCATAAAGCTCAAAGCGCTCAAAAACAGTAACAGCTTCGGTTTCTCTCTCTACGCCTGTGTTATAAACATCTATGCCCGTGCCATAAACCTCAAGCGTATCATCGGTCAGCGTGAAATTGAGATCGCGTTGTTCGATAAGCGTATCTTCGCCAGATGTATCGTTAAAGTTATCCTCACCCGCGTTGCCGGTAATGAGATCGTTGCCATCACCGCCAATAATTGTCTCTGCATGACCGGTGCCGATGATGCGATCGTTATCAGCACCGCCATCTAATATCAGCGCGTCAACTACCGCGGACTTAATGACGTGCTTTGCTTCTATCTCCGTGGAATTGGGTATCAGGCCGGCAATGATACGATCATCACCTGCGCCCGCTTCAATACGCAGCACATCTTTCTCGGTGCCGGTGTAATCAACACCATTACCGAATTCGCTGTCGATGCCGCGCAGGGTTATCAAAACTGTTTTCGCTGCCGTATCAACGTTACCCTCAAGATCCAGTCGCTGGTGAGTGATCTGCACAGATCGTAAATCCGTCGACTCAGCGTTGGCAATGCCTTCATTGAGTATTTCGTGGCCGACCAGGAAGTAGTCACCCTGATCCGAGCCGAGTATCTTAACCTGATCTACAGAATGGTCATTTTCCCAAGTAGGGTCTTCGAACCAGTCTGTCTTCTCGGTTTTTATATAAGTTCCTTTGGTCGGTCCTTCGGTCTCGTCTTTTTCCCAGACGGCTTTTTCCAGAAGACGCGGAGACAAACGCTGCAGCGTCTGGTAGGGCGAAATATACAGATCAGCAACGGAAGTCGACTGCGCTGCATTAAGCACCGCATAGTTCTCCGCCGTATTTTTCTCGATAGACCAGCTGCCATCTTCTGCGCGGCGCTCGATCACTTGTTGAGGGGCAACCGTATTCACAGCCAATGCCTGCAACGTAATGTTAGTGCTGGCAAGCCAGCCGTTACCATTATCAAAATACAGCGTTTGTGGATTTTCACCCACAAAACTCACGACATAACGGCTGTCGACATAGGCCACAGTGACACCCGTGAGTCCAGTCATTCCATTCAGCTTCGTCTGCAGAAGGGTCGCCTGTATCACAGCATCAGGATCAATGTCCGCAACAGCAAGAGTAACGACATGCTCTCCGTAGGCGAATTTTGCTCCGTCAATCACATCAGTAGCACGAATTGACTGCTGGCTAGGGAATTCATAAGCGATGCTCAGCGGTAATGCGGCATCGTAATCGGTTATAGTGATGATCCAGGCACTGCCACTTGAGACTGAAATTTTAGCAGGGTCAATGCTGAGACCTGCAGCAAGCGCAGTCTTAATCTCATTGTCCGTAGACACTGAAAATTCCAACTCGATAGCGGCCCCATTGTAGCTGAAAGTAGCGGCGGCAATGCCCGACGGCAAGGTGATACTGCCAACGATATCTGGAGTACTATCGGCGGTTTTAACACCGCCACCGGCATTGTAGCGCAATGGGGAGGCGCTATTGCTAAGCTCAGTCAGAGTGGCTGAATCAAAGAAACTGACAACATAAGTGTCAGTATCAAATGCAACAGTCAAATATTGACCTGCAATAGTCCGTAACTTAGCCTGCAGCAGTCCTATCTGCGTGGTGATATCGCTATTAATATCGCCCGCATTCAGCACGGTTTCACCCGCGCTGCCTTTAAATTCGGTACCAATAGCCACTACGGCTGCAGGTATACGCTGAATAGCATTATTCTCAAAGCTGTTGACATCAAACAAGCGGTTCATGCGCTGCACACTTACAACACGCTCAAGATTAAAAATGTCACCGCTGTCATCACGATCGGCATCGAGGAACACAATATTCCACGGCAGTTCATTATCAAAGCTCAGCTCGCCAATACCGCTGACCCATACGTCACGTATTCCGGTCAGAGACTCCAGCGCAACGGCCACTTCATCTGCCGTCATGCCGTAGGTCAGTTCAACCGATTCAGTATTAAAATTGAAGGCCGCATGTCCCTGCCATGTTTCAAGGAAGATTGCCTGTGTAGCAATCTCCGTATCACGAGTTGTGCGCTTACTGTCCTCGGTGTTTTGCTGCACCACACTGCTGTTGCTGGTGTAGATCTCGCTGGACAGTGGTGCATAACTACCATCGGCCAACGTCTCTGCTGCAATGAAAATAACTTGCCATTTACCGTTGCTTTGGGTCACTGCAACATTGTTAATCTGTTGTAGTGATTCAAGTGCGTTCTCAATCTCAATCGCGGTGGCTGTTGTATCTGCAGGCTTCACGTCTATACCCTGCGCACCGTACCAGAGCGTAAAGGCGCCGTCGGTGATACTTATTTCCTGCGCGCGAAGTGGATTAAGCACTTCGATAGCCTTGAGTGCGACAGGTAACACAATCGTTTCGCTTGTTGCAAAGGAGATCAATTTATAACTTATGTTGTCACCCGTTTCTTTAGGGGTCAGGGTGAGATCAAATTGCTGATTACTGCCGGAGCCAACACCCGCAACGCCAATATTAATACTATCAAAGGCGCCCAGATCACCCAGCGCTGCAGCGATAGCCGTGGCATTGCTGTCTTTATCACTACCAAGCTGAAGTTCGGTAGATTCTGTGCCGTACCAGAGGGTCACGCTGGCATCGGGTGCCACGGTGAAATTCTGTAGGCTGTTAACAGGCAAAGTGACCGTCGCGGCTAAGCTAGTCGCCAGATTAGCCGGTGCAAGCTGCTCGGTTATCTGATACTCCAGCATGCTATAGTCACCGCTATTCAGCGACGCATCCAGCATTACAACCTGCCACGGATCAGTCGCAGTATTGCCCGCCACTACGGCGAGATCGGTGATACCCGTCAGGCTCTTCAGGCTGGCTTCAAGATTTGATGCGCCAACAGCGCGTGTAATGTTGATAGCTGTGTCTGCAGCTGTCACTGTCGAGGCTTTATCGACAGTGATAGTCGCGGCAGCAGTGTCAATAGCCACGATCCGCGTCCCTGCCTGCAAACCGATTCCTGACAGGATCTGTCCCAGATAAAGATGATCGGTACTGGAAACATTGGTCAGTGTCGTACTGTTAATGCCAGCATTGGCACTGAACTCAAGCTTATCGAGACTAAACTCGACAAAACTGCCGCGGTCTCCATAGCGGAACTCCGCTGATACCGCGTTGCTTGGGATCAGTATCTGCTGCCTGTCATTGGCAGGCAAGGTGGCTTCGTTGACGAGCGCAGAGGTACGCGTAAACAGCTGATCCGGCGCCTGCACTACACTGCTGGTAACCAGTTCAAGTTTTTTGTAATCGCCAGCGAAGAAGTCCACCAGACCACTGGTTCCGATCCGCGTGTCGCTCGTAGTGACACCCGTGACGGCGCCTAAGGCATCGACGACCACACTCAGCGTGTAGCTGCTGCCGTCGTCGAGCTGGTAGGTGAATGTGTCGGTATAGGCTGCACCGCTGACCGCCGTGTAGGTCGCTGTGGTCCCGTCATCGATCAACGAGCCGCTGGTGACACCCGTGAAGCCGATTCCAGCGTCAACGGCCAGGGTTGGCACCAAAGCCGCCAGGGCGAAGGTGTATGGGCCAGCCCCGGTCACGTTGACGATACCGCTCCCCGCCCGAGTGTCGCTCGTGGTGACGCCCGTGACGGCGCCTGAATCATCGACGACCACGCTCAGCGTGTAGCTGCTGCCATCGTCGAGCTGGTAGGTGAATGTGTCGGTATAGGCGGCACCGCTGACCGCCGTGTAGGTCGCTGTGGTCCCGTCATCGGTCAACGAGCCGCTGGTGACACCCGTGAAACCGACTCCAGCGTCAACGGCGAGGGTCGGCAGCAGATCTGCCAGCGTGAAGGAGATAGTCTCCACGGATCTCAAATCAAACGACCAGGGGTTGGTGATGGTGCCATTTCCCGCAACCAGCAGATCAATACCCGCTAAATCTGTCATTCTTTGCTGCAGTTCAGCTGCCGTATCACTCTGGGTGACGGCGATACCCTGGTCGCCATACCATAAGATGGCATTATCTTCCCATGTGTTCAGTGCCAACATCTGCACCCGGTTATGCGCAATGCTGATAGCCGGATCAGTTTGCGACACAAGCGTTGGTGTGCCGTCAGTATTAAACAGGTAGACTGCCTGATCCTCGCTCAAGCGGTAGAAGCGTTCGAACACCCGACTATCGTCACGCTGGGCAAGAATGCCATTACTGTAGGTCTGATAATTATAGTGGTACGCAAGTTGTCTGTAGGTATTATCCGTTTGGTCAGCATCAGTAAACTCAAGTACCCAGGGATCTGTCTGTATACCGGAACCGCTGACGGTGACATCTGTCACAGCATCAAGGGATTTGAGGGCCAGTTCAATCTGCGCCGTGTTCATGCCGGCCGATATTTCCACGCTGTTATTGGCCGTACGTCCATTATTAGGCACAGTGGCATCGTAACCATAGAATAAATTAACGCGTTCGAGGCCATCTGCGAGCCACACTTGCTGTTTACTCTGGTCTGCTGTCGCCGTATCGATATCGGCTGCAGTAACTACCGCCTCAAGGTTCGGTATACCGTCAATAAAATCGTAATCACCACTGGCAAGGTCGTAGCGGTAAAAATAATCATCCTGCTTATACTCAAAACCATCCGATTTTATAAACGTATCTGCAACGAAGCTCACCTTGTAGGATAATTGCGTCGCGTCATAAACAACTTTAACCTTGCTCAAATCATAAATTTCGCGCAACCGTTCCTGCAATCTGACCGCTTGAACTGTCGTATCGGCATCAATGTCGCCCGCTTTCAAAATCAACGAGCCATCGGTGTAGTCAATTCTGGTATTAGCCATAATGGCCGCTGCAGGTATCCACTGGGTCAGCAGATCATTCGCATTGCCCTGTGCGTCGACCCATCCGATAGTATTTTTATCGAGGCTGGCATCGTAGTTCAAAGCGTAGTGC
The DNA here is from genome assembly GCF_002836415.1 of Psychromonas sp. MB-3u-54. GTDB lineage: Bacteria > Pseudomonadota > Gammaproteobacteria > Enterobacterales > Psychromonadaceae > Psychromonas. The sequence continues at coordinate 94,866 of NZ_PJBP01000180.1, read as the reverse complement.
AAGAACAGGTTAGCCGGCGGTGCCGACGATACCTGAGCATTGCCATCCGCATCTAGTACTGTCTGCCACACCTTCGCTTTCGCCATACCTAGGGTCAGATCAACAGAAAGGATCGAGGTATCCAGCAGATCACTGATCTGAATATTATCGGCCCCGGCATCGATATCAATCTTGATATTTTCAATCTTGTCGAGTGCCACATTCGATACAAAGTTGGAGTTTTCTATAGCGTCAGGCGCAATTTTAAGCTCTGCGGTGGTACCTGTTCCCGAGTGAGCCAGGGTTACATAGTTATCCGGATCAGCGATTGTTTCTGTACCAGCGAGTTTTTCAGCGACTGTTACATCCAGCGTATCCTCACCGATGCCACCATCAATGGTCGGCGCGCCGCCATCAAAACCGGCATAGGTCCAGCTGATAATATCATCGCCGGCGCCGCCAAGCACCGAGCCTGCACCGCTGCCCGCATCGATGATGTCGTTGCCTTCTTCACCATCAATAGTGTTAACACCTTTGCCACCTTCAATCTGATCGTAACCGTGACCACCTGTAATCGTATCGTCACCGTCGCCGCCATCGATAATATCGCCGTGGAAGGAGCGCGCCATAAAGTTCGCCAGTCCCGGGGTTGAGACCAGAATGATCAGATCGCCATTAGCATCAATCGGTCTGCCGTGCACGTCATAAAATGCGAAGGGTTTACCGTCTATTGATGAGTCGGTTGCCGATTGCTGGTAGATCTGTGAGACCTGAGTATTACCATCCGCATCAAGATAGAGTGCAAGGTCTTGAGATCGCACCATGTAGTTTGCTGACTCTGGGGAGGAGTCCAGGGGAATGGGATCGCCATCAACAGCATCAATCGGTCTGCCTTGCGTGTCATAAAAATCGAAGGGTTTACCGTCTATCGATGGGTCTGCTGCCGATTGCTGATAGATCTGCGACACCTGAGTATTACCATCCGCATCGAGATAGAGTGCAAGGTCCTGATGGACATCCGCAGTTCCCTCAAATTCATCACCGCCATCTATGATGTCGTTGCCTTTGTAGCCGGCAATAACATCAAAGCCGCCGCCGCCATTAATAATATCGTCGTCCTGACCACCGAAAAGGACATCGTCGCCGTCGCCCCCCTCGATCGTAACCACATCATAGTTAGGGTTAAGACCCTTTAACTTGATATGGTCATCACCACCAGCGCCCCTCAACGTATAGGTATTCGGCGTACTCAGTGTAACGCCCAGCATAGCCGCGTCAACCGTAATGAAATCATCATCCCCCCCACCATCGAGTACCAGGCGCGTCAGGGTCAATAGTTCATCATTATCACTGTTGGCAATTAATTCTATTCTGTCGCTCCCCTCGCCACTATTGATCTCAATGTCATTGATAATACCGTCCAGATACTTAAGCGTGAACACATCCTGTCCGCTCGTTCCCACGGCAGTCAGGCTATCGACCTCGCTGCCGAGGAAGAACTCAGCAGTCTCCTGAGTACTGACAATAATAGCGTACTCACCCTGATGATTATCACGATAATCGGCAATCTGGGTGCGCAGATTTTGCTGCTCAGGGCGGGTGTAATTATCCATGACCAGATAACCATTTTTCACCATATTGGCAAGGGTAAAGTCGTTATCGATCAATATGCCTTCGACCAGATAATGTCGCGGATCGGCAGATTCATCGTAGCTGAGAATCAGATTTTTTGAAGTAGGAGAGGATATCTGAGCGATATCGGTGTTAACGTCATGCACACATTCGTAATCGAAAGAGGCAATCACCTCGTCGATAAAACGCTCAGAGGCTTCGAACAGTGTAATTTTACCGACCGGTGTATCTAAACCGATCCACAGGAATGCCTCAAGAAATACCTTGAGTTCGCCGTGTATATTAAACAGACAGGCAGGATCAAGTATATTTTTCAGCAGCTCATCGCCATACAGTTTGCCGTCACCCACCGGTAGATCATTAAGGAACTCGGTTTCAAAATCGTTAAGGTCAAATTCGATAAGTGCTTCGATACCGCCCTGAACGCCGGCTTCGACAATACCCCCTATCCCCAGACTGGCTGTCGCAGCAACCGTTGCCGTCAGAGTGACTTCTGGTAAATCGGATCCCACAACACCTTCGATACCGTGATCGTCAAGGTAAAAACCATTAAAAATCTGCCCGCTCTCGGCGGGATCAAAATCCGTCTCCATCCACTGGCGAAGGCCACGCGTGTCGAAGCCAAAATCAAAGTTGGTCGATGCACCTATGTTACCTAACAAGCCAACGTTTAATCCCGGGAATACCATAAAGGATTGTTTATATTCGAAGAATAAATCCAGATCCGGTAAATCGTAATAGAACAGCGTCGCGTCACCGCGACCAAGTAGAAAATCAAGCACAGTGAGCGGATTTTCGAGCAGCGGAATACTGAAACGACTGGTCGTACTGACCCCTTTCTTTTTGGTTTTGCTGGTGTCGTTAGCCAGACCCTTTTGATCGGGACCCGCCAGCAGCGCCGCCGTATTAGCGTCTGGCCCTGCCCCTTTTGTGCTCTCAGCACTCGCCACATCGGCGTCCGTAGTTTCCGCATCCGGATCCTGCACCGATGCGCCGGTAAGATGGAAGTCGCCAAAATTAATTTTGCCCGAATCAGAAAGACCCTGCGCGGTTTCTAGGAACTCAATCGTGCTCTTAATAATTTCCAGCACTTTTTTCGCGGTATCAACCGTGGACGCCGGCAGACGCAGATAAGCCAGATCGATAAACTGGATCTGGGTGACACCCAGGTCTATTTCCATCAGCAGCAGATCAACGACCGGTTTAAAGGGAATAACAATGTCATAAATAGTGTCTAATGTTGGCCCAAGGAAGCTGTCAAACATACTGCCGACATCCAGCGTGACCGCTTCAAGGGTCACATCTGGCGATCCCATTTCAAAACGGGCATCACCGGAGGTTGAGAGTTCGACGTCACCCAGCATCTGGGTATAACGGATAATAGTGCCAATAGAAGGCAGAAATTCGCCCGCAACCGTGTCGACAACGGCATACAGATTGGCTTCGGCAAAAGCCGACGCACTCAACGACAGCCCCAGTGTTTCACCGAATTGCCAGCGACCGTCTCCGTCATCATAGATATCCAGACCCAGGTGACCGCTTAAACCCGTCCGACCTAAGTCATTTGTTCCATCATTGTCATCAAAACTCATTTTCAGAAAGCCGAGCGTGCCGCTGACCCCGTCGTCTCCCATCACTAATTTTGCATCGATATCGAGTGCGATCTCTTCACCCGCAGCATTGATGCCCGAGGTGTCGAGAAAAATGCCCATATCAGGAACAATAGAGCCTGCATCGGCCATGTTACCGATGCCTAAACCAATGCCCATCAGATAATCAATTTTGGCCTCCAACTCCGCGTCTATATCTATATTCAGACCCGGCAGCCCGGCAGCCATGTCAAGCGGGATCATAACCGGGTTAACCGTATTACCCACTTTGGTACCCACCAGTACACCACCGAACTTAATGTTGAACGTTAACAGTCCGTTAGCAGAAAGAACCAGCTCTATATCATCAGGTCCGCCCGGAATAACCGTCAGAAGCTTGCCGCTGCTGTCATATTGTTTGTTACCCGATGCATCGTAGCTGGGCACCACAAAACTGAACAGCGCGCTATTAATTCCGCTCAGTCCGTTATACAACTCTTCACGTATCTTATCTAAGAGTAGCTCGGAAAGATTAGTGACCTCGTCGTCGATCTGTCTTTGCAGCCAGCCGCCAAGGCTATCGCTGCTGCCATCTTCTGTTGTGACATAGAGATAGTCACCGTCGTTGCCTTTTTCACCCAGCACGCTGGTACGAACACTGCGCAGACTGTCGGCCAGATTATCAAACGGCACCCCACCAATCAGTGGAATTTCGATCGAGTCGATACCGTCTGCCGTTGTGTCCAGTGCACTGAAGAAACCCTCTAAACCGCCCAGCACCTTGACCGGGTTGTTGAGCATCTCCAGTAAGGCCGCGGCGACATCGAATTTGAGCTCAAAACTCGGCAGTACATAGTCGAATTTCTGTTCAATATTAAAACTGTCGTCTATCGACAGTGATGCCTCGGCATGCAGGACGTTATCGCCAATACCATCACCGTCCAGATCAGCCTTGGTTCCACCGACTGGCAGGGCTTCAATGGGGAAATACAAGGGTAAATCGAGCTGCGCATTACCAAAGGCACCGGCCTGGAATGGGCTGAATGGTTCAGTCGGTTTGGTTAACAGTTCGCTTAACTGCAACAGGCCATCATTATTACTATCGCCCCCCTCTTTGCTTAAATTGGCAAAGAACCCCAGATCGACCGATGCAGATCCGTCAATGGCTTTAATACCCAAGACAGTGCCGCCAACGTTTATACCTAAAGAGATATCAAGATCAGGTACTGAACCTGATACGTTGGCACTGATACCGGAATCAATATCAAAAAACAGGCTGGGGTCGGTAACATCGCTTAAATCAAAACCAAAACCGAAATTCAAATCAGCCTGCGCTTTAAGTAATATCTCACCTTGTGTTTCTATGGCTAAAACGTCGCTACCCAGATCCATCCCGAGCATATCGTCCAGCGGCAGGTCATCAATATCAAAGTTCAGCGAGAATTTCTTTTCCGAAAGGAAGCTAAGATCAAAATCAAATTTAAAGGCAGAGTCTTCATAGACGAGCGTCACAGGAGCAAAGACAGTCCCATCGGCAGTTCCCCAGTTAAGCGCAGTGTTTATACGGTTGTTTAATTCATCCTGCAACTCGGAGATATTATTTGCCGTATAGCGGATATCGCTGATGGTATCCCGCAGCATTCTGGCAAAACCAACCGAGCCGCTACCGAGTATATCGGCAATACTTTGGCCGACAAAAGGGATATCAGTATTAATGGCGCCTGAACTGACATGATAGGCTGTCAATGGTGTCGTTATTACCGTTCCATCAACCAGAGTCATATTAACGGACTCGCCAGCAATGGCTTCAAATTCACCTGCGGCGAACTCAGCCGTCAGCTTCCAACGTTGCTCAAAGGTGAGCAGGTCGGTTCCATTGAAATAACCCCAAACGTCAGCGCCACCGTCAGACCAGTCCTGCAGTGTCACACTGCTGCCATCAGCTAAGCGCACGTTGATACTTTGCTGCCCAGTTGCTGCCACATAATCCGTTGCAGTTACAATCACGGCATCCGCGATCCAGCGTTCTTCATAAACGTTTAGATCAGCACCGGCAAGCACACCTTGCACATCGGCTTCAACACCTACCATGTCATCGAGGATCCCTTGCAGGCCATCGAGGATCATATCCAGTGAGATGCTGCGCAGGTCAAGTAATTCAGATAACGAACCGGTGTCAACTTCAATACTGCTTAATAATGAAGCAATGGAACCTATTCCACCCTCCCATTCACCCTGCGATACAATTTGCAAGCCATCGCCATTAAGACCTGCCAGCGCGCCGGTTAATTCCAGCGGCAAATTAATATCCCAATAGGCGCCACCATTTAACGATGGAATAAGACCAAAGGGATCAACGGCATTACTGACCAGATCGTTATAACTAAGGCGCTCATTGGTACCGATACTCATAGTCGCAGCAATATCGATATAACCCTGCTCAACATTCAACCCAATCGGACCAAAGGCAATCTCGACATCAAAGGGTTTAATTTCTCCATCCTGTGGTCCAGTCTCATATCTGCCACTGTCGATCGCCAAATTCGCATTGACTGTCGGTGAATCAATATAGAAATTGCCATTACCATCTATACCAAATACAAAGGTCAGATCAAGATCGCCGACAATATTCAATGATGGTGATATTAAAGAAGAAATATTAATACCCAGCGTGGCAGGATCGATACCACCGAAATCCAAATTATCCGGATCGAGATCGTAACTGGCTTCAAGGCCGGGAATATTAACGGTCGCTTTATAGGATATCGGATCGGCACCAGGCGCAAACTCAATATTATTAAGATTCGCTATCGTAGTGTTTGTAACCGTTGCCCCCGTAAATACAGAGCCGACTTGCGTTGCGATTTTCTCAGTAAAAGCATCGCTGAGCGTAGTGCCGGCATTACCGCCAAGCGCAAAGACGCTATCCAGTGAGACATTACCGACCAGAGGGATTTCTACACTGCTGTTAAGGAACTCATCAATACGCCCACCGAGTCCACCGACCCAGTCACCAAAAGCATCCAGCCCGGCAACCAACTTACTTTGATCCGAAGAATCCACAGTGATCACAGTAATGCTGCCTGTTGGTAGCGTTGCATTACGTACACCAAGGCTCAGTACTTGATCCATTATATCCACGGCGCCGGGCACATAATCGTGATCCAAACCGATAATATGCCCCATCTCATGCATCACGACACTGAGCAGGTCAATCTTACCTGTTAGGCCTGCTTCGTCATTATTAGTAGTCGGATCCAGGTCGACATACCAGCCATGCCCAGCCGCAGTAGTATCCAGAAGAATCGTTCCATTCTCTAAGGTTCGGGCTAATTGGCCTTCACCCAAATCCTGGAACTGGACAATAGGAGTATTGACGGTTACCACTGCCGCTAGAACTTGGTTGAAGCTTGCGCTGCCGTCTACAGTGCCGCTCGTGGCACCGGTAAAATCACCACTCAGGGTAAAATCAGTGCCGTCGCTGCGATAAATTTTTACAACGTTATCTACGATCGTAGCATTATAAAGTAGCGCAAGTGGATCATTGGCAGAGCGCAGAGTATCAAGAGAAGCCTTAATACCGGCTGCAACATCGTTCAGCAAGTCCGTGGTTGCGCTGAACTCCAACCTGAGTTCACCCGCAACGTTCTCATTTAGAATCAGTGCCCACACATCGTCGGCGACCACCTCACCCTCGAGGGTCGCTGTGCGGCTATCATTGGCGTCACCCTGAACATGCAGATCCGCCCCCTGCCAACGCAGCACGGCCTCGGCAATCACGGCATTAATGTCTGGATCGGTAACATCGGTTAATGCCGTATCGGGCAATGTTGTTGTTTGTAGCGACGTATCGGTTGCCCCGCCAACTACCTGCTCAATAGTGCCCGTTAGCGTGCGACGTGCAACGCCGGCATCCAAGGTAGCAGCCATAACGGCAATCGTCGGATCAAGCGCCAACTGATAAGCAAACTCATGAATCAATACGCTGATTAAGTCCATTTTACCGGAAAAGTCAGCGGTATCATCTGTACCGGTATACCAGCCCAAATCAGCTGCAGTGGAATCCAGCATAATTAAGCCGTTACTTAAGCGTGTGGAGAGTTGCTTGCCTTCTAATTCAAGCAGACTAATTTGAACAGTTGTTGAATCGAGCAACAAACCGCCCGATGAGGTAAGCAGTTGCACTGAGACATTATTGTCTTCGTCTGTAATGGTTTCAACGCTTAAAACAAAATCATCCGAACCACTATCATCGGTTCGAGGCACAGATAAAATAATACCGTCAAAACTCGTAATAGCCGCTTCAATAGCCGCTAATGGTACTTTGGTAATTGCCAATCCAGCAGGTATGTCGGTTGTAACCAGACTATCCAGGCCCAATTCAATTTCGGGCTTATTTGTAATCTCGTTGAACCCCGCTTCTGGTTTTATAACTTTAAATGAGCCAATCGAAACTTGCAGTGTAGAGCCTGTTTCTACGCCATTATCATCGGTAAAATATATTTCAGTTGCCGTGGCATATTTGATTTCACCGTCTGCTGTATCCGTGAAATCATCGTCAAGTGTAAAGGCTGACTTATCGTTTCTAATAAATGAAATATTTTTTCCGGATGCAAAAACTGAATATTGTTGCGCTACTGCATACTGGCTATTAGTATCATCCGCTGAAATAGAATCGAGTATTAGCTTAAAAGCCTCGGCAATAGAAATTCCCGAAGCTATTGCTGCGGCATCCGGTGTATAACTAAGCGTTAACGCCTCGCCTGGTACGTCTTTATTAATAACCAGTGTCCAGGTTTGGCCGGCAACTGCACTGCCACTGATCTTCGCTGATTGAATATAATCGAGGGTTCTCTGATTACCCGTCCAAGTGTCGGGAAGCTTGCTAAAGTCAAGCTCCATAAGCCCTGTCCCACCAATAATGAAATCAGAACCCCAGCTTTCAATAACAGCATTATTCGGATTATCAGTATTGACCGGGTCAAAGATAATGTTGACATCGTCATTACCACCGACAAATACATCGTTACCGTGCCCGGAACGGATATTGACAGCGTTTATATTATTAAACACCGAGCCGTCGCTTTTAAGTACCGGATCACCATTTTTAAAAAATTGGCCGCTGTTAAAATTGATTAGGAAGTCATCACCTGCCGCGCCCTTTGACCAAAGATCAATATCTCTGGCGTCATCGAAATTATCTAATGCCAGGCCTAAACCGGCGAGCGTAAGACTGCTAAATTGGTTATCTTGATTCGACGCACCAATAACTTTAGTCAGACCCGCAACGGCGAGATTGCTCAGCGTCTGGTTGGCCTGATTTTCCGGGGGTAAAAAATCAGCAAATGTGGTTAGACCACCAAATCGATGCCCATCAATACCGGTTGCTGAAGCTGTGGTCTTAAAGGGTAACGAAACCCCGGGAATTAAGTTGGCAAAAACGTCTGCGATGCCATCCTCGTTATTAGCCGCGGCATTTAAGAAATCAAAAGACGGCCCCTCGATCGAACCTGCATCGACACCTATAATTGACGATAACTCGCCCAGCGCACTCTGTCCCGCAACAATGGTGGCGGGTGCGTTAAAATCTGAGTAATCGAGCGTCACTGTACCTAAAGAACCGGCTTTAACCGTACCGCGCAGGCTGGCACCCTCATGCATTATGACCTTAAGGTTGCCAAGCTTTGGACCAACGATAGATTCAATATCCATCGCTATCATATTATTCCAACCGACACTTGCCGGATCGAGACTAGGAATACCAATAATATTTAAGGTATCGCCAAGACCATCCGTGCCGCGTATAACCAGGAAGTTGGTCTCAATACCGACACCAAAATCAAGACTGCTTAGGTCGACACCAATTTCATCGAGCAGCGAATCTTTGATATTGTTAAAGGAATAAACATCGACGTCAATATTACCGACAAAAGAGGAAAAATCGATGGTATCTAATGCCTCCGGCATCGCTGTGCCATTAATCACAATGTCGGGCACTTCAAGCACCGCAGCCACGCCCCAAAGATTTTTCATTACATAAGTATCACCCCCTAAACCACCCGACAGTAAATGTACGCCAATGCCGCCAGGACGTGTTGAAATGGTATTAAAGTCGGCATCACCCTTGACAATATTCAAACCCGATCCCAGGGTAACGTTAGAGAGATTCGCCGGCGCAGAATAAGACAACGTTGCGTTGCGCTCACCATCTTGTAATACAATATTAGGCAGGCCATCAATAGCGGCAGACCCTGCATCAAAAAACGTCTCATTCCATGCAGAGGGGAGTGAAGGCGCGATCGCTTGAAAAGCGCTTTTTAATCCCTTGGGCAAATCGCTTATGGCTTTTAATATTTTGTCTTTGGTTGGCAAGTTTCCCGTACCCTGCGTCAAAGGCCAATTCACTTTACCGGCCTGATTCGTTGACAGATCTACGTAGGTTGGCTTAACAAAATTAGAAAATATGTTTTTAGGATTAAGATCAGTAAAAATACCTTCGGCGAAACTCAAACCATGCTCGATTTGAACACCAACCGGTACGGCTTTCTCAGAGCCAAGCACACTGTTGTATTGCGGGCCATTAAGCAGGGTCAGCTGACCTGCATAGGAAGCATCACCACGAACACGGTATTCATTACTATTACGGCCGGAAATAATTTCTGTATTTGCATCAACGCCGCGCAACTCAAGATAATCAGCGGCACCTGCCACCTTCAACAAAGCATTAACCGATAGGTCGCTTAAACCGTTAACCTTATAAACGCGCACAATATCTGCCGCATCGGCACGGCTTAATGATTCACGGCTCGCTTCAACGGGCGCACCATCACCCTTAATAGATATCAGGGTTTGGGCTTTAAAAGGCAGCACCACAGTCCACTCACCAAAGGTATCAACAGCAATAGTTGCTAAGGCATCAACATTTTCCTTCAACCAGCTTTCAGCAGCAGCTCGAAGGTCTTCACCTGCGTTTGCAAAAGTAACCTGTTGGGTTCCGTAAAGTAATGTGAATGGTGTTAGCACCGGAGCTGGTGCTATTTTTTGCTCAGTAAAATCGGCATCAACAAAACTATAAAAAAGATAGCTATCCGCTTTGGGCATTGTTATACGCCACTGGCCATTTTCAACCGTGACTTTGACATCCGGGCTAAGACCTACCGTACTTTTCTTTACCTTATCAAGCAGAGAATTTTGTTTAAGTGCCTCAATCTCAGCTAATTTTTGCTCTAACATTTCAGGTGTCAGATCAGCACCTCTTAGCTCAATAAGAGTATCGCCATAAGCGATGGTGAGAACAGTTGCACCCGCGGGTACCGTCATTAACTGATTGCTAAAATCAGCTCTGAACTCGAAAGATAAAGGTATGGTACTGCCGCTAAAATCAAGTACGACTTTACTACCGGCATCGCTTGCCGCTTTCGCATCGATAATGGTTTGTGACCAGCGATTACCCATAATAAAGGTTTGATCGCCCACCCCGGTAACAATATTACTAATATTAGTTTTACCAACGTCAAGCGTACCTGTTGCTTCTACGGTAATGGTATTTGCACTTGGCAAGAAACTGCCCGTCGCTTTTTCATAGCCGGGTAGTGCAGAGCTAGCGCCAAACAGAGCCGCATCGCGTGTAAATTCCGAGGAATCAGCCACATTACCCAGCAGAATTTCATTAGCGGCAAGGCTATATAACAAACCATCTGTAACCTGACTTAAATCGAGTGTATCCTTCCCGCCTTTATAAAAATCACCGACAATCTTATCGTTGCCCCAGTTATTTTCAAATACAAAGGTGTCATTACCTTTACCACCCATCAGCTTGTCATCACCAGACCCACTAACGAGAATATCATTGCCTGAACCACCGTCTAGTTCCTGATAGGCTGTTTGGTCAGGGTTAGCACCACCGGCAAGATAATCATCACCTGCGCCGCCGCTTAGGGTGTCGTTCCCCCCCTCTCCAAAGATACGATCATTGCCGTCGCCACCAATAAGTATATTATCCTCGGTTGTACCAAATATCGCATCGGCAAATTCGCCGCTGGTCACATTAACAATACCGGTGGCCAGCCCAGTAATTCGAGGATACTGCCCTATAGCAGTGCCCATAGTGAACGTTGTGCCGAGAGAACCAGGATCATTCGCGTAATACTTGGCATCAATGGCATCCAGCGTGGTTAAATCGCTCGCATCAAGAATACCAAAATGTGTACCCGCATAGCGAGCACCTAAATACACAAGTGTGTTGTTTCCAGAGCCCGCTGTTAAATCTCCGCTAATCTCACAGGTATCCGCCAGAGTGATAATATCATCCTGATCGCCTGTAGTGAGATTCCCCCCAAGACGAGAATTACTTTGTAATGTTATTGAATTACTGCTGTTACCCAGGGTCAGATTACCAACAAGGGTGGCATTATTTTTAAATATAATGACGCTTTCACTATCACCCGTTTTAATTTCAGCAACATTGAACATAACCAGTTTTTTATTAGGGATTAACACACTGCCCGAATCAAATTCCACGGTAACTTTATTACTGCCAACACTGTTTGCATCTTTTTCAACGGTAATATTCATTTTTACCGTAATGGCACTAAGATCCAGTACCGCAGTGGGAATACCATCCGCTTTAAGCGTATTATTGATGTTCAGGGTCCGATTGAGAATGCCGTCTGGGGAATAGCTCGTTGGAAATGTGACATCAAAAATATAATTATTTATACCTTTACCGGCCAGTAATGATTCAGTATAGGCGCTGGCAGAAACAGAATTGGTTCCGGAAACAATGCTAAAATAATCCGCAGCCGCCACATCGGCCTTACCTATTGTGATAGCCATAGCCGTCGTAATTTGGCTAAAGTCGAGCAGATCCTTGCCATCACCTTTGGCTTCTATAACAACATCGTTGCCCCAGTTATCTTCAAACAGATAACTATCATTACCCGAACCACCGACCAGGGTATCGTCATCCGTACCACCACTCAGTTTGTCGGCACCACCTTCGCCAAACAGCCAATCGTCACCCTCGTCGCCAAAAAGACTGTCCGCTCCATCTCCACCGTGTAAACCGACGGCAGCAGCAGTGCTCGTGCTATAAGCGGCTAGCCCGCTATCGTTGCCTGTACCACCTTCAAGGATATCGCTACCGTCACCACCAAAGAGCGCATCAACCCCCTCTCCGCCAACGAGCAGATCATCACCTTTATTGCCCGAGAGGGTATCATTGCCTTTGCCACCACTAATGGCATCGTCGCCTTTCCCGCCAAGCACCACTTCGTTAACCTGAAGCAAGTCACTGCCAACAAATATATCCCGCCCCAGACCACCGACCAGCGTTGCGCTTTGAAAACCTAATAAGGTGATAGCATTATTACCTACTGTGGCAATATACTCCCCTTTAACATTACCCAATTGCTCCAAATCAACCTGCTGCGACTCACCTTTGGCCAGAAACCCATCAGGATTACTTGGATCAGCCGTAAAACTCAGCGTTTTATTACTGGACGTAATGTTAGTTAGATCGACAGTGACACCTTTAAATTGCGCGCCCTGTTCAAACAATACTTCGATATCTGCGGATCCACTGCTTACGGTAATATTATCAAGCCCCACAACGGTAATCTTGTCGTTGCCATTGGTAATAATCGCAGGGCCCGCTTTGGTAAATTTAATCGTTAACGAACCATTTACATTCTTCAGATTGATGCTCTTATATACATTGGCTTCGAGCGTGATATTGCCGGTAAAATTTTCATCAGTTATATCAGTTGTTGATGAACCAGATCCGGTGCTGGTGCTATAGCTTGGATTCGCTAACAAAACACCCTCAAAACGCGGATCATTCGCTGCAAACATCAGCTGTTCCGTGGACATGAAATCGAGTTTTTGAGTGACATAACCAAACTCGGATTCCAATATCCAGTCGCCACCAATAAAGCGATTACCGGTCAAATCGTCAGACGCCGCAATATCAGCACCCGTCACACCCGCCAAGCGATCCACAAAACTGATACCGACTTCACCCTTTGCGACATTACAGCCGTAGATAAGGATATCGCCATCGGCTTTTAATGCTTTACCCCAGGCTTCAAGCTGCTGACGGTAACGCTCCAGTGAAGATCCACCGAGACTTGCCGACCCTAAACGCAGCAGACCTGCCGCGCCATGGGATAAGATATGCAGCGCCGAAATATCGTCATAAGCCGAGAGTATTCCAGCCAGTTGCTCAACTCCGTCGCCTTCTGCGTCCAGTAATACAACCGTCACCCGATCCGCTTGGGTCGGTTTAACGGGCGCATCAATTAATTCATCACCTGTTTCGGCAAGGGTCGCCGCTTCTGCCTTTTCATTCGCAGGATACCAGTTGGCGACCAGCACATCTCCAGCACTGGTGGTTTCCGTCTGCCATGCAAGATCAGCGCCGGCATCCCCCATAAAGGTACTCAACAGAGCACGATAATCTTCAACGGAACGGTCAATAACCACAAACTGGTGGCCGTTTAATTGCTGTATATGTTGAATTTTAGCGGCTGTTTGAGTCTCACCGTCGGTGGGTAGGTTTTCTGTGCTTAAACCTGCTTCAGCCGACACTTCGATAGGCAGAACAGCGTCCAGCGGATCAATTGAATTTTCAGAAGAAAGCGTTAGGTCCGCGGGTTGCAGGCTATTTATATCAGACACATTGATGTCGATTAGACTGCCCGATTTTTCAAGGTCATAATCATGCTGGCGAACCAGTTGCAGATCCTGGGCATTGCTTGCCTCGGCCAGACCCGCATCGATCAGCTGCTCTATCATTAATTCGTCGTTAAGTAGTTCAGCACTGAGGGCAAGTGGCGCCGCATCGGCAGACAACAGATAGCGGTTTTCCATTTGCTCCATCAGATAAGTATTGCGCCTGCGGGCGGTGGTCACCCGGCGATTCCAGAAGAATTGACGCAAATTCTGTAACTTATCGTAACGTGATCTGAACAGACGATAGAGGAGAGCTGACATAACTTATTCCAAATTATTTTTCAGTTAGCGAAAAGTCTCTTTGACAGTGAACTATTCGACAATAAAGGCTTCCTATTAGAAGCCGGAATTTTTGTAACGCTAATAGGTATTCGACAAGAGACTTACAGCATCTCTTGGATCAAAAATAAATGCGGGTTAACCCACCAACCAGCCATTAATGGTCGCCAGATCGGCTTCCTGCAGGTCACCGGCCGCAAATTTTAGACGCAGTACATTAAGCACATAGTTGTAACGTGCCTGGGTTAAAGCCTGTCTTGCCTCGGACAGCGCCTGCTCGACATCCAGTACCTGAAGGAGACTATTTTGGCCGACACGATAGCCTGAACTTCTTGATTTCAAGAGACTTTCCTGTGCTTTTACCGACTGCCTAAGCGCGCCGATTTGCTCAATAGCCTCACCGATACGATAATAGGCATCATGCGCTGAACGCTCAACGATGCGCTGCTTATCATTACGATCCTGAAACACGCTGCGGCGTTTCTCAATGCCCTGACGAAGCTTGGAAGATGTTTTGCCTCCGGAATAAAAAGGCACGGTTAACCTGAGCATAATATTGGTTTCGTCGATATTACTGCCCCCGCCATACACCGAACCGTCGGTTTCGGTGTTTTCCATGGAAGCTATCAGATCAAGCGTGGGATAATGCCCGCCGCGAAGGACTTTTATTTCTTTTTCAGCCTCGTCGAGTGACAGTTGAATAACCTGTAATTCAAGATTATTTTGAGCAGACTGGCTAACCCATTGTTGCGGGTCAGCGGGGACAGGTAATGTTAGATCTATCTTCGGCCGCAGCGTTGACAATTGCTCGGGCATAGACCCCAACGATTCGCGCAGAGCATAGCGACTATCGAGTAACCGGCTTTTTAATTCCACTTCTTTACTGAGTGCATTCAGATAGCTTGCTCTGGATTCCTCAACATCGGCTTTTCTGCCAAGACCGCTTTGATGCTTTTTCTCTGCAACGTCTAAATGTTTACCCATGGCTTTTTTTTCTGTCTGCACGGTTTCGAGCTGGTCACCGCGCTCAAGAACGAGAAAATAAGCTTCAGACAGACGCAGTAATAATTGCTGTTTGGCCAGACTGTATTCGACTTCCGCACGACTGGCACTGATTTTTGACTGTGAATAGCGTTGCCAGCGCGCATAGTCAAAAACAGACTGAGTCAAGGTTAGACCGTAAGTTGTAGTGGCATACTGATCGGAGCCGGAATCGTATACCTCATTATCCGATTCATTGATTGTCTGGTCGGTTATTTTATATTCATACTGAAAATCCACACTGGGCAGTAAATCAGCACGACTGAGCTTAACAATCTCTTGGTCTGAGCGATATTTGTGAGAGGCCGAGAGGTATTTGGCATCCTGTAATTCGGCAATCTTCCATAAATCCAGCAGATTGTCGGCAGGTAAAATAGGAGACCAAACGGTCATCAGCCCGCTAATAAGTAGCAAACATCCCTGTCTGGCAATTTTATTGTTGATTATTGAGGTTACTGAATATAAACGCATACGCTATAAGTTCCTTGTATATGTACAACAAAAAAAATTATTACTGGTTAAAGTACAGTCCGTATAAGTCATATTATTCGACAGGCATAATGGCTAAAACCTGCTACAAAAGACTCTCCAACCTGCCTTTTACTTTTTGAAAATGATTATGATTATCATTGTGATTATCATTAATCGTACAATATACCCACAATTTAAACTAATAAAGTAGCTTTACTTAACAAAATTTGAACTTAATCCTCGCTTTATTTAACATTCTGACAACATGTCAATAACGGCCCAAGCACGCTGACTTAATAGTTATTAAAATTTCATATTGCTGACAAAATCGCTTTGAATAGTGACTAAACGGTGACTAATTGGTTAACACTCTGAACAGTATGAGGATAAAACAAAATAGCCTAATGGGCTGGCATTGCGAAAATAAGGTTTCTAATCTCAAGGACAGAAAGACGCCGCCGCACATGGAAGCGCGAGCAGAAAAATATTAATTTAGAGAGTATCACAGCACCTTCATGATTTATTAGTGGGGCGTTTTTAAAAGCAAATAGAAACAGGGGTTGTTATAGCGTGTGAAATAACAACGCGGATAAGACGATATTGAAACGGATCTGCTGAGTACAAATTGCGAGATCTACTCATATTGATATAAAGCAGAAAATGATTGAGTCATCAATTAGAAGCGATAAAATAGCAGATCAGAAATATCTGTTAAATAGATAAATACTTTATCGGGTTATTTTTGATAATGATTCCCATCAAACAGCTTACGTCTGTGCTTAATCACTTGCTCTCGCGCTTCAGCTAGTCTAACCTCTGAAATAATCAGCAACATAGGTTTAATGCTGCTAATCCATTGAAAATCAAAAATAGCCACTGCATTTTTAGTGAGACGGACAGTTAAACCATCACCACGGTCAGATATTTTGAGGCTTCAATATAAGCAGCCTTGATACTGCGATGTTTTGAATCAGATAATGCCATCGTCCACCGTGGTGCAACGTAAGTTAAAGTATAATCCAATTTGTGATCCACAATCAGCAAGCGGCACAGAATGACAAGCAATAACATCAAACGAAAAAATACTTTAAAAAAAGGTGTTAAATGAATAATAACGAGCAAAAAGCAACATCAAAAAAAACCACCGATCAGCCGTCGATATACTGGCACGATTATGAGACATTCGGACTTAATCCTGGCACGGATCGCCCTTCTCAGTTTGCCGGTATTCGTACCGATCTCGATTTAAATATTATCTCTGAGCCCGATGAATGGTATTGCCGACCGCCCAATGACTACCTTCCAAATCCCGAAGCTTGCTTAATCACCGGAATAACACCCCAACGTGCATTACAAAAAGGCATGGTAGAAAGTGAGTTTATTACGCTTATTAACCAGCAGTTCAGTCAGGCAAATACCTGTGTTGTGGGTTATAACAATATACGCTTTGATGATGAAGTGACGCGCTTTACGCTCTATCGTAATTTTCGCGATCCTTATCAGCGTGAATGGAAAAATGGCTGTTCCCGCTGGGACATTATCGATATGGTAAGAGCATGTTATGCTTTGCGTCCCGAGGGCATAAATTGGCCTGTTGATGAAAATGATGCGCCCTCCTTTCGTTTAGAATTGTTAACCAAAGAGAATGGCCTCGCGCACCAACAAGCGCATGATGCAATGTCGGATGTTTATGCCACCATTGCAATGGCAAAGTTGATAAAAGAGACGCACCCTAAGCTCTATGATTATTTCTTTGGCCTGCGTAAAAAAAATAATGTGCTAGCACAACTAAAACTGGGCACTAATACACCCGTAGTACATGTTTCAGGGATGTTTCCCGCCCTTCAGGGCTGTGCATCCTACGTAATGCCTATCACCCAGCATCCTTCTAATAAAAATGCCGTCATAGTGGTTGATTTAAACAAAGATTTAAGTGGGTTAGAAACACTTTCAATCGAACAAATCCAAGCCTACTTATATACTCCCAGCATCGATTTACCGGAAGGCATTGAACGTCCAGCTATCAAATTAATCCATATTAATAAATGCCCGATCATTGCACCGGCAAAAACATTAACCGAGGAACGGGCCGATCAATTGGGGATTAATCGCGAGCAATGTCGACGTTCGTTAGATTTTTTAAGTAACCAGCAGGGTCTTGCAGAAAAACTACAGAAGGTTTTTGTACAGGAAATGCCGAGTACGGAAAATAAATCAGTGGAGGAGATGTTATATAGTGGCGGATTCTTGTCTGCGGCAGACAAAGCGCTCAGTGAACAAGTTTGTAACAGCACGTGGCAGGAGTTAACGAATAAAAAATTCAACTTTGAAGATGGCCGGTTAGATATTCTGTTATGGCATTACAGAGCCAGAAATGCACCAGATTCATTGGATTTCGCAGAGCAGGAAAAATGGGCAAGACACCGCCAAGCCTATTTATTAGAAAATAGTCAAGCATATATTGAAAAACTCGAAGCGCTCGCACTTGAAAATCAGAGCAATCCTGCAAAAATAGAATTATTACAGCAATTATATGATTATTTGAATTATTTAAACTATGAATAATTAACTGTTAATCTTAAAATTAGCCAAGATTTAATGAGTAAACGAATTCATCTTTTAATCACCAGAAAAGCGAGCTAAGATTGTGATCAAACCTATTATTATTTTAGCTTCTTTCCTATCAACAGTCTGTTTTGCCGAAAAAATTCCAACTAATTCATTACAGGTTCAGTATCAGGAAAGTATTAAACAAACGTCAACCGCATTTTATTTAAATCCTGTTTTTCAAATTCCGGAGACAACCTATTTATACCTGAATTCTGTATTTACCTCTTTTTATCAAAAACTGTCTTTTAATACTTCAATAGCCAACAGTACATTTAAAAAAAATGCTTATTCTCAGGTTATTGCTATTCCAATCATTCCAACCAATACGGAAGGGGTTCAGCTTGAATTTTTTGGTAATTTTTCGACTCCTGCTTCACAGCATTTAAGTAATTTTTCAGCGGATCACCTTCTCTATAATTACCGGTCTAATTCTGAGACACTCGATCTCTATAGAAGCGATCTGGCACTGGGTGCCGGTATCAGTTTTAAGACCGACTCGAACAGCAAAATTAAAATAGTTATTTCTAATAATGAAATTCCGGGGTATGGAACAAGTAAAGCATTAGTCGGTTTTGAAACTCAATTTTAACCCATAATATCCCCATTATTTGTCATGTTAAATGGCGGACGACTCTGCTGCAGCAGCCTAGAATGCTAAGTTATCGTAAAATACTATATGCTATAACAAAACTTCATTTCCGAAAAAACAATAGATTCGCTATATTGACAATTCCGCAATCTTGCTGCAGTATTATTAGTAAGAAGTCAATAAAAATTCAATGAAAATTCGATGAAAATTCAATAAAAAAGGGAATTACATGTCTAACATATTTAGTGACAATTCACAGGCTATCGGCAATACACCTCTGGTCCGTTTAAATAACGTCACATCCGGTAATGTTTTTGCAAAAATAGAAAGCCGTAATCCAAGCTTCAGTGTTAAATGCCGAATCGGTGCAAACATGATTTGGGACGCAGAGAAGAAAGGCACGTTAACTAAAGATGTTGAACTTGTTGAGCCAACAAGTGGAAATACAGGTATTGCACTGGCGTTTGTTGCCTCTGCGCGTGGTTACAAAATCACCTTAACTATGCCAAATACAATGAGTGTTGAGCGTCGTAAGCTATTAAAAGCATTAGGGGCTAATTTAGTATTAACCGATGGCGCAAAGGGTATGAAAGGTGCGATTGCTGAAGCTGAAGCGATTGTCAGTTCAGATCCGGCTAAATACTTGTTATTGCAACAATTCGATAACCCGGCTAACCCTGAAATTCATGAAA
Source organism: Psychromonas sp. MB-3u-54 (assembly GCF_002836415.1). Lineage (GTDB taxonomy): Bacteria > Pseudomonadota > Gammaproteobacteria > Enterobacterales > Psychromonadaceae > Psychromonas. The sequence continues at coordinate 75,253 of NZ_PJBP01000180.1, read as the reverse complement.
AAACAACAGGCCCTGAGATTTGGAATGATACCGATGGCGAGATCGATGTATTTGTTGCCGGAGTGGGTACTGGTGGAACAATCACAGGTGTAAGTCGTTATATTAAACAGACTCAAGGTAAAGCAATTATCAGTGTTGCTGTTGAACCAACAGACTCTCAAGTGATTGCACAAACGCTCGCCGGTGAAGAAATCAAACCTGGCCCGCATAAAATTCAAGGTATTGGCGCTGGTTTTATTCCTAAAAACTTAGATCTTTCTTTAATTGATCGTGTTGAAGCTGTCAGTAATGAAGATTCAATCGCAATGGCACGTCGTTTAATGGAAGAAGAAGGGATTCTAGCTGGGATTTCATCGGGTGCTGCCGTAGTTGCTGCTGCTCGTTTAGCCGAGTTAGATGAATTTAAAGACAAAAACATTGTTGTTATTTTAGCAAGTTCAGCTGAACGTTATTTATCAAGCGCACTCTTTGCAGGTGTTTTTGAAGGTGAAAATTTTCCTTCAATATAGACAGTGTTGAAATAACAGTGTTGAAATAACAGCGTCGTGAGTAAAGCATTTCCTCGCGACTTTTAAGCGAGTCTAGAGACAACTCGAAGCAACTGCTTCTGGTATACCTTTAGATTCGCTCATATCAATTTCAACTGTACTGCTACAATTTCAACTGCACTGCTAAGAGGCAGGAAGCAGCAACTTCGACTGCTTTGAACATAGCCCACCAAAACCGTTAAATTTTATTTGTCAACCCCTTATTCGCCTCTTTTTGACAAGACAAATCACATATTTAACAATACAAATCACAAAAACACACAGCGCAATGAAGTTATTATCGCTTCCGGGCAAAAATATATTGACCTATTCACCGTTTTTGCGGATTATCGTCATCATTTTTAAGGTAACTAATGTCATCTGCCCGTTAATAATGATGTTTTGACTCTTAATAACTAACTGGCAAACAAAAACTTGACCTAGATTAACACCCTAGTTAACTTTATTGGTTATTTTAAGTAACACAAAAATACTTCTTTATTGTCACCTTACCTTATGATTTAGTAAGGTGATAAAATAAAAACTAATTTCTCATAATATTAGGACATTACCATGTTTGAACAAAAAGTTACTATCACAGCACCAAACGGCCTTCATACTCGTCCAGCAGCGCAATTTGTAAAAGCAGCTAAATCTTTTGAATCTGCTATTTCGGTTGAAGTTGGTGAAAAATCAGCAAGTGCCAAAAGTCTTTTTAAACTACAAACTTTAGGATTAACTCAGGGAACTGAAGTAAATATTAAAGCAGAAGGTAGCGACGAACAAAACGCCGTTGAAGCACTGATTGAACTAATGGCTACTTTGGTATAGTTTCATTGCATCATTTGTAAATTTTAGGCTCTTTCTTATTAGATTGTTGTAAAATAAACCCTTTAATTACAATTTTTTATAGAAAGAGTCCAAATTTTAATTAGAACTTTAAAGGATGGATTATGATATCTGGTATTCTAGCATCTCCTGGTATAACGATAGCAAAAGCATTATTATTACAGGAAGATGAAATTACCCTTAATACGGCAAAAGTGAGTGATTCTGATAACGAAATCGCACGTTTTAAAGACGGGCGAGCAAAAACATCAGCTCAACTTGAAATTATCAAACAACAAGCACTCGAAACATTTGGCGAAGAAAAAGAGGCAATCTTTGAAGGTCATCTGATGCTGCTTGATGATGAAGAGCTAGAAGAAGATATCGTTTCTCACATTCGCAAAAAAAAATGCAGTGCTGATGTTGCGGTTCATACTATTGTTGAAGAAAATGCCAACATGCTTGAACAGCTCGAAGATCCTTACTTACGTGAACGCGCCGCTGATTTTCGTGATATTGGCAACCGTTTACTGAAGAATGTACTGGGTATTAAAATTGTTAATTTAAGTGATATTTCTGAAGAGGTAGTGTTAATTGCTAATGATTTAACGCCATCAGAAACAGCACAAATCAACCTTGATAAAGTGCTCGGTTTTGTAACCGATATCGGTGGCAGAACATCACATACTTCAATCATGGCTCGCTCCCTCGAAATTCCTGCCATCGTTGGTACAAAGGATATTACTAAGCGTGTAAAAAATGGTGATTTAATCATTTTAGATGCACTTAATAATAAAGTTATTATTAATCCAACGAATGCGGAAATTGAAGAAGCGAAACGCATCAAAGCTGCATTTCTGGCTGATAAAGCTGAACTTGCCAAGTTAAAAGATTTGCCTGCAGTAACACTTGATGAGCATCATGTGGAAGTGTGTGCAAATATCGGCAGTGTTAAAGATACTGAAGGTGCAAAACGTAATGGTGCTGAAGGTGTTGGTCTATACCGTACTGAATTTTTATTTATGGATCGTGACCAGTTACCCACTGAACAAGAACAGTTTTTAGCTTATAAAGACGTTGTTGAAGCAATGGATGGTCAAGCTTGTATTATCCGTACAATGGATATTGGTGGCGATAAAGATTTACCCTACCTTAATTTGCCAACGGAATTAAATCCTTTCTTAGGTTGGCGTGCAATCCGCATCTGTTTCGATCGACCAGAAATAATGAATCCTCAATTGCGTGCTTTATTGCGTGCATCTTCATTTGGTAAAATTCGTATTATGTTCCCGATGATAATCTCAGTTGAAGAAATTCGTCGACTAAAAGAGATTTTGAATGAACTTAAAGCTGAACTTACTGCAGAAGGTTTAGATTTTGATAAAGAGATCGAAATCGGTGTTATGATCGAAACGCCGGCGGCAGCGGCGATTGCGCATCACCTGATTAAAGAAGTTGATTTTTTCAGTATCGGTACAAATGATTTAACCCAATATACCCTTGCTGTAGACCGCGGTAATGAACTTATCTCTGCTCTCTACAATCCAATGACCCCTTCTGTATTAAGCATTATAAAAACAGTGATTGATGCTTCCCATGCGGCGGGTAAATGGACGGGTATGTGTGGTGAGTTAGCGGGTGATGAAAAAGCCACATTATTGTTAGTTGGCATGGGTCTTGACGAGTTCTCCATGAGTGCGATGTCTATCCCAACGGTTAAGAAAATTATCCGTAATACTAATTACTCCGATGTAAAAGCACTTGCTGATCAAGCATTATCAGTGGCAACAGCCGCTGAAATTGAAGCCTTAGTGAATGAGTTCAACAAAACTAAAGGTATTAATTAAATCTTTAAACGAGCTACACTGTAAATAAAAAATAAGTTCATTTAAAAAATATAACTATTAACAATAATAGGGAGTTCGACCATGGGTTTTTTCGATTCATTAAAAAAAGCGGTTTCAGGTAATACTCAAACTGAAAGTACAATCAACCTAATAGCGCCAATCTCTGGTGAAATTGTTGCGATTGAAGAGGTGCCTGATGTTGTTTTTGCTGAAAAAATAGTAGGTGATGGTATTGCCATTCGTCCTACCGGCAACAAAATGGTTGCTCCTTGTGACGGAACAATTGGTAAAATATTTGAAACAAATCATGCATTCTCGCTTGAGTCTGACACGGGTATTGAGCTTTTTGTGCATTTCGGTATTGATACTGTTGAGCTGAAAGGTAAAGGTTTTACGCGTATTGCTGAAGAAGGCCAAACAGTAAAAATGGGTGATACAATTATTGAGTTTGATCTTGCATTTCTAACTGAAAAAGCAAAATCAATCTTGACGCCTGTTGTTATCTCAAACATGGATGAAATTAAAGAACTGCAAAAAATGTCCGGTACTGTTGTAGTTGGAATTGATCCTGTTCTTAAAATAGTTAAATAATGTAAATTTTTTTAACTTTTAAAAGAGTCGCTAATGCGACTCTTTTAGTTTCTGTGCTGATCTTATTATTATTAATTGTTACAATATTTTAACTATTATTGCTGACGAGTAAAAAATGATCACCACACTTTATGGCATTCCCAATTGCGATAGCGTTAAAAAAACCCGTAAATGGCTTGAACAAAATAACTTACCTTATACTTTCCATGATTACCGTAAAGACGGTTTAGATAAAATCCTGCTTGGCTCTTTTTTAAAAAATATTCACTGGACAGATCTTATCAACAAACGCAGCACTAGTTTCAGGCAACTGACTGCAGAACAGAAAGAAAATTTATCTGCCGAAACTGTCATCGAACTCTTTATTGCGTTCCCAACATTGATCAAGCGCCCTCTTCTGCACCATGATAATCACTATCAGCTTGGTTTTAACATCGACACCTACCAAACTCTATTTTCATTATAAAGGAAACCCCATGTCAGATAGCCCAGTTTTGGCTCTTTTAAAAGATTTAATAAGCCGCCGTTCTATTACCCCACATGACGAAGGATGCCAGCCGTTATTAATCTCTAGACTTGAAAAATTAGGCTTTGAATGTGAAGTCATGGTGTTCGAAGATACCACCAATTTATGGGCACGCAGGGGAACAGAAAAACCGCTTTTTTGTTTTGCGGGACACACCGATGTGGTACCAACCGGTCCTGAAGAAAATTGGACTTACCCTCCCTTTGAGCCAACCGTTGTCGATGGTTTTTTATTCGGCCGTGGCACTGCAGATATGAAAAGTGGTATTGCCGCTTTTATCATTGCGTTAGAGCAGTTCATAAAAACCCATCAAGATCACCAGGGCTCCATTGCGTTGCTTATCACCAGCGATGAAGAGGGACCTTTCATCAACGGCACTGTGCGCGTGATTGAAACACTTGAAGCGCGTAATGAAAAAATAGATTATTGTATTGTTGGAGAGCCCTCAAGCACAGATCATGTTGGTGATACTATTAAAAATGGCCGCAGAGGGTCATTAACGGCCGATTTAACCATTAATGGCGTGCAAGGTCACGTTGCTTACCCGCACATGGTCGAGAACCCTATTCATGCCTGCATCGAACCGCTCACTGAGTTATCGCAGATGGAGTGGGATAAGGGTAATGAGTATTTCCCACCAACCAGTTTTCAGGTAACCAATTTTAATGCCGGCACGGGCGCGGGTAATGTAGTGCCTGGTGAGGCGCAGATTCAGTTTAATTTCCGTTACTCGACCGAGTTAACAGCCGAGATGATTGTTGCGCGTGTGGTGGCTATTTTGCAAAAACATGCGCTTAATTACCAGATTAAGTGGACCTATAACGGCTCTCCCTTTATTACTCAACCAGGTTCTTTGACTAATGCGGTAAGTGAGGCTATCTTTTCTGTCAATGGGTTAACAACTGAGCTTTCCACCAGTGGTGGCACCTCCGATGCACGTTTTATCGCACCGACAGGGGCGCAAGTTGTTGAACTGGGGCCCGGTAATAAAACCATTCACAAAGTGAATGAATCAGTGAAAATTGCAGACCTGGAAGAGTTGGTACATATTCACCGCCTCACCCTGGAAAAATTGTTATGCCAATCCCACTAATTAGGTGGTCTATTTAGGCGCCGGAAAAATGCATGAAAGCAAGGCATTGATTGCAGTAACTAGTTATTCTAATTATCAAATCAATAACAAAGACTAAAACGGAGTTTTATGTCTAGCTAGCATGTATTTTAACCAGCATAAATGAACAGAAAATTAATGGATTTGGTATTACATGCTAGATGAGCAGCTAACCGGTCAAGTGTCTTCACATTTGACCCAACTTTCGAATAATATTTATGTGCATAAAGAGGTTGTATCTGCTTTTAAGGGATTGCAACTCGCAGCACAAAAAGCCGGCTTTAATCTGCAAATAGCCAGTGGGTTTCGTAGTTTTGAACGGCAGCAATTAATCTGGAATAATAAATTTTCGGGAAAAACCCGAATATTGAATAAAGAGGGGCATCCTTTAGCAATAGATAAACTCTCTGAGATTGAAAAATTATTTGCCATTCTTCACTGGTCTGCATTACCGGGCACCAGTCGCCATCACTGGGGAACCGATTTTGATATTTTTGATCCAAATTGTCTACCCGCAGGCAAAAAATTACAATTAACAGTGAGTGAATACAGTGAAGCAGGATATTTTTTTGAACTCACTCAATGGCTTTCGGAGAATATGAAATCCTTTGGATTTTATCGCCCGTACCAAAAATATAACGGTGGAGTAGCCATCGAGCCTTGGCATATAAGCTATTTCCCAATTGCTCAACAGGCTATTGAGAAATTAACCCAGCCCCTCATAGAAGGAGCCATTTTACACCATAATGTATTGGCTAAGTCGCTTATATGCGAACAATTACCTGTTATATATGAGCGATTTATCCGTAATATCGGAACACCATAATAACGAAATAAAAAGGAACAATATGAAAGATAAACGGGAGTTCCCACCTATTCATCCTATCGGGTATTGTATATTGAGTCGAGAAGGAGCAACAGATTTAGAAACATGGCAGAGTAACATATTAGAGATAACGGCTCAGGGTGCTTCAATTCAATGTCCTGACAATTGGCCTGGTATCCAAAATGATAACGTCCGCATGACATTAATACTGGAAGGGGAAGATATAGAGCTCAAATTGAGTGGTATTATTATGCATCAACAACCAGGTGTTTTAGGCATTAACTTCTTAAGCCTAAATTTAGACAGTGCAGCGCATTTGCAACGTGTTATTGAACTTGATATAGCCAAAAAAATAAAGAACAATGAATCAATTAATGCCTAATACATCTCTCTTAATGGCTAATACACAGTGCTATACCCTATTGCTTTGTTATAAATCGATAGGGCATAGACTATTTATTCAAACCTCAAACTGATCGGCCTATCTGTTATAGTCATTCTCTTAAAACTGGGTATTACCAGTGAGTGCTATTATTGGCGCTTAATATTCCCAGTACCCCATACAAATCCATATGGTTCAGTGATACTGCCGCTTTTTCTTGTACTATTGGTTTGGCATGTATGGCAATGCCCATCGCCGAAGCCTGCAGCATCAATAAATCATTCGCCCCGTCACCAATAGCAACGGTTTGTGATAGTGGGATATCAAACTTTTCAGTTAATTCAGACAGTGTGCGTGCCTTGACGCTGGCGTTAACTATTTCACCCACAACTTGACCTGTTAAGTGATTATCTACAACTTCCAAAGTATTTGCGACAGCCCTATCAAAGCCGTGATCCTCTTTTAAACGATCTGCAAAATAGTTAAATCCACCGGACGCGATCGCCACTTTCCAGCCACTTTCCTTTAAGCCCTTAAGCAGTTCAAGCAAGCCCGGCATCAAAGGCATATTATCTGCAACCTCTTTTAAAATTGACACCGGTGCCCCGGTTAATTTACCGACTCGCGTTCTTAAGCTTTCATTAAAATCTATTTTTCCCTGCATCGCCAGCGCAGTGACCGCTGAGACCTGCTCACCGACACCAAACAGTCGTGCAATTTCATCAATGCACTCTATTTGAATAGTGGTAGAATCCATGTCCATTAAAACTAAACCTGGTTTACTCCAGTCAGGGAAATTTTTCATCAATGCAAAATCCAACTTCAACGTTGCAGCGAAATTATCTAACTTAACCTTTAAATCTTGGGGGAAAGCATTTAAAGCAAAACGCATAACCACCCTGTTTTCTATTATTTCAGGTGCAAATAATTGTATTGAGTCGATTTTTTCATTTTCTAAAAAAGTGAGTAAGTTATGTAAATCCAAGGTCGTAAGTTGTTTTCCCATCACAATAAGTTCTGCTTTCACGGTGAAATCAGAAAGTAATACTTGCGTTAAGTTTCCTTGATGGTAAAAGAGATTTTCTAATTCATTAAGATCTTGTTTTAAACAATCTCGCCATTGAATCAGTGATTGAGAATTTGAAGGGTTACAAAGATTTTTTATTACTTTCACTGTAAAATACCTACACCTAAATGGGTTTAAATTATGGCTACACCATAACTATTGCGATTTATCATTGCAAGTTTTACCCGCCAGTTCTTGAGGAATAATAAATGCATAAAAAAATGTATTATCTGCTACGGACATTACAAATTTCAAGTTTATTGATTATCTGTAGCGTTATTGCCTATCAATTTATAAGCTTACGTAATACTTCTGATGGGATTCGTTATCAGCAAACAGAAAGGTTTTCATATTCATTAACGAACTTGGCAGCCTCGGAGGCTTCTCGTTATCTTTCACAGCAGAAGAATGAAGATTTACAGTTACTTATCCATGAGTTGACTGATGATCCTATCGTCAGAGATGTAACAATCTACGATCAGTTTGGCAAAATAATTTTCCAATCAAAAGATGCGCTTCCATTACCTACGCTGCTCAACATAGCGTCTTCCAATGATAAACGATCGCAGGGGATCATTCCGCAGATAGCCGAACTTTATAAAGACAATGAAAAAATTGGTTATATTCGAATCTCTCTTGAACAGGGGAAGATTCTCAGCTTAATTAATGATTACCAGGAAAAAAGTTTTTCAACAATGTTGTTATTATTTGTTTTATCTTTTTTAGTCGGCACTATTGCCATGGCACTGTTTTTTAGAAGAATTGAAGCGTTATATTATCGCCTGTCGAGGCTAATATCCAAATTAGTGAAACAAAATCAACAATATTTTAAATAACAGCAATCTAGAAAAAATTTAAAATAACAGCATCTATATCCATTATTTATGATCGCCCATAAAAAAACCTTAATATAAAAATTAAGGTTTTTTTTATAAACAACGGTTACGCTGCTTATCTTGCCATCTCTACAAATTTAAAGAGAAAGCATAAAGCGATTAAGCTAGGTTTTTAGCCACGAAATCCCAGTTAACTAATGCCCAGAAACCATTTAAGTAGTTAGGACGAGCATTACGGTAATCGATGTAATATGCATGTTCCCATAGATCAACGGTCAATAGTGGCGTTACTGTTTCGTCGGTTAATGGAGTCGCTGCATTTGATGTGTTAACAATATCCAGTGAACCATCTTCTTTTTTCACTAACCAAGTCCATGATGAACCAAAATTATTGACGGCTTTATCATTCCAAGCTGCTTGGAACTCTGCAAACGAACCAAAACTTGAATTAATTGCATCTGCAACAGCACCAGTAGGTTCGCCACCCGCATTCGGAGCAAGACAGTTCCAGTAGAACGTATGGTTCCACACTTGTGCAGCATTGTTAAACAGAGGACCTTTAGCAGATTTAATAATATCTTCTAAAGATTTTTCAGCCAAATCAGTACCTTCAACTATCCCATTTAATTTTAAAACATAAGTTGCATGATGTTTGCCGTGATGAAATTCAAGAGTCTCAGCAGAAATGTGTGGTTCTAACGCATCGATTGCAAAGGGTAATGCTGGTAATTCAAAAGCCATGTTTATAATCTCCAATTTATATAGTTAATTTATATAGTTATGAGTGATAGAATTATTACTATCATTTTTGGTCTTAACTTAATGTAATAGTCCCCAAGAAAATGATCCATGTCAATGAAAGTTTATGATAAAGTAGATTTAATTAGTCCATATTTATAAAGCATTTTGACTATGCTAGAGTGTGGTGACCATCCCAATAACATAATTACCGGATATTAAAATGGAAACATTAGATAAAATCAAAAGCCAAATCAGTGAAAATACAGTATTGCTTTACATGAAAGGCTCGCCAAAATTACCTAGCTGTGGCTTTTCATCACAGGCTTCTCAAGCACTAATGCAATGCGGTCACCCTTTTGCTTACGTAGATATTCTACAAAATCCAGATATTCGCGCAGAGCTACCAAAACATGCAAACTGGCCAACCTTTCCACAACTATGGATCGCTGGCGAATTAGTAGGCGGATGCGATATTATTATGGAAATGTCACAACAAGGTGAATTACAGCCTCTTGTTGAGCAGGCAGTTGCGGCAACAGCAGCAGCAGCTGAGTCAGAATAAATTCTGAATCAAGCCTGAATCACACTATAAAAAAGGGATACTCAACGTATCCCTTTTTTATTGCCTAATACCAAATCACTTAATTAATGGCCTAGCTATAAAACCCATCCGCAAACCAATTGATCTGTTTTTATCTTTGCTATTCCAATTTTAAGCGCACAAAGACGCAATGTCCGCACAATATACAGCTGATAGTTATAAAATACCCCGCTTAAACCGGAGCGAGTGGCCAGCCGCCTAACGCCTTCAATTTATTTACCATATAAAAAAATAGCTCTGCAGTCACTTCCGTATCATATAAAGCCGAATGTGCCTGCTTATTATCATAGGGAATACTTGCCTGTTGGCAGGCTTTCGCAAGCACCGTTTGTCCCAGAATCAAACCGGCCATACTGGCAGTATCAAAACTGACAAAAGGATGAAATGGCATACGTTTTAAGTTACAACGTTCGGTGGCTTTATTGATAAAACCTTGATCAAATGTGGCATTATGCGCAACGATAATTGACCGGTTGCAGAGGTTTTGCTTTTGATGTTTACGCACTAATTTAAATATCTCAGTGAGTGCATCCCGTTCATCCACCGCAGCACGCAGAGGATTAAAAGGGTCAATACCGGTAAAGGCTAAGGCTTTCGGATCTAAATTTGCACCTTCAAAAGGCAACACATTAAAATGAATTTTTTCAGCAGCAAAAAGATAACCTTGTGAATCCATTGCCGGTAAAATCGCCGCTATTTCTAAAATAGCATCGGTTTGCGCATTAAGACCAGACGTTTCAATATCAATAATAACCGGAAAAAAGCCTCGAAAACGCTTGTCCAATAAGTTTTCCATAATTTACTCTAAGGTCTCAATAAAAAAGGCGATTATACCCATGCAGCCTGTAAATGCGAGTTTCAATGTGCGGGGCAGAGTAAGTTATTAAACAAACATTCATAAAATTATTTTTTTATTTTACCCAGTAAATCCGCAAAGGGATTATAGGTGGCACTCACGTGCTCATCGTCACCCGCCTTAACGCTGCTGCCATAGATGTCAGCCTGAGTATATTTATCATGTTCATGGTCGTGACAATAGATACATAATAACTCCCAGTTACTGCCATTTGCCGGATTATTGGCATGGTCATGGTCGACATGATGAACTGTTAATTCGCGCAGATTTGAATAAACAAATTCACGCGTACACTTTCCACAGACCCAAGGAAATAATTTTAATGCTTTATCTCGATAATCGCTTTCTAAACTTTTATAATTACTGGGTATATAAGCCATAGGTACCTTCCACTCTTCTTGATTGATGTGAATATTCTAACGCTTAAGCTCGGTAGTGAATAGTCATTTTACAAAACTCAATAATCTTTCCAATAACAACAGCGCCGCGACAGGATTTGAGAATGCAGTCCCGGGACAAAAAAGAAAAATTAGCGCAATGAGAGATTTGATTTTAATGTTTGGCAGAACCTACTGTCCATGTATCTTACTTAAGTTAATAGTCAAAAATGGCAGCGCTATGCATTGATAAGCTGCGGTTAGATCAAAAAAGGCAGCACAATGATAGGGTCTAAGTTAAGTACACAAGCGTCAAATTTATAGAATAACGATTATAACGCTGATTGATGACTGTTATGTCTCATCCTGCCATGAATACTTCGCCAATGAGTTTGCATAATTTAAAATCGCGCTTATTCTTATCCTACTTTGAATAAAATTTATCTGCATCGTCTTAATCTATATTATTCAAATAGTTATATCGATGACGTAGTGATTTATTATATATTATATTAAGGAATGCACATGACAGAAATAAGCGGAGTGTTGATTTTTATTATAGGCAGCGTTATTGGTGGCATCATTGGTTATGTTATCAGTCGTATAACATCAGGCAGGAAGCAAAAAGCCGCGCAGCAGCAAGCGCTGGATAATACCAAAGCAGAACTGGATCATTATAAATCTCAGGTCAGTAACCACTTTTCCGACAGCGCTAAACTGATGGGACAGGTTGCCAGCAGTTATCAGGCTTTATATAGCCATATGGCAGGCCAATCGGAGGCTCTGCTCGACGCAACTGAGGCTGACGTGGCCTTTCCGCAACTGAAAACACCACCTGCAAAAAAACACAAAGAACCACTTGCAGAAAAAGAATCTGCACAGGAAAAAGCAGCAGAAGCACTGACAGCAAAGGAAACTGAACAGAAAACAGCAGCAGAAGCACTGACAGCAAAGGAAACTGAACAGAAAAAAGCAGCAGAAGCACTGACAGCAAAGGAAACTGAACAGAAAAAAGCAGCAGAAGCACTGACAGCAAAGGAAACTGAACAGAAAAAAGCAGCAGAAGCACTGACAGCAAAGGAAGCTGAACAGAAAAAAGCAGCAGAAGCACTGACAGCAAAGGAAACTGAACAGAAAAAAGCAGCAGAAGCACTGACAGCAAAGGAAGCTGAGCAGAAAAAAGAAAAACAAGCACCACAGTCAGATACTGCGAAAGAAACTCGTCAGATCAAAGCCCAAGAGATTCGCGAGATCAAAGCGAAAGATTGGATGCTTCAAACCGACTAGATAAGAAATCACCTAGTTCAAGCGGCCTTGCTTTACAATCACGGCAATGACCTTGACTCTGATTAATCCGCTGATTAATCAGAGTCAGATACAAATATAAAATAACCACGCCAGCAATGATATTTGATGGTTAACCCTCAATAAGTTAAACTTTCCTTCAGGCAGCATTACTGTCGATCATTCCCACAATCACATTTAGTACCCCAAGAACCTCCCCATTGGATACTATATAAAACAAAAGAGTTTAAAATCAAATGAGTAAAGCTAATATCCAATGGTTTCCCGGGCACATGCACAAAGCACACAAGCAGATCAAAGAGGTCTTGCCTCAGGTTGATATCATTATTGAAGTCGTTGATGCACGCATTCCCTATAGCAGTGAAAATCCACTCATTGCTAATATCCGCGAAAATACCCCCTGTATTAAAGTGCTCAATAAATCAGATTTAGCCGATCCTGAGATTACTGCCAAATGGATCACTTATTTAGAGCAGGAGCAGGGTATAAAGGCACTTGCCATTACCACCAGCAAACCTGAACAAGTACATCACATAACCAAATTGTGTGAACAGATGTTACCCCATAAATTAGGTCAGGATAAACAGATCCGCGCCATGATCATGGGTATTCCAAATGTTGGAAAATCAACCATTATCAATATATTAGCAGATCGGATCATAGCAAAAACAGGTAACGAGCCCGCCGTCACCAAACAACAGCAGCGGATCCGTTTACCAAGCGGAATAATGCTTTCCGATACACCCGGGTTTTTATGGCCTAAAATTGAAAATGCAAATTCCGGATACCGCCTTGCCGTGACCGGTGCAATCAAAGATACTGCCATTGAATATGAAGATATCGCTTATTATGCTGCTGAGTACCTGCTGGCGAATTATCCAGAACGTTTAAAAAGCCGTTACGAACTGGAAACCTTGCCCGAGAGTGATCATGAATTAATGGAAGCCATTGCATTACGTCGAGGCTGCTTGCGCGCCGGAGGTCATTTTGATATCTATAAAGTTTCTACCATTTTACTGAATGAATTAAGATCCGGTGCACTGGGTCCTTTAAGTATTGAAACGCCGGATATGGCAAAAGTAGAAAAAATAGCAGTGGCGCAGCTAATGGCAGAGCAGGCAGAAAATAAAATAGAAAAGAAAAAATCTCGAAAACGTAACTATAAAAGTCGTTAATCACGATCAGATAATTAAGTTAAGGGCCGTAATGGCCCTTTTATTATTTGAATCTAAGTTTTGATTCAATCACATCCGGCTGCCATTTAAATACAGCATCAAACTGCTCACAGCCCTGCATTAACTCACTACTGTTCTCAATATAAACCTGCTGTACGGCTGAAACCGGATAAGATAAATAATCGGAACATTGCGCACTTTGTCCATTACCAATCACCACCTTTGCCCCTGCTTTTAATTGACACTGGGTTAATTTATCTAATGGTGACCACTGATAACAGATTTCATAATCATTACGGTATAAGCTGACCTTGCCCGTTGGTTTATTAAACGCCCACCAGCTCCCCATTTGACTGTTTGGATTAGTACTGTTCCAAGAGCGATACAGCGGCAAAGTCTGCCCCTGTTTAAGCTGATATACCTTACCCTGGCATAACTTTCCAAGTTCCGGCTCCCCTAAGGCGCGCTGCAGCATTTGCAGATCATCGGCAACAGCAAACAGCTCCGCGACCTGCGGATTCAATTCAACGCTGCCAATACATTGACTCTCCTCGCTGTTAACCGGGCTCTGTGCGACAGGTTGGATGGTACAGGCGGATAAATAAATTAAACCAAGAGCAGAGATGATCTTTTTCATACTAATTCCTTTAAACTTAAAAACCAAAAGTGACGAATAGCGATTCAAATAAAGAAGTGTAGCTTGATTATGAGTTATGAGCTACGAGTGGCGAGTAGCGAGTGGCGAGTAGCGAGTAGCGAGTGGCGAGTAGCGAGTAGCGAGTAGCGAGTGGCGAGTGGCGAGTGGCGAGTGGCGAGTAGCGAGTAGCGAGTGGCGAGTGGCGAGTGGCGAGTGGCGAATGGCGAGCCTTCAAGCCCTCAAGCCTTCAAACCCTCAAGCCTTCGAGCCTTCAAGCCTTCGAGCCTTCAAACCCTCAAGCCTTCGAGCCTTCAAACCCTCAAGCCTTCGAGCCTTCAAGCCTTCAAACCCTCAAGCCTTCGAGTCAACAGCCATAGCAAAATCGTGGCGACTTTCATAATATAAAAAACGATATGCGAGTATACTTTTTAACGCACTGATCAGTGCAATGCACTCCGCAAAAGAGCGCATCTGGATAGTCACCCTACTTTCTGCACGATGAGACCTTAATGCATGCGCTAAAGATTGCCAAACACAATGGCGCCGATATCAAACTAATCACACCCAAGCAGTCCCGCCGACCTTGGTCGCAGAGAACGGCAGGAAGAAGGAATCAGTCTGGTCTAATATGCTCCATGCCAAAGCTATTCTGTTTGACCAGAATGCCGTTATGATAGGCTCAGTCAATATTGACAACCGTTCCCTGCTGCTTAATGATGAAGTCGTCAGTTTTGCTTATACTAACGCTATTATTCGCGAGATAGAAAAGTGGATGCCGGGTTTTATCACCAAGGCTGACACGGAAATGGAAGAAGCCTTCGGGTTACGTCGTATTGCAGAAAATCTGATGCGTATCTTAGCCCCGCAACTCAAGGGTCTGTTGACCTTTGGAGTGCAAATTTCGTTCAATCTAAACGTGTTCTGAGCAAGGCATTAGAAGTGAAGCATAGTTATTCGATGTAAACGACGTATAACGCAGCGCAGGACGCTTTTGAATGAACCCGAAGGGCAGAATTTGTGAATACGATCGTATCGGTTATCGCCTATTTATGTAGAATACGACAGGTTGCAGGCTATTCCTTGTATAAAGCACCCACAAATTTATGCAAAAATGCACACAAAAGGTCAACAGACCCTAAGGGATAACTTATTTTTACACCCCGAATTTTTCCGCAAAGACTTGCCCATCAGCAACATGCCCTGCCGGACACGTTTTCCCTTATGGTATGGAATATCCATAAAGAGAACCTGCACCCGCAGTTTCTAGATCGCTTTGAAATCCTGATCCAAGAGTACCCCTGTGATTTTTTGCTTTTTCAAGAGGTCAAATTCCCCAAAAAAATTGCCTCTGTACTAGATTCTTTTTCCTATGCGATGGCCAGTAATATAGAGACTTTTCAGCATCTCTACGGCGTTTTAACCGCAACCAAAATCGCCTTTACCACCATCAGTTCACACCTTACGCATCGGCGGGAAGTCGGTCTTATTACCTATAAAAGTATGCTCATCACGCACCACGAACTGCCCGATGGCCAAGCCCTAAATATTGTCAATATTCATGGCATCAATTTTGTCTCTCTAAAAGGATTTATAAAAGAGCTGGAGAAGATCAAAGCAGTACTGCACAGCTGCAGCGGCCCGATAATTGTTGCAGGAGATTTTAATAATTGGACCAAAAAACGGATAATGGCACTGGAGACTTTTCAGCACGCACTCGGATTGGAAAAAGCAGACGTTCAGGAACCGCATCACGTCAAACAGATCTTTGCAAAACCACTCGATCATATCTTCTACAGAGATCTGCAACTGCTCAAAGCCAAAGCCATCGATACCAAGAAAATCTCAGACCACAACCCCATTTATGCCACTTTCAGCGTGATTAGTTCGAAGCCGGAAAGCTGAAAAGCTCGAAAGCTCGAAGCTAAAAACCCGAAGCTCGAAAGCTCAAAGCTCGAAACTCAAAACTCAAAACTCAAAACTCAAAGTTTAATTTCTTTGGGCATTATTAACTGCTCTTCTTTTTAAAAGTGCCTTTTTTTGTTGATTTTTTTCTGTAGGTTTTCTTAAAAACATTGCCACTGCTCGGTAAATTCGCCAATGCCCGCGGCCCGTCTGCAATCGCTTTTTCTATAATGCTTTTAAGCTGATTTTGTAACGGCACAACAAAACCCTGATAACTTTGCTCTTTTTGACTGATAGCATTGAGCTCCATCTCCCATTGCGCCGTCATATCAGGCAAGGTCAACATTTCCGGCAGACTTTCAATTAACTTTCGGCCGGTCTCAGTCGCTTTAATAAGCTTACCCGTGCGTTGCAGAAACAAACGTTTAAACAACAGTTCAATAATACCCGCTCGGGTCGCTTCCGTGCCCAGACCATCGGTTTCCTTCAGGATGCCTTTCAATTCATTGTCTTGCACATAACGGGCTATATTACTCATTGCAGCTAACAGAGTAGCATCGGTAAAATAGGCCGGCGGCTGAGTATTTTTTTCCATCACCTCACCTTTATTACAAAACAGCTTTTGTCCTTTGCAAAGCGCAGGTAAATAACTGTCTTTCTCCTGTTTATCAAATAATACTTTCCAACCATCGCTGATTTTCGCTTTCGCTTTACTGATAAATAAACCGTTATTTATCTCAATTTCAGCCACACATTCGCCATAATGATAATCAGCATAAAACTGACATAAATACTGACGGGCAATTAAAGCGTAAATATTTTGTGAGGCAGTATCTAAACTCGTTAAAGACTGGTGTTTATCCGTTGGAATAATCGCATGATGGGCATCAACCTTCTTATCGTTCCAGGCACGGCTCTTTAGTGAAAGATCCGCATCACTGACCGCCTTTTTTAAAGCGGGCTGGTTATTGGCAATAGCCTTAGTCACTGATCCGGCCTGAGAAAGATGATTTTTGGGCAGATAACGGGAATCAGAACGCGGATAGGTGATCAGCTTATATTTTTCATACAATGCCTGACAGATATCCAATACCTCCAGCGCCGTATAGCTGAAACGCTTAGCAGCATCAATCTGTAGCGCCGATAAATTATAAGGTAAAGGTGCAACCTGTTTTTTATTTTTAGCCGTAAAGCTTTTAACGAAAGCGGGCTGCTCAGAAATACGCTGCGCGACATTCTCAGCTAATTTTTTAACCAGTACACGCCCTTCATGATCCTGATATTTTTCGCAGGCTTCACTGGGCTTCCATTTGGCCGTAAATGAGGCAATATTTTCAGGTTTGAGTGTCGTTAAGTGCGCCTCCACTTCATAAAAAGGTTTACTCACAAAAACTTCAATCTCTTTATCCCGCCTTGCCACTAATCCTAATAACGGCGTTTGCACCCGGCCCACGGAAATAACCCCCTGATAACCTGACTTTTGTGCCTGCAGAGTATAAACCCGTGTCAAATTAAGCCCATACAACCAGTCAGCACGGGTTCTCGCAAGCGCCGAGGTTGATAATGCAATAAACTCCTGATTAGAGCGTAATTGCTGCAGCGAACGTTTTACCGCATTGATAGTTAAATCACTGACCAGACAGCGCTCGACCTGTTTTAATTTATTGCCTTTAACGCCGCTGAAATGAATCACCTCATCCACCAATAATTGACCTTCACGGTCCGGGTCGCCAACATGCACAAGGTTATCGGCTTGTTTGATCAGTTTTTTTAATATACTCAGTTGCTTACTGGTGCGCGGCGTTGATTTTAATTTCCAGTTTTCAGGAATAATCGGCAGGTGTTCGAATTTCCATTTTTTATATTCGGGATCATAAGCCTCGGGATCAACCTGAGTGAGCAGATGCCCGATGCACCAGCTTACGACATCCCCATTACCAACATAAATGCAACCGTCTGCTTTGCGATGCGGTTTTGGCAGCGCATCTGCAATAGCACGTGCCAGACTGGGTTTTTCGGCAATATAAAGTTTCATGAGACCTTCGCTTTAACTGTTTTTTTACACAGTAGTCTACTGATATCAAAAATTCAAGTTTAAAGCATCATTAATGGAACTATTAGAATCTATCACTGACTAACAGGGGACTGACTAACAGCATTAACTAACAGGATAGCCATAAAAAATTGGCATCTTTCTCGTATTAACTTCTCTCTTTGGTGGAAAATTAATGAAAAAATGCATTCCGTTTATAATCTTCAGCCCGTTATTAGTTTCTCTGATGGCATGTAATGATCAAACAGCATCCTATCTAATGAACCAGGAAAATGCACAAAACCAACAGACAGTAACAGAAATAGCCGCCACAGATGAGCCACAAAAAGACACCAATAATGTGCCAAAATCAGCTAAACAACTTTGGCAGGAAAGTCAGCAATTAAGTAAAGACATTTGGGAAAAAAGTAAACAATCGGGTGGGGAACTATTGGATAAAGGCAAAAAATCAAGCAATGAAGCTTTAGAAAAAAGCAAAAAAACAACCGATGAGTTATGGCAATCAACCAAAGAAAATTCGCGTGACATTTGGATTGATACGCAGGAAAGCAGTGCCGGAGTGTGGGATGATGTAAAAGATAAGAGTAAACAGGTTTGGCTCGACGGTAATAAAGCATTAGAAACGCTAATTAAAACCAAAGAACAAACAAACGAGGCTAAAAAAGAAAAAGAGACACAACAAAAAACACAAACCACAACACTATTACCCATTGATGAAACCTAAATAGCCGCTTTTTTTTATTGCCCTTAAGCGTTTTAGTTTAAATATGAACAAAAAAACATCAAACAGACTGAAATATAAAAAGAACTATTGATACTTTGGCAGCCATAAAGCATAATCACTTCGCTTTCAAAGGCAACCAACTATACGCTCGCTTAGCTCAGTTGGTAGAGTACCGCCATGACATGGCGTGGGTCACTGGTTCGAGTCCAGTAGCGAGCACCATCATTTTGTTTTATACCATTCCATAACATTCACGTTAAAAAATCCCTATATAATCAAATAAGTTACGACTCTCAGCGTCTTATACATTTATTACCGACTTATAGCATCTACCGTTTGAAGTAACACCCAAAGCAACACGAAATTAAAATACCAAAGATGTTTTCCAATGGTCGATAAAACTCAGCCATTAGAGAATTAACCACCAAAAACTCAAACCACCTTTAGATAAATATTTATCAACACATATTGGTAAATTCCCTATTGATAAAATGTCCTTAATAAATTTAATAACGACGCTATCTAGCTTTAAAAAACTAATCAAATCACCATCAATTACGACTTACCTCCTTTGAACTTCTCAAATACATTAAAAAGAACAGCCCAGATGATATGCCCTAAAATCGGATCAACACGCAGCTTTTTAGTTAAATCTTAGAAATCATGGACATCCATTTCTACGTTCAACTTGGGGCCGATTAATATTTAGTCAATTAGATGGCTATCCAGCTATTCTCTTTAACGTTTGTTGCAGTGTTTGTGATCGGGAAAGTGACAAACAGTTATCTGAATACTGAACCATCCGTTTTTCTGTCTCAGTATTCGTGTTTAGTCTGAACTTATAGGTGCTACGGGTTTGCATAATATTCCTCTTTAGCAAAAAGTCATGATAGACAGTGCGCTTTTAAGCTCAATAGCGTAGACCGCTTAACTATCATTACCTTCCACTTAAGGGAGGAGTATTCCCGTGGTTCTGATAAAAAGTTCACCATCAAATCGACTGGCGATTTAATGATGTTTTTTTCTTTATTGCATTGGTATTTCTAATTATCTAATGAGGGATCTGTTGCGTAATACAATGAATATTGCCCCCTCCAAGCAATACTTCTCGCGCGGGCAACAGGACAATGCGATATTCCGGTAATAAATCTGAGAGTATTGCAGACACTATCTTGTCTTGCTTTTCATCCAAAGCGGGTACAAAAACGGTTTGGTTAAGCATCAAGAAGTTTGTGTAAGAACCTGCTAGTCTTTCATTTCCTTTACGGACCATACCCTTTGAAGGTTCTATTTCTGCAGCTTCTTGAGCAGTCATATATAAAGGCCCCGGAATTGGCAGCTTAGTCACTTCAATCTGCCGCCCCTGTGCATCACAACTGCTGTTTAATAACGCGAGGGCTTGCAGTGAAATCGCATATTGTGGATCAGTTCTATCATCAGTCCAGCTTAAGACTACCTTAGCAGGTCCAACAACATGTATTAGGTTATCAACGTGACCATCGGTTTCATCGTTATATAAGCCTTGTGGAATCCAAATTATCTTTTTTATGCCAAGATATTGAGCTAATAATGTCTCTATACCACTTTTGGTTAAATGCGGATTTCGTCCAGGGCTTAATAAACATTCTTCGGTGGTATATAAGGTACCTTCTCCATCGGTATGAATTGCGCCCCCCTCTAAAACAAAAGGTGCTTGATAAAAATCTAAGTGTAATAACTCACTCACATTTTTAGCGACTTGATCATCCTTATTCCAAGGTGAATACAAACCATTAAAATCCCCCCCCCATGAATTAAACTGCCAGCTGACTGCCCTATGCTGCCCCGAGGAATTTATTAACACAGTGGGCCCGATATCACGCATCCATGCATCGTTATAATCCATTTCAATTAATTGAATTGACGCATTCAATAACATCTTGGCGGGCTGATATTGTTGTTGACTCACAATGATGGAAACCGGAACAACCTCTGCGATTGCATTTGCAATTGCCGCAAACGCTTTTTGTGCTGGCTTCCCATTCAAGCGCCAATTATCTGCACGTTCAGGCCAAGCAAGCCAAACAGCTTGCTGTGGTGAAAATTCAGCAGGGAAATAGAAACCGTCATTTTGTGGTGTTGTTGTAAGTTCCATATTTATCCTCATTTAATGATTTAAATGCTAAGCGAATTAATATTGTTATAAAGATCGGGTCTACGATCCCTAAATAATCCCCAACTATGACGTGCTTTGGCAGCGGCATTCAAATCTATTTTTGCATAAATAATGGTTTCTTCATCACGACTGGCTTCTGCTAATTTATGACCGGTATGGTCGGTGATAAATGAAGAGCCATAGAAGGTGATTTCGGTATTATCATCACACTCAACACCCGTTCTGTTTGCGGCGATGACCGGCACTAAATTGGCTGCTGAATGACCTTGCATGGTACGTTGCCAATGATCTTTGGAATCTAAACTTGGATCCTGCGGCTCAGAGCCAATTGCGGTGGGATAAAAAATAGCTTCAGCTCCATCAAGCACCAGGCAGCGCGCTAGTTCAGGAAACCATTGATCCCAGCAGATACCGGCACCAAATCGTCCAAATTTTGTGTTCCAAACTTTGAACCCTGTATCGCCCGGGCTAAAGTAAAATTTTTCACTGTAACCTTGTCCATCAGGAATATGCGATTTACGATAATTATCTAAAATACGGCCATCGGCATCGATCATAACCAGAGAATTAAAGAAGGTATTCCCGGCTTTTTCAAAATAACTCACAGGTAAAACGACATTACATTCTTTTGCCAGTGCACTCATTTTTTTAAGTAGCACACTACTGTGAGTTTCTTCCGCTAATTCAAAGTAATCGGCAATTTGTTTTTTACAAAAATATGGAGTAGCAAAAAGCTCCTGCAAAATGACTACATTAGCGCCATTTTTCGCAGCTTCCCTGACACAATCCGTTATTTTATTAATATTATTTTCAAGCTGCCAATTCATTGACAACTGTACAGATGCAAAAGTAACATTTCTGGTGTTCATCGTTCATCCTTGAATATGCTTAGGACTTAATATAATCATCAGTACAATAGGTCGGGATAAAATTGTACTGATGGATGAGTCGCTTAATTAAATAGACAACTTGTCACGTATGTTGTAATAAACAGCACCTATCGCAGAGAATGGAATTTGAAGATGTCTGCCTCCCGGGAAAGCCGGGTGTTTAAGGGAAGCAAAAGCATCAAATCGCTCTGCGTCTCCAGTCAGTACTTCAGCTAATAGCTTACCCGCAAGGTGCGTACAAGTGACGCCATGACCGCTATAACCTTGTAAGTAATAAATGTTGTCATCGAAACGACCAAACTGTGGCATGCGAGAATAAGTTAAGAGGAAGTTTCCTGTCCATTTATAGTCGATATTTATACCGGCAAGTTGTGGAAAAACCTTCTCAATTTTTGGGCGGAGAAATTGTTCGATATTGTTCGGATCGCGCGCACCATAAACCACGCCGCCGCCAAATAATAAACGTTTATCTGCCGTTAAACGGTAATAATCTAAAAGGTAGTTGCAATCTTCAACACAATAATCAGATGTCAGTACGGTTTTAAGCTGCTCTGCGTTTAGTGCTTCAGTGGTAACTATCTGTGTGCCGCAGGGGACTGCTTTATTACTTATTTTAGGTGCAAGTCCTCCAAGATAGGCATTGCCGGCAAGGACTAAATATTTTGCTTTAACAGAGCCGCGCTCTGTGTGGGCAATCGGATTTGTCCCTTTTTCAATACGCACCGCAGCTGATTGCTCAAATATTCTACCGCCGAGTTGAGTCACCGCTTTGGCCTCACCTAAGGCTAATTTAAGCGGATGCATATGTCCGGCTGATTTATCTAACAATCCTCCCACATAAGCATTCGTACCAACAGCATCGACAAGCTCATTTTTATTTAACATAGAGAGCTGATTATTGCCGTAGCGCTGCCAGTTTTTTGCGTGCTCATATAATCCATCAAGTTGTTTCTGATTAAATGCCGTGAATAATCCACCTTGTTTAATATCACAGTTAATATTATATTTTTCAATCAGGTGACGGATAATATCACCACCTTCAAAAATCATATTACAAAGTGCGGTTGCAGTTTTAGGATCGTAACGTTTCTCAATATCGGCTACATCACGGCTATAGCTATTGACTATTTGCCCACCATTACGTCCAGTTGCACCAAAGCCTATTTGGGCACTTTCAAGTACGACAACCTTAAAGCCCTTTTCTGCAAGGTGAATCGCAGATGAAAGGCCTGAAAAACCTCCCCCAATAATACAAATATCACATTCAATATTATCTTCTAATGCCGGGTACTCATCAGTAATAGGTGCTGAGTCTGCATAATAGGAATCTGTATGTTTAATCATTATTTTATCCTTAAATTGATTGTAACCGAATCCATGTGGTTTTTGTCTCGGTAAATTTATCCAACGCGTGCAGTGATTTATCGCGTCCGTTGCCGCTCATTTTAAATCCACCAAATGGGACAGTCATATCACCTTCGTTATAGTTATTTACCCAAATTGAACCTGCTCTGAGCTGCCTTGCCACTCTGTGTACTTGATTGATATCTGAGCTCCACAATGCAGCACCCAACCCGTAGGACGAGTCGTTAGTAATAGCAATAGCTTCTTCTTCTGTTTTGAAGGGGATCACACAAAGCACAGGCCCAAAAATTTCTTCGCGGGCAACACGCATTTCATTGCTGACATTATCAAGTATGACAGGCGACACAAAAGCGCCTTTTCCCTCTACATCACCACCACATCTTAGGATTGCACCGGCATCAATACCGAGCTGCACGTATTCGAGCACTTTTGCTTTATGACCTTGATCGATAAGGGCTCCCATTGAGGAATCAGGACAAAGCGGATCTTTGGGAGAAAAGTTTTTTGCAGCCGCAATGACTTTGTCAATAAACATATCTTTAATACTTTCATGAACCAGTAAACGTGTTGCGGCAACGCATACTTCTCCCTGATTATAAAAGCAACCTGCCGCAGTTTCTTGCGCTGCCTTATCTAAATCGGGGTAATCAGCAAAAACAATATTGGCATTTTTACCGCCCGCTTCCGCCCACACAGACTTCAGGTTGGACTCACCAGAGCAAATCATTAGGCTACGGGCCACATTAGTTGAGCCCGTAAAAGTAATACAGTCGACTTGATTATGGCGTGCAAGGCTTTCACCACATTCTTGGCCAAAACCAGGGGTCACTTGAAAAACACCGGCAGGAATACCCGCTTCATTGGCGAGGTTACCTAAGTAAATGGCTGTTAATGGCGATTTTTCGGAGGGTTTTAAAATAACGCTATTACCCGTTGCCAAAGCGGGGCCGAGTTTCCAGCAAGCTAGCGATAGCGGGAAGTTCCAGGGCACAATTGCGACCACAACCCCTATCGCTTGTTGGCTAACGAAAGCATGCACATCTTTTTCGGTAGTGGCCACTTCACCATAAACTTTATCAATGGCTTCAGCGTACCAACGTATTGCTGATGCCGCACCAGGGATATCTGTGCTAACACTATGTGATATTGGTTTACCTGTGTCTAAGGTTTCAAGTAATGCTAATGGTTCAACGTGCTGATCAATTAAATCGGCAAATGCCATTAATACTTTTTTACGCTGTGCTGGACTCTGATCTTGCCAAACACCTTGCTCAAATGCTCGTTGAGCATGACTTACCGCTAAATCAGCATCTTCACTTTTACAACGTGCAATATTAGCCAAATGTTGGTCAGTCGCAGGATTAATTGTGCTGAAAGTGGTCTTATCAAGCGCATCTTGGTATTGACCATTAATAAATGCTCGAGACTCAATTTTCATTGTCTGCTGTAAATCAATCCATTGTTGTTGCGTATTCATAATGCTCTCCGGTATCAGAATTTAAAAGGTCGGTGGGGTATGTGCACTGATCATTTTGCACGGTTTATCGGAATAATTAGTAAATTTGTGCGGGATGCTGGTATCAATTAGATAACTTTCTCCGGCTTTAATGATGTAGGTATCTTCGCCATAATTGAGCTCAATCTCACCTTCAAGTACGGTGCCAGCTTCTTCTCCATCATGTTCAATACTTTTTAAGCCAGTATTGGAGTGCGGGCTATATTGTTCGATTAAAAAGCCCATTTGACGACTTTTTTTCCCATTACACACCAGTTTCATCGATACAGAATCATTACCTATTTCAACAAGGTCAGTGTGCGTAATAATGACTTTTTCATTACTTTCTTGTTGAATCTCGAGGGTGAAAAACTCAGAAAGAGAGAGTGAAAAAACATTCACAATTTTTTGTAACGAGCTCACAGAAGGACTCACTTTTCCATTCTCTATGGAAGAAATTGCACTGTGAGTAATACCTGCTTGCTCCGCAAGTATGCGTTGCGAAAGTTTTTTTTCTTTTCTAAGTTGAGCAATAGTTTGCCCAATTGTGACATTATCCATGTTTTGTTTTTCTTCTGTTATGAGCGGCTGTAATCAGATTGTTAAAGAGAATTTGTGAGAATGGGTTACTGGCTGCTTGCCATTCAGGGTGCCATTGCACGCCAACAAAATAAGGGTGTTCTTCTAAACTAAAAGCTTCTATTAAACCATCAGGAGACTTGGCTTCAACGGTTAATTGCGGTGCTAATTGATTTATTCCCTGATTGTGTAACGTATTGACATCAATCATGGTGTCGGTTTTAAGCCAATCTTCAAACAGACCCTTTTTTTCAACGTGAACGGAATGCGCGGCAGCATACTTAATGTCAAAGTCAGCAATGGGCTTTTCACGATGATCTGCAAAGCCGGCTTCATGAACATAGGGCGTTAAACTCCCACCTAATGCCACATTCATTTCTTGGAAACCTCTACAAATACCCAGTGCTGGAATTTTGTGTTCAATGCAAAGGTTAATTAAATTAAGTGCAAGAGCATCGCGCCTTTTGTCTTTTTGGTCTTCTTGATGTGTCCCGCCGTACTCAATGGGATCCACATTTGAATGACTACCGGGTAACAATAAACCATCAAATATCGGTGCCAGTGTATTTAAGTCATCTGGTGTAATAGCAGAAGGAATAAGCAGGGGGATGCCACCAAAATGGGTGATCGCATTGATATAAAATTCATTAACAGATTGTACCTGATAGTCGGCAACAACTTTGGCGCAACTTAATAACGCTATAACAGGTTTGTGAGTTGATGTTGTCATCGAGTATTTCCTTTTGTTCGATTTATTTAACAATTTCAATCTTGGTTGGTCAAAATAATCGACAAAGTGGGTTTTTTCAACAACAGTAGGTGGATATATGACCTATTTGTGACATATGTCACCGGGTTGTGATCTTTTTGTTAAAAATAATGCACGCTTTTTTAGTATCTGTTACTAATAAATAACAAATAAAACAATGAAAAGTAAAGAACCAGTAAATAACTCGGCAATAATTCGCACCTTTTGTGCAAATTTTATTGTTCAGAATACTCAGAGACAAATCAGCTCATTAATAAGAGCGTTATTGGAGAATAGGTAATTGTATGGAAACGTTTGAAAATGAAATAGTAGATTTTTTACAGAAATGGCCTGATGTTGAATTTATCGATTTGATATTTACCGATGTCAATGCAACACCTCGAGGTAAGCGTATTCCTGTATCGGCTTTACCAAAAGTCGTCAAGGGAATATACCTGCCAGTTTCCACTATTTCTTTAAACATTGTCGGCAGCGTGGTTGAAGAAGCGGGATTAGGAGAGGAAATTGGAGAGCCGGATAATATCTGCTTCCCGGTGCTTGGTTCACTAGCCCCCACTGCAAAAGTAAATGTTGGGCAATTATTATTAACGATGATGGATGCACAAGGTAAGGGCACGAATCCTCTTGCAATCAGAAATATTTTGTCTGATTTAGTCGATAAGCTGCATTATCGCGGTCAATTTCCGGTGATAGCTCTGGAATTAGAATTTTATCTATTGGATAAAAAACGGGCGGCAGATGGTTCCATTCAAGCACCCATTAATCCGGTTAAAAATCAGCGTGAAAACACCACAGAAGTTTATGATGTGAACGGTTTAGATGATTATGAAGATTTTTTAACTGCCTTTAATACACAGGCAGAACGACTTAATCTCAACACTTCTGGAATGTTAATTGAGTCTGCTCCTGGGCAGTTTGAGCTTAATTTTAATCATCAACAAGATGTCTTAAATGCCTGTGATCAGCTGATTTATGCTAAACGTCTTATTCGACAAGTTGCCACACAATATGATTTTGATGTGACGTTTATGGCCAAACCTTTTGCAACGACTGCAGGTAGTGGCAAACATATCCATATCAGCGTGGTCGATCAACAAGGCGATAATTTGCTGTCCGATAAAGACGGTAATGAAAGCCCACTTTTTTCAAAAATGATGGCCGCAATGTTAGCCATGATCCCAAGCTCGATTGCACTTCTTTGTCCAAATATAAACTCTTATCGCCGTTTTTCAACGGGTATGTACACCCCCGTTAAAGCTAATTGGGGAAAAAACCATCGCGGAGTTGCACTGCGTGTACCGTCAAGTAATGGGCAAAACCGCCGTATTGAACACCGCATAGCAGGTGCCGATGTTAACCCTTACATCCTTACCGCTGTTGTTATCTCGAGTGTCTTAGCGAGTGAGCATTTCAGCCCGCAGCAATGTCCGCCAGCGCTGGATGAAAAGTCCATGGTGTTTCCATTAAGAATGCCTGAAGCACTGGATAAGCTCTTACATAATGAGATGCTTAATGAATATCTCACTCCGGAATTTTTAAAGCTTTATAAAGTGTGTAAAGAAAGTGAATTGGCCGAGTTTGAAAAAACGGTTACAGCTTTGGAAGTCGATTGGATGCTGTACTCAGCCTAATAAAGATTCAAATTGCATATTAAAAATTATAAATTATACAAGGATTTGTTAAATGAATACAAAAACTCAGTTACTGCCGCTTTCACCAGCTAAGGTGTTGGATGTAAAATTCTTATTTACTATTTTTACTCTTTTTTTAGTGATGGTCAGTTTTATTTTGGTTGGCAATAATCATCAAGCTAGTGAGCCCTATGGTTGGATAAGTCTTTTACCGACCGTTTTGGTACTGGCCTTTGCACTGATAACCCGTCGTACCGTCGAAGCACTATTTTTCGGAGCAGTTGCCGGATTATTAATAATAAATCCGAGTGAAATCGTCGGCGGTGTTGTTGACGTAACGATGTCCGTGATGACGAATGAAACAATTGCTTGGTTAATTCTCGTCTGCGGATTAATGGGCGGGCTGATCGTTATCCTTGAAAAAGGCGGGAGTATTTTAAGCTTTAGTAATTTTTTGGTGCGTTTGGTGAAAACTCGCAAACAATCGATGTTGTTTACCTTTTTCCTCGGTATTCTTGTCTTTATCGATGATTATTTAAATGCCATTGCTATCTCATCTGCAATGAAAAACATCACCGATAGCTACCAAATTTCACGTGAAAAATTAGCCTATCTTGTCGATTCGACAGCAGCGCCTATCTGTATTTTGATCCCTATTTCTACGTGGGCTGTTTTCTTCAGTTCATTACTTGAAGCTAACGATATTGCAGAAAAAGGCACTGGGATACAAACATATATTTCAGCTATCCCTTATATGTTTTACGGTTGGGTAACATTAGGCGTTGTTTTTTTAGTGGCTATGGAACTTATACCTGATTTAGGCGCAATGAAAAAAGCAGAAATCCGGGCTAAAGGGGGGCAAGTCCAACCCGATGATAGTGTCGACACTAATTTTTCTAAAGGCGCTACTGCGCATAACAATCCGTTGATGGGCGTCTTAAATTTCATTCTGCCGATGGTCGTCTTAGTTGCCGCTAGCTGGTATTACGATATTGACCTATTAGCGGGTGTGTTTGTTGCAATCATGTTTACCTTAGTTTTCTACGGCGTCCAACGTATATTAAAAGTTAACGAAATGTTTGACGCTATTTACGATGGAATAAAACTAATGCTGTTACCATTAGCAACGGTAATCGGCGGATTCATGCTTAAAGATGTGAACGACCAACTAGGGTTAACCATGTATGTTATTGAAAACGTGGCGCCTTTATTATCTGCTTCACTATTCCCCTCTATAATTTTTCTGTTAATGACAGCAATGGTCTTTGCAACGGCATCTTCTTGGGGCTTATTTGCAGTGGCGATGCCGATTGTCTTTCCATTGGGTACTCATTTAGGCGTACCCATTGAAATCTCAATCGGTGCACTATTATCGGCCTCGGCTGCTGGTAGCCATTCATGCTTTTTCAGTGACTCAACGGTGTTATCTGCCCAAGGTTCCGGGTGTGGCCCAATGGACCATGCTACGACACAACTTCCTTATGCACTGATTGGTATTATCACTACGGCTATTTTCTTTTTCATGGTGGGTTAACAGTCATCACGTCAGATAATTTATCATATTGGTTATTCTTACCTTATCCGGAGAGTAACCAATATTTTCATGTTAGTGACTAAAAATATGTGATCAAAGATGTTAAGCGAATTAAAAATCACGCAATACCAACCCCGTAACCTTTTAGGCATACCATCGGTGAAAAAACGACTGTTGTTGGGGCACATAAATCTAACACTGGATAAGGAGGAGGCTCACGCATCTCGCTTTGGAAAAAGCTTATGCCAATGGAGGAAAACCTGTGTATGGTTGGAAACAGGAGGTATGATGAACTTCGAGTTTGCCTGTTAACCCGATTCAATCATTGCAGTTGATTGTCTGAAGGTAACATTTACAAGTACTTTGAACGTTGAACGTTAAACAGTAAAAGACTTATTATTTTAAATTTTATAGCTAGTCATAGTCAGGGAGATAATGATTGAAAAGTCATAAAATGAGCGAAAGTAAAATACTGATCATTTCAATTTGGGCCGCGCTATTTTTTGCATTGCTTGGCACAATTTGGGGGGTTGTGGTTGGTTCAAGCATGATTATTTTTGATGGTGTATATTCATCGACAGGCATTATATTGGGGGGATTAACGCTAGTTGTTTTAAAACAAATTGAATCGGAAGAAGAAGATCAACGTTTTCCTTTTGGTAAGGCTCACTTTGAACCGCTATTCATTATATTCAAGTCCTTATTGTTAATTGGCATGTGTGTATTTTCCTCCATAAATGCATTAAGCGAATTACTGGCGGGGGGGCGAGATGTATCAGCAAATTCGGCTATTTTATATGCTTTGATTAGTGTTATTGTTTGCTTATTCGTGACTGTCTTTATCCACTATAAAAACAAAAAAATAAATTCAGATCTACTAAACGTTGAGCGTAATCAGTGGTTCGGCGATTTGTTGATCAGTGTAGCTGTGTTAGTCGGCTTCTCTATCGCATATTTGTTGCAAAATAGTACCTTAAGTTGGCTTATTCCCTATGCCGATCCAGGGTTGTTATTCGTTGTCTCAAGCTTATTTATTGTAGTTCCCTCGATGAGTTTTTTTAAGGCATTTAAAGAGATGATTTTTTATCGAGTTGAACCTGAGCTATTTGATTCAATAGATAACAAAGCAGCAGAAATTGCTGAAGAATTAGAAGCTGAATATATATTACGCGTGGTTAATATTGGCCGAGAGGTTAATATTGAGCTTAATTTTTTATCGAAAAACAGGACATTTGAGGTCTTGGAAATGGATGTTATTCGTAATCGTATTTTGAAAATAGTGAAAAAAATGAATAAAAAAAATTGGATAAACATTAATTTCACTCAAGATAAAGCATGGTTATAATTGTCAGACTTTAGGCCTCAATGGTTTTTAGTTTTGCTTTCATTTATATTCACTATGATGCAGTTGTCACGAGACTGATGTGAACTTTCTTTTACAATAAGAGTTTAATAATAATTTTACATTCAGCTGCATTCAACCTGCTCATTAAGTCCATATTTTTAGGCTGATTGACAAAAACGGTGAAATTTATTCTGTCATTGAAAGCCCGAAAAACTCAGCTCAGACCTCAATAAAGAGCCATTCAGGCGCGACGCCTGTTAGTCTTGCTTTTGCCCGCCTGAAGCCGCTGTTCCAAAGGACAAGGTATGCATCTATTGCCGGAACTGAGCCTTTAGGCTCAGCCTGTTACTTTTGAATGCCTGAAGGCGGGATTCCAGTTTAGCAGATCACTTAATTAATGCGTTTGCTATAAGCTTCTTTCGCGGAAGACTCCAATAAATCTTTTTGATCAAATAGACAAGCTTGTTGAAATTGTTGAAGAACAGGCCAGTTTGTTAGTTGGCAAGTTAATTTTTCGCGCCATATCTTATTATTCCAAATTTTAATATGTCCTTTTTGCTGAGAGAGCCAAAGTTCTTTGGGGTCATTCGCTTTTTCAAAAAGAATTTCAGCATGATTGGAGCTGATCAATAGATCATTCTCACTGTGTACAATCAGTAACGGTACTTGTTCTATTTTCGAGATGGCTTGAACGGGATCATAGGCGGGCGTGATTAACCTGCTTAACGGGTATTGAAATAGCCAAGTGAGCCATGATTTCCCGAGCGTCTCCTGCATTATTTTTTGGTAAGAGCTAAAACTGCTATCAATAATCAACCCTTGAGGACGTTCTGAAAAAGGCAGGCTAGCAACCATATTAATTGCAATGGATGCCCCCAGACTCTGCCCCCAAACAATCATTGGGCGATTATCTGAACGCTCATTTAGCAGTGCTTGATAGCCTGCTAAAGCATCTTTTTGAACAGACATAAAATCGGGCTCTCCAACGGATTGTCCATATCCACGGTAATCAATAATAACCACTTCCCAGCCTTTTTCGACTAACCAATATACATTGGCAATATGATAACTCAGGTTCTGGGCATTGCCATGCAGGAAGTAAATAGTGCCTTTTTTTTCTTCTTTGGTTGGGAGCTGCCAAGCGTGGATAAGGGTGCCATCTTCGGCAGTAAACAAACGGTCCTGCTTGGTGAAGTTAAAAAATTCTGGCGAGGGAATCAACGTTTTGGAGGGCCAAAAGAATAAACTTTCACACCCGGAAAGAAATAATGTAAGAATCAAATAGATTGGTACTGTCCATGACTTAAGCACACATAACCTTCCTATATTATATCGACTGGGTATACACAGAGAGTAGTTGATGATGAAATTTCAAGACTAGATATTATGCCTAACACCTTTCCAAGGTTAAATTTTTCGGCATAAAAGTGACCTGAATGAACATAAAAAGCGTAGATTAAAATCTAATATTTACCAATAGTGGCGGTAAGATAAGCTTAATTCAGATGCTCTGTCATAGCTTAACTTAGTGCGGATATCCCAGCTTTTAGACTGACCGAATCGCTGCTCCCATTCAATAGTATGACCATGATGCTCAATATCATCTAAGTAATAATAATAACCAACAACAAGTGACATTCGCCAGTTGGGATTGAGTGATGATAATAGCCCAGCTGTCACGCCCGCTTTAAAATTTCCTCTTTCACGATCCGGAGCTTGTACTTTTCCATTTACCATGCCATATAAAGCGGTACTGTTGCTTAACCGATAACTTTTCCCCAAAGAACCTGACGTGCCAGCAACTAAACAATCATCACAGCGTAAATCGACATTAGCGAGACCAGCGCGAACAGACCAACTGAAACCACCGTCATGGGGTAATCCTGTACTGGATACATTTAAGTTTTTTATATGAAAGAGATCCCAGCGCTTTAAGTTCCATTTGTTATTACGATAAAGTAACTGCAGATCAAACATAGAGAGAGAAGAGAATGGTAAACGACCCGCATCAAGAGACAATAAATCATAATAATTTGCTCTGTAGCGCAGCGCTAATCCTTCGCCATTATGAGAATTGTAAGTGGGAGATATTTGCAGTAACGAAGGATATTGTGCTTCATGAGGTGGCACTAAGGGTGAAACTGACCAGTCGACCAGCTTCGTTGATAGCGTAAAGCGCTCGGTAAGCAGTTTTCTTTTAACTTCTGCCTGTGCTGAATCAAGTTCGCCTTGTGATACTTTTAAAAAACTATAATAGTCAAACAGGGTTTCCACAATCCGCTTTTTACCGAGATCATTTAAGCCTTGGTATGATAGAGCATCAATAAAGTTAATACCCTCGGCAATGTCACGGGTAATAGCCTGTTCACTTTGGCTTAATTGATGAAATTTACTGTAAAAAGACTCCTGACGGGACTCATGCTTTCGAATAGACTGCATAGCTTGATTGTTGTTATCATAGGTACCTGCAACAGCTGCAATGATATCGTAAGGCATCACCCAAGGCTTTTTCGCATTCATTAATGGCCTGTCTATGACCAGCTCAAGTAACTTAGCGATGTGGTAAGCGCAGTTTTGCTTAAAGAAATAATAGGTAAACGTTTTATTATGAATTTCCCAATGATGAGCCAGCACTAAATCAATTTCTTGTTGAGTTAAGTTAAGTTCATATTCCCATAAATCACGTAATTCAGTTTCGTTATAAATTTTACTATGACGATGAAAAGCTTCGGATGAGAATTTTGCCTGATAACCACCAAAAATACCCAGAGTAATATATTTTATTTTGCTTTCATTTTCCGGCACTATCGCGCCGTAATTTAATGTTTTTTCAAGTAACTCAGTGTCATTTTCATTACCTAGTTTTATCAGTAAATGACCATACATTGAGGCAGGATTACCTAAATAACCTGAAGCAAATAGAAGGCTGAGTGATGTTGCCGAATGCTTAGTTTTATATTGCTGGTAAGTAGAGCAATTAACTGCAGGCATATCTTTAACGCTATTCGGTAAGACGTTAATCAGCCACAACTTGCGAGCGGGAAAACGGCATTGAACCGATACATTATCTTCAGATTCATTATCTAACATTGCCGCAATAGTCGCTTCAAGCTCTTTTTGGGAAGAAGTCCTTCCTTCTGGAGATACAAAGAAGTTGTCTGTCGTTACTTCGCTTTCAAAACTCGAAATTAGGCTGGTTTCATAATGCATTAATCGTCGCCAAGTACGATTTTCAGATAACTTCTGCACACGGGATTGTTCAATCCAATGATCAGCAGGAGCTTGTGCGTAACTACTCGATATAAAAGCGAAACTAAATAAGACGGATGTAATGATATATTTGTACATTGGTAATGAAGCTACAGTTAAAAATGGGTATGGTACTGCGGGAATAAAAAAGGCAGTCACAGACTGCCTTCTACTATATTGTAACCCTTAGGATTATGCGGTTGCATTCAAAATAAGAGAGTTATAGTATATTTTTGATTTTTCTATCATAGTTGCGTTGGTGTAAGCAGATTGACCTACAATTTCAGCCATTTCAGCGCGAACATTCGCCATGATTTTTAAACGGTCAGTTTGATTTACTTCCAGTATATCTAGCATTGCAGTGATATGCTCACCACTACCTTTAGCTGTTTCTTCGATAATATTGTTGTAGCTCTGTTGGATAAACATGGCTGTTTTCACATTGTTACCTTCACAGGTTTGCTGAGAAATACCAGCAGAAGTCACAGCAGT
Source organism: Psychromonas sp. MB-3u-54 (assembly GCF_002836415.1). GTDB lineage: Bacteria > Pseudomonadota > Gammaproteobacteria > Enterobacterales > Psychromonadaceae > Psychromonas. The sequence goes on along the minus strand of NZ_PJBP01000180.1, from coordinate 40,838 downwards.
CGTACCGAAATCCCAGATGACGTTAGAGATAGCAGCCGCAGGGGCAGTATCCTGAAATATCATCGCGCCAATACCACACTCAGTCCACGGATTAATGCCTGATTGAGCAGTCCCCTTTGCAGCCAGTGTAACTGGAGAGATTATAATTGACGAAGCAATTGCCGCTACTAAAATCAGTTTATTCATTATAATTACCTATCTTATTGTTTATCGGGGATTAATTGTTATCGACGGTAGCACTAAATCATAATATTGCAAACAAATCATCACAAAAAAATTATTAACATGTCGGATTTTTGAATCTGATAGCAATAAACAACTAAAATGCGCTTAGATCTTCTAAATGGGTTCCAGAAAAACACATTAATTATCAAAGTATTAATCCCCCCTTGGCCGAAGAATCATAACAGGCACTGCAGCAGCTTTGTACTCATGTTCTATTACCGCTTGAAGACAAATTTCATGAAATCACTATTACCTACGGCTTCACTTCATTTGCATTGCTTAACCAGTGTATTCGGATTTAAATAAGTCTTTTTTATTTTCAGCACTTTAAAGGAACTACCACAGAGGACACCGAGGCGCTGCGTTACACAGAGAAAGACCAGTATCTTCGGACTTACATAATGCGTTTGGTATTATGTTATTTGTAGGGTGCATTCTATGCACCGCAAACAGTAGCAATCGGTGCATAAAATGCACCCTACGAGCTAAAAGCCCATTGAAACAACGTCTATGTTTAAGAAATTGCATTTAATCCCCTTAGCAGAAGAATCACAACAGGCACTGCAGCAGCTTTGTACTCATATTCTATTACCGCTTGAAGACAAATTTCATGAAATCACTATTACCTATGGCTTCACTTCATTTGAACTTCTCAAATACATTAAAAAGAACAGCCCGGGTGATATGTCCCCGGAATAAAAACATCACCGGCTTTTTAATTAAATTGTAGATATAAGAGAATTTACAAGCGAGTGTAAATTTGTAAAGGCAAGAAGCGCTCCCATATCTAGTCGATTACCGTGGCATGCTCATTCAAACCTTAAATAGCAGGGTTCATCGCTTAACTGTGCGCTTACGTTACATTTTGGTGCAGAATGTCGGATTTACCGATGTAAAAACTCATTTCGTGTCGCAGGATTCGATTTAAAAATGCCACCTAATGCTGTTGTAGTTGTCGAACTAGTTGAATCCATTACACCACGAGACTTAACACAATAATGTACAGCATCCATTTTAACGGCAACATCTTTAGTCTCAAGTAAAGTTTGTAACGCGACTAACACTTGCTGAGTTAAACGTTCTTGTACTTGAGGTCTTTGAGCAAAAAAACGTACTACTCTATTTATCTTTGATAACCCGATAATATTTTTCCGAGGTAGATACGCAACCGTTGCAAATCCATCAATGGTCACTAAATGATGTTCACAAGTACTGATTAAACTAATGTTATTCACTTTAACCATTTCATCAAAGTTCATCTTATTTTCAATAACTGTAATTTTGGGGAAATTGGCATAGTCTAGACCAGAAAAAATTTCATCCACATACATTTTAGCGATTCTTTTTGGGGTATCAGATAAGCTGTCATCATTTAAATCTAATGACATTAGCGTTAATATTTCCCGCATGTGGTCTTCAATTTTATCTTTGCGTTCTTCAGCACTAAGTATGCAAGGAAGCATTGGAGTTTCTAATCCACATTCTATCAAAGCATTTTTCACTTGCATGGCGGATTTGTTTAAAGCTGTTTCAGTTAATGCCATAATTCCCTCATTCAGAACCCAATAGAAATCAATTAATAATTAATCATTAATCATTAATCAACAACTTATATTTTACTTTTGTATTTTAATTCAGTTTTAATTAACAAATAACAAGTTATCTTCTATATAGACAACTAACAACATTATTCAATTTCTAGATATTTATGAAGTTGTACGGAAAGCCGCCAATTGTTTTCAATACAGGATGCAATTGCTAATTTAGTTGCTTTAGAACCCATACTTATTGGTTGAAGATAAATTGGCATGGTACTTAAATCATTTTCTATAATCAGTTTTTTTAATTCATCAACGTGGGATTCTCGAGCAATAGGATACTTAATTTCAGAAGCTTTTTTGTATGAAGAACTTAAAACTTTATAGCCTCCTTTCATGTTAATCTTCGGCGACAAAGTTACCCAGCAATTTTCAGTCACATTAATATCAAATGTTCCGGATGTTTCAACTTGACAAGAGTATCCTTCATTTTCAAATCGAGTACAAAGCATTGTTAAATCATACATACAAGGCTCACCGCCTGTGATTACAATATGCTTTGATTGATACCCCCTTTCTTTAAAAAGTTCAACAATTTGTTTTTCACCAAAGTGACACCAACTATCTGACTCTATATTTTTAGTGATAAAAATTTCTTTTGAAATTTCCTTATCCAGTGAAACATTCCAGGTGTGCTTAGTATCACACCATGGACAACCAACAGGACACCCTTGTAATCTAATAAATATGCTCGGCTTACCTGTATAAGTCCCTTCACCTTGTAAAGACTCAAATACTTCGTTAATTTTATATTTCATATTAATAGATCTATTGGTTATTATCTGTAACAAATGAATTTAGCGCTTTTTTGTAGTCTTCAACTTCCTGCTGTGACACCTCATTGATCATTTCTCTAATAGGGTTACTTTCAACTTCAACGCCTAAAAGCTGTTTCGCAATCAATATTCCTTCTTCTTTACAACCATGGTGGTCTTTCTCTAAAGTTAAAATAATCTTAATTAGTCCTTCCGTAAACAGTTCTCGATTCATTACTAAACCTTACAATTAACAAAAATTGAGCATAACAGTTAGTTACATCATATGAAATATGGTTAAACCAACACGAAGAAATATTTACTAAGCATATACGTTTATCCACTGGCTGGTCGACAAATAATACGATACAATGACGAAACATCAGCACATATTTAATTATAAAGAAGGTAAGCAATGGCTATCGAAATATACAAAGAATTTACTTTTGAAGCGGCACATAAATTACCTAACGTAGCAGATGGACATAAATGTGGTAGATTACATGGCCACTCTTATAAAGTAAGGTTGCACATGAAAGGAGATATTGACCCAATTTCTGGTTGGTTCATTGATTTTTCTGATATAAAAAAACTGTTCAAACCAACACTTGAGATGCTTGATCACTATTATTTAAATGACATTGAGGGATTAGAAAACCCTACAGCAGAAGTTTTAGCAATGTGGTTATGGAAAAAGATAAAAAATGATTTTCCTCAACTTCATGCTGTAGAAATAATGGAAACTTGTACCAGTGCCGTACTGTATAAAGGCCATTAACCTTGAAAGTTAATTTGATTACTAATTGTACAAATCTTAAAAAAAGCAACATTCAGGATAAAACTCAACTGAATAGCTTAGTTACTAAATTCGACTCTCAAAAAATTGTGAGCTCATGGTTAAAGAGACTAAATAATGCTTTGCAGAAATTTCCTGCAAAGCAAGTGTATGCAGGGGATCATTGGAAAATCGCAAAGAGTGTAAAAAATCCAAACGTCGAACTATGGGTACTCTCTGCAGGTTATGGGCTAATTCATAGCTCATCAATGATCACAGCTTACGATGCCACATTTTCAAAAGAAAGCGATAATTCAATCCACCATACTGGATTGAGCAATAACGAGTGGTGGCGTTTAATACACCAGATCAGAGATAAGGTACAATTTGGTTGTGGCTCTCTCTCTTCACTTGTTAAAGATAATGGCGCAGATAAATTCTTCATTGCAGCTTCACCTGCCTACCTAAAAGTGATTGAAGAAGAACTATTGGAATTGATATCCACAGGGAAACTAACTACCGAAAACCTATTTATTGTTTCTAGCAAGTGCAACCTTAATATAAAACTGAAACCATTTTTCTTAGAGTCTAGCGCCAACTTTTCTAGCACACTAAAAGGTGGGCGTGTTTCATTAAACATAAGATTAGCTAAACATTTACTAGAAAATTCAAATGATTGTAATATTGACAAACAAACAGTATTCAATCGATACAACAGTTTAAAAAACAACTCCCAAAAATTAGTTATTCATCAACGAAACAAACTCTCTGATGAAGAGGTTATAAGCTTTATAAAAGACGAATTACAAGTGAATAAACATGTGAATATGTCAGCTTCTAAATTATTAATAAAATTAAGAAGCCAAAACTTAGCCTGCGAACAAAAAAGATTTAGCCGTTTATTTAAAGAAACCCTTTAGATACATTTTAAGATAATTTCTATTCATTATGATAACCCCAAATACATAGGCGTAACGTGACAACTTTTAATTATTATTTTCCTGACAATTTAGATTTTGTCGACCCACAATTTAATGGTATTACTAATGCAAAGACAAAACATCACCGTAGATATGATGATGATGCTTATCCGCATGAAGTATTAAAAGAGCTACCATACAACGGCATGTTAGTTTCATTAGCCGGTGTTGGCACAATGCAAAAGCGGGGTAAATATTATACCCAAGAGCTCACGGAAGATTTTTATTTCTATGGTGCTCAAAAATTCTTAAGATTGGATAGAAAGAAATTTAATAATGTCAAATTAATGGGAGATTGTGGCGCTTTTGATTATGTTGATGAACCAGAACCCCCCTTCACCATTGATGAATTGATCGAATTTTATGAACGTGGTGGTTTTCACTCTGGGATCTCTCTCGATCACATTGTATTTCCATATGCAAAAGACGATGAAACATTACGTGCAATGCCGTATGCAGATATTAGAGAAGCAGAACGTAGAATCAAGATCACATTAGATAATGCAGAAATTTTTTTGGAGAGATCTAAAAATAAATCATTTATACCCTATGGAGTTGCACATGGATTTAGTAAAGATTCATTTATAAATTCTGTTAAAAAACTGGAAGCAATGGGATATACCCATATAACAATAGGCGGTATGGTTAAATCTAAAACTCCAGATTTATTAGATCTGTTAGAGACGCTTTCCGACATCAAAAATGATAAAACAGAGTTTCACTTACTAGGTATATGTCGATTTGAAAATATTCCTACCTATGTAAAATGTGGTGTTACAAGTGCAGATAGTACATCACCTCTTCTACAAGGTATCAAAGCCGGTAAATACTATGAATTCAACGACGAAGTCCACGATATTTTTCAAGCTTTATCAATAAGAATTCGACAATGCGACCATCAAAACGTACAAAAATTGATCGACAAGCACCGTACTGACATACGTAATTTAGTAACAAGAATGATCAATCATAATGAAATTGATATAGATCTTGCTAACAATGCTTTATCTACAAATGAATGTGTAAAACGCCTTGAAACCGACTGTATTAATAAATTAATAGAGTACGATAAAACGGGTCTTCATTTTGAGGCAACATTCAAAGCCCTTATGGCTTATGAAAAAGTAACAACAACAGATTACCTGACAGGTGAAATCACACAAGCTAAACAAGCGATTCTAAATAAGGAGAAGCAAAAAATTAAAGACTTCTTATTTAGAAGTCCTTGGAAGCTTTGTAAATGTGGTATTTGTGAAAGTGGCATAATGAATATTATATTTCGCTCGAATCAAACAAATCGTCGTCGTGGAATACATAACTTAGCAATCGTAACTCAACATAAAGATAAAGTTATTGAAGAGTTAAAAAGTAACACAGCCAAGGCAACAAAATAATGCAAAAAATAACTCTAAAAATACAAGTAATTAAAAAAATTGTTAATGACGTTCCCGTCTATTGTGGTTGGGTTGAAGGCAAAAAAGTAAGAGATATTGCTAAAATCGTTCATATCACACGTGAAGGTAAATATATCAATGGTTACCAGAGAAGCGAATTACCTAAACACATAGAGTCGATCAAAGACTACATAGAGTCACCAAAATCAGCCATCCTTGCGAACTTAGTAATCGGTTTTAATAAAAGTGTGATTTTCACTCCAATTGAAAAAGGTAGTGAATTTGGACATTTGGAGGTTCCGTACTATCCTGAAATGCCTTCAAGTGAACTACCAGGTGCTATCGTTGACGGTCAGCAGCGCTCTGGTGGAGTTAAAAATAGCTTCCATGAGAGTTACCCACTTCCTGTATCTATTTTCATTTCAGAAGACGAAAATGACTATATTCAACAGTTTTTAATCCTAAATCTAGGCAAACCATTAACATCCGTTCAATTAAATGCACTGGCTCTTAATAGTGACATTTATAAACCGCCGGCATTAGCAATAAAAGCCTTTCCATTGTCTATTTGTCAAGAACTTGGCTTTGGAGATAATGCTAATGGGACACCTCCGCTAAAAGGGTTAATCAAGTCTAACGGTTACCCACAAGGTTTCATCGCTGAATCATCTATTACGGAATTCATTACAAATGTAGAGCGTATGGTGTTAAAAGCGATTAATGTAAGAGTTCACCAAGAACTCACTAAAGAAAACAAAAAAACGTTTGTTCACATACTAAATAATTTCTGGATTGCAGTAACAACGGTATTTGAGCATGAGTGGGCGAAAATATCTAAAAGCATGAAAGATACTTATATCATTCATGGCACAAGTATTTTTGGTTTTTCGTTTTTATGCCGTCACATGCTACGCGTTTATCTGGAAGATAAACCAGCAAATACGACCAATATTCCGCCTATCTCTTTTTTTGAAAAAGAACTAAACCAGATTAAACACCTGTGCCATTTTAGTAAAGGAGTCTGGTCTTTTGGACTTGAACGCAGTGATGAAGAAGATGCACCAGATATTAAATTTTACCGTCGTTGGAATGACTTTCAAAACACAACATCTGAAAAGCAGCTATTTGCAGGAAACTTATTAAAAATATATGAATTTAGCAAAGGCTTTAAATCGCATCATGATGTGTATTTCAGTTAATCCAAATTGGGGAACCGTATAGTGGCAAAATTGGTTGTAATTTACTCTGGTGGCATGGATTCGTTTACAGTTTTAAATAAGGCAGTAAAGGATAACTATGAGGTTTATGCCCTATCATTTGATTATGGGCAAAAACACCACAAAGAGTTAGTGTGCGCGAAACAGGTATGTGAAGAGTTAAAAATTCCGCATAAAATTTTAGATATAAAATCTATTTCTAGTTTATTTACCAGTTCATCATTGGTGTCTGGGGACATGGACGTGCCCGATGGGCATTATGAAGCAGATAATATGAAGTCTACAGTTGTTCCAAACCGTAATATGATATTAATTTCCTTAGCTATCGGCTATGCAGTTGATATTGAAGCGGAAGGAGTTTGGTATGGTGCGCACTCTGGGGACCATCTCATCTACCCTGATTGTAGACCTGAATTTGTAGAGGTTATGGATCAAGCATCCAAAATGGCTAATTTTGAGCCTGTGTATGTTCATGCCCCCTACTTAAAAACAGATAAAATCGGTATTCTGAAAGATGGTCTTAAAATGAGTTTGGACTACTCCAATACTTGGACTTGTTATAAGGGGCTCGAAAAAGCCTGTGGCACTTGTGGTTCTTGTGTTGAGAGGTTAGAGGCATTTGAAGCGAACAATTGCAGTGACTCAATTGCATATATAACCTAAAATACAATATTAACAGAGTGATGGTGATGACTCTGTTAATATTAATTTACTTCTATAGACTAATAATTTTTAGTGAAATTTTTGAAAGTAGTTGGTAGCACTAACTTCTAATTGCTGCCAAAATCGATAAAAAGACGGTTGGGATTTTATACACATCTTAATTTTTAGTGGAGCCCCTTCTACCCATTCATATAAATCAATGACTTCTGATTCATGGCAAGTCTGGGCATAGTTAAGAACATGAGCTATAGATGACTCATCATAATTGAACTTGCTAAGATCTAATCTATCATCAAGTACCAACTTTTCAGCATTAATACTAGTATCTTGCCCCATCAGTTTATCAAGCCAAGCTTGTTCAATATGACCGAATGCAATCTCACCCATGCTCTCAATATTCATAACATGTGCAATGATTGCCCATAGGCGCCATTCACTCTCTATTTCAAAAACTGGAGACTTTACAAGCACAGGATAAAATTCTTGAGCACTCTCATTCAGTTTTGGCCAATCGATTTCAAAGGCATGTAACGCCTCTCCATTCTTGCATGACGTAAATACCAAAGCATTCAGAATGGCAACCATAACGGCACTAGAAACCACTTGAGCAGACACATTTCGCTCATGAGCAAGTCGAATTATCGCCTTCCAGTTCTGTTCTTTTTCAAGACACATGAACTTCAGTGTATCTTTATTTCGCCTTTCGATGTCATCTCTTATTACGATTTCATCGTAATGTCTTACCATCCGCTCAAGGTCATCTTCCCGATATGCCACCATAAACGCTTTTATAAGTATTCCAATAGATTTATCACTCATTTTCCTAATATTTGGAGAGTCATTAGAACGCAGTATCATTTCATCCAAAGCTGTTTGACACTCACTTACCGCATAGCGGATAAATTTCTTATATTTGTCGGTGTCAAATTCTGTACGTTGTTGACTCCAGATGGTAATCTTCAGAAAACCATGAGGCCATCTCTCAAGTAGGCTTGTTTCAAATTCGAATTCTGCTTCTTTACATGGACGAGCATATTTGCAGTAAAATCTAGGTAGTGCGCAATTCAACCAATCTTTGGTGTGCTCCATTATCTCTTCTGATTCACACAAAACATAAAAAGTCGGCTCAGCACCTTGAGGGTAGCCGAGCACATACTGAATTTTTTTTAAGTTTTGAAGATTTGCTCTTGCTTCTTCAATCTTGCTATTCCATATGCTCCCAGGAGTGATGCGATTCTCCCCATGATAGAAAATTTTGAGAATCGAATTAATACATCCAGTCATCGTCATCCTCCAACTCTAGTGCTCCACGTTGAGTTTCTTTAAAATAAAGATCTTCATAGGTGTTTTTCTTTTCAGCAATTTGGTTTGCATTGATTGTGTAAGTAATACCTTCATAATTTTTAGTTGCACCAAAATAGGTGAAATTCATTGATCCTCTTATCAATGCGCATTCCGTTAGAAGCCCTTTTTCATGAAGCTCTGTAAGCTCCACCACTATAAATCTCGAAGGGTAGTTTTTGAGATTTTGCTCTAGCTGTCGAATCTTTTCTCGGTTCTCTCGAATGGCCAATTTCAATGTTGATCCAGCCTCTACGCAATTTTGTAACAACTCAAAAAAATGAACATGTCGATGTCCCCACATTGGATTGATAGCGTCAAAATTCCCTGAGGTATTATCAAGCACCGGAAAATCAGAGATCCAAGGACTTAATATGTAGATCACCCCTGGGTTTAAAGATTCCGCAATCAATAGAGATGAAAGAAGATCTTTAATATGTGCGCGACCGATCGCCTCTTTGGTTTCAATTGAGCGTTCATCTTGAATAATCATTGTAAAATATCCCTAACCTCGACGGTAACATGAAGCGATGAAAAGCACGTTTTCAATTTGGTAATTCTTGGATAGAACATCATTTTATTGTACTCAAGCATACTGATATTCAATTGGCTAATAAAAGCTTTCACGTGACTCCTTTGCTCTCCTGTAAAGACTAGAGTACCCTTACCAGAAAATTTTAGCGCTTCAGAGAGTTTGTTTTGCCAATTTTCTTGTGCATCATAATTAATCAATATTTCAGTACTAGTAATGACCTTCGAAAGTAGTAATCGCTCTGTCTGATTCCCTTTTGCACTAAATTGATTATAGAAACCAAGCTCTTGCATTCGAATCATTGCGCCTCTCTGCCATAAGTGAGACTGAATGCGATTTTTCTCTCGATAAATATCTAGATTTGGTCCACCTTGTTGCCTAGCAAGCAAAAACGCAACAATCTGGAGCGGAATTTCTATATCTAGGCTAGATTCATATTGATTCCAATTGTTAATCAATAACATCAAAGTGTTATCTGTTTGATCATCTGCCCCTGTTCTTAAAACGCGAGAGTACAAAATACTATTCCAGGCATGAGTAATTAAGATTCCAAGCTTTGAAATCTGTTGCTTAAAGGCCTTAGTGCTTTGAGAGCGCTCAGCAAGAGTTGAAGCTTCGCGGATCTGTTTCAAGCCACTTCGAAGATCCGAGTTTTTTGCAAGTTCACCCATAAAATATTGCAGGTCAAAATTTACCTGCTCATATTCGCCTGTCTCAAAGGCATGGGTTAAATGTCCAAGAGTACGAAGCGGATCCTCTTTAAATATCTCTCTGAACTTAGTGATGTAACCAATTCCCCCCATTTCATTTTCATTAATCCAAATGTTTAAAACATTGCCTTCCCACTTATGGTCTAAATTGAATGATTGCTCAGACACATCGGAGACCAGTTTTAAAAACATAGCGTTGATGCCTCCACACAGAGTTTGACCCAGCAGTGCTTTACCCCACTCATAGTAAGCCCGACTCTCTGCATAATCCGGATCAAGCTTGAGTGCCTCTTTGATGATTTGCATGTTATCTTCATCAGAAAAATAATCAGATAAGCGAAGGTGCAGAGCTTGCGCTTCTTCCCCATCTTCGGTTTCACGACGTTGGAAAAGACTGTTAATTACGTCATTTAAAACAATCTTGCCACTCTCTGAATAGAGGATCTCAAAGGCTTCATGCAGCGGTTTTTTCTCGTTATCACTTAACACAAATAGTGAGCACATCAGACATTCAAATATCCAATTTGCTAGGAAGTATTCATTTTCGTAGGCATCATAATTTATAAATTCGTGTTGAAGATACTGATAGTAAAGTGCTTTTTTGTTATTATCATGAGCGAGAAGTTCCTTGATAGTTTTATCAGAGAGTTCAAAAACAAACTTGGTACTATCTACCCAAAGCTTGGTGCCGATAGCAACCGGGTTTGTTTCGTGTTGCCATTTAAAGTGCACATTTGCTTCACCTCTACTTCCAGAGAATGGAATGCTTGCCTTAGAGCCTGTGCTAAAGCGAATAAGCTCCAGCGGCGTAGAGTGATCATGCGTGAAGAACTCGATAGATTTAAGCACATCATGCCATTCACTATTTTTTGGGGGCTCAATTCTGCTTTGAGATTTTGGGGATGTAATATCAAAATGCCACTGAAGTATACTGCTACTTTTATTGCCTAGCACTCTGCTGGTTGAACGATTCGTGCGAATAAACCTTGGTTGATAAACCGAAATTTTTTGCCCCTCAAAAATCACCTCATCCTGATGTACTTGCCTGCTGATGTTGCCAAAGGCCTCTTCAATCTCAAATCCCATATCGACGTTCATATCTGGCAGTGGCGTAAAGTTTGAAGGAATTAACCAATCTGGCACATTCATTGATTTAACAGTATAACGTTTTGACATTCGCCCTGGAGCAAACTCTTTCAAAGCTTGGAAAAATGCCATCGGCTCATCCTTTATTTGCTCTTCGCTTTGAGTTGAACGATCCAAAATAATAGAAAGGCCTTGCGTATCCAAAGCTGCAAAAAGCTGAGGGGCAATATACTTTGGCATCGGGCCTATATTTTTCTCACCCAGTCCTTCCCATCGCTTACCTCTTGCGCCCCACTTAAATCGTAAATTTTGCTTAAGCTCAGGCAAAAATGACATCATAATAGATCGCGGAGGGGCCCACATAACAACCTTGACTTGATCTTCATTAAGGCCAAGCGTGTGTTTCAAATGCATGGAAAGTTGTTGGATTCTTGATGATTTTGCCATCACATCAGAGACAGCCTTAAGCAATACCTTTAATTTTTTTTCAGCGTTGGTTTTATTTGGATTTTTGAGGATTTCCCAAATATTAGTCCAGCGGATGTTATACACTTTTACCAACCACTCAAGAGTGGCAAGCGCGGCATGCATTTTATGAATATGTGAATTTTCCGTTGGCAGTTTGGTGGTGCTCACCTTAGGGTCAATTAACTGCTCATATTGTTGAAATGCAATTCTGTCTCTGCCGTAGTCAGATAAAATAGTATACATCCAAGGCCGCATGCCCCGGAGACGACCAGCACGACCCTTTCTTTGCAAATATGAAGCTACATTTCGAGGTGCTTTATGTTGAATGACCGCGCCAACATCCGGATCATTATATCCAACCTCCAATGAAGCAGTGGCTACCACAACATTTGCAGATTTATTAACACCACTGGATTGGCTTGAGGTTCGCTCTACGCGTGCTGACTGAAACAGTTTATGTCCAATCTTTTCTGCTGATGACCAATCCTGACCCAACTCTTTTTGAAGCGCTTCAGAATAATCACTATGATTTGGAGAACGCTTTGAGGCCAGAGGATACTCGTTTCGATCACTTTGTCGAAGTTCGCCGTAATAATCTTTCTTGCCCTCTGAGTCTAAATAGTCATTATAAAGACGGTTGATCACATCGAGATCATCGGTAAAGACAAACACCTTTTGGCCAAACACTCCCTGTGAGATATTTTTATTTGCTCCTTCATGGGTATCAAGCATGCGATTCCCCAACATCGTTGCCTGAATGGTTGCTGACAAGAGGCCTGTTTGTGAGGCAGGATCACCACGAAGAGCCAACAAATACTCAGCGCCTTCCTCTTCTAACTCAGATTCAAATGACTCAATCAATTCTGTACGATGGGGCTTAGTGCCAGTTAAATCAGAAAAGAAATTCTTTGCATCAGCAAGCGTTGCAGACAGGCCAACAAAATGTGGTTTAATACCGCTAAATTTCATCCAGCGCTTTAATAGATAGGAAGTTTGTGCCCCACTGCTTCCTGCATAGGTGTGTACCTCATCAAGAAGAACAAGAGGTATGGCCTCTGAATTATCACTCACACCAAATAGATGATTAAAACTACCATCACTCAGGCGCTGGTTAAGCATCTCAGTTGTTGTGAACAGAATATCTGGCGGTTTTTTTTTAGCACTTTCTCTGGTAACGAGCACTTCATCATCTGCAAGGGGTGTGTCACAAGTTGCACAAATTGCCAATTTTCTTCGCTTACTGTATCTAAGAGTGCCTGAGCAGTGTTTTTTAGGGCAAACCATCGGTTCAAATGCTTTCCCATCTTCAACATAAGATTCATGAAAGGTATCCCCATAAAAGGTACCGATGGTGATTTTTCGCTTTCCCTGAGACTGTAAATATTCATCGAGTTTCCGAGCTTCTTTGTAAGTCTCTGCAAACTGATCTTTTAATAGCTCTTTACGTGGGTAAATGGCCAGAATACGAACTCGCTTGCTATCATCCTGCAATAATTCAAAAGCCAGTTTGGTCATCGCTGGCAAATAAAAAGAGAGCGTTTTACCACTACCGGTTCCAGCACACACAATGGTTGCACTGGCATCTTTGGTATTTCTGGTGTTTTTATATTTATGTTTATCAAACGTCTCTAGAATGCGCTCTGTTGAACGCACCTGAAAGCCTGATAATTCAAACCACTTATCGTCATTTCTAAGAAGATTAGTTAATATGGTTTTTTCATTAGCAGATTTTAATAAATTACTCTTCTCCCAACCCTCAATGAGTCTCTTTGAGTCTTGGTCACGCTTTGGGTATTGACGAGCACGCTTTATAAAACGGAAATCAGAGATAAGTGGTTTAGCATCTTCCACATTTTGCTTCCCAAACCACTGGCGAGATAGCACTTGCAGACGAACGGTTTCTGCCATGCGTGAGCGATATAAGTTTTCACCGACAGGAAAGATAAAGCAGCGACTCAGTAGTGCTTTGAAATATTCATCCACATACATTTCAAATACGCCGGCATCTTTAATGCTGGCTTCTATTTCAACTCTGCTTGAAAAAACTTCTACATCGCCCCAAACTAAAAGCTCAGACTCTTTATTCTCAATTCGATCAAGTGCTTCTATTAGTTGTTCATTATTAACTGAATTATTCATTAACGTTGCCTTACTACCAGTGTATCTAATTTATTATTCTTCTTGAGCCAATCCATGACCTCTGGCGTGAGTAACGAAACAAAAGCAATATTCCCAACCCTATTTAGCTTATCAAAAAGTTTTTTTACCCCCTCAGGTAGATCTTCCGTATTCATTTTTTCTTTTAATTCTGCACATCGATGAGCAAACTGCTTAATTCTTAAAAGTTGGGTTTTATCAAAATTAAAGTCATTAATTTGATTATCTAAATCACGCTTAGTAAAGTTGTACTTATTATATAAGTCGATATTGCCATGCACACTTCTTTGATGCTCTAAAATAAAATCATCAACTTGCGCCAAATTTATTTGTTCATCTAACCATTCGACCCAAATCACTTTATGGAAATCAGTAAACAAATCAGATGTACTTTTCAAAGATTCTGTAAGGTTAAACAGTGTATTTTGATCATCACTTAAGCTTTTATCCTCTAGTGTTTCCCAGAGTATTTTGAAAGCCTGCAACCCCATTTTGGCTTGCTTCAATGCGTTAATGCTACTGTCGCAATACAAATTTACTTCATCAATATCACTGAGACAATCGTGTTTTTTTGCTTCATGTTCTACCTTTTTACTAGCAGTATCTAAGCGCATCGATATTGTTTTCAGATCTTGCTTTTTATCTTCAAGGCTGGCGCTATCTTGATAATATTTAATCTCTTTACACATATCGGCAATTTGATTCTTAAGACTCATTATGGTCTCCCAATACTTCTAAAGAAGAGTCTAACAGCGTTAGGCGATCATTAATTGCGCCTGTATATTGCTCTATTTTATTTGCGCCATTATCTTGATTAAATTTCCTAATATCTTTGACAATTTTTGGTGAAATCGATATCCAATCTTTTAATACCTTTTGCCAAAGCCTCAATTCTTTACCATTTATTTTATTCAGTAACTGTAATGGATCTTTACTATTATCCATTAATCCCATAACAGATTTAGGCGTCTCAGATGTGACAATTTTTGCTAAATCTCTTGTGCGTTTTCGAACAGTGGTCATGGTATCGGAATAGTTAGGTATCATCTCCGCCGGAATTTTTTTATAAACCTCATTTAATGACTCCAACAGTTCCTTAAGTTCCATTTTAGTCTCAGAGCCAACTAGATAGTCAAAAAACATTTGGCCTTGAGTCGAGACGTCTCGTATGACAGGCATCAGTTCAGAGTTACTTCCAACTAAGTCATTAATTTGTTTATAGGCATTCTTAAAATCTACTGGATGAATGGCATTATTTTTTCCAACAACGATCGTTCGGAGCCACTTATCACGAAGTTTATCCCACTCATCAAGCCATTTATTTAGCACCTCACTATGTAGTTCATTAATTGGCTCAGGAAGTCTACTTTTAATATGTGCCGAAGTTTGAACAAGTTGGTTCAATCTTTTGGCAGGAGAAGATAAGTCTACTCCTAAATTTTTTGCTAACGCCACTTGTTGTCCTAAAGGATCAAGCGCAGTGTGCTTCGCAATTTTTACGCAAGTTTGCATGGCACTTTGTACCCAGGTTTGAGCAAAGTCTTGATAATGGATATAATCTTCAAAACCCTTAGGGTAGCTCCATCCTTCTGTTTTATTTGTCGAGTTGTTATTTGTATAACGAAGAACTGCTAGCATCTGACGCTTCAACGACATTGAATCAAGGGAATCTGATAGCACCTCCTCGGCAAAAGCGTTGACATATTTTTTATTGGAAAGGTTTGTGGCTGACCCCGGCACTCCGATATTGATTTTGCTACCCTCTTTTAATACCGACTCAAGCATACTTAAATTTTGTGACGGTCCCCAGTTTTTAGTCTTATCGACAGAATAATCGCTAAAGCCTTTGTGATTCTCCAGCATCTGAAATAACCCCTGCCTTAACTGATTACTTAATCCTTGGTCTAATTGCGCAGAGCCTGCAAACCACTCATCAACTTTTATCTTCAACTCGTCTACGACAGGTTGACTCTTAGGTTTCGTAGGCTTTACAGTTGGAGTTGGAGCGGCGGGTATTGGGTCACCTATGATGATTTGACCCATCGATGCCAAAGTAACATCATCTGATAAAAATGAAGTATCAAGATTAAAAGCACTTGCTTGTCCTGCACTTACTTGCTTTAAATTTTCCTCAGTAGAGCGGCCATCACTGTATAAAGACATGAACCCCACAAGTCTTTTGCTCATCTCTTTATCTGTAATTCTTTGCTGAATGAATTGTGCTGTTTCATCATGACGAAATTCATTCAGTTGCCCTTCAAACCAAGCACTAGGGTATCCCCCTTGAAGGAATATTCCATTATGGTCTCGAAGGATTGCTAAAAGCACTTGCTGAATAGCTACTCGGGGGTTAAATCGTGTATGCCCAGCACTAAACACATGCTTTTGCGTAAGCTTCATAATAGCTTGTTTATTATAAGGAAAGAGTGGAATGTTATTTGGTGAAGAGCCAAATTCTTCTAATATTTTCAGCTCAGATTCATCAAGTGTATTTTCCCAAATGGGTAAACCAAGACTAATATTGGATACATCAACCAAGCGTTTCACTTCGCTCACACCATGACGGGCAGCGTTAATATAGCGAGCACAAAAGTTCAGAACGTCTTCGTTTGAAAAGGCAAGCTCCGGAAATTGCCTAACATCGTTATCAGATGGCAGTCGCCATTCATACCCCCCGCGCGTCCAGATTGAACTTCTGTGGCTTTGATAACTTTCTAAACCATCAGTGGCAGCAATGACAGACTTCATGGGGCAAAGCACCTGCTCACCATCGTCCATATCTTGTTCAAGCAAACTATCAATCAAGACATCATCAATTGCAGAAATGGCAGCTAAATCTTCCACCAGTACAACCAGAGTTTTATTCTCTGCCAGTAGATATTTACGAATTTCTTTAAATAAGTCCTGAAAATTGCCAGTACTAAATTGAAAAAGACGATTGAACATGAGTTTACAGGCACGATCAATAGCCTTATTAGTGATTTCTGCCGCCATCTTCCGCTTTGACTCATCAGACGCTAACTGAAGGTTACGATAGGCCGTTTTTGCTTGGCGACCAAGATTAAAAGACATCTCTTCACCTGATGTAAATAAAAAGTCTTGCCCTGTTAGCTCAAAATGCTCATCTAGAAGTTCCGCATAGCTTTTTATTTCAATCAACCGTGAAATTCGGTTATTAATAACAGATCTGTCACCAGAAAATTTAGTCTGAATATAAGGGTCAGCAAAAAAATCAGTCAATTGCTTTGCAAAGGTCATTTCCTCTCGAAGTTCAACGCGTTTTTCAGGCGTTAAGTTACCGTCAACTTTAAGAGATTCCCCCTTTTTTGTAAGCGCCTCAGGTATCGCTCTTAACGCTTCATTAAGATGAGTAAATAACAAACCTCTCGTTGTCTCTTCACTTAGTCCATTACTCACCTCTCTAGTGTGCTTGCGAGCTTGATCAAAGACATCCCCTTTAAGACCATATAGCATGATTTCAAGCACTTGCGAAAGACTGGCATTTTTAGGAATTCGGATGACATGCCAATTTTCTTCAATAGCCTTAGGGTGCGTATCAGCAATGGCATCAAGCCAACGAATAAGGTGAGACTTACCACTACCAGATTCCCCCAACAGTGGAATGATATGGTTGCTATTAAGTAGATGATCTAACAGTTCTTGTTGAGATTTTACTTCGGGTGTATTTGTGCCATATCCGGTTGCAATCAGCTTTGTTGGATGGTGGACAGCGATTAAAAGCTTATCACTTAAACGCTCTGCTTCACTTAAAATACAATCTTGAACATTGTCAAAGCTTGGCCAGTAAGATTGAATGCTCATTTGTTCACCTTGTCATGAAATTGAATGTGGGTGACTTGCCTAATTGAAGAAATTGGTAAGTTAAGATCAAACCTATCTGTACTATCCGACCGACCTTCTAATCGAATGAGGTTCATTTGCTCGAGGCGATAAAGTGCAAGGCTTAGTGCTGAGGACATTTGCACATTACCATCATTAAAATTCAGCGATGGACGCTTAATATTTAAATATTCAGGAAGCATTTTTTGATACGGACCAGTATCAAAAATAGGAAGAATTTTATTTAATTTATTTAAGAAATCCTGAATACCTAACTCAGTTTCGCCACTGAAAATATCAGCCAAATACCACTTAACAAAGCGGGTCGGATCCACGCTGTAGGTGTTTTTCCCTACCATTTCAAAAAAGCCTAGGAAATGTCCATAGTTGATTACACCACTCGATTCATTAGATTTATTGAAGGTAATTCTTTTTGTATTTTGAGTTATGCTACCTGTCATCAAATCATAGGCAGAACTTTTTGTTAAGAAGTTATTATTTTTAAACGTCACGTCTTCTTGATATAGAAAAAAGCACATTGCAAACACAAAAGTACTAAAATCTCGTTTAAGATCATCACTACTGTAAAAATCACTTAAAGTGACTTTTAACTTACCATTATCAAAATAATGATTTGAAATCACATCTAATATTCGTTTTGGCAGATTCTTGCGAGAAGCCTTAAGCCCGCTACTTTGGTAACCTTTTTCCCCACCTTCTAACTCTGTCATTTCCCATAGGCCATAATTAGCCCAAAAGTCTAAAGACTCTCGCATTTTCTCTTTTGCATTGGTGTTTACTTCAAAGTTGCCTTCTTCATCTAAAGTATCCTTTAAATAAAGAAAATCAGGCATTGCTGAACCTAAAAGTTTTGAGTTCGGGATAAACTTTCCGATATTTTTCGTATTAAATTTGATCAGCAGTTCATCGATGAGCAGTAAGGTTGGTATATGACTGCCCCGGTTCGCATTGTTAATAATTGCCATAGTTATGAATTCACTAAGTAAGTTAATTTTTGTACCGTATTACCTGATTCCCACCACTTACGGTAAGTATTTGTAGGATCTTTCAGGTTGCTATTTGCAACAAAATAGTTTGAATATTTTTCTTGCCATTCATCAGGTTGTTTTGGTTTATCTGAGAAAAATTTATCATCTTGAACAATAAATTTGGGATAGTCTTTAAGATGCTGATTATCATCAAAATAATCTTGAAGATCCCCATAAAACCAAACATTTTGATTGAGCGATTTCAAAGAAGGTTCTGCTTTTTTCAAGAAGGATTTGGAACACACAAGCATTAAGACCTTGCCATCAAGTACTACTTTTCTGAAAGCTTTCATTATTTCTTCAGTTGAGTGATTTGATAGTTCAAAGTAAAACAAGTTATTCTCAGGAAAATCCTCTATCTTTTTTTTGACTCGAACACTCTGACCAACTAGATATTTACGTTTTACTCGGTCATTATCAACATCACAAATGCCACAAACCTTACTTGGCATCAAGCCATCCAACTGGTAACTATCCTGAAGAACATCACACAGCTGATTAGTGCCATTTATCCAATCAAGCAGATACTTAATTCGCTGCTTTTCCAGCCTAACTTCGCTGGTGCGATGGGGTTCAACGACACTCTCCCAAGTTTCTTGGATAACATGCCTGTCATGTACAATCTCCACCAAAATTTGATTGCTGAAATTCTGCCAAAATACAGACCATTCTTCTTGCTCTTTTGGTACTTGGGTAGCATCGGGATAAGAAAGGCGAATCAATCCTGCACGCTGCATCAAAAGGAGCGTTTTCCAGTTCCAAGTTTCATTGGCTTCTGAGTTGCGTTCAATATGATGCGCCTGGGATCTGACTTTAATTTGATAAATGTTCTCACGTATTTCTTTTCTGTTTTTCCACATTGATTGCCAACGTTTATAGCCAAGATTGGTGCCGATTTTGCTGGTTTTATTTTGGCTAACCTTCTTTTTATAGTGAGCTTGGTGATAAATCACCTCACAATATGACGCCCTGCCATCACGTCCGCTTCGGCCAATTTCTTGATAAAAAGAATCAATATTTTCGCTGATGCCCGCATGAAGTACACACCGAACATCATTTTTATCCATGCCAACACCAAAAGCTGACGTGGCAATAATGATATCGACTTCGTCAGCACTCCAAGACTGGATGATTTTTTTACGATCAGAATCATTCGTATCACCAGTAAATACTCGCTTTCTGCCAATAGCTAATGCAGATAAATGATCAGATATACTTAAACAATCAACTTTCGTTGATGCATAAACGACAAGTGGTTTTGGGCTTGAGATGACTTTGTCTATAACCGTCTGTAAATAAGCATCTTCAGAGACCTCCGTTTTTAGAGTAATAGGTTCAGGCCTTAAAAAAGCGCCATTAACCAAAATAGGCTCAACACCTGGATCTCCAAATAAGGTTTTAATGGTGACTAAAGTTTGATCAGTAAAGGTTGCGGATAAAAACACTTTTCTAAACACGCCCCCTTTTTGTTTTAGCGCATTTAGAAATGCCCCAACTTTTTGAAACTCTGGTCGAAAAGATTCTCCCCAAGTATCGATTAAATGAGCTTCATCAAAGATAACATTTTTCAGTTTTCGTGATTCTACAGCTTTAAAAAGCGTAGGTAGAATGCCGCTGACCATAGACTCAGGTGAGACAAACAACACGCGTTGCTGACCAGATAAAATATCTGCTTTTATGCGTTTTTTTACCTCTGGTTTTAAATCTCCACGCCATGCGTATTCTGCCGCTGCACTGTAACCCATATTCTCAACAAAGACTTTCATCCTTCGCGCTTGATCAAGCGCTAAAGCTGTCGTTGGAATCACTACAATATTTAGCTCATCAGGCTTGATAAAGGCGGTTAAAACCTCTGTTACTAACGTTTTCCCACCCGCTGTAGGAAGATTCACAATCACCGTTGCATCTGGCTCAGAAGACAACGCAGTTCGAACGGCTTCTCGCTGTGCCAGATTGGTGTAAGTTAAATAAGGCAGATTAAGATTTTTTAAGATAGTATCGTGTAAAGGCTCTTGTGAGTAGCGCTTTTGGATTAAGCCATAAACTGGCTTAACATATTTTGAAAGCGAGTTCTCCGCCAATATGACAGAGTTTGAAGTCGGATCAAACTTTAAACCACACTTCAAAGCAAACTTAAATTGATCAAGTGTGGGCCTTTTCCCCAAATAAATACTTGGTTCTGAATGACTGACTTCCGATGCCAATAAATCCTTAGCTAAGTACCAAAACTCGTTCAAGCTTAAGTTTGATGACTCAATAGATTGAACTAGCCTTTTTTTAAACTGCGTATCATCAAAATGCTCAATATTATCCAAAAGTTCCGTTTTCTTCTCTAAAGGATAGAAGTTCCAAAAGTACATTATGATAACCCTCCAAATAACAGCACATATTTAATAGTCAACAGCGTCACTTTATAGGGAGTTTCCTCTTTTGCTTCTGAAGTAGCTTTAAATGCCTCTACTGCGACTTTTTTACTCTGAGCATGGACCAGATCTAATGCTGTATTAAAGCGGCTTTTATCTATATGGCCGTTAACTAATTGCCAGATATCTATTAACTCTTCATCGCCTGAAATAGTAATATTAGTGTCTTTATAAGGTACTCCTTGTTCTTCATGATACACCTTTGTACCACTTTTATTATACCGGGCTGTCACTACTGTTTTAATAATTGGCGTTTGTTCAATATTGCCATTCTCACCAAAAACTTCGGAAAAAACCACTGGAGGCGTCAATGCATCTAGGGCGATTTGTTCTGCTATTGAAGTGTTTTGTGCCTCAACAAGCCACTGTGGAATGAAGAACAATTTGGGCTCAAATTGACCTGGAATCTGCCGGATAATGGCACTGCTACTTCCAAATGGAGAACCCCTTGAAACATCCGCAATTGCATCCACGAAGGGTTGGCCATACCTTAATGGATAACTGCCATTTTCAACGCAATGCTTTCTTGAAAATGACAACTCTCTAGTAATCGGTGCATCGTAACTTGAGGCCTGTATATCAATACCAACAATACACTTATTTAAAAGCATTGAAGAGCGCATTTTGGTTCTACCTGACGCATAACAAAAGCGGTACAGATCATCTCCAGCTTTTTTCATATCAAACAAAATACCTTTTGTGATCCAGTTTTTAAGGGCTGGCGACGCTTCAAAAAGTTCATCGGATTGACGCATTTGAGCTAAAATTTGCTCGGCTTTTTCTGCATCAAGATCAACCGTTGCAAGCTTCGTAATGATCTCTCGGCTTCGATAGATTTCCTTAATCGTTTTTTGCAACTCAATAATGGCAGAATCTAATGCCATATAGCCCATTTTTCGGATACTTGGCCAAACTTCACCCTCTAGCTTTTTATCGATTTCATCTTGAATGTTGGCACGATAGTAGACAAAGCACCCAACCCCTTCTTTTAGTACTTCGATCCATTTACGATAAAAAGTATCTCGATTTGGCGTTAGAATGAAGGTGTCAATTGGGCTAACACCAGTTGACAATGCACTGTAGCGATTTAAACGGCCATTACGCTGCTCTAAACGACTCAATAAAATCGGCATACTGTAATGAATAGCAAGGCGTTTTTTACCCTGTAGGTTCAAACCATCTTCACCTTTTTCATCACAAACTAAAACACGAATCGCGTCATTAGAATTAAACTCCAGTGTTTCATTTTTGTTGTGACGCTCAACACTTATATCCAAACTACCTAAAAGATAAGAAAAAACATTATCAGCTGTTTGTTTTTCACCACAGAAAACAACTGCTTTACCTTCATTATTTGTAGTTAACCAATCAAGCAGCGTCTCTTTTAAGGCTTTATTTTTAAGTACCTGCTCACCCGTTGCCTGATCAAGCATTTGTTGCCAATGCACAGATTCAGTTTCTGATAGCTGAGTATTTTCAAGTAATTTTTGAACTTTTCCAGCAAAGCAAAGTGGACTGGTCAATAGTGCTTCTGACCATGCTTTAAAGTCAGATAGACTTAATGCATTAAATGTTTCTTCATCAAAAATAGCCTCAGAGCGATACTGCTCAAAATGCTCATCTAAATATGCGCCATCATCGGGCGCTTCCCAACTAATAAGTTTTGCCGGGTTAAGTCCTGGAAATAGTAATTCAATTTCACTACTTTGTGACTTTTCAAAACCCGTAGCACGTGAATTTCTCAGCATTCGATAATCGTAGAGATACTTTTGGCTAAAGTGATGGGCAAGAAAATCAATTAATGCATCACGTTTTTGCTTATCAACCTCGTCTGCAAATATATCCACCAAAGGTCTTAATTCATCGATGTAACCTTGAAGGATATTATCAGACAAATTAAAGCCCTCAAGATCATCCAGAGCGCCATCTAACAAACC
Source organism: Psychromonas sp. MB-3u-54 (assembly GCF_002836415.1). GTDB lineage: Bacteria > Pseudomonadota > Gammaproteobacteria > Enterobacterales > Psychromonadaceae > Psychromonas. Next base: position 17,688 of record NZ_PJBP01000180.1, on the reverse strand, counting down.
ATTATCATTTTCAGGCTTAAATAATCGGTACACTTCTCTCAATCGACTTTGCTGTGGCAAGGTTTGACTGAATGTTTCAATTGCCTCTTCATCTAGTGGAAAATTATTTTTATTGAGTAAATGCAGAAGCGCAAAATATGCTGATGGGTGCCCTGCCATTGGCGTGCCAGTTAATAACAGCGTCACATCTGATTGGTCAGTAAAATCTGAGATCGAATCAAACAGCAACTTTTCAGTAATTTTTCCATTGAATGGAAAGCTTGATATTTGGTGGGCTTCGTCTACTACCACCATAGATGGCGTATCCTCATAGGTAAGTGCATTAATAAATGAACAAATATGAATATTCGGCTTGTCATTATCTGGGTTGGTATTAAGCAGATCACCTAGATGAAAACGTTTAGTTAACTCAAAATCCCACTGTTCAATCAGCGCTTCTGGCAATAAAATCAGTACCTTACTGTCACGCCCTTTTTCAAGCACATGCTGGCGAATAATGAAGCCTGCTTCAATGGTTTTCCCCAAACCGACTTCATCACACAAAAGATACTTCTTTTCTGAGTCTTTAAGTACTTCATGCACAACAGCAAGTTGATGTTTTTCCAGTTCTACCGAGCTTGAAATAAGTGCAGAGACAGAGCGACAAGATCGTTTTTGCTCATAATATGCCTGATAGAATTGAGATAACGTATTGCAAAGATATGGTGAAGACGTACCCTGACCTTTTAAAAAATCCAAGGCATTAAATTCTGTATTTGGATATGCGTTAGGAATGAAAATCTCTGTAAAATCAAAGGGATCACGCATTTCTCTTGAGAATGTAATAAGTGCCTGATTACCAGGCCTTTCTCCATCATAATGCCCCATTTTCCATGTTTGTGATCTTGGAAACTGTACAAATACTTCAGCTCTCATGTCCAAAGATGTCACTAAGGTAAGATATTGAATATCCACATCGATTGGATTTGAATACGGCTGTAGAGGTGACTTGAAGAAACCAATAGTTGCACTACTTTTTTCATTATCAATCGCAACTATTTTACCAATTCCTTTAAATGCACTGTCGCTTTCGACAAGTGCTCCTAATCCAACTTTCAACATTATGATGGTCTCCATAAATACATATTAATAAAAAATTGGATATTGATTGCCTAATCGCCCTGAAAACATTTTTTTTTGATTGATTAAAATTATTTTTTAGCATAACTAAGCTTTATAATCATTTGCTTACAGCTTGTTTATCTAAAACAAAACAACACAATAAGTTATATTTTTTTGATCTTCAATAGATTTTTTTATTTTCAATAATGGATTAATGGAATTTAGTAGTAAGTCAGTTTATCGGATTGTTATAGGAGAAGTTTCTTTATTTAGGGTACTGTCCTCTCTTTGATCAATACCGGATAATTATCCATTTTTCAATATATGCGGCATGTTTTGGACTTATCCGAACATCTATTCCTCCTAAGCCAGGATAGTTATCTCCTGCTATCGACCTGAAAGCGAGAGAATAAGGTGGAATTTGCTTACTTCAACCTTATGGCGACTCCTTGAGAAAAATTGCGAATGAACCTGATGTTGGATCTGCAATAATTTCAAAATGGAGAAAGGAATTAATCAAAAAAGATGAATTTCGAGATTAAAATGAAGTAAGTAGAGGTATTTACGGACGAATAATTTTTTATTTGTCATAAATGAAAAAAGAGAAAAAAAGCAGGGGACATCCAAACGATTATTTTAAAACGAATATATGCCAAAATTGACTTGAAAATGTTGTAAGGCAGGTCTTAGTATTCAGGGAGTAAAAACGCGTTAATAACGGGTATTAGCGCATTTTTGTCATTTAACCAAAAACAGCAAAAACAAGCTTTACTGCATTGCATTCTTTGTTACAAGCAAGCCAGTGGCACAGCTTATATATTGTGCATACTGAGTGGTTCTTTGTTGCGCGGTCGCATCAGGATTGTTCAGTAATATACTGGCAACGGATTCTATCATTGGACGGCTGGCTTCTGCGGCCGGGTATTTAGCCCATTCTTGATTAATACGCTGTTCTGCCTGACCACCGACAATAGTGCTGCAGACTGAAACAACTTCACTGACTAAAACACTGCCTTGCTGCATAAGAGGGTAACTTCCGGTGTTTGAACAGCCAGTAACAAGTACAGATATTGCGGCTAGGGTAACAGGGATAAATTTATTCATAATAAGACCTTTTAATAATATTGAAACTGACGATAAAGATTGCCCGTCTTTATACAGACTCTGCAGGAGAAAAGACACCTGCAAACGCAGAGCTGAAGGCCTGAAAGCTTTAAGGCCTTAAAGCTGGAAGGCTCGAACGCTAGAACGCTAGAACGACTTAAAGCCTGAAAGCTCAAACGCTCGAAAGCTCGAAGATCGCCGATCGAAGCTCGCCACTCGAAGCCCGACTTCCAGCCTTCCCGCCTTAAAGCCCGCCGCTCGTGACTCGCGTTCCGCTGAACCAGATCGCTCAAACTTTCGTATACTTATGCAGTTGCTATTTAATCCCACTTAGTACGAACATTATTTCATCAGGAGCGAAGTTTGATTAAAAACAAAAAATATCGCGGATTGTTGCTGATTTTTCTTTTATTGGGGGTCTCGGCATGCAGTTCAAAGTTAATTTACAACAATCTGGACTGGCTTTCTTATTGGTATATAGACGATTATATTACTTTAACCAATGAGCAGGAAACGGAGTTTGATCCGGCATTAGTGCAATTTTTAGACTGGCACCGACAATCAGAAATACCGCGCTATATCACTCAGATGAAGCTACTTAAAAAGGAGCTCAATAACGGGCTGGAACAGGACGATATAGACGATTATATAAAAACCTTTACAGGTTTTTGGCAGGCTATTTTAATTGGCATCGAACCAGGTGTGGTGAAATTAGCAACGTCGCTAAAAGAGGAACAAATAACGGAGTTTTTAGCGGCCACAGAAAAGAAAAATCGGGATAGGATTGAAGATTATGAGGATTTAAGTAACCAAGCGCGATTAGATAAGAGATTTGATAAAATTGAAAGTCGATTAGCATCCTTTATCGGTAAGCTTAACGCATCACAACAGCAATTAATCAAAAGCACTAATGAGCAACAATTATCGACATTTGTTGATTGGATTGAGTTTCGCCGTGATTGGGCAAATTCGATACGGGAAGCTTATACCTTACGAGGTGATAAACCCGCTTTTGAAAAAGCATTAAGCCGTTCCATTTTGCAGGCTGACTCTTTTCGTTCGGCGCAATTTAAGCAAAAAATAGCATATAATCAAAAACTATGGAAAGTGACGTTAACGCAGTTAATTGACTCTTTAAATAAAAAACAATTAAGAAAACTCAATGACAAATTGGATGATATTACTGAAGATTTAGAAGCTTTATTGTAGGGTCTAACGTGGTCAACTGTTAGTATATGGCTCTGTTCCATTTCAGTGTTGTTAGGTATCTTAACGCAATCTGTTCACAACAATAAAATGATGCTATTCACGCTATTGTTGCATCCAGCACCTAGGCACTGGATGTAATCTTATTGCATGCGTTCATACGGTAGGAAGTCGTTTTCCTCTTGCGTCATGAGCTGCATAAGTTTAGCGTTTACGAATAACTTTTCATTCCGAACTTGCTGTACCTCTAGCACTCCTATGCGAGTAAGTTCTTTGAGGTAGCCCGATGCGGTTTGTCTTTTCGCAATACCTTTGTCCACTAAGTTTCCAATTCTACAATAAGGATGCTCAAGAATGGATTCAACAAGCTCGTAACTGTAGACCTTGGGGAGTTCGTCACGCACAAAGTCAACCGTATGTTTCATAAGCCTTTCAATGGCTGCAATTTTACTAGTTGTCCACGTGGAAGTAATAGCGATGCCATTTAAGATAAACAGAATCCACTCTTCCCAACTTTCATGAGCAGTAACTTCGTTTAGAAGCCTGTAGTAGTCAGCTTTATTCTGAACAATGTATCTACTCAAGTAGAGTATAGGTAATGTTAGCAAACCTTTTTCCACAAGATACAGTACATTTAGTATCCTCCCTGTTCTCCCGTTACCATCATGAAATGGGTGAATGGCCTCAAACTGGTAATGTGATGCTGCAAGTTTTATTAATGGATCTATATCATCATCGTTATGCAGAAACTTTTCCCAGTTTGATAGGAGATCCCTAATTACCGACTCCCCAACAGGGGGAGTGTAAACAACCCCGCCAATAGCTTTATTGCTGATGGCTGTACCAGTTATTTTCCGAACATCCATCTCGCCACCCTTTAGTGTACTGCACACCTCAAGAGCGGTGCGTGTGCAAAGGGGGTAATCCTGAATATGTTCAAACCCTTCCCGAAGAGCTGTTCTGTATTTTAAAGCTTCTTTTGTTGCACTATCCGCTGTTGAGTCCTCGTTAGAGTGCTGAAATAACTTATCTGTTGTGGTTACAATGTTCTCAATTTTCGAACTATCCTTAGCCTCAAGCATCGGGATAAGATTAATGAGAAGTCCTTGATTAGGAATGAGTTTCCCTGCTTGATTTAGTTCGGCCAGTGCCGCTCGAGCTTTAATGCAGGCTTTTAGTACACTTATAGAGTCAGTAAACTCCAAGCGAGGAGGTAACAGCGGAATATCGTTGTATGGAATTTCTTTGTCCCAAGCCATGTTTAACGTTCCTTTTTATCGAAATTAGGCACAAGTATATTTATGAAAGCCCATTGAAACAACCGCTATGTTTAATAAGTTTAACTTTATCGACATAGGTTCAGTGGTATGTTGATGGCGTAAACATAGAATCGATGCAACATTTAAGAAATTGCATTTTATCGACATAGGTTGGGTGGTATGTCGATGGCGTAAACATAGATTGTAGGGTCTGTTGACCTTTTAGTCCGCATATAGGCAGTGTGATAGTCGGCATAAAGTATCTTAAGCCTTCAAGCCTGCTTAATACCTTATCAACAGCGGCTGTTAACCGCTTGCTCATCCACTGCCCTTATCCCTTTTTAATCAACCATATTCGTCAGTGTCTCCCCCCCAATAACCTGCTCAAGGTCTACAATAATCAATAGAAAAGATTTGCTGGAAAGGTTCCGTTGTTTATTTTCAGTTTAAAGGTGAAAAAAACAGCTTTGTTAGTTTGCCGCCAACACCCTTATTCCCCCTAAAGCTGGGTTCATAAGGAAACCTATGGATTTGATGGAGATGGATAATGAACACAGTCAGTAAAACATTTTGTATGTGCCTGCTTACAATCAGTATCTTTAGCCTCAGCCTGAATGCCCACGGTGAGATATTTCGTAAAAAATTCACAATTAATTCAGCCGCACTGATAGTCGAGCTGCTCGATGATGATTTAGTGCATTTTGAGTATGCAAGCCCGGGCAACAGCGCTAATGGCAGCGACCCTCTCTATCAATCACCGATGGTGTATAAATCTGATTATAGTGGCCCCACCAGCATTATGGACAATGGTAATACACTGCATACCAGCGATTTAAGAATACATATCAACAGCAATAATCTTTGCGTTTCGGTGCGCGATAAAACCCAGGAAAATACTCTGTTAACCCTGGTCTGCCCGGTGGATTTAAACCTCAGTTGGAAAGGCATTAATATCAACCCAAGCGGCACTGAAAATATTTACGGTCTGGGTCAGCAATTTAAAAAACTGGGCAGCGCCGATGGTGACTGGTTAGCCCATAAAGTACGGGAAGCTCAGCCAAGCGGTCAGGCGCAGGCGCATGGCAACGGTTTTATGCCTTTTGGTCAGGCGGGCATGGTCGGCAATGTGCAGTTTCCGGTTATCTACTCTCTGGGAAACAAGGCAGATTATGCCTTGTTTATGGATAATGTTTATAAGCAGCAGTGGGATTTTGAGACCAACTGGTGGGAAGTACGGATGTGGGGTGATCAGGTGCGCTTTTATGTGATGTCCGGGGCTGACTTGCCGGATTTGCGCAAAGACTATATGGAACTGGTGGGCAGACCGCCGGTGCCGCCGAAAAAAGCTTTCGGTCTGTGGTTATCGGAATTTGGCTATAAAAACTGGAATGAAGTAGACACTTTGCTGTCGGCTGCCCGGGCCAATAATTTTCCCCTTGACGGTTTTGTGCTGGATCTGTTTTGGTTCGGCGGAATCAAAGCCAATAATCCCGACAGCCCGATGGGCAAACTGGACTGGGATACCAGTAACAATGACGGCAATGACTATTATTTTCCCGATCCGGCCGGCAAAGTCGCTTTATATCAGCAGGATGATATTTCTCTGGTGGCGATTGAAGAGTCCTATATCAATAAAAATACCGCCACCTATGACGATATGATGCAGGCGGGCAACTATTTTTCCTACCTGAAAAGTGCTGGAAAATGTGATGATTTACAACAGGGCAAGATAGCCCATATTAAGGACTGGTTTGGTGATGCCGCCATGCTTGACTGGAGCGACAGTGCGGGCACTCGCTGGCTGCACCTCAACCGCCGTTTTCCTAATTTATCTAACATAGGTATTACATCGCACTGGACAGATTTGGGGGAGCCGGAAAAATACAATCCGGCAAACTGTTATGACGGTCTAGAAACCGCGCTCAATGGTCTTAAAAACAGCCACGGTGATATACACAATTTGTATAATTTTCTGTGGAATAAATCCATTTATGAGGGCTATTATCAACATCGCGATGAGGTAGATGAACGCTCCTTTATTATTACCCGCTCGGGCACCTCGGGCATTCAACGATTCGGCGCGGCGATGTGGTCCGGTGATATCGGCTCGAATCTGGATTTACTGGCAAGCCATTCCAATGCGCAGCTGCATATGTCTTTTTCCGGCATTGATTATTATGGCGCTGATATTGGCGGTTTTCGCCGCGAAGGCATGCCCTATAATCAGGGCCATTCCGGCAATCGTCAGTATGAAGATGAACTTTATACGCAGTGGTTCGCCAATGGCGCCTGGTTTGATGTGCCGGTACGTCCTCATACGGACAATGCTTTTCAGAGCTCGCAACGCTATGAAACCGCACCTTATTTAGTGGGGTATCTTGACAGTAACCGCGAAAATATCCGCCAGCGTTATGCGCTTATTCCTTACTATTATTCTCTGGCTTATCGCGCTTTTCTGACAGGTGAACCGGTGATGCCGCCGCCGCTATTTTATTATCAGGATGATCTCACCTTGCGTGAAATGGGACATCAAAAAATGATCGGTAAAGATCTGCTGGTTGGCGTTGTAGCTAGCCACGGTGAATATCAACGTAATATGTATTTGCCCGCCGGTAAATGGGTTAACTACCACAGTAATGAGTGGTTCGACAGTCAAGGGCAGTGGTTAAATCAGGTGCCGGTTTATCGGGATAAAATTTTCCGTTTACCAGCTTTTGTGAAAGCGGGGGCGATTATTCCGCGAATGTATGTCGACGCTGATACAAAAGATGCCTTCGGTCATTCGAAAAACGGAACTGCGCCGCATAATGAATTAATACTTAAGGTTATTGCAGGAGATAACCCTGCCGGCTTTACCCTCTATGAAGACGATGGCAGCACCTTAACCTATGATGCAAATAAGCGCCCGGTTTATAACACTAGAACCACCCTGCTCACGCAGCAACAACAAGGTGATCACCAGCGAGTCTCTATCCATGCCAGCAGCGGCACTTACGCTGGCGCGCCCCCCTCTCGTCAAAATATGGTGCAGTTGATTTTGGATAATCAGCAAGCCATGGATGTGAAGCTCAATAATATTTCACTCACTCAATATAACAGCAAAAATGCTTTTGATGGGGCCAGCTCCGGCTGGTATAACGCGGGTCACAATGTGGTTTATGCCAAAACCGCTAAGATGCCGACCAGCCAGATAAAACACTTAGATTTTTATCAGCGAAGCACGCCGGCGAGCAGTTCGGCCTATTTTACCTGTGATAACGGCTGGACCAAGCCGGGTGATAACATCTATCTGATCGGCAGCATTGCGGAATTGGGTAGCTGGGATCTTAATCAGGCCAAGAAAATGAACCCCAGCGTTTACCATGCCTATATTTCAAACCCTCCCCCCAATCATAACGGTCCGGGTCCTGCTGCACCGGTATGGACTAAGATAGTTGAACAGCTGCCCGTTAATACTCCTTTTATCTGGAAATGTGTGAAGAAGTTGGCCGATAATACCTGGGTTTGGCAACCGGGTCATAATAACCGCCACACAACAGTGGCATCGGGTTATTCAGGCATGACCAAGGGCAGTTTTTAACAAGCCCCAATTAGCGACTAAGCGCTAAGAGTGGCGAGCTGCGAGAAGGCGAGCTGCGAGCTGCGAGAAGGCGAGCTGCGAGAAGGCGAGAAGGCGAGAAGGCGAGAAGGCGAGAAGGCGAGAAGGCGAGAAGGCGAGAAGGCGAGAAGGCGAGAAGGCGAGAAGGCGAGAAGATCGAAACTCGAAACTCAAAGCTCGAAGCCCGTAGCCCGTAGCCCGTAGCTCGAAACTCGCTTTTCCCTGCGCATAAAATGCACCCTACCGATTACATAACCGTAGAGCTCTACGCAACATTCATAGCTTGCGGTGCATGGAATGCACCCTACAATAACATAACCCGTAGGGTGCACTTCGTGCACCGATTACCAACGCTTGTGGTGCATAAAATGCACCCTACCGATAACTATTCAGCTCGAAACTCGCAGCTAGAAAGCCCGAAGCTCAAAGCCCGTAGGGTGCGATATCGGTAAAGTCACCGAATATTGCCCGCCAACTTTTCAAATTGATCCCTATTGCCTTGCAGCTCGTATGTAGGCATTGTAATAGTTAACATTTAACATTAAGCACTATTAATCGGACTTTCAAGCTTTGAGCTGATTGATGCAATGATTAGTCTGATCATTTTTAGATAAATGATCAGTGCTGAATGTCCAAGTAAGGGAACGTTATGTATTTAGATAAAATAAAAAAACAAAACATGTTAAAAATGTTTAATTTAGTCACCACTAAGGGCAGCAGGACCGATGGCGTTTATGAGCTTTCAGGTATTCGTGCCTCTCAGGATTTCGACGGATATACCTGCTGGTTAGCCTATAAAGATTTGACTGTGACGATCATGTTTCATGGTAAACACGATTTTGACTATAAAGAAAAAGATACTCTGGACATTTTTTTTAACAGAATATCAGATTTATTGGCTGATCAAGATAAAGTATAAAAACACACAATCTATTAGCGGCAGTGATTTAACGCAGCTAAAAAAATTGTATTTTTTAGCTGCCAGAGCAGTAATAGACTATTTTACCCTCAACAATAATAGCGATGATTTAAGGTGTCGGCGGCGATGAACATTTTCATTCTGGATAATGATATTAAAACATGTGCACAATATCATTGTGATCAGCATGTGGTTAAAATGATTCTGGAAAGTGTGCAAATCCTTTGTACCGTATTAAATAAAAAAGGCTTTTCAACCCCTTATAAATCAACTCATGTAAATCATCCTTCGGTATTATGGGCCGAAGCCTCTTTTGATAATTTTTTGTGGCTGAGTGAGTTAACCCTTGAGCTAAATAAAGAATACAAATATCGATATGATAAGCAAACAGATCACAAGTCTATTGCGGTGCTAACTGTAATATCTCAGTATTCCTTTTTATCTATCGGATTAACAACCTTTCCCCAAGCCATGCCGGATAGTTATAAAGTGGCTAACGATCCGGTATCGGCTTATAGAAATTTTTATCGGGGCGATAAAGCCAAATTTGCAAAGTGGACTAAACGCGCGCCACCCGAGTGGTTTATAGCGCCACAAGATTAGCCGCTTAAAGACTTTTTTCTTATCAAGAATACCAAACATATTAAATTTATAAACAATGCCTTCAAAGGAAAAATTGACACTTATAAAGCCGTCGTAATGATTATTGAATAATAAATCTGATCACTTAATTAATGCGTTTGCTATGATAATTTTTGATAGGATGTTTTTAAAAACATTGCCGAGCCTGAAGGCCCGGTTCCAAATAATAAAGTGTGCACCGTCTCTCGGAACTGAGCCTTTAGGCTCGGCCTGTTGTTTTTCTTTGGTCACGTATTGATACCAAACGCATTAAATTTATAAACAATGCCTTCAAAGGAAAAATTGACACTTATAAAGCCGTCGTAATGATTATTGAATAATAAATCTGATCACATCTTTAATGCGTTTCGTATACGCCTTATCTGAACGAGATCTTCGACTAAAATACCTCGAAGATGACGGTGTTGAAGTGAAGATTAAGGTGTTGAAAATATTGGGCTGTGAAGACGACAATAATATTGAGCTGAAGATAATAATCTTGAGCCTTAATCCGAATTCAGATTAATAATAATGGTAGGTTGATAATATGAGTGCAATACCATCCAGAAATACAATTGATAAATCGGAAATTGCTAAATTTGAAGCAATGTCTGCCGAATGGTGGAGTCCAACTGGAAAATTCAAACCCCTGCATATGCTCAACCCTACGCGGCTGGAATATATTATTGATCAGATAACCACCAAGTTCGGTCGTGACCGCAATAGCCAGAAGCCCTTTGAGGGGCTGCGATTACTTGATATCGGCTGCGGTGGTGGTCTGTTAAGCGAGCCGATGGCACTGCTCGGTGCCGAGGTGGTCGGTGCAGATGCGGCTGCACGGAATATCCCCGTTGCGCAAATTCACGCCGAAAAATCAGGGCTGAAAATTGATTATCGCCACACTATGGCCGAGGCTTTAGTGGACGAGGGAGAACAGTTTGATGTGATCCTCAATATGGAGGTAATCGAGCATGTTGCTTCCCCGCAGGTCTTTCTTAATGCCTGTGCGGCGCTGTTAAAACCCGGCGGATTGATGATCTGTTCGACTATCAATCGCAATCCTAAAAGTTATATGGTGGCGATTATCGGCGCTGAACGGGTGATGCGCTGGCTGCCAATTGGAACACATGATTGGAGCAAATTTATTACTCCGGACGAGCTTTCCAGCATTACGGAAAGAGCCGGACTTACGCAGTTAAATAAAAGGGGCTTCTCTTTTAACCCACTTTTATGGCGCTGGTCGATTTCGCAGCGGGATCTGTCGGTCAATTATGTCACGGCATGCATAAAACCCGTGACTTGTGCTCCCTAGGCGAACAAAATGAGTGCCCTATAAATTCACTCAGAAAATATTATCAAATCACTGCAGGTTAAGTAGTGCTTATTTCAACTCTATATGCTCAAAAGGAGCTTTGTGTGTCACGATTTTCAGGTATTACCGACAACCCTCATGAAGGGCGTTTTCATCAAAAAACCGGCATTTTGCTTACCAACCTTGGCAGCCCCGATGCCGCTACCGCCAAAGCGTTACGCATTTATTTAAGAGAATTTTTATCCGATCGACGTATCGTTGAAATCCCGCGTTTACTGTGGATGATGATTTTACACGGCATTATTCTTCGAACACGGCCTAAACGTTCTGCCAAACTCTATGAAAGTGTTTGGACCAAAGAGGGTTCACCCTTAACCCATATGACACGTGTGCAGCGCGATAAACTGAGTGACTTTTTAAAGAATAAAGGGTATGAAAATACCGAGGTGGTGATGGCCATGCGTTACGGTAATCCCTCCATTGAAGCGGGTCTGGAAGAATTACGTGAAAAGGGCTTCACTCGGATTGTGGTATTTCCTTTGTATCCGCAGTATTCAAGTCCCACCACAGGTTCAACATTTGATGCTGTGGCTAAAGTTTTATGCAAATGGCGTTGGGTACCTGAGCTGCACTTTATTAATGGATACCACAAAAATGAGGCCTATATCAATTCGTTAGCCAACAGTGTTAGTGAAGACTTAGCGGCCAACGGCATGCCGCAAAAATTAGTCTTTTCCTATCATGGTATGCCGAAACTGTTTTTAAAAAATGGCGACCCTTATTATTGCCTGTGCCTGCAAACCACACGTCTGATAGTTGAAAAACTTGGCCTGGATAAGGATCTCGTTGTCAGCACTTTCCAAAGTCGTTTTGGTAAAGCCGAATGGTTAAAGCCCTATACCGATGCAACCTTAAAAAGTTATCCTGCAGAAGGCATTAAAGACATCGCGATTATCAGCCCTGCTTTTAGCGCTGATTGCTTAGAAACTCTGGAAGAAATTGAAGTTGAAAATCGCGAGATATTTAAGCACGCAGGCGGTGAAAAATATCGCTATATCGCCGCATTAAATGATCGTGATGATCATATTGAAGCCATGTTTGAAGTGTTAAAACCGAACTTGGGTTAAGAAGAAGAGCTGCGAGTGGCGAGCTAGGAGCTGCGAGAAGGCGAGCTCGAAGCTCGAAAGCTCGAAGCGTAAAAACATTAACAAATAAACAGCAAAAAAATATTAGCCAGAATGGACCTTAAAGAGTGTTAAACTTCACATGGTTTAAGTCCGCTTGTCGGTACGTGCAAAAAAGCTGTTAAAGTGCCAGCGTTCTTTATTACCAAGAGGCTGGTATTGTGTATAAAATTTTAATTGCAGATGATCATCCTTTGTTTAGAGATGCGATCGCCAATATTATTGCTGAAAGCTTTAAGGCGTCGATCATCGAGCAGACTGAAGATATTGATTCGACGCTTGAATTTGTTAAAGATAATGACGATCTTGACCTGATTCTTTTAGATCTTAATATGCCGGGTATGTCCGGTCTGCAGGGGTTATTAGCCCTGCGTAATGAATGCCCGACAATACCCGTGGTGATTATTTCGGCAGAGCGGGATAAACAGACGATATTACAAACACTTTCCTACGGTGCAGTCGGCTTTATTGCTAAATCTTCTTCTAAAGAATGCATTTTTGAAGCGCTTGAAAGTGTTTTTGCGGGTAATGTCTGCCTGCCGGCTGATATTATGCGTTTGCCGGAAGTGCCAAAATCTAATCATGAATTTGTTGTTTTACCGGAAAAAATCGCATCACTGACACGCCGGGAACTGATGGTATTAAAAAACCTTTCCCAGGGAGAAGCCAATAAACAGATTGCTGTTAATCTGTTTATTTCAGAGGCAACGGTTAAAAGCCATGTTTCCTCCATTCTCAAAAAACTGGGCGCTTCTAACCGCGTTAAAGTAGTACTAGGCTGCGCTGATATTGACTTTAGTCAACATATTTAAGGCTTGAAGGCGGGAGGGCGAGAAGGCTAACAGCCAACAGCTACGAGTGGCGAGCAAGGAGCTGCGAGTGGCGAGCAAAGAGAGCAAAGAGTGGCGAGCTGCGAGCTGCGAGCAAAGAGTGGCGAGCTGCGAGGAACCCGAAGCTCGAAAACTCGAAGCTCAAAAACTCGAAGCTCGAAGCTCGAAGCTCAAAAACTCGAAGCTCGAAAACTCGCAGCTCGCAGCCCGACTCTCGCAGCTCGAAAATTATTTCTTATTTAACAAATGCAGCATCGTTGTTTTTAATTTTATCGCTTTGACTGGTTTATGTAATAACAATAAACCGTGCTCTTTAATTTCTTTTTTTAATGATTTGTTGTAATTGGCGGTGATCATTAATACCGGTAACGGCTTGCGGCGTAGGTGATTAATCTGCTCTGCAACGTCCAGACCGTTAATGCCGTCATCGAGATGATAATCAACGATTAAAATATCCGCTTGGTCATTTTGAATATCCACCAGCGCTTCTAAATCGGCAAGGCTTGCCGCGGTGATGATGGTACAGTCCCAGGTTTCGAGCAGCTGTTTCATTGCAGCGCAAATATTAAAATCGTTATCAACCAGCCAGACTGTACGTCCGGCGAGCTCTGTATTGATTAATGCCTGATTGATCTTCGCCGCAGGCTGGGGTAAATCAGTCTTGTCAGCGAGCGGCACCGTCACTGAAAACAACGAACCTTTTCCCAGTGTCGAGGAGACTCTAACCGGATGTTCAAGTACCTTGGATACTTTATCAACAATGGCCAGGCCCAGACCAAGGCCGTTGGCGAATGCGCTGCGTGATGATTTCAGACGTTTAAATTCTTTAAAAATTTCGCTCTGCTGATCCTCTTCGATACCCGCGCCGTTGTCCCATACTTCGATGCGAATGTTATTACCCACACGCCGGCAGCCGAGCAATACTTTGCCTTTGTCCGTATATCTGAAGGCATTGGATAAAAAATTACGCAGGATGCGGGCTAATAAAAAACTGTCGCTGTGCACCAGACCGCCACAGCTGACATAGCGCAACTGCACACCGTAAAGGCCACTTTGCTGCTGGTATTCTCGCACTAAGTTATCCAGTAATTCGGAAAGTTTAAAGCTGCATTTATCCGCTTTCACCACACCCGCATCTAATTTTGAAATATCAACCAGGGTGCAGATCAGGTTTTCTAAATCATCAAGCGAACTACTGACCGAGTTAATTAAAGGGGCTAAATTATTATCAAGCGTCTTTTCAACGATTGAGCTGGTGAACAGCTGTGCCGCATTAAGCGGTTGCAGTAAATCGTGACTGACGGCCGCCAGAAATTTTGTCTTAGAAAAATTGGCTTGTTCAGCCTCCCTGGTGGCAGCCTGTAAATCAGTTTGTATTCGGCGGCGTTCTTCAACTTCATTGAGTAGTTTCTGGTTGAGGCTCGAAAGCTGCGAGGTGCGCTCAACCACCCTTATTTCCAGTTGATCATGGGCTTTCTGCAGGGCTAACGCATTTATCCTGCGCTCGGTAATATTGCGAATTAAAACAAAGAAGCCCAGCACAATGCCGCTGCTGTCAAGGTTAGGGACATAGGACTTGAGCAGATAATTAGGCTCACCGGCACGGTTTAGTTCTCTACTTTCAAAAATGACACTTTCACCGTTTAAGGCGCGCTTCACAAAGGGCTTAATCTGCTTATAATTAAGGCTTTTATCCAGCGCTGAAATATCAATCCCTCGAGAAGAGCTGCCGTACCAGTCAATATAAACCTGATTGGTAAATTCAAATTTAAGATCAGCACCGATATAAGCAATCATCGCCGGTACGTTATCGGTTATCAGGCGCAGCCGGCGCTCATTTTCCTGCAGAGATTGTTGATTGCGGTGGCGCTCGGTAATATCGGTATAGGTTATGATGGTTTTTCCATCATCAAGCTGGTGAACTCTTATTTCCAGTACGGTTCCCCCCTTTAAGGTCTGCACATAAAAGTCACTGCCTAAACGCAAGTGAGTGGGCAGTTCCAGCTCGGTCAATGCCTGCAAAGCGGGTAAGCCTGTATTGTCGCGCAGCTGCGCGGCTGTTAACTGACTCAGTTGTACAAAACGGTTGTTCCAGACTTCAATCTGCTTTTCGCTGCTAAACAGCACCACACCCTGAGATAAATTATCCACCAGACTGTGAAGCTGCACGGATTTCTGCGCCATTGCCTGTTCGTAACGTACTGTTTCGGCTTTTTTTAAGGCGCTGATATCCGTATAAAGCAATACCCTTCCGCCTTCGACAGTAGGCCGTTCGTTAAGCTGAAACCAGCGTCCGTCGAATAACTGAAAAACCGGTTTTAGCGGTTGACCGTCATTATGAGTGTTTTTTTGATGATCTTTTCTTTCGGTCAGGGTTTTAAGGTTAAGCACGGTTTCCGAGGGCAGATTCGATGTTCGCAGAAAGGCTTCAAAATTGCTGTTCTGAAGAATAATTTGTCCGTCACTGTCTAATAAAACAAAGGCTTCGGAAAGACTTTCTATGGCATCCGTAAAGCGTTGTTGAAAGGTTTTTAATTGACGGTTGCGGCGTTCCAGCTGCGACAGTGTTTCACCCAGTATCTGGGTTTTTTCCCTGACCTGTTCAGCTAAATGTACTGAATGCTCAAAAGCGGCATAGGGTGCCGACTGATTACCGCCCTCTTCAACACGCTGCATTAATGCTTTATTAATTTTCAGAAGTTTGGCATTGTCATATTTCAGGCGTTTATTTTCATCGCTCAGCAGCACCTCATTCATTCGGACCTCCCGCGATATAAACACCGGTAAAGGTTTGATTAAGGTGAATGCCGTTAATATGTTCACCATAGGTATTAAAGCCAGCTATTTTATATTGTCTGTTTAATGCCTGTACCTGCGTATTTAAATTTTTATGCTCAATTTCCAAACGCCTTAAAACACAGTCGCAGGCAAGTACCAGTTCTGGTTTGCCGTAACGCTCGGAAATATCGACAAGCTTTGCGGATAAGGAATGCAGAATATCGTCCATCTCGACAGCCGTGAGCACAATGCCGACGTCCACGGCGCAGTAAAAAGTTAAGCTTAAATCGGCTTCATTGACCTTCTGAATCGAGCGGATGTAATACTGACCGCCCACTTTTACGGCCAGCGGATTAAGCGAAAAAACCGTCGGACAGAGATCTTTAACCTCAAGGTTTAATAAGCGCGCGTATTCCAGTGCAGCAGGCTCGGCATTGATTTCGTAGACAGTGCGGCTCGTTGCATCAACGTTGGTCACCACCAGTTTTTCGGTGGCCCGCTTTATATGATGACAGTTAAAAACTTCAAAGGGGCAGATAGTATTGACCATAATAACAACGGCCGCCTGCTGATAAAACTGACCGTCGTAATAGACGTGGGTATTGCTGAGATTGTTATCTCCGCCTGCCGAGCCGCCAAAGTGCGGAATGCCGGCTGCGGCCGAGTTTAACGCCGCTAAAAAGTGCTCTTCTTCAAAGGACAGTCCGTCAAGTAACGTCAGTAAAAAGGTGTTGTTCTTAATAGGGGTTAATGCTTTTGAGCTGCATTGTTCGCTGAGTCTGTTAATGGTTTGTTGTGCATCAAGCAGATCAAATCCGGACATCGATTTTATTAACTCTGCGCTGATAGCAAAATACGTTGATGAAAAACCGATCGCGACAATGGAATGTTCCTGATCACCTGCAGAGCTTATCTCGCCTGCTGTGGTGCAGCCGACAATTTTGGTATTGCCAAATAAAGCCTGCATCGACAATGCGATCGCGGGTAATGAATAGACCGAGGAGCAGTAAAAGAGAATAAAACCAAGATCGTCATTACTAAGCTGCTGATGTATCTCTTCACTGGCCCGTTGTACATCGCTTAAGCTGCTGAGCGCAGTGATGGTTTTAATCTGAGTCATGTTTTATCCCGGTTTTTGAATAGATTTTTCAAAAACGTTAATTTTAAAATATGGAGGCAAAACTATAACAAAAATGGCGGACGAGAAACGAGACTGAAGAAAGAGTTTTGAGTTTTGAGTTTCGGGTGGCGAGTGGCGAGCTTCGGGCTGAGAGCTGAGAGTGTCGAGCTGCGAGTGGCGAGCTGAGAGTGGCGAGTGGCGAGTGGCGAGCTGCGAGTGGCGAGCTGAGAGTGGCGAGCTGAGAGTGGCGAGTGGCGAGTGGCGAGCTGCGAGTGGCGAGCTGAGAGTGGCGAGCGGCGAGTGGCGAGCTGAGAGCTGAGAGCTGAGAGCTGCGAGCTGCGAGTGTCGAGCTTCGGGCTGCGAGTGGCGAGCTTCGGGCTGCGAGTGGCGAGCTTCGGGCTGCGAGTGGCGAGCTGAAAGCTGCGAGCTGCGAGCTGAAAGCTGCGAGCTGAAAGCTGAAAGCTGAAAGCTGAAAGCTGAAAGCTGCGAGCTGAAAGCTGAAAGCTGAAAGCTGCGAGCTGCGAGCTGAAAGCTGAAAGCTGCGAGCTGAAAGCTGAAAGCTGAAAGCTGAAAGCTGCGAGCTGAAAGCTGCGAGCTGAAAGCTGAAAGCTGAAAGCTGCGAGCTGCGAGCTGCGAGCTGCGAGCTGAAAGCTGAG
>NZ_PJBP01000165.1 GCF_002836415.1 Psychromonas sp. MB-3u-54 | reverse complement strand
TTATTAAAGCTTTTAAGGGTGTCAGTCGTAGTGCCATATTGATCCGCAATCACGGATAAAGCTTCTCCACGGCCTACCTTATGAACACTTGCCGCTCGAACCACGGGCGTTTTAACATAAGATCCCGGAATATTTATTTTTTGTCCCACCCGCAATGAAGTTGACCTGAGATGATTAAAGGTTTTAAGCGTTTCAGTCGTGGTGTTGTATTCGGCCGCAATCACGGATAAAGCCTCTCCACGGGTTACACGGTGAACACGTGGCGGTTGCTGAGTACGAACAAACTGCTTAGGCGGTTCCGGTGGGATAGCCAACTTATAATTGGGCGGTATATTTAAGACCTGATCTACAAGCAGAGAACTTGAGCTTAAATTATTGTATGTCTTCAAGCTGTTCAGGCTTACGCTATAACGTTCAGCCAGTATTGATAAGGATTCGCCACTGCGTACCGTATGTTTGATAACACGTTTTTTTTGCGCAAATAATGTATTTTGCGGAGGAGATTGAGCAAAATGTTTATAAATACCGTTGAACACCGCATTGGTAATTTTATTTTGATGCGCGGCTTGGTTTAACAACCTCTCTTCAGTGCGGTTAGTAATAAAACCGGCTTCCACTAAGATAGAAGGAATATCAGGGGACTTTAACACCGCAAGGCTAGCGTGAACCGGTGCCGCCTGGTGTAAAGGGGTCACTTTTTTTAATTCCTGAACAACCCGATAGCCAACCTTATAACCGACCGCCATGGAGTTACCCATGGACATATCTAAGACCATTTTTTGCAGATAAGGCAGGTTGCTCGAACCCTGCATCATTTTACCCGCACCACCGATCAACTCGGAATGTGCTTCATTATTTTCCATCCAGCGGCCCTGCTCCGTGGTCGCTCGTCTTTTTGATAAGACTAAAACCGATGCGCCTCGCGGGCGAGCGGAAGTAAATCCATCGGCATGAATGGATACCAGAAAATCAGCTTCACCTTTACGTGCAATGGCCGTACGTTGATGCAGGCCCACAAAATAATCACCTTCACGAATTAAAAAAGCGCTCATCCCAACCTGGTGATTAATTTTTTTCAGTAAGCGTTTAGCTATCTGCAGGGTTATTTTTTTTTCATAACTGTAGCGGCCCAATGCACCGGGATCATCCCCTCCATGCCCGGCATCAATCGCAATAATAATATTGCGCCCTTGTGCCGGTTGTTTTGGTTTAATCTCTGTTTCAGTGCTTAGTTGATTATGCGGTAAGTCAACAACCAGACGGTGACCATAGGGCTTGGCCTTCGGCAAAACAAATATTTTAGCCTGACTGGCTTTATTCAAATCGACCACTACCCGATAGCTGTTTTTCGATTTACTGGCACTTTCGCGAAGATTATTAACCAATGGGCCCGTATGCTTAATTTTGCTTAAATCAACGGCCATTGAGGTTGACTCAAGATCGATGACCAGTCGATCCGGGTATTTTAAATAATGAATTTTATAGCTGGGTTTATGCAAAAATTCTAATACAACACGGGTATTATTCGGTGAAGGCCAAGTGCGCAGCGCATTTAATTGGTTTGTTGGCGCTGCCGTGGCCGTGGCAATAGTAAAAAAACCCTGCATAAGCAGTGCGGACAAAAAAACCAAGCGTATAAAAAATCTGGATGTTAATTTCATAATTTATTTAAAACTCGCTGTCCAACCTCTGTGTTAGCCTGTAATTCGATGATTCTTTGCTGATCGACATAGCGTAATGTTAAGTCGATATCAGGAGGAGGTAAAACCCCCTCTCCCCGCTCAGACCATTCAACTAAACAATGGCTTGTTGCGCTAAAATAATCACGAATCCCCATAAATTCCAACTCTTCGGGATCTCCCAAACGGTATAAATCAAAATGATACACTTGCCAGTCTGCCAATTCATAGGGTTCAACTAACGTATAAGTCGGACTTTTTACATTTCCGATATGCCCTAACCCCTGAATAAAACCGCGGGCTAAGGTGGTTTTTCCCGCGCCCAAGTCGCCGTGTAAATAGATACAGACAGGTTGTTCACAAGCCGCGCTTAAACGCCCGCCAAAAGCAACAGTCTGCTCGGCATCGACTAATTCTTCTTTAAAAAAATTTAACTTCATGGATTGACTAACTTCCTAATATAAGAGAACAGATCACTGGCCAATAATCCACGCTCGCCTTGCTGCGTAGCCAGGTCAGCTGCATCACCATGAATGCAGACCGCAAGCCTTGCAGCATCAAGCGAATTTAAACCTTGTGCTAACAGACCGCCTATAATACCAGAAAGCACATCACCCATGCCACCACTTGCCATCCCAGGATTGCCTACATTTGCTACAAATATTCTATTTCCATCACAAATCAAGGTTCCGGCCCCCTTTAAAATCACAATTCCACCATAAATGGCTTGTAACCGGCGCACCGCACTAAAGCGATCCATTTCAATTTCAGCAACAGAAGCGCCGAGTAATTTAGACGCTTCACCGGGATGCGGCGTTAAAATCCAATTATCTTTATTCACAGGTTTGCGCGCTAATAAAGTTAATGCATCGGCGTCCACCACACAGTTCAACTCAGCGCTTATTACCCTCGCGAATAACCCCTGCGCCCAAGAATCTAACCCCAGCCCGGGGCCGATTACCAGTGCCGTGGGCCAATCGCCAAACAGATCCTGCGGAGCGCAATTTTCAGAAAAAGATTGCAGCATCAGTTCCGGACGCCCGGCAATAACCGCCGTTTGATTATCGAAACGGGTAAGTACTTTGACGAGTCCCGAACCGCTGCGCAGGGCAGATTCTGCCGCTAACCGTACCGCACCGGGCATACCTATATTACCGCCTATGATTAAGGTTTTACCAAATTGGCCTTTATGGCTGCTGCGGCAACGTTTTTTTAATAAATAAGTCAGATCTTGATAGGACACTCGAGTGCTGTCACTGACCGCTAAATCTGCAAACTGCTCGCTAATGCCTAAACCTGAAAAATACAATTGTCCGCAATGGTCCACCGCAGCGCCGGTCAATAACCCCGGCTTTAAACCCACAAAGGTAACCGTTGCCTGTGCTTTTATCGCCACAGGGTTTACTGCTCCGCTATCGGCATTAAGACCCGATGGAATATCAACACTCAAAACGGGTTTATCCGCCTGGTTGATTTTAGTAATTAAAGAATTAAATTCACTGCGCAGACTGCCCGAGAGCCCGGTTCCCAATAGCGCATCAACAATGACATCGGCACTGGTAAGATTTGCCTGTTCGATTGTTTCTATTGTGCCCTGCCCTTGTTGCCATGTTTTTTTGGCCCGCTGTGCATCATTTGAAAAATGAGCAGGATCCCCGATTTGGCAAAGCTGCACATCGAGTCCCGCATTTTTAGCCATAGCGGCAAAAATGTAACCATCGCCACCATTATTACCACAACCTGTAAAAACCAGTACTTTTCTGGCACTCGGAAAACGCGCTTTAAAAACCTGATAACAAGCCTTCCCGGCGGATTTCATCAGGTCATAAAGGGTGAATCCGGATAATTCTGCGGCAGCGCCTTCGAATTCTTTGATCTGCTGAGCACGATATAAAGAATGTGGTAAACTGCTAGCAGTTTTTATCTGATCGTTAAACATATCGATCACCCTCTGAGAGTTAAGTATTAAAATGATAAATCAAAAAAAATTAATGGACCCCACTAACGCACTCGATTTATTAAGTTTATCTCAAAATATCAAATTATGGGGTAAAGAGCTTGGTTTCCAGAAGGTGGGTATCTCAGATATTGATCTAAAGCAGCAGGAAGGCAAATTACAGTCGTGGTTAGATAATAATTACCACGGCGAAATGGAATATATGAGCAAGCACGGTATGAAACGTGCCCGCCCCGATGAACTGCTCCCCGGGACCTTAAGGGTTATTTCCGTGCGCATGGATTATTTACCGGAGAATGCCCAATTTGCCAGTACATTAAAAAACAAAAACAGCGCTTATATCAGTCGTTATGCACTGGGCCGGGATTACCACAAGGTGATCCGCAAAAAACTTAAAAAGCTGGCACAAAAGATTGAATTGGAAGTTGGGGAACTGGGTTACCGTCCTTTTGTTGACAGCGCGCCAATATTGGAACGTCCCCTTGCCGAAAAGGCCGGCTTGGGCTGGGTTGGCAAACACTCACTTTTAATTGATGCCAAGGCCGGATCGTGGTTTTTTATTGGCGAACTGCTGGTTGATTTACCTTTACCCGTTGATCAACCCGTCGAAAATAAATGCGGAAAATGTGTTGCCTGTTTAACAATCTGCCCGACACAGGCGATCGTTGCCCCCTATGTGGTCGATGGACGCCGCTGTATCTCCTATCTGACCATCGAACTGCAGGGGGCCATTCCGATTGAATTTCGCAAAGCCATTGGTAACCGGATCTACGGTTGTGATGATTGCCAACTGATTTGTCCCTGGAACCGTTTTGCCGATACCACCGAGGAAAGCGATTATCAGGTTCGTCAGCAGCTGCAAAACAAATCCTTATTAGCATTATTTAATTGGACTGAGGATGAGTTTTTAACCTATAGCGAAGGTTCCCCCATTCGCCGTATCGGTTATCAGCGCTGGCTGCGTAATATAAGCGTTGCATTAGGTAATGCCCCAGCCAATGAGGCAGTGGTCGACGCGTTAAAAAATAAACTCGCTGAGAATCACTCTGAGGTGTTAAATGAGCATCTGCAGTGGGCAATTGAACAACACCGGGATCAAATCCCGGTATTTAATGAGCGCCTTAAAAAACGCTTAATTAACGCCGTCGAAAAAGGTCTACCCAGAGATGCATAGTGATTAGGGCTTAATATAAAAAAAATATTGCCTAAGTTAACGCGTTAACGTGCTTTCTATTGACATAAACCTGATTTTCGAAAAAGCTTGCAGATAACTATCACAATAACATTGGAGAGATCATGATCTATGTACTTTTTCGCTGGGACCTAAAATCCGGGAGCGAGCAATCTTTTAAAGAGGGCTGGACAGAAATAATTCATCGCAATATCGAAAAACATGGAGCACTCGGGTCACGTTTACATAAAACCAAAGACAATCAATGGATATCTTATAGCAAGTGGCTCAGCGAAGTGCATTTTAAGCGCGCACAAACCATACATGATCAACACGAAGAGGCGCGTATTAAAATGGTCAGTGCAATTACTAAAACCTACCCACCGATAGTGATGGTGCCGGTTTTAGATAATGCAGTAGTAATAGATCCTGCGCAGCCGCAGTCGCACTTATAAGATGGCCATGCCCTGTCAAATGACAAGGCTATATAACATTGCAAATAATATTCATAAACTAAATTTTGACCATCAGGCAAAGGTTTTTAGCCATCAACAGGACACTTAAAATGAGTAACGTGCTAGACAAACAGCAGATTCAAAAAATCCAACAATATGATGCGCAGCAGCGTTACAACTATTTACTCAAAGAGGTCGTTAATAATGGGCAAATTTGGTTACTGGTTGATGAACATGGTTGTGTAATGCTAAATACCGAAGAAGAGGACTGTGTGCCGGTTTGGCCAAATAAAGAGTTTGCTGAATCCTGGGCGACAGATGAGTGGTCACACTGTAAGCCGGAATCTATTTCTCTTTCGAAATGGCATAACCGTTGGACCCATGGTCTGGAGGGAGATGAACTCGCTATTGTGGTTTTTCCAAATCAGAATAATGAAGGATTGATTTTCTTCCCCGATGAATTTGATCATGAACTGCAGCAGCAGACGAAAAAAATGCGCGCTAAAAAACGTCATTAACAATCCGTTATAAAGAAACCCGATAATCTGAGCGGGTTTCTTTAATCACTTAACGCTTTAATATCCATCACCCCGTTTAAGTTTTCCCCTCTTATGACCAATGCATACTCTCCCTAAAAGGCTAATAACTAAGCTTGTCTGCTGATAATATATTTAATTGCACCGCCTTTCCACGCTCTGCCACTTTCCACTAACTGCACGTGCTTCAAGTATAAGGATTGATTCTTATTTAATAAGCGCTAAAATAAAATCTATCTGTTCAAATTATTTGAACAGATAACTTCTTCCCGACTATTTTTCCCCGACTAAAAGAAGCCTACTATGCAGCGGTCAGCCATCACCCTTGAAGCAATTACAGTATTAGATGCGATTGAAAAACGCGGCAGCTATGCCGCTGCAGCCGAGCAGCTTAATAAGGTTCCCTCGGCGCTCTCCTATATAGTGCAAAAATTAGAAGAGCAGCTGCAGGTCACCATATTCCAAAAACAGGGCAGGCGTTCGGTACTCACCCCGGCGGGCAAAAACCTGCTTAACGAGGGGCGAGTGATCCTTGAGGCGGTTGAGCGACTCACGGTAAAAACGCAAACTATCGCCAACGGCTGGGAGCCCAAGCTCAATATTGCCATCGATTCTATTTTACAAATCAACGTTATTTTTTCTGTCTTTAATGATTTTTTAACGGCCTGCCCGAATATCGAAATGGATATCAGCGAAGAGGTCCTCAACGGTGCCTGGGAGGCATTAGCAGAGGATAAAATTGATATGATTATCGGTGTACCCGGTCCGATACCCAAGCAAAAAGGCATACAAACGCTGCATCTTTGTGATTTTGAACCGGTTTTTGCCATCAGCCCGACTCACCCTTTAGCCAAAGAAACGCAGCCGTTAAATAATACTGTGATTGCCCAGTACCGTGCGGTGGTTGCCCACGATACGGCGCGCAACTGGATAGCACAGACGCAATCGGTGATCAGTGAAGATAAGTATTTTTATGTACCCAGTATGGACTATAAAATCAGGGCGCAGATAGCGGGCGTCGGCTGCGGGTTTTTACCGCGTTGTCGTATTCAGGAATTTTTACAAAACGGCCAGTTAATTGAACTGCAGATCACCCCTGCCCGGCCGGCTGTTCCCTTATATTTAGCCTGGAAAGTGGTCAATCAGGGGAAAGCCTTAAAAAAACTGCGTGGAATGCTGATAGCAAATAAAGCTTTGATTAAATGTTAACAAGGCCTGATCAGGCCTTGTTAATTTATGCTTAGCTGCTGGTATTATTAGCATTAGTACCTGTTAACTAGTAGTAACCGTCTCATTACCATTCTCATCAACTGATCTCGTTGTCGTCGTAGTTCCCGTAACAACTCCTTTTTTATAAGAAATCAACTTAGTAATCGTGATTTGCTCAATTGTACTACCGTTATTGTCAACGGTAGTAATGACCTTAATATCCGTAGTCGTCCAGAAATTCTTATTTTGGTAACGAGTACTAGTTGGGATAGTACTTGTCGTTGTCGAGGTACCTGCAGCTTCCGCTAACACTATTGCTTTCAATCTATCTATCTCCTTTAGTGCTGCCTTTCTTGCTGCCGCTACCTCCAAGATTTTATCCGATTTAGCTTTCGCATCCGCTGCAGTTTGATCCACTAACCTTGCAGCTACCGCCGTGGCCTCCGCTGTCGCCGCATCCGCGGTTGCTTTTACCAATGCAGCTTTCGCAGTTGCATCCGTTGTCGCAGTGACCTCTATTGCCGCGGCGGCGGCTGTTACTACCGCATTATATGCCGCGGCTGCCGCTACATCGACAGCTTTCGCTGCCGCCGTTGCCGCTATTGAGACTGCTTTTATCGGCGCTGCTGCAGCTATTTTCGCTGCTGTCACGATCGCTAGCGTCACAGTTTTCACTGCATCCGTTGCATTTGCGGCCTCCGCTACCCCCAAGGCAGTCGCTGCCGTTGCGGCTACCGTTGCCGCTGCTGCCGCTGATGCTGCCCATCTTGTCTCCGATGCTGCCGCATACGCGGTACAGCGTGTCATTCTGGCGGCCTCGTAGGCTACCGCCGCTGTTACTATCGTTCTCTCTGCCGCCGTGCTTAGCCCCGCTATTCGTATTGCCTCCGCTGCCGCTAAATCTACTGCGGTCTTCGCTGCCGCTGCCGCTGTTGCGACGGCGGTCGCTGCCTCCGCTGCTGCTCCTTGGAATTCGCTGTATTGGTCATCATAGCTGCGCGGGCTGTATCCGCAGAATAAGGGCTGGACAATAACTTCGCTATCTTCACTGCCTCCGCAGTAGTTGATGTAGTCCGCAGCATTCAAAATATCCGTATCTTTCGGATAATAATAATAAATAGCACAGTATGAGGCTGGGGCGCCAAGACCTTGATCGTAATATATGCCCCCATTTCCGGAAATATCAACAACTTCTCCGCGTAGCGCTCCCATAATATTTCCATTCCCATTGTAAGCAATGGTTCCCAAAGGCGCATAAAGGTTCATATAAATCTCGCCGTTACCACTAAGGGTCACCGCATCATCTGTGTCATTAGAGGAGTATACTGTTAACGGGGTTTTGCCATTAGCACTAACAGACTGATCGGCAAAAATATTACTGCCGGTATCAACACTTATTGTTCCTTCAATGTATATTGTTAAGGAGCTGGATGTATTATTTCGAGTAAATATTGTTTTTTTTGTGGTCATATTATTTTTTATATAAAGGGTTACATCACCCGTTATTACAATATCATTGTTTTTTATGTCAAAATCATCATAAACATAAACATTTCCATCCGAAAAAACATCACTACTATTATAATTTGTACGGGTAGTATCACCTGTTGTTGCGATGCCCGTTACCAAAGTAGTTACACCAAGCGGATCACATTCACCAAGCTCTGCCCTTGATATTACGCTGTAATGATCTTCCGGTACCCCAGTTACACTCCCAGAAGCTGTAACATACCCTGCAATAGATCCATTTCCGCTAAAAGTAGCATTCCCTTCGATAACAGTTACATCGCCTTTAATGTGTCCATTTCCCGATACATTGACACTCTCACAAGCAATGATTGCATCTCCTTCTGTACCTTTGATAACTGCCTTTAAATAAGCAGTAGCACCGCCAAATTCTCCCGTACTTTCCAAGGCAAAAATATTGCCAGAAGAATCAAAATCTAAATTGATCACATCATCAAGCTCTGGATCTGTATTAATCTTAGAGATAAAAGTGTTTAATTTGGTTGTATTTCCCATCGCAATAGCGTCAAAAGCATCAAAAATATTTTGTTCTGCAGCCAACCGCGCATTGATTTCTTTTTGTTGATTGCCGGCCATCCGCTCCTGCAGACTATTAGTTTTGAGTTGCGAAAATGCCAACATAGTGGTGATAGTCGTGATTACAAGCACGGATACCAGTACAAATCCTTTTTGTTTCATACTTTCATCTCTTATATTCAAATAACAAGTGCATAACTTGAGAAAAACGCGCGGCTAAATATATGCTAATCGCTCAGTCTCCATAAATGAACATAAGAATGCCAGATTTATGCACTAAAGAAAACAAGTCAAAGTCAAAATGAAAATGAATATAGTCAGTCTACTATTAGCGGTGAGCTCCCTCATGATACAGGTAAAAATGGTTGTTTGATTAAAAAATCAACGATCAGCAGGCACAAGTGGGAGATTGGTTTAGGTTTAGGTTTAGGTTTAGGTATTGGTAAGGCACTGGTCACTATGCTAGTTTCAGCTTGTCGGTAATAAATCAGAAAAAACAGCAAAGATCACCGCAGATAATAGTCAAGAATTTACTTACTATTAAGAGATAATAAAAATTTTAAAATGCGGTATTTACTGGGCAAATTTTTCTTGTTTCTGGCAACTAGGCTTGAATGAAAATACCAGAGGGTTATTACGCTAAGATCAATAAACTTCAAAAAAGTATCACTTTTCAGAAGTCCAAGATGTCATTTGAGGGGCAGTTAGCTCCCCATATCTACAGGGCATTGACACAGTTTGTTTTACACCCTCAGTTATCGCCCCGATCTCTAACGGGCATTGACACAGTTTGTTTTGCACCCTTAGAGATCGCTTATACTAAGCATATAACTATCAACATATGGGCTACAGTAGGCTCAGTACTCTAGCATTAGTATCCGTAATAACCTCAGTCCTTTTTGTCTTTATCTTTCTTGTCTTTATCTTTCTTGTCTTTATCTTTCTTATCCTTGTCGTCTCCATCGTCCACGTCTTCGACTGTGCCTTCGCAGTAATCGCTGTATGCCGCAGCATCCAAAATCTCCGGGGTCTCGTTATCTTTCGGATAGTAATAATAAAGAGCACAATATGAGATTTTAGCTTCACCGTTGCCGCTAGTTTCAAGATCAGCCAGACCTTCATCGTAATGTATGTTTCCTTGGCCGGACATATCAACTTCCTTTGCTCGTATCGCCCCCATAATGTCTCCTTTGCCACTATATTTAACCTTTCCATTAGGGATATAAAGGTTCATATAAATATCGGCGTCGCCCTGAAGCTTGACCGCGTCACTAGAGTCACTAGAAGAGTATAACGTTAACGCAGAGCTAACATGGTTATCAGTAAAAACATTAGAATCATTTTTAATGTTTATTTTTCCCGCAATATATATCGTTAGTGAACTATCACCGACTAAGGTGAAATTTGTTTTTTGAATGTTCATATCACCTTGTATATAGAAAGTAATATCACCTGATATTTTAATGGTGTTATCTTTTGTACTCTTAAAGTCATCAAACACATAAACATCTGTACTTTCGCCTAAAATATCCAGGGTTTCCGGAATAAATCTATCAACGATAGAGCCATCAAACGTATTAGTCGAATCCTTAGTTGTTTCGAACTTATTGAAATCGTAGTCATCTCCTAGCTGTTGTGCAATTAAGCTTATTTCTCCGAGAACAGGATCTCCATCCTCATCTGCAGAATCAGCTATAACAAGCGGATCACATTCACCAGTATATTCTGAGATTGCACCTTTAATTTTTCCCTTGCCTTTCAAGCTAACGTTTTTACTGCCACCTTTTACACTAACATCACCATTACTGTCAGATGTAGATTCAGAGTAAAGTCCACCAGAATAACTATCAATGCTTCCTTGCCCTTTCAGCGTCAGACTTTCACAGGCAACAACTGCATTATCAAATATGCCTTCTGCACTCTTTTCACTGGTTTTGAGTATTGCTTTTAAATAAGCAATGGCATTGCCAACTTCACCCGTACTTACCAAAACAATAATATTGCCATCAGAATCGAGCGAAGGAAAAGAGTAATCTTTATTTTCAGTGACAAGAGCGTTTAATTTGATGATCATCTCCTCAGTTGTACCTCCCTTTTCAATAACCTTAAAGGCATCAAAAACCCCCTGCTCTGCAGCATGCCGCGCACTGATTCCTTTATGGTGGTTACCGGCCATCCGCTCCTGCAGATGATTATCACGGAATTGCGAAAATGCCAGCATAGTGCTGATAGTCGTGATGACAAGCACAGATACCAGTACAAACCCTTTTTGTTTCATACCTTCCTCCTCCCGTTTACTATCATGGGGCTATAGTCAATAATACTTTTAGCAGTAAGGTTTATTTAAAGGTAAAAATTGTACTAACTGCAGGAAAGTTCTTATTGGTTTTGGCATGACGGTTATTTTGATCAACACATTAATGCCATTATTATTAATTTTTAAAACTGTAAATTTTCAACACTTTGATTCAAAGAATAAGTGCTTAACTGAAGAGGCAGAAAAAATAAACAGTTGATATCAAAAGAAATAATCAAGTAATCAAGTAATCAAGTAATCAAGTAATCAAGTAATCACATTGTAAAACAGATACAAATAGTTCAACTGTTAATTTAAAGGGGTATCCCCACCTATTAATTCAGAATATAATTTTATTTATTTTGCTATAAATAGATGCTAATCGATTTTTCTTCGGCAAGGGATGCAATGATGAAATGAAAACAGATAAACGATTAGACTGTGGATAAGTATGCCAGATTCAGGTTCTTAACAGTATACTTTTTAATCAAAACAAAATTATTTTGAGTCAAAATAAAATAAAAAAACAAATTAATGTGATCAAATCGATCATTTAATGACCAATATGGTCATTAAATGATCAAAATGAGAGTGGTTACCGCATTAAAATGGCTCAAAAATTAACAGTACAACGCAAATTCTAAAGCCAGTAATATGAAAATAAGTCATTAAATTTATCGACTTTAACTTCAACGGAAAAATTCACCCATCACCTAGTTGAGATAGCAAGCAGGAAAGAATTTATAAAATGCCGTATTAATATTGATGGGCAACCACAAGTGGTTGAAGTAGAATTGCTTATTGAGAGATTGATTTGGTCATTGGCAAGAGCGCTGGCAACTATGCTAGTTTAAGCATGTCGATACCTAATCAGCACAAACAGCAAAATTAAGGACGGCACATAGGCCGGCTGCTTAATGGTTCTGCACTTTAAGGTTAAATCGGTCCATTAATTAAATGTTAACAAGGCCCGGTTTATTTACGCTTATCGGCAATGCATTACTCGCCAGGTTCAGGATAATAGTAATACACAGAGGCGTATTTGGTTGTCGCTTCACCGCTATTTCCATCCGGAATATCATTTATATGGGCAAGAGCTTGATCGTAATGGATTTGCCCCGCACTGGAATTAAATGTGACTGTGTTACCACGTACCGCCCCCATAATATTGCCTCCTCCTGTTAACGATACATTACCCAGTGGCGCATAAACCTTTGCATAGATATCCGCATTACTGGTTACGGCTAAGGCTATATCGTCATCCGTTTCGCTTGCATAAGATGAATAGATGGTCAGAGGAACTTCACCGTCTTCATTAATTCTCAGTGCGTTACCGTCGTTATAAACGCCATCTGCAAAAACAGTAGTGGTATTAGAGCCTATATCAATGTGACTAGCACTCAATATGGTTAATGAACTGCTGTTATCAGCTAGGACGAATGTGGCATTCTGAGTGGTTATATTACCTTGTACATAGAGAGTAACATCGCCATCAACGGTAATGGTTTGCCTGCTTACGGTGAGTTCATCAAAAAAGTAAACAGGTGTTGTATTTGTATCATCAAACAAGACAATATCAGCAGTCTCAAGGGTGTTAGGTTCATAACGACATGATTTTTTATTACCATTACCACTACAAACCTGCTCTTCACTGGATTCCTCCCCAAAAGTAAAGGACTTTCCCGCTATATCGGCATTGTTATTCAGGTTCTCAGGATCGGTTGTTGGCATATTAGTCACTATATTAAGCGGATCACAGTCACCCAAATCAGTATCGGGAGTAGCAATACTAGCTGATTGCGTTCCAACAATATTAGAGCTTCCTCCATAAGTCACGGTGGCGTCTATCGTACTTTTTTTCTTATTATCGTTTATATTTCCCTCAACGGTAATTTTGTTCCCCGATGCGGCAGTAACAGTATCCATTGCTAAATTACCACCTGCGTAAATACCACCCGTTGTTTCCACTTTATTAAGTGTAATATCGCCTACCGCTGTAATATCTCCGTTTACCGTCGCAGTAACGGAAATATTCCCATTAGAGGTCAAATTCCCATAAACTTCACCACTGCCTTCTAAGATTATATCTCCATCTGAAGCAATGGTTGCTACACTGCCCTTTGTTCCGTGAGCATCTGGATCATACGGGCCCTCCGCAGAATTATAACTATCAACGGTGCCATTTTTTACCGTCACTCCATGACAGCCTGTAGCCGCATCCTTAAAAAGACTACTTCCACTCTCACTCTCTTCACTGGCTTTTATTGTTGTTTTTAGGTATGAAAACGCACCCTTGTAGGAGCCTGTACTTACCAGTGGAAAAGTATTGTTAACAGAATCAAAAACGTCCCAATCAACGGCCAATTTAAAAGGGTGATTTTCATCCGCAGAGACAAGTGCTTCTAATCCTTGTGCAATACTTGTAGAGGTAATATTTGGATCTGAAATACTTGCTTTCTGTTGCTCTTTAATATGCTCAAAGGCAGCAAAAACACCTTTTTCTGCAGCCAGTCGCGCACTGATTTCTTTTTGTTGATTACCGGCCATTCGCTCCTGCAGATGATTATCACGGAATTGCGAAAACGCCAGCATCGTTGTGGTGGTGGTAATTACAAGCACAGATAACAGTGCAAATCCTTTTTTATTCATACATTCCTCTTTTATCATTAAATGTTAAAAGTATCCGATGACAGGACTTGTTTATTTACTCCAGTCTGTCTGTATTATTACCAAAAAAATAGGCTTCCTTAATCCTTTATATTTCAAATTTCAAATTTCACAAAAAAAGAATGTCACGCTCATTGACTTGGCAGCTTAAGATTAAAAAATGTTCGCGTGATTTTAGTATTACAATGCAGCCGCTACGGCTGCCAATACCGCCGTAGCCGTTTCTACTCTCAATACTTCTGTCGCCGCTGCCGTACTCGCTACCAGCGCAGCTGTCTCCGCTGTCGCTATTGCCGCCGTTAACACGACGAACGCTGCCGCTACCTCAGTGGTTAAATTAGCTTTCTCCACTGCATCTGTTATCCCTGCTATCTCTATTGCCGCCGCTGCCGTTCTCGCTACTAGCGCAGCTGTCTCCGCTGCCGCTATTGCGACCGCCTTTACCGGTAGAAAAATGGGTGGCATGGTTGTTGTGTTAAATTGTCTAAAGTACAAACCTATTCAGGTACTGCGCGCCAGTAACTATTTAATGGCTTTATTGTTTATTACTTTTATTGGTCAAAAAAATGGTCCGGCTATAACAACCGACCATTTACCCTGATAAATTGCACGTATTACGGTGCGTAATTACGGCTAATTAATCAAGTGCCTCCAGATAAGTGAAGACAGCATCTGAATTTTCGCAACTGACTGCATCACCTTCACTGTCTACCCCAATGCTACCGATACCAATGGCGGCCGTTGCATACAAGTGACCACAACTAACCGATGAAGTCGCCGCGGTAACGGCGCCCCCTACAAATGCGGTGCCACGAAAAGAGGTGCCTGCACCCATGGTGAGTGCAGCGCCTACATTCCAAATGATAGTAGCGGTATCGGTGTCATTCAAACCAATTATCTCGAAATTAGTCAACGCACCAACCGTCAGCGCATCGCTAAGGTTAATAACCCAAACGTGGTCCTCATTATCAGTAGACTCATCCGCATCAAAGGTAATGGTTGAGCTTGCAGCTATAGTCACGGCACTGCCTTTCCATACGCCAGGCGCTAACGTGCGTGTTTCCATAGTGGTAGATAATGGTCCATTTTCAGGGGATGGCTCGAGGGCAGATAAAGCGGACTGTGTGTCCGTTATCAGCGCTATCATGTCTGTCATATTACCAGCATTATGTATATCGCCCGTTTCAGCATAGTCATCTGCGTTGGCATCCTCAGTTAAAACGCCAGTCGTCGAAGCGCCCGCGCCCAGAGTGATGGCTGCGCCAGCATAGACCGCCTGGACATCACCTTCGGCGCCTACGTTAATGGCGGCTCCGGCATGGATATTTTGGGCAATAGCGTTAGCCCCGAGACTCGTGGCATCACCTGAAAAGATATTTTCAACGTTAGACCAAGCACCTGTGGTAACGGCAGCGCCTGCATAGATGTTATGAACTACAGAATCAGCCCCTATAACAACTGCCGCTTGTGCAGCGAGATCACCATTTACTGTGGAGCTTGCGGTTATATTTATCGCAGCACCCGATATTGCAGCATAGGATTTAAACGGGGATATATGGTAAAGATCATCGCTGCAGTATTCACTGTATCCGCTAGCTAACGCTGTCACTGTATTATCTTCGTTCGGATAGTAATAATTAATAGAGCAGTATGAGACAGCTTTTCCCAAGCCGCCTGGAGCATCAAGGGTTTTGATTACCGCTTTTAAATAAGCAGTGGCACCACCAAATTCACCCATACTTACCACGGTAACAACTGTTGTATCGCTAAGTATGGAAAAATTCTTATCTGCAGGAAAGGAGTAAGACTCATTAGCAGACAAATTCACTTTTTTAGATTTAATCAGTTTGTCTATTATCTGATCATTTGACGTACCATATTCACTTTGAAATTTTATATATTCAAAAGCGCTAAAAACACCTTTTTCTGCAGCGTGCCGCGCACTGATTTCTTTTTGTTGATTACCCGCAACCCGCTCCAGCAGTCGATTATGATGGAGTTGTGAAAATGCCAGCGTAGAGGTAATAGTAGTGATGATAAGCACAGGTACCAGTGCAATACCTTTTTTCTTTTTCATATTTCTATTCTTCTTTTAAAATATTAGAGAGCCAAATCCAATAATATTTTTTGCCGTAGGGCTAAGGTAAACGTCAGCCCGCCATCATCAAATAACGAAGCAGGCATTCCCTCTATTTTCATTGTCACTGTTAAACCATTAATAGTACCGCTAGCATCGTTAATTGTTGTGAAATTTAAGGTTTTAATATCTAATGCAATCAGCTCCGCGCCAGTACCATCATCACAAAATAATCCTGCACCGTTCGAGGAATAAGTATTAGTACTACCAGCAGTAGAAATAGGCTTTCCCAAACAACTGTATATCTCTCCGGTCAGAGGAGGGTTATAAGTAACTGTTAGTTGGTCACCTGCCCCGTTAATACTGACACTCTCAGCCTGATAAACAGAACGTGACATTAAATAAAATGCCCCCCGCAATGACTCCTGCGCTTTTCCCAGCTCCTGAGCAGTGGTCATGCTGATTTTTAATGAGCTATACAGTGTAGTGCAGGCAAAAATCAGGATTAAACTAATCACCATAGCAACCAGCAGTTCAAGTAGAGAAAATCCGCCCTGCTGCGCTTTTTTTTTGTTAAAATTATTAGTCTGCATTCTATTAAGCCCCACAACTGTCATCAGGGAATCTCACACTTAAGGTTAAGGTACTATTGGCAGCGGCATCGTTCGCGAATCGCGGATCAGTCCAGCTAATTTTCACCGTCATATCCTGATTATATGCTGCTGGGGGCTTAGTCTCATAAGTAGTCATACCCGCCGCACTTATTTCAGTTAACCAAGCAGCGCGAATATCACCATAGGTACTGGCGGATGCGCTCTCTGTATAACAGCCTGCCCAAACCGCATCCACAAAACTATTTGCCCTGATAGTTGCAACCGTATAGTCAAAACTCGACTGCGATGATTTTAGAATATACACCTCCATCTGTGCGACCCCGAGTAGCGCCACGCCGGTAACAAACATTGACACCAGCACTTCAAATAGAGTAAATCCTTTTTCAGATATTCTCATGAGCAGGCCTCTGGCTTTAATTGGCTTTGTCCGCTGGACAACACAGATAAACAATTGATCTTTCCACCGGGTCCTGTAATCGAAAATGTTACACCACCGTCAGATAATGCACCCATCCCCTCTACAGTCACCGCAACGCCAGTGACGGTAATGCTGTCATGGGGTTTTTTGCTGACCAACAGCACAGTGTCGCTGTTATCAATCACCTGCCAGCCATTGACCCATCCCCCAGTTTTTGGCTTCAAGGTCATTGAACTCGATGTTTTTATCGCTTCATTGCGCGCAAAGCGGTAGGCGTTGTACAGTTCATTGCTGGCGATGGCAAAACGCTCATTGGCTATAAATGTCTGATAGCTAGGGATGCCGACTGAGGCTAGAATAATAATGATCGCAAGAACGATTAACAATTCCAGTAAAGTCATACCTTGTGAGTTTTTTATTGAATAAAATCTCATCTTAATTCCAGCAATCACTAGATGCAGGAGTAGTTTGTTGCGCTTGATTTATACTTAAGTCCCCGCATTTATCACCATCATTTACGGATCCGGCAATAGGCGTAGCGGTGATCGTAAAAGTACCTGCGTCAGCATCACTCACTACTGAAAGAGTATAACTATCAGGAGGATCTGTTGCGTCTATAATCTCATCCGCATCATCGCCCTCCGGATATTTGCCTTGACGCGCACTGGTTCGTTCAAACTGTTGTGCCAGTTTGGTCAACGTGAGTTGTGCAACAGTTCGGTTAGCGGTGCGGATATGCTCTTGGTAAGAAGGGAAAGCGATAGCAGTCAACATCCCGATAATCGCGATTACAATCAGTAATTCAATGAAGGTAAAACCTTTCTTTTTTTTCATAAAATAAACCATTCTGTCATATTAAAGAGGTGCTTTAAATTACGCTATTTCGGATGTTAATTTACATCTATTCCGAAAAAACAATCATGCTGAAGTCTGCAAATAATAGTTATATTCTATTAAAAGGTTGCGGATTTCATTATCTTCGCCCGAGAGAAAATCACTTAAAGTGCATAAGAAATTACAAAAAACAACGATGCACTGATTTTTATTATAAAAAATAAGCCATCTTAAGTTAGGTTACTTCACAACATAGGACTCTGTCTTTTAACGTAGTTTAGGTATAAGGATGACGGCCTTCAGTCTCATTTTATTGGATACCACGTTATAATTTAAAGGGTTAAAATGTGACTAATATTACATAGATAAAAAGCAAAAATAAGAAGGAAATTTCATTCAAGACCTTCCCTAAGGTAATTTAACTGGCATTACTTCTACGTGATAACTACGTAAATGTCAAGTATTTAAAGTCATATTATAGCCGTTAAAATCAAGCTATATAAGTTAAATATTAGAAATACAAAGTGAATTTTATCCGTTACAGAGATTCTAAACTTGTGCGAAGGTCATTATCTGTACCGCTAAAATGAGAAAAATAAAGGTTTTTACGGGCGTATCATTAAAATAGATTCGCTATTATATACCCTTTAATGCATATTGAAGGCACATTGTAATTTACTACAAAATAACTTTTTTACGCGACAATAAATAGGAATCTTCCATGCTTTCAATTTTTGACATCTATAAAATCGGTATTGGCCCATCAAGTTCACACACTAACGGTCCAATGATTGCAGGTTATCAGTTTACTTTATTGATCAAAAATAGTCTGCCTTCCGTAAATGAAATCAAGGTTGATCTGTTCGGATCTTTAGCACTGACGGGTAAAGGGCACCATACCGACAAGGCCGTATTATTAGGTTTGTTAGGATTTCAGCCAGAAACGATTAAAATAAAAAGTGCGAATCAACTTATTGAACAGGTGAAAAAAACATTAAAATTGCCTCTTTCGAATGAAAAAATAATCGACTTTGATCCTGAGGAACAAATTAAATTCCATTTTGAGAATCTGCCTCTGCACGAGAATGGTATGTCTATTAGTGCTTTTGATATTAATGGGGCCATTATTTGCAGTGAAACCTATTATTCTATTGGTGGCGGATTTATTAAAACAGCAGCAGAACTCGCCAGTGGTGACGCACCAAATAAAATTAAACTGCCTTTTGAATTTCATTCTGCGCAGGAGCTATTAAACAAAGCGGAGCAACAAGGTTTAAGTATTGGCGGCTTAGTACAGAAAAATGAATTAGCTTTTCGCAGCCAAAAAGAGATAGATCAAAAAACCGATCAACTTTGGAAAGTAATGTGTTTGTGTTTACAACGCGGTTTGCAAACCGAAGGCATACTTGACGGAGGATTAAACGTCACACGGCGTGCACCGGCGTTATTAAAAACACTGGAAGCGAACCAGGCAACGGATCACGATCCGATGACTATTATTGATTGGGTTAACCTCTTTGCTTTCGCCGTCAGTGAAGAAAATGCAGCCGGCGGTCAGGTGGTTACATCGCCAACCAACGGTGCTGCGGGTGTTATTCCAGCGGTCTTAACCTACTACCATAGATTTATCCATGAATTAGATACCAAACAATTAAAAGACTTCCTCGGTGTATCAGCGGCGATCGGCGTGCTTTATAAAATGAATGCCTCAATTTCTGGTGCCGAGGTCGGCTGTCAGGGCGAAATAGGTGTTTCATCATCGATGGCGGCAGCGGGTTTAACGGCTATTCGAGGCGGCAGTAATGAGCAAATCTGCATGGCAGCTGAAATTGCCATGGAACATTCGCTGGGCATGACCTGCGATCCGGTGGGTGGTTTAGTACAGATCCCCTGCATTGAACGTAATGCAATGGGGGCAATGAAAGCCATTAATGCGTCCCGTATGGCATTAAAACGCAACAGCAAATCAATTATCTCTTTAGATAATGTTATTGAGACTATGTATCAGACAGGCAAAGATATGCACAGAAACTACCGGGAAACATCACTGGGCGGGTTAGCGATGATTCACAGGGGCCCACCCTGTGAATAGTTTTAAATAGTTTTCTGCATTAATAAAACGGTCACCTTGATAAGATAATAGTGACCGTTTTAGATTGTCGAAGTTATATTTAAAATTAGTTAATCGCAATTAACTCAACATCAAAAATCAACAAAGAGCCCGCTGGGATTTTCCCCGTAGCACGCTTACCATAAGCTAAACGACTGGGAATATAAAAACGGAATTTATCACCTTCGACCATCAACTGCACTCCCTCGGTCCAGCCGGGAATAACTTGATTCAACCCGAATGAGATTGGCGTGCCACGCTCCACCGAACTATCAAAAACAGTGCCGTCTATTAAGGTGCCATGGTAATGCACTTTTACCTTGCTATCAGCCGTTGGATGAACCTCGCCAGCGCCTTTCTCTAATACTTTATACTGCAAGCCCGAAGCGGTGCTGAAAACGCCATCTTGTGCTTCGTTTGCAGCTAGAAAGTCTGCTCCTAGTTGAATATTTTCCGGCGTATTTTTACCTGCATTTATGCTTTGAAAAACAAAAAATGCAGCGACTAAAAAAAGTACGAGAAGAATGATTTTTGACACAATAAAACCCTTTTGAATAATAAAAAAATTAACTCTACTAAATTTGTCGGCAGAACGAAATAATTACTGCTTTTATTTGCCCTATTGTACTTTGATTAATCAATACGCTTGCAGGTTAAACAAGCACAATTATCGTTAGCGGATAAGGGCAGGATTTAACGGTCAGGTGGGTCGTTATGTGTCTGCTTCCTACAATAACAGATCCCCCTCAATCGGGTGAAATAGTGTCGATGCGTCAATCAATGCTTTGGCTGTTAATTTAGGCACGCCATAAGCCTCCGTTTTAACACCATAAGCCTGTTTCACTTTATCAAATAAAATCGCAAAATCACCATCACCGGAAAGTAAAATAACAGTATCTACCTGCGCCGCTATTTCCATAATATCGATGGTA
This sequence comes from Psychromonas sp. MB-3u-54, assembly GCF_002836415.1. Classification (GTDB taxonomy): domain Bacteria; phylum Pseudomonadota; class Gammaproteobacteria; order Enterobacterales; family Psychromonadaceae; genus Psychromonas. The sequence goes on along the minus strand of NZ_PJBP01000165.1, from coordinate 32,152 downwards.
ATACCCACATCCCAATCGCCTTTGGCAGAGCCATCACTGCGCTGAATAAAAGGTTTAAGTTTCACCTCAAAACCTAAGTGCATTAAGACATCTTGAAATTTTTTCTGCTGGTTATCCCCACGCTCAATAGCGTAGGCATAAGCGCTGACAATATCCCCCTGCTGCTCAAGCTGTTGCCATAATTTGCGATAGTTAAACTGTTTTCCATAGGCCTGGCGGGTGGTGTAGTAAATATTTTGCACATCGGCAAATACAGCAATTTTATTCACGTATGTCTTTACCTTATTGAGTTATTGCCCGGCAGACTGAAAAAAAGGCAAAAAAAAACCTTAATTAAAATAATTAGTTAAGGTTTTTTATCAAACTAATTTGTCAGCTTAGCAGACACTATTTCCCGCCAACAAAATTTCCGCGGGCTGAACGATGTTTTTTATTAGCTGCTGTATTGGCTGCAGAGCGTTGACCATCACGGTGATCCGAATGTGGTTTTTTCGGCTTTTGAGGTTTAGGGTCACGACCATCTAAAACTGAAGGCGGCAACGGCTCTCCCGGTTCAAAACCTGCGAGAATTTTACGCGGAAGCACTTTTTTAATTAATTTTTCAATGTCTTTAAGCAATTTAAACTCTTCATTGCACACTAAGGAGAGCGCCTGTCCCTCGTTACCCGCACGACCCGTACGGCCGATTCGATGGACATAATCTTCTGACACATGGGGTAAATCAAAATTCACAACCTGCGGTAACTGGTCAATATCGATACCACGCGCGGCAATATCCGTGGCCACTAACGCGCGTACCTGACCTTCTTTAAATCCGGCTAAAGCCCTAGTGCGGGCAGCCTGGCTTTTATTACCATGAATAGCAGCAGCAGTAATACCACGTCCTTCCAGGCTTTTGACTAAGCGGTTAGCGCCATGTTTTGTTTTTACAAAAACTAATACCTGCTGCCAATCATTTTCTTTTATCAGGGTGCTTAGGACAATCGATTTTTTAGTTTTATCAACTTCATAAACGGTCTGAGTGACATTTTCTGCGGTGGTATTACGCGGGCTAACTGAAATTTCAACGGGGTTATTGACTAGCCCTTTTGCCAGCCGGCGAATATCGGGAGAGAAAGTTGCAGAGAACAGTAAGTTCTGACGTTGTTTCGGCAATACGGCCAAAATACGTTTGATGTCGTGAATAAATCCCATATCCAGCATACGGTCAGCTTCATCTAATATTAAGACTTCTAATTGTTTAAAGCTGACTGCATTCTGGTTGTAAAGATCGATTAAACGACCCGGGGTCGCCACTAATACATCAACACCCTGACGCAGAATTTGCATTTGCGGATTAATTTTTACCCCGCCAAAGACCACTGCGCTGCGTAACGGCATATTTTTACCGTAAGTCGCGACGCTGGCATGAACTTGAGCTGCCAGCTCACGCGTTGGTGTCAACACCAATGCGCGCACCTGATTTGATTTTGGACGGTTACCTTTTTCTAACAGGGTTAATAACGGCAGCGTGAAACCAGCGGTTTTACCTGTCCCCGTTTGTGCTGCAGCCATCACATCCTTACCTTCTAATATGGCGGGAATGGCCTGAGCTTGAATCGGCGAAGGTTCTGTATAACCTTGCTCTTTGACCGCCTTAAGCAGCGAATCGGGTAAACCTAATACATCAAAGCTCATAATTAATCTCTTGGTTGGAAAGCTGGAAAAGGGCGTAGCTTACAGTAAGCCTAGATTAAGTGCTACAACCCAGTTGGCAAATTAATGTGTGAAATTCGTACAAATGCGACGTGATTAACCTCACATTTTCTGTATAATGGTATCACTATATAATTGTAGGGTTAACAGCCCTAACACAAACCATACAAACATAGCGGGGTTTACAAATAAACGTCGCCTTGAATTAGGAAAATCGCCTTGTTAAGTACGAACAACATCACCATGCAGTTTGGTGCAAAACCTTTATTTGAAAATATCTCAGTTAAATTTGGTAATGGTAACCGTTATGGCCTTATTGGTGCCAACGGTTGTGGTAAATCAACTTTCATGAAAATTTTAACCGGCGATCTTGAGCCAAGTGCCGGTAATGTTGCCAAAGATCCTAACGAACGTATTGCAAAACTGCACCAAGACCAGTTCGCTTTCGAAGAATTCTCTGTACTTGATACCGTATTAATGGGTCACAAAGAGATGTGGGCTGTGATGGCTGAACGTAATCGCATCTACAGTCTTCCTGAAATGAGCGAAGAAGACGGCATGAAAGTTGCTAATCTTGAAACTGAATTCGCCGAAATGGACGGTTACACTGCCGACGCCCGCGCCGGAGAATTATTATTAAGCGTTGGTATCCCGCTGGATCTGCACTACGGCTTAATGTCGGAAGTGGCTCCGGGTTGGAAACTGCGAGTCCTGCTCGCACAGGTATTATTCTCAAATCCAGAAATAATGTTACTGGATGAGCCGACCAATAACTTGGACATTGATACTATTCGCTGGTTGGAAGACGAGTTAAAAGCACGTCAATGTACTATGGTTATCATCTCCCATGACCGTCATTTCTTAAACTCAGTTTGTTCTCATATGGCCGATATTGATTACGGTGAACTGCGTTTATATTCCGGCAACTATGATGAATACATGACCGCAGCAACACAGGTCCGCGAACGTCTGCTATCCGATAATGCCAAGAAAAAAGCGCAGCTTTCTGAACTGCAGGATTTTGTTAGCCGTTTCTCTGCCAATGCATCAAAAGCCAAACAAGCCACCTCTCGTGCAAAACAAATGGATAAAATCGTACTGGATGAAGTTAAACCATCAAGTCGGGTTAATCCTTATATTGTTTTCAAACAGGAGAAAAAACTGTTCCGTACTGCACTGGAAGTCACCAATGCGAGTAAAGCTTTTGATAAAGTCCTGTTTAAAGACTTTAACCTGATGGTTGAAGTTGGCGAACGTATTGCTATTATTGGCCAAAATGGCGTAGGTAAAACAACTTTATTACGCACTTTAATGGACCACACTCAATTAGATTCAGGTCAGTTTAAGTGGTCTGAAAATGCTCACTTAGGTTATTACGCGCAGGATCATGCTTACGCTTTTGAAAAAGACCAAACCTTAATGGAATGGATGAGTCAATGGATGAAACCCGGCGATGACGAACAATCTATCCGCGGTACATTAGGGCGTTTACTGTTTGGCTCAAACGACATCGGCAAATCAGTGAAAATCATTTCCGGTGGTGAGCAGGGCAGAATGTTATTTGGTAAGTTAATGATGGACTTACCCAACATACTGTTAATGGATGAACCAACCAATCACTTGGACATGGAATCTATTGAATCATTAAACTTAGCGCTTGAAAACTATGCAGGAACACTTCTGTTTGTAAGCCATGACCGTGAATTTGTGTCTTCATTAGCAACGCGTATTATCGAAATTAAAGCAGATAAAATTATTGATTTCCACGGCACCTACAGTGAATACCTTAATAGCCAGGGTGTTGTGTCAGCTTAATATGAAATAATCTCCCACGTAAAACCGGGAATAAAAAAAGGGCCTAGTGCCCTTTTTTTGTTATTATGGAATGACATGATTAGCTTAATTTTTTAATAAATACAGATACTGCAGGTCATTACCCCATAAATGAATAAAGCGACGTTTTTTGTCCTTACTTAAAACACATTTTCCAAATAGAATAAAACCGGCCCCTTCCAGATCAACTGCCTTCTTAATATCAAAACGGCTTAAAAAATCATCCCGATACTTTGCAATGGGTAAAGCAACACTGGAATTTTCCGCAGGATTAAGCCAATTTAAGCTTTTATCCGCATGAGAAAGAGTGCCCCAATACATACGCGGAGCGCCATTATCCGTGGGCTGCGCATTCTTAATATTAACAAACAGGTTTTTAGCACGCCATTTATGTTTTTCGCTGGTATAAATCCAAAGGTCAGAATCCGCCAGTGAACTACCGCGCAATAAACTTATCAGCAGTTTTTTTAACCCCTGTTTGCTCACTTTTGGCTCTGATTTAGCAACGTCCTTAACTTCTTCCGGCTGTGTATTAATTACTTTGTCGGGGCTGGTTTTATGGCTCATCGATATTTTTTCTGGTGTCTTTTTAGCTTTAACAAGCGGTGCACTAAAATCAATCACTAAGGAATCGCTTTCAAGCAGTACTTTTTCGACTTCAAGCATTTGTTTTTCCTCCTCTTCTTTACGCACTGAGGGGTTAAATTCGGCACAATCAATTTTATGATAACGGGAGCCGAAACAAGCTTGCCTGCCATCAATGGAGGCTTTTCGAAAGTAGGCTTTTTGTTGACAGACAGGGCAGATTAAAAAATGACGTAATTTATCAAGCTCACTCGCAGCTAAGATCTTAAACTCAAAAATAGAATAGGTTTTAGGATTGTCAGGATCATAATTACAAATTGCATCTAACATATTTTCCCTGCCATGGCGGATCAGTTGATAGCATCACTATATCACTCTACTGCTGTCTCATGAGCATAAAAAACTGTTCTTAAGGACGCAAAACGGCTGTTTTTAGAATGCCCACCAGCGTAAAAACAGTCGTTTTAATTTTTATTCAGATCAGCTTGTGCAAGACTAATATTAGTGACTATTGGCGAATCTTGAGCTGCGGCTTCCCCATTGGCAGTTTTATTAATATTCAAAAAACATTAAAACTTGTGCGTTTTATTAATTTAGATAGAGTAGCTTTACTTCGCAAGTAATTTAAACAGTGTAATATTTGCATACTGTTATTGACTACAATTAATATAATTTATTTTAGCTTATGATATTCAAATCTATTTAAGGAATCAGTATGGAGTTTACAACGTTGGGAAGCAGTGGACTTCCAATATCAAAAGTCTGTTTGGGATCGATGACTTGGGGATTACAAAATAATCAACAGGATGCAAATCAGCAAATAGACTATGCCATTAGCCAGGGTATTAACTTTATTGATACGGCTGAAATGTATGCCGTCCCGCCATCAAAAGATACCTATGGAAAAACAGAAAGCATCATAGGCAATTGGGTGGCAGAAAATAAAACGCGGCGTAAAGATGTGATCATTGCCACCAAAATAGCCGGCGCCGGTTTGCCTTGGGTGCGTGATGGCGGACCTATTACGGGTGATGCCGTTGTGGAAGCCGTAGATGCTTCACTGAAACGTTTACAGACGGATTATATTGATCTTTATCAGCTGCATTGGCCAAATCGAACTTCTCCTCATTTTAACAAACACTGGCCAAATCAATTAACCTTCAGTGAGGTTAATGCTCAGGATCAAACTGCGCAAATGTTAGATATTTTACAAGGACTTAACCGCTGCGTAAAAGCCGGGAAAATACGTCATTGCGGATTATCCGACGATACCCCCTGGGGCATTAATACCTATCTTAAATTAAGCGAAAAACACGATTTGCCGAGAATGGTTTCAATTCAAAATGAATTTAGCCTGCTGCACGCCAAAGACTGGCCTTATTTAATAGAAAATTGTATCCATGAAGATATCGCTTATTTACCCTGGTCACCGCTTGCGGGGGGCATGTTAAGCGGTAAGTATCTCAATGGTGCCCGTCCACAGGGCAGTCGCTGGACATTAGCGCAGCGTAATGGTTTATTCCGCGATACGCTGGCGGCACAAAAAGCAATTGCGGCCTATGCAGAGATAGCTAACCAAAACGGCTTTACACCCGCTCAATTAGCCTTAGCTTGGTGCAATCAAGTTGATGGTGTCACCTCAACGATTATTGGGGCAACAAATATTAGCCAATTACAGGACGATATTAAGGCATTTTCAATGCCCTTAAACGAGCAGGCTTTAATTGATATAGAGTCTGTCTTTAAAACCTACCCTGTACCTTTTTAAGTTATACGCATAAAGTAGAAAGCCACCGCTAATTAAATTATCGGTGGCTTTCTATGTACTTCAAGTTGAATATTCCTGCGCTATTTATTGCACAAATTCAATTTTTCCGTCTTTAACCTCCGCCTGTATCTCTTTACCCGTTTGCAGACGCCCGGAGAGGATATCCTGCGCTAATGAGTTTTCCAGCAATTGCTGAATAGCACGTTTTAAAGGTCTTGCGCCATAAACGGGATCATAACCCGCGTCCACTAACAATTGGATAGCCTGGTCAGTAAAAGTGACCTGGTAATCTTTATCCGTAAGGCGTTTTTGCAAAGATTGTAATTGAATCTCTGCAATAGATTTAATGTGCTCCCTGCCTAATGGATGGAAAACCACGGTCTCATCTATTCGATTTAAAAATTCAGGTTTAAATTGCTGCGCTAAAATATCCAACAGATGAGATTTAATTTCTTCATAGCTGACTTTATCAAACTGCTCCTGAATAATATCAGAGCCGATATTTGAGGTCATAATAATGACTGTATTACGGAAACTAACGGTACGCCCTTGCCCATCGGTTAAACGTCCGTCATCTAAGACCTGCAATAAAATATTAAACACATCCGGGTGGGCTTTCTCTATCTCATCTAATAAAATCACTGAATAAGGTTTGCGGCGTACAGCCTCCGTTAAATATCCGCCCTCTTCATAGCCTACGTATCCGGGAGGTGCGCCCACTAAGCGCGACACTGAAAATTTTTCCATAAACTCAGACATATCAATGCGCACCATATTATCTTCACTGTCAAACAGGAAATTAGCTAATGCTTTACAGGATTCAGTTTTACCCACCCCCGTCGGACCTAAAAAGAGGAAAGAGCCGATCGGACGATTGGGATCGCTTAACCCCGCCCGGCTGCGGCGAATCGCATTAGCAATCGCATCAATGGCTTCGTTTTGACCTATTACTCTGCTATGCAGATGCGTTTCCATTTTTAGGAGTTTATCACGCTCTCCTTCAAGCATTTTAGCCACCGGAATCCCCGTCCAATGAGCAAGAATTTCAGCAATTTCATTTTCGGTCACCGCATGTTTTAGCAGGGTCATCTCCTGCATTTCAGCTTGTGCAGCTTCCGCCAGCTGTTTTTCCAATGCCGGTATTATGCCGTACTGCAATTCAGACATACGGGTTAAATCCAGTGCCCGGCTGGCAACTTCAAGATCTAAACGTGCCTGTTCGATGGATTGTTTAATATTCTGGGTACCTGACTGAGCCGCTTTTTCAGCACGCCACACTTTATCTAAGACCAAATAGGCTTGTTCTTTTTCCGCAAGCGCGCTTTCTAAATCAGCCAGACGTTTAACACTGGCTTCATCTGTGTCGTTTTGCAGCGCCTTTTGTTCTAATTTTAACTGAATGATTTTCCGCTCTAATTTATCTAACTCTTCGGGCTTAGAATCCATCTGCAGACGAATGCTTGATGCGGCTTCATCAATCAGGTCAATTGCTTTATCGGGTAGCTGGCGATCCGCAATATAACGGTGCGAAAGTGTCGCTGCCGCAACAATGGCAGGATCGGTAATTTCGACCTTATGATGGAGTTCATAACGCTCTTTTAAACCACGCAAAATGGCAATAGTATCTTCAACGGTTGGTTCATCGACCAGGACTTTTTGGAAACGACGTTCCAGGGCGGCATCTTTTTCAATATATTTTCGGTATTCATCCAGGGTCGTTGCTCCAACACAGTGCAGGTCTCCCCGTGCCAGCGCCGGTTTTAGCATATTACCCGCATCCATTGCGCCATCCGCTTTACCCGCGCCCACCATAGTATGCAACTCATCAATAAAGAGGATGATTTTGCCCTCTTCTTTGGATAGCTCGCTTAATACTGCTTTTAATCTTTCTTCAAATTCACCACGGTATTTTGCTCCGGCAATCAATGCGCCCATATCCAGTGACAGTACGCGTTTATTTTTTAATCCTTCCGGTACTTCGCCATTAATAATACGTTGAGCCAGACCTTCAACAATGGCCGTTTTACCCACACCCGGCTCACCGATAATAACTGGATTATTTTTAGTCCGGCGCTGCAGTACTTGAATCATACGGCGCACTTCATCATCGCGGCCAATGACCGGATCCAGCCTGCCCTGTTCAGCCTGCTCGGTTAAATCAATAGTATATTTAGCTAAGGCTTTCTCTTGTCCCTCACCATCCTGATCCGTGACGTTTTGGCCCTGACGAATTTTTTGAATCGATTTTTCAACTTTTTGTTTGTTCAAAGCGAATTTTTTTAAAATGTCACCTAAACGCCCCTTATCTTCACAAGCTGCGACTAAAAAAATCTCCGAAGAAATAAATTTATCCTGGGATTTTTGGACATATTTATCGCACAGATTAAACAGCGTATTGAGTTGAGCAGATACCTGAAGATCACCACCGACGCCGGCGACTTTTGGAAGGCGATCTAGTTCGCTGGAAAGTTGTGAACGTAATGCACTAAGATCGACCTCCAAATCTGCGAATATTGGCCGCAGTGACCCACCGTCTTGATTGAGGAGAGCAAGCATAAGATGAATGGGTTCGATATATTGGTTATCACGCCCGAGTGCTAAGGATTGTGCATCGGCAATCGCTAGTTGAAACTTACTGGTTAATTTATCCATGCGCATAGGGAAACCCTCAATAATAATATATACATAAATAATGGCGTTTAATTAAACAATTTCAAGGAGGAAAGATAAAACAGCGGCAGTTTTTAATAAAAATAATGCATTGTGAAGAGCCGAAGTATTTGTCTGGGTCAGCAATTAAGAATCAGCTTGCCATACGCATAGGGAAACCTTCACAAATAATATTTAGATAAATAAAGAATGGTGGTTAATTAGACAATTTCAAGGAGAAAGATAAAACAGCGGCAGTTTTTAATAAAAATTATGCTTTGTGAAGAGCCGAAGTATTTGCCTGGGTCAGCAATTAAGAATCAGCTGCCATACGCATAGGGAAACCTTCACAAATAATATTTAGATAAATAAAGAATGGTGGTTAATTAGACAATTTCAAGGAGAAAGATAAAACAGCGGCAGTTTTTAATAAAAATAATGCATTGTGAAGAGCGCGACTATTTTGTGGGCTTATTAATCCAGATTAAGCTGGCCATTCGCCCCGTGACACCATCGTGACGATAGGAATAAAAAAGGTCGGTTCGGTTAAAAGTGCAATAATCACTGGCCGTGATTTCAAAGACATTAAAAGGGGCTAAACGTAAACGCGCCAACTGCTGTAAATCAGCCAACCAGCGATCGCCGAAAGCGCTAAAGGCTAATTTAGCTTGTTCGTTTTCAGCAATAAAGGCAGCCCGTACCTCACTACCGACTTCAAAAGCACTTTTGCCAATACAGGGTCCTAACCAAACCAGTAAATCATTTGCATTGATGGTTAACTGTTCACAAATAGTGTTAATTGATTTTTCAATAATACCATCACATAACCCCCGCCAGCCGGCATGAATAGCAGCAACAAAAGTGCCCAGCTTATCGGTAATAAGCAGCGGTAAACAATCAGCCGTCATGATGATACAGGGAATATTGTTGCAACGACTCCATGCTGCATCACCCGTCATGCTACTTACCGTGTTTTCATCAAGTTTGAGTAAAATAGTACTGTGAGTCTGATTTAACCAGCAAAGTTCACCGGGTAAGGATAAAGTATTGACTAAGGTGCTGCGGTTTTTGCCGACAATTCGAGGATCATCGCCAACATGCAAACCTAAATTCAGCCCAGAATAAGGCTCCGAACTATAGCCCCCAAGGCGGGTGCTGGAAAAGGCCTGGATATGTGCAGGAGCAGACCAGTTTGGTTTTAGCAACTGCACATCATGGTGCTTATTAGCCTCGATATGTGAATCATATTTTGGCGTAATGCTTCTGTTATTAGCCACCGTGCAGAATCATATCCTGGCGTAACGCTTCTGCTAATTCAGCCATATCAGCCGGCAGCGGCGCATGCCATTCCATTATTTCACCGGTGATAGGGTGTGCTAAACGTAACATAGTTGCATGTAATGCCTGGCGTCTAAAAGCACGTAACGTTGTCAATAACGCCTCCGAAGCACCTTTAGGCGGACGAGGACGACCACCATAAACCGGATCACCTGCCAGTACATGACCAATATGCATCATATGGACACGAATTTGGTGAGTACGACCGGTTTCAAGGCGTAAGCGCAACCTTGTATGGGCACGATACTTCTCAGAGACTCGATAATGGGTCAGGGCATGTTTACCGCCCGTTGAATTAACCGCCATTTTAACTCGGTGTACTTTATCTCGCCCAATCGGAGCATCGACAAGTCCACCAGCCGTAAAGCCTCCCATGGCAATTGCTTCGTACTCACGGGTGATTTCCCGCGCTTGCAAACTGGTCACTAAATGCGTTTGTGCCGGCACTGTTTTAGCAACAACCATCAGTCCGGTTGTGTCTTTATCTAAACGATGCACAATACCCGCTCGAGGTACTTCAACAATTTTCGGAAAATGATGCAGCAATGCATTTAGGACAGTACCATCGGGGTTACCTGCACCCGGATGCACGACTAAACCAGCCGGTTTGTTAATCACTAAAATATCATCATCTTCATAGACGATCTCTAATGCAATCTTTTGCGCTTTAAAAACCACTTCATCTTCGAGTACGGCTTGAACTTCTACCGTTTGCCCGGTATAAACTTTTTCGCGAGGACGATTAATGACTTCGCCATCAAGTTTGACCATATCAGCCAAAATCCATTCTTTAACCCGCGTACGCGAATAGTCAGGGAATAGTGACGCTATTGCCTGATCCAATCGAAAGCCGAGTTGTTGATCAGTGACTTCTGCGGTAAGGTTTAACTCTTGACTCATATATTGTTCTCTTTTTCTACACTATTGTTTGATAGCAAATGGATTAATTCTTTTCCCTTAATGGGAGTAATTTAATCAAACCGTTATAAATAAAATTCATTTAGCTGTGATACAGTCACATTTTATCTTTTTTAACTTTTCTTTTATGGGTTGATAGAAGATACTGTCCCTTTATCTGCACTGGCATTATAACACTTATGAAAAAGATCCTCAGACTAATAACCTCCTCTCTTATGATTGTTTTATTAAGCACCGGCTGTTCATCTAAAAAAGCTGAAAAACCTAAAGTGGGTGATAAACCGCCCGTGGTACTTTATGAACAAGCAAAACAAGCATTAGAGTCTGCAAGCTTTGAAAAAGCATCTGATATTTTAGAGGCTTTGGATACCCGTTACCCCTTTGGTCCACATTCAGATCAGGTCCAATTGGATCTTATTTACGCTTATTACAAACGTGGTGAAACAGCATTTGCACTGGCCAACATTGACAGGTTTCTTCGCCTGAACCCAACCCATGCCGATCTTGATTATATTTATTATATGCGTGGTTTAACCTATATCGGCGCGGATCAGCAATTTTTTCAAGACTTGTTTGGTATTGATCGTTACAACAGAGATCCAAACAATGCAATCCAAGCCTTCAAAGACTTATCAAGAATTATCAAATATTACCCAAATAGTGAATATGCTGTCGATGCACAACAAAGAATAATAGATCTAAAAGATCGTTTAGCACGCTATGAAATTGGGATTGCACAGTGGTATCTGAAACGTGAAGCTTATATTGCCGCCGTTAACCGTTGCAAAATAGTGTTAAATAATTACCCTGATACGCCAGCTGTTGAACAAGCGCTGGAGATCATGATTACAGCTTATGAGGCATTAGGTATTGAAGAGCCTAAAATGAATGCCTTGTCCATATTAAAATTAAACTACCCGAACAACCCGACACTATAGGTGTTAAACCTTAGAATTGATTTTTATACCTGGCTAGCTTGAATATAAAAAAAGGAGAACCAAGTTCTCCTTTTTTATGTACTGCAGAAGCGACTAAACGGCTTCATTATCCTCTTCACCAGTACGAATTCGAATAACACGTTCAACGGGCATAACGAAAATTTTACCATCGCCTATTTTACCTGTTTGTGCAGTACCCATAATGGCTTCAATACAGCGGTCAACATCTTCTTTTTTAACGACTAATTCTATTTTTACTTTAGGTAAAAAATCAACCATATATTCAGCACCACGATAAAGCTCAGTATGCCCTTTCTGACGACCAAAACCCTTCACCTCAGAAACCGTCATACCTGTGATGTCAATATCGGCAAGCGCTTCACGAACATCATCCATTTTAAAGGGTTTAATTATTGCTTCTATTTTTTTCATCAAGATCTCTTTATATTATTTTTAAACGAAAATATATCCCACCACTTTAATACTAATGACGGTAAATATACAGAGAGAAAATGCAAAAAATGCTACGCCAGTTGTATTTTTAAAGGCATTCCACTCTAAAAAAGAAAAGTGATTTTATAAAAATCAATCGATTTGCTTAATACGCAGTTCGGCGGGCACTTCAAAGATAATATTTTCCTCAACACCCGCATTTTCAGTCACCATAGTCCCACCCAGTTTTTTAAGCCTGGCGATCACGGCTTTGACCAACACTTCCGGCGCAGAAGCACCCGCAGTAACGCCAACCACTTTTACATTTTCAAGCCATTCAGGTTTAATATCTTTTTCACTGTCAATAAGGTATGCATTCACACCGACACAACTTGCTTTTTCCTGTAAACGATTGGAATTCGAAGAATTGGTCGAGCCAACCACTAAAACAAGATCACTTTTTTCAGCAAGCGCTTTAACGGCATCCTGGCGATTCTGTGTTGCATAACAGATATCATCTTTACGTGGCCCGTCAATCTTAGGGAATTTCTCACGTAATGCGATGATAATATTGGCGGTATCATCGACGGACAGGGTCGTTTGCGAGCTAAAACAAAGACTGTTGGGGTTTTTAACCTGTAACGTTTTGATATCTTCAGGCGATTCAACCAAATAAATCCCACCCTGGGGATTATCATATTGCCCCATAGTGCCAACTACCTCTGGATGGCCCTGATGGCCGATCAAAATACATTCCTGCCCGCGACGACTGGCACGCGTCACTTCCATATGTACTTTAGTCACTAACGGACAAGTTGCATCAAAGATCTTAAGATCGCGCCGTTTGGCTTCTGCGCGCACCGATTGTGCAACGCCATGGGCACTGAAAATAACGATACTGTTCTCAGGTACTTCATCTAACTCTTCGACAAAAACCGCGCCACGGGCCCTTAAGTCATCAACCACATACTGGTTATGCACGACTTCATGACGCACATAAATCGGCGGTGTAAAAATATCTAATGCACGATCAACAATTGAAATAGCACGATGGACACCCGCACAAAAACCACGCGGATTCGCTAAAATAATTTCCATAAGTAACCTTTATTTAAGAAGCTGGCAGCCGTCAGCCGTCAGCTATCAGCTCGAAGCTCGAAGCTCGAAGCTGAAAGCTGAAAGCTGAAAGCAGTCGTCTGTCAGCTATCGGCCTATTTAGTTTAAAACTTCTAATACATCTACTTCAAAGGTGACCGTTTGACCCGCAAGCGGATGGTTGAAATCAACGGTAACACTGTCGGCGACAATCTCCCGAATAATACCGGGAATTTCCTCACCATTTGGCTGCTTAAAGCTAATAATTGTGCCTATTTCTGCGGGTACATCACTGCTGAATTTACTTAATTCAAGATGATGAATATTATCCGGATTAGGCAAACCAAATGCTGACTCGGGCGCCAGGGTAAAAGTTTCTGATTGTCCGACTTGTAAGCCAAGCAAACAATCTTCAAAACCAGGCGTTAAACTGCCATCGCCCATTACAAACTTTGCAGGTTTATTAGAAACTTTAGTACTGTCAACAGCAGATCCATCGGATAAACGAATCGAAAAATGCATCAGTACTTCACTTTCATTTACGATAGACAGGTTATTAACTTCAGACATTTTTATTTCCCTTTGGTTGTTTAATTGGTTTTGCCTGTTTGGCAAAAAAAGACTCAAAAATCATTATTGCAGCCCCAATAAAAATAGCAATATCTGCAATATTAAAGGTTGGCCAGCGATAAAAACCTAAATCAAAATCTAAAAAATCAACAACATAACCAAACATTATACGATCAATTACATTGCCAAGCGCGCCCGATAAAATCAATGCATAAGCACAGTTAATCCAACGTTCAGCAGAAGAGTTTTTCTTTAATAAATAAACTAAATAGCCTGAAACAAGGATTGCAATTGCCGTAAACAAATATCGTTGCCATCCCCCCGCATCACCTAAAAAGCTAAAGGCTGCACCGTAATTTCTTGCGTAGGTAAAACTGAAGAATGAAGATATCTTATAAGATTCATATAAATCTAATGATTGTATTGTCCAATACTTAGTCACCTGGTCAAATGCTAACATTATTGCGGCAAGCCATAACCAGCGCAAACCTGATTTTTCTATTATTTCTGCCATTCTAAATCCCAATTAAAAAACGCCTTAAAATAGTAAGGCGTTTGGGTTTATGTTAGAGAATGCAACTTTGCTTACGCAAATTTACGGACTTCACCCTGCCCTTCAATATTAGTCACGCAGCGATCACATAATTCAGGATGCTGTTCATTTTGTCCAACCTCTTCGCGGTGATGCCAACAACGCTCACACTTCTGCGCCGCACTCTTAACCACGGTGACCAATAAACCGGCCATCTCGGTTTTAAAAGCAGATTGCGGCGCATTCGCCAGGGGTTTAACCACTGCTTGTGATGTGATCAGAACAAAACGCAATTCATCTTCTAAGGTGGTTAATAAAGTCGTTATTTCATCGGATGCATAAAGTGTGACTTCGGCTTCTAAACCACCGCCAATGACATTCTCTTTACGGGCGATTTCTAAGGCTTTATTAACTTCGGCACGGACGACAGTCAACTTCGACCATGCGGCACCACTTAAGGCTTCATTATCAGACAGACTGAACAAACCATCGTACCAAACCGTGGTAAATACAAATTCATCACGTGCGCCCGGCAAACGCGCCCAAATCTCATCCGCGGTAAAACTTAGAATTGGCGCCATCAAACGTACCAGCGCTTCTGCAATATGGAACAATGCGGTTTGACAACTGCGATGCGCGTTACTGTCCGCTTTGGCTGTGTACTGGCGATCTTTAATAATATCTAAGTAGAAGCTGCCTAATTCGATAGAGCAGAAATGGGTCAATTTTTGGTAAACCACATGCAGACTATAACTGTCGTATGCTTCAATAACATCATTTTGCAATATTAATGTTTGCGCTACAATCCAGCGATCCAGCGCAACCATTTCTTCATTAGGCACTAAATCAGTGGTTGGTTCAAAACCGTTTAAGTTAGCCAGTAAGAAACGTGATGTATTACGGATACGACGGTAGCTGTCTGCGCTGCGATTAAGTATTTCATCGGAAACCGTCATCTCACCGGAGTAATCCGTTGAGGCTACCCATAAACGCAGAATATCCGCGCCAAGATTATTCATCACAGTTTGTGGAGACATTACATTGCCTAACGACTTAGACATTTTTTTGCCCTTACCGTCAACCACAAAACCGTGGGTTAATACTTCTTTGTAAGGGGCTTTATTATTAATCGCCATACCGGTCATTAACGATGACTGGAACCAGCCGCGGTGTTGATCTGAACCTTCAAGATAGAGATCTGCTTGAGCCTGTTCGCCGGACGCTAGGGTATACTCTAGACGTTTTGCCACAACCGAAGTATGTGTTGTACCGGAATCAAACCACACATCTAAAGTATCTGTGACTTTACGGTATTCTTCAGCTTCAAACCCTAACAGGGTTTCCGGCTCTAAATCCCACCAGGCTTGAATGCCATCGATTTCAATTTTGCGCGCAACAAGTTCCATCATTTCAACGCTGTTAGGGTGCAGTTCGTCGGTTTCTTTATGGACAAACAGGGTAATAGGAACACCCCAGGTACGTTGACGGGAGATACACCAGTCAGGACGGTTCTCGACCATTTTTTCAATACGTTGCTGGCCCCAGCTTGGAATCCATTTAACATCTTGGATTTCAGCCAGTGCATCAGCACGTAAACCTTTTTGATCCATGGCGATAAACCATTGCGGCGTAGCGCGGAAAATGATCGGCGTTTTATGTCTCCAACAATGCGGGTAACTGTGATTCAATTTAATAGAGCACAGTAATGCATTCTTTTCTGCTAATACTTCAAGCACCCGGTCGTTAGCTTTAAAGACGTGTAAGCCGGCAAAAAATTCTGTGTCTTCACGGAAAACACCATTATCCGCAACGGGATTAGCAACTTCTAAACCGTAACGCAGACCAACGGCGTAATCGTCCTGACCATGCCCCGGCGCGGTATGTACACAACCTGTCCCCGCATCAACGGTGACATAATCGGCAAGAATAGCCGGTACCTGCAGATCTAAAAAGGGATGGTTAAATAATTGTTTCTCTAAATCAATCCCTTTACAGATAGCTAAGGTACTGAAATCTTCATTGCCGTAACGTTTCAGACAATCGGCCACCAGATCCGTCGCTATAATTAAACGCCGTTCTCCTGCTTGTACTAAGGAGTATTCTACTTTTTGTGCTAAGGCAATTGCGCGGTTAGCCGGCAGTGTCCAGGGCGTCGTTGTCCAGATCACGGCAGATATATCACCTTTCCCCAGATTATCACTCACAGCGGTAAAACAGTTTAAAACTTGATCATTATCGATCGCGCTAAAAGCCACATCAATGGCCGGCGATAGTTTATCTTCATATTCAACTTCGGCTTCAGCCAATGCACTGCCGCAGTCTGTACACCAATGTACAGGTTTAGAGCCTTTGTGAAGGTGATCATTTTTAATGACTTGCGCCAGCGCGCGAACGATGTTCGCTTCGGTGCCAAAGTCCATCGTAAGGTAGGGTTTATCCCACTCGCCTAACACACCCAGACGTTTAAAATCTTTACGCTGGCCGTCAACTTGGCGTGCTGCATATTCACGGCATTTTTTGCGGAATTCAGCGGCACTGATTTTTTTGCCGGGTTTGCCAACTTTTTGCTC
Source organism: Psychromonas sp. MB-3u-54 (assembly GCF_002836415.1). Lineage (GTDB taxonomy): Bacteria > Pseudomonadota > Gammaproteobacteria > Enterobacterales > Psychromonadaceae > Psychromonas. Next base: position 15,229 of record NZ_PJBP01000165.1, on the reverse strand, counting down.
TACTTTTAACTCAATGGGCAGACCATGACAATCCCAACCTGGGATATAGGGTGCATCAAAATCAGATAATGTTTTTGATTTAATAATAATGTCTTTAAGAATTTTATTAACCGAGTGACCGATATGAATATCACCATTTGCATAGGGAGGACCATCATGCAGAATAAATGTTTTTTTACCTTTTTTAGCTGCACGGATCTTTCCGTAAAGGTCGTTGCTGTACCAATTTTTCAGCATATTAGGTTCACGATTAGCAAGATTTGCACGCATCGGGAAACCTGTTTTCGGTAGGTTTAATGTACTTTTGTAATCACTCATTGATTTTTATTCCATCTGGCATTACGTTGGGATTGATACCCAAGCTACTTAACATTAATTTTAAAAGTCATGTACGACTAACGTATTACTGCATCTTTAAGTAGTTTGTGGTTATTTATTAAGCAAGTGCCATTGTCTGCCCTGCTTGATGTCTTTGTCGATCTGAATTTTTAATTCTGCGAATGAATCAAAGCGCACTTCATCGCGTATTTTTTCTTCTAACACGACTTCTAACTGCATACCGTATAAGTTCGCATCAAAGTTAAATATATGCACTTCTAACTGCTGACGGACGCCCTGCACAGTAGGACGCTGACCAATATTAGCCACCCCCTGATAAATATTATTGCCAATGCCCAGCACCGAGACCACAAATACACCTGAAACAGGCGATACTCGACGTTTTAATAACAGGTTCGCAGTGGGCACACCAATAGTACGTCCTAACTTTCTTCCATGCACTACTCTGCCGGTTATACTGTATTTTCGGCCGAGCATTAACGCGGCTTGTCGCATGTCGCCCGCAGCCAAAGCGGCACGAATACGGCTACTACTAACACGATATTCTTGTTGGGTCAGACTGTGGGTATCAACCACCTCAAAGCCATACTTTTGACCGGCTTTTTTTAATAACTCAAAGTCGCCCTTACGTTGGTAACCAAAATGAAAATCATCACCGATCACCAAAAACTTCACCCCGAGTTTTTTTATCAACAACTCTTCAATGAAATCTTGTGCACTTAAATTAGCGAATTGATGGGTAAATGAAACACATAAAAGGCGATCTAACCCAAGCTTATCAAGTTGTATAAATTTATCACGTAAGCGGCTTAATCGAGCAGGCGCATTCTCTGCGGAAAACAGCTCAGCAGGTTGCGGTTCAAATGTTAAAACAGTTGCAGGTACCTGCAGGCGCTTAGCCTCAAATAATAATCGAGAAAGCACCGCTTTATGGCCTAAATGTACTCCATCAAAATTGCCAATACTCAAAACGCATCCCTGATGGGATGCTTTGATATTGTGAATGCCGCGTAATAATTCCATTTTGTTTTTACTTAATTAAGAGGCTATAAAACACAAAGAGTGGATTATATATTAAGCAGCGCAACTAATCAGCCCTCATTTAGCCATTCTTATCTGAAAATGCCTAAAGCGTAATCCGGTCAAGCCTAAAGCAAACAAATACAAGACGGCACCCGCCGCGATTAAATAAAACAGTTTTAGCGCTGCTGCAAGCCAAGTCAATTGACTCCACTCCTGTAGCGCTGGATTGAAGGTAACTAAACCTGCGGCCATCACTAGACCCGCAATCATAATCCGCAGTAATACCGACACACTGTCTTTTTGTTTTTGGTAAATACCTTTTTGGTATAAACCAAACCATAACAAACTTGCATTTAAGGTCGCTGATATTGAGGTTGCAATGGCAAGACCGACATAACCGTAGGGGATCGCAAAGATAATGTTTAAGCCCATATTACTGACCATGGCAATCATCCCGTATTTTACCGGGGTCCTTGTATCCTGACGTGCGTAGTATCCGGGCGCTAATATTTTAACCATCATAAAACTCAACAATCCACTGCCGTATGCCCATAAACTCATTGATGCCATCGCAACATCATGGGAAACAAATTCACCACGCATAAATAAAACCCGCAGCATAGGCTCCGCCAGTATAATCAACCCTAACATCGCAGGAAAACCTAAGATACAGACCATACGGATCCCCCAATCCAGCGTTTTAGCAAAATCATCGATGGATTTAGTGACGTGGGATGAAGACAGACTCGGTAAAATAACCGTTGCGATGGCGATACCAAATAATCCTAAGGGAAATTCCAGTAAACGATCCGAGTAATATAACCAGCTTATTGACCCCGTTTGCAGAAAACTGGCAATAAAAGTATCAAGCAATAAATTAATTTGGCTAACGGACACACCAAATAATGCAGGAATCATCAATACTCTGATTTTCACAACACCCGGATGGTGCCAATTCCAGGTGGGTTTAACCAATAATTTTTCTTTACGTAAGAAAGGCAGCTGGAAAAAAAACTGGATCGCGCCACCAATAAACACGCCCATTGCTAACCCTATTTCCGGTTGTTGCAAATGCGGGGAGACAAAAAGTGCACAACTGATAATCGCCACATTCAAAAAGACGGGCGTAAAGGCCGCAACAGCAAATTTACCCAGAGTATTTAAGATTGCACCGGATAATGCAGTAAAGGTAATAAACCATAAGTAGGGAAAGGTTATTTTTAACATGAAAGAGGCAAGCTCAAACTTTTGTCCGTCCGGGCCACCGTTCCACCAGTCTAAAAACCAGCCAAAGCCGAATAATGCGGTAATAACGGAAGAACCCAACACCCCGAGAAGCGTAATAATAGTAATAATAGTGCCTAGGGTGCCGGAAACAGCTGCAACTAATTTTTTAACTTCATCAAAAGATTGTTTTTTTTCGTATTCCGTCAAGACCGGCACAAAGGCTTGTGCGAAGGCACCTTCGGCAAATAAACGCCGTAAAAAATTAGGAATTTTATTGGCAAAGAAAAACACGTCGGCGGCAGCCCCAGCTCCCATCAAGTTTGCTATTACAACATCTCTTAGCAGACCTAAAATCCTAGAAATTAATGTCATAGAGCTTACAATCAAACCTGATCTCAGTAATTTTTTACTCACAATATTTTCCTAAAGGGGATATTAATTTTATTCCATGTATTTGAAAAATGCACTCAACAAGTTAGCTTGTGTATAAATAGTCAGTGTTTATCAATACCATCTGCTGCTGGAAATAGTGTCACTTCTAAGCGTGCAGATTCTTGCATTGTCAAGCTGCTTGGGTATATAATGCGCGCAGTTTAACCATCTACTTGGTTTCTTACCAGTTTTTTAAGTGGTTAAAAAGAAATCATTTGACAATATACGTATGACAAGGCATATTCCACGACCTTTGATTATCCCTTGTTATACAGAATTTAGGAGTTAAGGTCTTGGCCAATATCAAGTCTGCTAAAAAACGTGCTTTACAATCTGAAAAAAGCCGTAAACATAATGCTAGCCGTCGTACAATGATGCGTACTTTCATTAAGAAAGTTGTTGTTGCTATCGAAGCTGCGAATAAAGAAGTTGCTACCGCTGAGTTTGTAAAACTGCAATCAGTTTTAGATAGCTACGCAACTAAAGGCTTAATTAACAAAAATACTGCTGCTCGTAAGAAAAGCCGTCTTTCTGCAAAAATCAAAGCACTATAATTCTTATTTAAGAAAATAGTCTTTAATTTTAAGCTTAAAAAACCGACTTAATGTCGTAATGTTCCCGTGTAACTCAATTAGGGAGCGTTATATATGGAAAGGTTAGTAGGCCTAGTGCTTACTAGCCTTTTTTCATGTCTGCAGAAAATAAGTGCAGTTAGCATTTTATTAAGCCTTCAAACTGTCATTCAACCATTTCATTAAGCCTTGAAAAATATTTTCCAATTTAAGTCTTGTAGTTTTGGTGCGCATTACCTTCCATGCAGATCTAAAATGGAAGCGTTTAAATAGCCACTCTTTTAAATTTATTTAGTCATGTTTTATAACCCCAAAATACCTGATATCACCATTATTTTGACGCTAAATATTCAACTACCTACATTGATATACTATTAGCATCATCTGCCTCTTCATTTGCGGCCAACCAATCTTTCAACAAAACAAAAAACACTTGTCTCAAGATCATTGTGAAAGCCTGTACTATCAAAAAAACTAATTACCCTCCTAACGGCTTCACTAAAAATACACAGATCAATAAAGCTAAAAAAATGCAGCACATGCTCGAACATTTAATAGTACCGCGCTAGCGATACAAAGTGTCTAAGCAGCAAGGGGAAATATTTCAAGGGTATCGATCTGCTGAAAAGGAGAATAAAGAGTATCGCAACATGCAAGCAGACATGTGACGTCGCTTAATACTCGTCTTTTGGTGGTTCATATAACGGGGCTGATGGTGAATATAGAATTTAACTGATCAGTTATAGCAAAAGAGCTAAAAAGGGGCTTGCTGGTTCAAATTATCCCTGATTGCATTGTGATTTTTATTCAGAACGTCCTGTTCTTCACCATTTTGTGGTTAGCTAAAACCGTTCAAAATAGTGCCAGACTATTTTGTGAAGTGAAAATAACGATCGAATGTAATTCACGCCTTGTTAGTGTTAATTTTTCCTTCGCAATCATTGATCACTTCATGAATTATTTTGCTCTTAGGTATTTAAAAATTTTCTTGAGCGAGCTATTAAGTATTTTTGCGGATTTAGCAAAACCATTAACCCAAAAATAAAGACTAATAAGGTGCTTGGTGCGGCGATGCTGATACTAGCATTATCAAACCTTAAATAGTTGTAAATCTCCCAACCATCCCCCCCTGCTGAATTATTCATTAAACTAGAGATTCGATAACGATTGCCTTGTTCTAATAATACATGGTGTTCCTCGAATATCTCCCAAGAGTTTAAGTTACCTGAGTCGAATGAATCTATACCCGAAGTGATGTTAAAAAGATTAAAATGGGCTGAACCCGTACCTGTAACTATTGTTGTATCTAACCAAGCATTGTCGTTGAGAACAGTAAAATCCCATTCAATAAACGATTTCATAAAATTCAATACAGTATCATTATCGCTGTATCCGTAATAATCCTGGCCTACTAATTGATTAAAGGAATTTGTTGTTCGCTTTATACTTGTCCAGCCGTAACCACCATAATATTCATTATATTGGTCTTTTTCCGCTCCTTTGCCTACCCAATCCCATCGTTCATTCTCACCCATCGTATAAAAAAGATCGCCACTTGAGGTTTGAGTTTTTACTTGACCATCTTTAAATTTTGCGCCGCCTTCGAAGAAGTAAGTGGATGAGTTTGTTTTCACAATTGCGGTAGCAAAGGTTGAACAAGAAAAAATAGAGAGGAGCAAAAAAAATGCTAGGTAGATATACTTGATGATTTTCATATGAACTTCCTATAACCTTATATACTAAAATACATTGATTAGAAGCACGTCCAGACTCCAGAGCAAGGCGCAACATAAATGAATGGTGTGTCGTAGCTTTTAGAGTCACATAAAAAGCATAGCCTAAATGTGATAAGGTATAATGAAAATATTCACTTAATTCAAAAAAGTTTCTAGAGCCCCTAAAAAACCTATGATTGCCAAGGTTTGATTAATTTACCGAACCCAAAAAAGGTAATGCTACACAAAGAGTCAACCCCACCACAACCCCCCTTTTAAATAGTTCAGACAAGGTGATTTATAAGCTTTTTTTATCGGTACTAGCCACATTAAATCATGCTCAAATCTTATATAGAGAGCGTAGAGACAACACCTAACGAACGGTTAAAAAGAGTATTCGCAAAATACCGCTTATGATAAATAGTTTCGTTTTCTTATTTAAAGTCTGTATTGATCATCAAATCAACGCAAATAACTTAAAAAACAGTTAATAAATCAATATTAATCCTAAAATGGTGTGTTAAAAACAGCCCTGCCATTTCGTTATTTTATTGATAATATAAATCTTTAACAATAATTTTAAAGCCACTAAACCACTAGATTATGGCCATATACTTTCAATCACTCTTTACTGTTTTTATGATTCTGCATTACCTGTCCGACCTCTGTTCAGAATTTTTCTGAGTGAGCATGGCGGAGTAAATGGCAGATCTCATGGACAAGAATATAGTCGACAGTGTGCATTACACGCCCCACACTTTCGGTATTGTCGTTTTCCAGGTCGCTTTTAGAGGACTTAATGCGGATTGTTATTGGTTTAGCAGCAACGATTTTGGCATAACGTGCTACTTTTTTATCAGGCTGGTGCTTATAGCAAGGTATTAAGGCACCACGGGCGAAATGATTTTTGAATGGCTGATTTACGCTGGTGAGTTGTAAACGATCATTAACTCATTTCAGCCAAGGCAGGGAAAAATAGAGCGTGGCGATAGCTTAAATTTTCACTCTGTGAGGTACTTTACTCTCCGTTAGAATCAGAGGAAAAAGGTAAGATTGCTCTGTTTTACTTTTTGATAAAAAATTAAATGTGCTACAAAATAATGGCAATAAATAACACATGTTAGAGTCTACATTATCAGCATCTACTATCTTAGGCTTCTTTGTATTACTCTTGCCGCAACTTCGCTTCAAAACGCCTCCTTTGTGATTACATCATCTAAGCGCTATTGTTTATCAATTTTTTTTCTTGCATGTGCCATTTTTTTTTGATGTAAGTCATGCTCAAATACAGCCATTGCCCGATCTTTTAAGCTTATTGAAGTATTCGATTTAGATTTCATTCTTAAGATTGTTTTACATTTATGGATTACATTCATAGTTTAGAGCTCCATTCCATTTAATACGATCTAATTCGTCGTATTCCCTTTTTCTAATGTATTATAATCATATTAAATAAAAAGGGTTTGTGAACTAGCTTTTAATTTAAAGTCTGCTATAAAATCCGCTAACGTGCTTTATATCACTTAATCAGAGTAGTTATTGGTTTAACAAGAAACCATGGATGGATGAATGATTTTGAATGCCTGACGCAGGTTACGATACTGACTGCTTTTGTGGTTTAAAAAAATAAAATGAAACCATTAAAAAAACCGACTGGATGTCGGTTTTTTGCGGCCATTTTTCAGAAAAAATACAAACTATTCGCTTTCATTCAGCGGGTTTATATTCCCATGCTGGAAAGCGCTAAAATCAGGTCTTTAATCACCTTACCGACAACCGGATTAGTTTCTTCAAAAACAATCAGTTGCTGGGTGATTTTTTTATCGCGAATCAATTTTGCCGGATCGCCCGATTGTATCGCTTCTTGAAGTTCATCATGTACATGCCGTAATTCTCCAGCAGTACATTCATCAGCAATAAGCTCCTCATCCAAAATGGCCGATAATTTTTCAAACTCTGATTTAACTTTTTTAATCGCCATAAACACCTCTGCACTGTGAATGAATTAAAACCAAACCCATTGAATCTATTCTTCGAGTAGTTTGGCTAAATATGATTAATATTAGGATTAATAATAAATTATAGTCTTAAAATAAACAATTCGGTTAGCCCGGTTTAAAAAATCGATCCAGACAACGTCCTAATAATAAAGAGATAATAACAAAAAAGACACTTAATAACATCAGGCCAATTTTAAACCAATCATGATCAGCATAATGCTGTAAATATAAAGAGGAAAGGTAAATAGCCAATAACCAGTACAGAATACGAAATATGTACGCCCATAACGGATAAGCACGATCGGTTAACCATAATTTAGCCACATCAGGCTCCTTTAATTGTAAAACTGATAACATCATCAATATGTTTTTTATCACAGGCAAGCATCACTAAGCGATCGACTCCTAAGGCAACACCGGCACAATCGGGTAAAGACGCCAGCGACGAGATAAAGTTCCCATCAATCGGCATTTGCGCAAGCCCTTTTTGTGACCGTAAACGATTATCGGCCTGAAAACGTTCTAACTGCTCTTGCCCGTCACTCAATTCATGAAAACCATTAGCCAACTCAATCCCTTGAAAATAAACCTCAAAACGTTCTGCGACACGCATATCTGCGGGACTTATTCTTGCCAACGCAGCCTGTGAAGCGGGGAAGTTATAAATAAAACAGGGCCTCTGCTGCGCAATAACAGGTTCAATAGCGATACAAAATAATAGCTGCAGTACAGTATCCCGATCCGCCTCTTCACTGAGTACCTCCCCTAGATTAAGCTTTTTTCCTGACGTCTTCAATTGCTCAAGGCTCGCAGTGAGGGGATCAACCGCTAATACTTCTAAAAAAGCATTCTGATAGGTACAACGACGCGCTGGTTCAGACTTAAGAATAAATTGTAATAACTGATCCATTTCATCCATTAAACTAAAATGGTCAAACCCAACCCGGTACCATTCCAGTAAGGTAAACTCAGGATTATGGAATCGTCCCGATTCTTCATTGCGAAAGACTTTACTTATTTGAAAAATGCTGCCACTGCCGGCAGACAAAAGACGTTTCATATGAAATTCAGGCGACGTTTGTAGATACAGAGGGCAGCCTTGGTCACTAGGCTTAGACGCGGATATTTGCGGCCCTATAAAATGGGTTTTAAAACAAAACAGGTGGACATCCGTCACCCCCGCCTGACTTAACACCGGCGTCTCTACTTCTAATAATCTGCGGGTTATAAAAAACTGCCGAATAGCCTGTAATATTTTTGCCCGTTGTTTTAATTCTTTTATATTGGCACTTGGTTTCCAGCTCATTTTAGTTCCTTTACCGTCAAAAATTGACCTTTTTACACCGCCATGGATGATGGCATAGGCTCTTAGTTTACCGAAGAATAAAAAATTCGGACATAAAAAATCTGTTTGTAATACTCCCCCCTTATATTGACATAAGTTGTCAGCCTTTAGCCCTTATTTTCAAATAACCTTGTTTATTTCACGTTTTTTACCAACTCACTGGATAGAATCAAAGAATAATCTTAAGAACATGAATAAGATGAATAGTATAAACAACTAAAGGAGTAGAAATGTGCAGATAATTAAAACAGATGTTGCCATTATTGGTGCCGGGGGTTCAGGTCTTCGAGCCGCTATTGAAATTGCAGAAAATCATCCAGAGCTCGATATCGCATTAATATCTAAGGTTTATCCGATGCGCAGCCATACGGTTGCTGCTGAAGGTGGCGCGGCAGGCGTTGTTCAAGGTCATGATTCATTAGATCACCACTTCGATGATACTGTCTCTGGTGGTGATTGGTTATGCGAACAAGATGTTGTTGAGTATTTTGTGGAAAATGCAGCCAAACAACTTACCCAACTTGAACATTGGGGCTGTCCGTGGAGCCGTAAAGAGGATGGCTCTATTAATGTCCGCGCATTCGGGGGAATGAAAATAGAACGTACCTGGTTCGCTGCCGATAAAAGTGGCTTCCATATTCTGCACACTCTTTTTCAAACCTCCATCCAGTTTCCTAAAATCAGACGCTTTGATGAGCATTTCTGCCTGGATCTGATTGTTGAAGACAATAAAATACAGGGGGTCATGATCCTTGATATTGCTGAAGGTGAAGTAAAACTGATCCAGGCTAAATCGGTGATCATGGCAACCGGTGGCGCGGGTCGCGTCTACAGCTACAATACCAATGGCGGTATTGTCACGGGTGATGGCATGTCTCTCGCTTATCGACACGGTGTTGCGCTGCGCGACATGGAGTTTGTACAGTATCATCCGACCGGTTTACCGGGCAGTGGGATTTTAATGACCGAAGGTTGTCGTGGTGAAGGAGGAATCTTAGTCAATAAAAATGGTTACCGCTATCTGCAGGATTATGGCTTGGGGCCTGAAGTACCGGTCGGACAGACTAAAAATAAACACATGGAACTTGGCCCGCGTGACAAACTCAGCCAATGCTTCTGGCAGGAGCAGCAAAAGGGTAATGTCTTTAAAGGTGATCGCGGAGACTATATTCACATGGATCTTCGTCACTTGGGTGAAGAAAAAATTAATGAACGCCTGCCGTTTATCCGCGAACTGGCAAAAGCCTATGTCGGAGTGGATCCTGTTTATGAACCCATTCCAGTTCGCCCTACCGTACACTATACAATGGGTGGAATCGCCACGGATGCGAAAACGGCAACCAGTCTGGCGGGGTTATATGCAATAGGCGAATGTGCTTCTATTGGTTTGCATGGCGCCAACCGTTTAGGCTCAAATTCATTAACTGAGCTTGCGGTGTTTGGCCAGTTAGGGGGTCAGGAAGCCGCAAATTATGCACTCAATACAGCCCACTGCGATATCACCCCCCTAAAAAAACAGGCGGATGCTATTTTGGCCCGTACGGAAGCCTTATTACACAGTGAAGGCACTGAAAAGATGGCCGACATTCGTTTGGAAATGGGCGACTGCATGGAAGAGGGTGTTGGCATTTATCGCACCGAAGAATCAATGCAAAAAACCATCGATAAACTTGCCGAACTTAAAGAACGCTATAAAAAGATTAAGATTGTTGATAAATCCAGCGTGTTTAATACCGAATTTTTATATGCTGTTGAATTGGGATATTTACTCGACAGCGCAGAAGCAATGGCACACAGCGCAATAAATCGACAGGAGTCGCGCGGCTCACATCAACGTATTGACGGTTTTGATAAACGTGATGATCAAAATTTCTTAAAACATTCACTGGCATATTATCAAGCTGATAAAGCGCCCAAAATAGAGTATTCCGCCGTGACAATTACTAAAAGCCAGCCCGCTGAACGTGTTTATGGTGAAGCATCGGACAAAGCACACGCCGCCGCTGAAAAAGCAAAAGCAGCGTCTGCACAGGAGGAAGTTTAATGAACGCGTCAACTATTACAATAGATATATTAAGATACCGCCCCGAAATGGATGAAAAGCCCTTCACGCAATCCTATGAAGTTCCGTACAGCGCAGACTTGTCTGTTTTGGAATCCCTGCAATATATTAAAGATCATCTGGACAGCACCGTGAGTTTCCGCTGGTCCTGCCGCATGGCGATTTGTGGCAGCTGCGGAATGATGGTAAACGGCGTGCCTAAATTAGGCTGTAAAGTATTCCTGCGTGATTATTACCCTAAGAAAGTCACATTAGCACCCTTGGCTAACTTCCCTATTGAACGCGATTTGGTCGTAGTAATGGATGACTTCATCGATAAATTAGAGTCCGTTAAACCCTATCTCATCCCTGAAAAAGAAAAAGATTTAGCGACAGGTCCCCATCAGCAAACCCCTTTACAGATGGAAAAATTTAAGCAGTTTTCAATGTGCATAAATTGCGGACTTTGTTATGCAGCCTGCCCGCAATACGCCTTAGACAAAAAGTTTACCGGCCCGGCGGCCCTTGCATTGCTGGCGCGATACAACCGCGACAGTCGTGATAATGGTGAAGCCGAGCGGATGAAAATAGTCAATCAGGAAGAAGGCGTTTGGGGTTGCACTTTTGTCGGATATTGCTCGGTAGTTTGCCCTAAGGATGTTGACCCGGCTGCAGCAATTCAACTGCTTAAAGTCGACAGCAGTAAAGATTATTTAATTGGTATGTTTAAACCTGATTAGGGGAATAATGATGCCCAAAGGAAAATCTTACCGACTTGAATTTTCAATTAAATTGATAACAGGTTTAAATTATGGAGACTAAATAAAATGAGTAAACGTAAACCTTATGTGCGTGGACTGCCGATCGAATTGATGACAGGTTTAAATTATGGAGGTTAATAAAATGAGTAAACGCAAACCTTATGTGCATGAACTGCCAATGGAATTGATGACAGCTTTAAATTATGGAGACTAAATAAAATGAGTAAACGTAAACCTTATGTGCGTGAACTGCCCATAGATTGGTGGTTGAAAAACGCCTTTTATACAAAGTATATGATTCGCGAAGGCAGTAGTCTTTTTATCACCTTATACAGCCTGATATTAGCCTGGGGAGTTTTTCGTTTAAGCCAGGGTGAAGCCGCTTTTAATGCCTGGATGGCCGCATTACACCATCCATTTTCAATTATTCTGCACCTTATCGCATTAGCATTAGCCCTGTATCATACTGTTACCTGGTTTTCACTTGCGCCTAAAGCTATCGCCTTATGGATCAAAGGGAAAAGATTACCAGACAAGTTTATTATTGCGGGTCATTATGGCGCATTCGTTGTAGTGAGTATTTTCTGTCTAATAATTATCACCCTGTAAGGAGAATGGAAATGTCTAATACGACAGAGAAAACCTATACACGTTCACATGAACCCATTTTCTGGGGATTATTTGGTGCGGGAGGTATGCTCACCGCATTCCTGACACCCGTCATGATTTTGATAACCGGCATTCTAATTCCGCTTGGTTTAATAGATAGTAAACATCTTAGTTATGAAAAAGTGCATCTCTTTGCCACAAGCTGGTACGGTGCCGCCATTGTATTAGTGCTGGTTGCTTTACCTTTATGGCATACCCTGCATCGTATTTACCATGCGTTACACGATCTAGGCATAAAACGAGGACGCGATTTGCAACAGGTTTTCTGTTACGGCTTTGCTTTTGCCGTCAGTATATTTGTTTTTACCCTACTGCTGCAGATGTTCTAGTGGTTACCTGCTCTAAAAACAAAAAAACCAGCTAATTAGCTGGTTTTTTTATCTTGATGCTCAGATCACCGACGATATCAGAGAAATTTATTTTTTCACTCGGCCAACATATTCAGCGCTGCGGGTATCAACTTTTACAATATCACCAATCTGAATAAATAAAGGCACTCGAATAAGGGCGCCCGTTGCCAGAGTAGCAGGTTTGCCACCGGTACCTGCTGTATCACCTTTGAGTCCTGGATCCGTATCTTTCACTTCCAGTTCAACAAAATTAGGTGGTGTGACGGTTATGGGTCTGTCGTTCCAAGTAGTGATGGTACAGATATCCTGCTCAACCAGCCATTTAGCCATATCACCAACCGCTTTTACATCTGCCGCAATTTGCTCGAAAGTCTCATTATTCATAAAATGGTAAAACTCATCATCGCTGTAGAGATATGAAAGTTCAATATCCATAACATCAGCAGATTCAACTGTCTCGCCAGATTTGAAGGTTTTTTCAATCACTTTACCCGATAAAAGTTTGCGCAGTTTAACCCGACTGAATGCCTGTCCTTTACCTGGTTTAACGAATTCATTGTCGATAATCGCACAAGGCTCGTTATCAAGCATAAATTTTAGCCCGCCCTTGAATTCACTGGTATTATACGTTCCCATCATTACCTCACTATAAATTGATTTATAAAATATGCTGCAAATAATTACTACGGATAATACCGATGTGTTGCCTAGTTGGCAAAAAGAACTCGCGAATACGGTCAAAAATCCACAACAACTATTAGAATTATTGGATATATCCCCAGAAAATGTACCGTTAAGCTTAAAAGCCCGCAAAAGCTTCCCGATGCTGGTACCGATGCCCTTTATTAAAAAAATGAAAAAAGGTGATATTAATGACCCATTATTACTACAGGTTTTACCTATAAGCGATGAAGAATTAGTTTCTGAAGGTTACAGTACAGATCCTTTAGAAGAGCATGATAGTGCCCTTCCCGGTTTATTACACAAATACCAAAGCCGCGTATTACTGATCTTAAAATCGGGTTGCGCGGTTAATTGCCGTTACTGTTTCAGGCGACATTTCCCTTATCAGGATAATAATATTAATAAAAAACAGTTACAGGAAATTATCACTTACATCAAATCCCACCCTGAAGTAAATGAAGTCATATTAAGCGGAGGTGATCCCTTAATGAGTAAAGATGATTTCTTGCAATATGTAATAGATGAATTGGAATTATTACCACAATTAACACGATTAAGACTGCATAGTCGTCTACCGGTTGTGATCCCCTCTCGAGTCACTGACCAACTGTGTAATATGTTTAATAAAAGTCGTTTAAATGTGGTCTTCGTATTACATATCAACCATGCTAATGAAATAGATCAAATATTTAAAAATGCAATGAATAAACTCCACCAGGCTGGCGTGCAGTTATTAAATCAAAGTGTATTATTAAAAGGCGTAAACGATAACAGCCAGACACTGGTTGACCTTAGCGAAGCACTTTTTGAGGCACATATACTGCCTTATTACCTGTTTTTATTAGATAAGGTTCAGGGTGCTCAACATTTTGATTTACCCGAACAGCGCGCGATACAATTAACCCAAGAAATGAGCGCGGCATTACCGGGTTATTTAGTGCCTAGATTAAGTCGGGAAATTGCTGGCGAAAAGAACAAAACTTTAATCGCCACATAAAATCACAACAAACGCAGAGTCTTATTGATCGTTAAGTTAAACTACCGTGCAGCTTAACCTCTGAAGCCGATAACGATGATAGAATAGGTACAAACAAAGATCTGCGAATATCTAAGAAATCTGTTCAGTATTAGTTCGCTATAATCGCTTTTAAAAGGGGCAAACAATGAATAAAGAAATTGTGATTAAACAGTTACAAGAAAATATAAAAATCATTTACCATCGTGCCATTGATGCAGATAAACAGCTAGAGCAGCTACGTCAGCAAAAAAAAGCGGGGTTTGCACAAATATTTACTAATGATAGTGCGTTTAAAAATCATTCCACGACCTTCTTACCTTATGTTGAAGAGTTAGCTGCCGATCTGCAAGCAATTCAAACTGATGATGACCAACATTACAAAACCTTAATTTCAGATATAGTTGTTAAAATTGAACTTCTATTTAAAACGCTTAAGGCTTTTAAAGAAAATTTAAAAGGTGAACAGCCAGGATCAGAAAGTACTTAAGATTAATCCTACTCATTAGGTGATCTATTTATACCAAACGCATTAATCAAGTGATCATAAACTTAATGCTTTTGGTATTATTTGGATTTGATTCCTCAGCTTGTGCTAGATACTGGCGATGGGACACTTAGCCCGCACCGATTGCCGCTGCCTGCGGTGCATAGAATGCCCCCTACCAATAACATAATACCCGTTCCATTCATTAACTTCCCATGTTGATCAATCTATTGAACAGCGTGTTTGCACTCCCTCTAGATCACGGATAAAAACATGCCTCGCTCGTCTGCATTTATTAATAGTAAAAATGAATGGGATCAAGACCTTGCGTAGGGTGCGCTTCAGCACCGATTGCCTCTGTTTACGGTGCATAGAATGCACCCTACGGATAAAATATTCCACGCTCAGCTGCATATATGAATATTAAAAACTAATGGGATCAATAAGTTGCGTAGGATGCGCTTCAGCATCTATTTTCTCTGTTCGCGGTGCATAGAATGCACCCTACGGATAAAATATTCCACGCTCAGCTGCATATATGAATATTAAAAATGAATGGGATCAAGACC
>NZ_PJBP01000164.1 GCF_002836415.1 Psychromonas sp. MB-3u-54 | reverse complement strand
TCTTTTTCCCGTTTAGTGGGACTTGTGCGAAGCCAGTCAGGTTAAGAGATTCAATTCCGGCTCTGCTAAAGCGTCTTTTTTCCGTTTAGTGGGACTTGTGCGAAGCCAGTCAGGTTAAGAGCTGCATGTTATTACAAAAATCTACCTGTCAGCGCGATAGATAAGGCTGTGCTTCTTACCTGCAAGAGATAATCTATTCTTCGTTAAGCTAATTTCTGAGCCGTTATTTAACACACTGGAAACGATCATTTCCACCCGATTCATTATCCCGGCACAAAGCATGCGTGTGCTGCCCATCTGCTCAATCTTAAGCATGTTATCTTTTAATGCCAACCTGCCAAAAAAGTGATTGCAGGCAAGTCTTCCGGTTGCCTGTCCCTGTGCATCGACCGCTAAGGTTGAGTTTATTTCCGCGCTAACAGGCGTGCCGTCAATGCTCTCTAATTGCCATTTTTTTTGTATCTGTGGGATTGTTATATTTTGCGACACCCTGTTTTCCGATGTGATGTTTTTCGATGACATGCTGTCAGCTGTTTCTACGCTGCAGGCGAACAGTGCTAATGAGATGAATAATAGCGAAAGCAGTTTAAAAAATTTCAATTAATTTGCCTTTTTGATCTGTCTTTTTGATTACTGCGTTTGACGCTTTTCACACTGGATAGTTTTTTAATTTGACGCATTACTTTGGACAAATGAATCCGGTTAATAACCACTAGGGTTAAATTTATCGAATAGAGATGATCGGGTAATTCCGTTGTTTGTATCTCAACAACATTCGCATTACATTTGGAAATCAGGTTAAATAGCTCGGCAAGGCCCGCTTTATGGTTAATCATCATGACTATCAGGTCAGTAGAGTATTCAAACTGATTCATGACATTCATGTCCCACTCAACAGGAATATATTTGTCCAGTTCACCTTCAAAGCCAGCAACATTATGGCAATGCTTGGCATGAACAACCAATCCTTTGCCTGGACTGGTATGTGCAATAACGGCATCGCCCGGTAAGGGTTTGCAGCATTTTGCATAGGAAACCATCATACCTTCTGTGCCTTTGATAGCACTTCTTCGATTCTGTTGTTTGAGCTCAGATTCCGTTAATTCAGCTGCATTGCCACGCAAACGGCGGGCAACAATAATGCTCATCAATTTACCGCTGCCTATTTCATTTAATAAACTGTCAAAATCATTGAGACGATGATCGGCAAGGAGTTTGTCGATATTTTCCTGCGGAATATCGGTTAAATTGGTAGTACCGAGTGCCTGTTTTAATAAACGTCTGCCTTCTGGCACCGTATGTTCCTGAGGTAGTTGTTTCAGGTACTGGCGAATATTGAGGCGGGCTTTATGGGTGGCAACAAAATTTAACCAATCGCCACAGGGATGTTCTTCATCCGATGTGATTATCTCAATGGTTTGTCCGCTTTCCAATTTATTACTCAGCAGGGCAAATTCGTTATCCACTCTTGTACCGATACATCTGTGACCTATTTTGGTGTGCAGTGCATAGGCAAAATCAACGGGAGTTGCATGTGCCGGCAAGACAATGATCTTACCCTGCGGGGTCAAAACATGTATTTCATTTTTTCCCAACTCTTGTTTTATATTTTCTAACATTAAAACTGAATTAGTTGTATGGTCTTCTTGATCAGACAAGCCCTGGAACCAGTTGCGGGTTTGTAACTGCGCTGTCATATTATTATTATTACTGCCCTCTTTATAACCCCAGTGTGCCGCTATGCCATACTTAGCCACTTCATCCATATCTTCAGTACGAATTTGAATTTCAATATTTACGCCATGATGAGTGAGCAGGGTAGTATGTATTGACTGATAACTATTGGCTTTGGGGATTGCGATATAATCTTTAAAGTGGCCCAATTTAGGCTGATAAAGATGGTGTACCTGGCCTAACGCCCGATAACAACTATCAAGGTCTTTGACTATAATTCGAAAAGCATAGACATCCATCACATCATGAAACTGGCAGCCTTTTTGACGCATTTTTGTATATAAACTATAAAGATCTTTTTGGCGGCCAATTACTTTTGCTTCCATCGGCAGGGTTTGCAGTTTATCTGCAATCTCAGCACAAATATTTTGGATAAAGTCTTTACGATTCTTCTGGGCTTTGTTAATTGCCTCTTTTAAGACATTATAACGTGCCCTATTTTGTGCTTTAAAGGCTAAATGCTCTAATTCGTTTTTGAGATTATGAAGACCTAATCGGTCGGCGATCGGTGTAAATATTTCAAATGTTTCCTGGGCGATACGACGGCGTTTATCTGGTCGCAGTGAACCTAAAGTGCGCATGTTATGGACACGATCCGCAAGTTTAATCAACATCACGCGAAAATCTTTGGACATTGCGATCAGCATTTTTCGGATATTTTCGGCTTGCGCTTCTTTGTGGTTTCTAAAGTTTACTTTATCTAACTTGGTTACCCCTTCAACGAGCTCCGCCACACTGCTATTAAATGCATCTGCGAGTTCTTTGTGGGTTGCATCGGTATCTTCCAGAACATCATGCAGTAAAGCAGCTGCTATTGCTTCATGATCAAGGTGCATCTCTGCCAGAATCTCAGCAACAGCAACGGGATGGGTAATATAAGGTTCGCCACTGGCACGCTTAACACCTTCATGGGCAAGATAAGCAAAGCGATAGGCACGTTCAATAAATGCACATTGCTCTGCCGAAAGGTAAGATTCAGTAAGATCTTTAAGTGTTTGAAATATGGACATCTTTTTCCTTTTATAACTCACTGAGTGTGCCATGATGGTTGTTCAAGAATTAAGTATTAGTAGTTTTTATATAGAACAATAACATAAAGATCAATCCTGCATTGCACAATATGTTGCCGTGATTCAAGCTGCAATTTATTATTATAATAATAAACACAGTTTGCAAGAGATAAAATATAACTTGTGGTCATTATCTGTCAATAAGAGAACTATTAATCTGCCGTAAATTATGTCTATTTTTTCAATTGCTGTATTTCTTGCGAGCAAATATTGGAATGGGTTGTTGCTAACAGCAATGGGATATTATCAAATCGGCTGTCCTGCATAATCAATATCAACCCATTTCCCCTACACCTAAGGAAGCAGTGCTGCCTTGCTATCATTAATGTGCATGGCAGTTAGAAACTCAAAGCCAAGGATATTTGCAAAGGCTGTAAAAAGGCTTGCCGGCTGCACCGATCATAACCTACTGTAAATACGTGGCAGGCATCAAGACACACACCAACCCGTGTTTTATCTTCAACATTTGGCTAACTGCTCAAAACGATACCCTAAGTTATACCAAAATAATTAATTAAGTGAGCAATGATTTTAACCAGCAAGGGTGATCACCTTTTTAGTTCTTTTGGTATTAGTACCTTGTCCTGCTGTATTTGCCGGGTTAATGCTTCAAGTTCACAGGGAATTGCAATTCTCTGCTGAGAGGTTTGATGGAAGTGAAAATCATTGGTAACGGTTTCAAAGACTCGCGGAGCTTTACTCTTGGAAAATACGAGGCATAAATGAAGTGTTAGCAAATAATATTAGGGTAGGTATACACAGCCCAATAGTGCATTCCGCCGGGCACCCGTTACGGCTTTTAGTGGGATTGTATTTTCTAATAGACGTTGTTCGGCAAGCCAGGCGAAAGCGATCGCTTCGACAAACATCGGGTCAATATTCAAAGCCCTTGTATCGCAGACCCGGTAGTCCGGCATTAAGGCTTGTAAGCGTTGCATTAACAGGGAATTCAATGATCCCCCTCCGCAAACAAAGACTGCACATGCAACGCTATTTTCTTGAATCTGGTCGCTGATCGAGACAGCACTGAGCTCTAACAAAGTACGTTGAATATCCGCATTCGAATTTGAACCGCTATCAAGTTGAGCTAATTGCCGTTCTAACCAAAGCAGGTTGAATTTTTCCCGCCCCGTACTCTTAGGTGGAGATTGGCTAAAGTATTGTTCGCTGAGTAACAACTTTAATAAGTCCGGTAAAACCTCACCTTGGAAGGCAAATTCCCCATCTTTATCATAGGACTCTCCATTTACTTTCTCACACCAGGCATCCATTAAGCTATTACCTGGACCGGTATCATAACCTAATACTTTTTTATCAGATTCGAGAATACTAATATTAGCAATACCACCAATATTAAGGATAACCCTATTTTCCCCGGCTTTTGCAAATAATGCCTGATGAAAAGCAGGTACTAAAGGCGCACCTTGTCCACCATAGGCCATATCCATACGCCTGAAATCGGCAACACAGGTAATGCCCGTTTTAGCGGCAATTAAATTGGCATCTCCTATTTGCTGGGTAAAAGGACAAGCGCCGTCTGGGGAGTGAAAAATAGTCTGCCCGTGACTGCCAATTGCCTCGATCTGCGCGGCACTAAGTCCGCTGTCTTTGAGCAGTTGATTAACCACTTGTGCGCAGGCACTGGCAAATTGAAAATCAACTTCTCCCAGTGTTTGCAGTTCAACTTTTTTATCCTGGCAGATAGTTAAAATTTGTTGGCGTAACTTATTATTCAACGCGGGTGCTGCCGCTGCAATTTGTACAAAACCATTCCGGGTGCGTTGGGCAATGGCCACATCAATCGCATCCAGACTGGTACCGGACATAATGCCGATATAATAGTTGCCAATAATAGGGTCAGATAACACGAGAAAACTGCTGCTGACGTGCCTTGTTACGTAAATAAATATCAAAACACATACAGATATTACGAATCAGTAATCGTCCTTTGGCTTGGACTATTATGCTGTCAGCGGTTATTTCAATAAGCTTATCATCAATAAAACATTGTAATAATTTAATGTCTTCAGCAAAATAATCTGTAAATTTCAAATTGAAACTTTTCTCTATCTCAGGGATATCTAACTTAAAGTTGCAAATCAGTTTTTTAATCACTTCCCGACGGATTAAATCATCTTCATTCAACCCAACACCACGCCATTGCGCATGTCCTGATTGTTCAATTTGTTTGTAATAGGTGGAAAGTTTTTTCTGGTTTTGTGAATAACTATGACCAATTTGACTGATCGCTGACACGCCCATCCCTAAAAGGTCGGCATCTTCCTGGGTGGTGTAGCCTTGAAAGTTACGATGCAAAACATCTTTTTGTTGTGCGATAGCCAGTTCATCGCTTGGCTTTGCAAAATGGTCCATCCCGATGAACTGATAACCCGCCTGAGTTAAAAATTCAATGGTATATTGTAGAATGTCCAGCTTTTCAGCGGGGCTGGGCATATCATCTTCATTGATTTTACGCTGTGCCGGAAAAATACTCGGCATGTGAGCGTAATTGAAAATAGATAAACGCGCGGGATCAAGCTCGACTATTTTTTCTAGAGTATGCGCAAAACTTTCTTTTGTCTGCAGTGGCAAGCCGTAGATCATATCCAGATTTGTTGATTGAAAACCTTGCTCTTTAGCGCGCTTTAATAACGCAACAATAAAGTCTTCGTCTTGATCGCGGTTGACCGCCTTTTGCACTTCTTTGTTAAAATCTTGTACACCAAGGCTGAGACGATTAAAACCCTCTTTAGCAAGGTGATCTATCGTGCTTAATTCAATTTCACGCGGATCGACTTCAATACTTAATTCCGCATTCGGGTTAAAGCTAAAGTTTTCACGAAGAATGGTCATTAAACGTGTGATTTGAGCGGGTAATAAAAAGGTTGGTGTTCCGCCGCCCCAATGTAACTGACTGACATGACGATTTTTAAAGTGGGGTGCTTGTTGTCTGATCTCTTTTTCTAAATAATCGAGATAAATATCTGCTTTTCCCTGATGACGTGTAATTATTTTATTACAACCACAAAAATAACAAATTTTATGACAAAACGGAATATGGATATACAGAGAAAGCGCTCGCTCGGGATAAACGTCAGTTGCCGCAATGGACTCCTGATAAGTAAAAGCTTGGTCAAACTCTAAGGCCGTAGGATAAGAAGTGTATCTTGGTCCACTGTAATTATATTTTTCGATTAATGCTTGATCCCAAATGAACTTATCCATGTTTTAGCCTTTATTGTGATACTGAGAAATTGGCGAGTTGTTGTGCTTCTATCATTATTTGTTGTTCAAGTTTAGATTCCACTTTTTCGCGTTTTTTATCCAATGCTTTGAGCTCTTTAGCCGGCACTTTTTTACGCTGATCGTGGGTTGGCATATCTTTTACTTGATCAAACATCTCAGATATAGCGGGGTAGCGAGTCATCATGTCAATGGGTTGCTTGAGCAATAAAGTTTCCAGCAGGACAGTCAGGCGGATTGCCGCTTCAGAAACATTACACTGTTGTTGCGCTGTCGCGAGCGCAATGACACGGATACTTTCGCAAATAGTGTCATTTCGTTGTTGTTTTGAGGCAGCTTGTTGCTTTTGTTGCTCAGCGACCATTTTCAGCTGATTAGCCTTTTGCACTTTGATCTTGTTAAGCAAAATGCCGACGTAAAAAGCTAAGCCAATAATGATGACAACCAAAAATATTGCTAATAAAACATCGAATTGCATTATAATCTCCCGTTATACCATAAGAATTAATGAAGTGATTGCGCAGGACAAATCAGACTAACAAAGCGTGAGTTGCAGAAGATCGTTGTTTTCTCTTCAACACTCACAACGCAGTTAGGGATGATTTTAACCAGCAAGGGTGATCATCTTTTTAGTTCTTTGGGTATTTTTATTTAAATTCATTTAACGCAGAGCCTGCGTCTTCAAATTGCTGGAGAAGATCTTCTTCACCTTTTTCGTCTAACCAACCGAGCTGTTTCATCAACTGTTGATGACGCAGCATCTGTTTATCAATCCAAGATTGATCCGTTTTCGAAATCTGTTCCCCATTATCAAGTTGTTCAAGCAGTTCATTGAGGCGTTGATCATTCTCAATTTCAACGATCTCTTGTTCAGGCGCTTGTTTTACTTCCGCTGGTGTTTTTACTTCAGCCGGGCTTTTTACAACTTTGGCTTTTGGCTTGGCAGTTACTTTGGCAACGTCGGCAGGTACTTCTGGAGTCGGCCTCATTAAAGGCACCGCTTTTTGGCTGCCGAGACGTTTATCATTGATGCCTTTTTGGGCATTTTGTTGTTGTTTTGGGGCTATCGCATTACGGGCGCCGGCTTTATTGCCTTTTAATTTAGACTGACGTTTATTTTCACGAGACTCCTGCGATTGTGAAGAGGATTCTTTTCGTTGGCCATCAAATTTTGCGTCTGAATTGCCTGCGGTGCGAGTTTTTTTAGTACGTGACATGCCAATTTACCTTTAGCTGTTATTTTTTATAGGGTGTTTAAATAGGGTATTAATATGTACGCAGAATAACAGATATTATCGTGTTTAAAAAGCAGATAGAAAAAGCGTTTCTAGGGGGGATAAAGAGATATAAATGCTTTTATACCCAATCTATCTCGAGATATTAATACATCTTGAGGTAGATTGGGTATCGCTATTGATCTAAGCTATTGTGCTTAATGTAATGCTGAAATGTACTTAGAAAGTAACTCGATATCCGCGTCACTTAATTTAGCCGCCACATCGGACATCATGCCGTTCGGTGAATTAGCGCGCTCTTTGCTGCGGAAGCTTTCAAGCTGTGCTTTTATATAAGCGGGATGTTGACTGGAAATTTTAGGAAATTTAGCAAGCTCCAGACCATTGCCACGCGGTCCGTGACAAGCGGTGCACGCAGCCATTTTCCGTTCTGAAGCGCCACCCATATAAAGTTTTTCCCCTGCTGCAACGATCTCAGATGAAACTGTTACAGGCGTCATTGTCTTGCTTGCATAATAGGCTGCCAGATCCTGCATATCTTGCGCTGAAAGCGCACCGGCCATGCCCATCATTATTGCATTTGCTCTTTCGCCATTTTTAAACTGCTGCAATTGTTTTTCTAAATATGGTGCATGCTGCCCCGCTAATTTGGGATATAGATTTGATGGGCTATTTCCATCAGCACCATGGCAAGCGGCACATGCTGCAGACTTTACTTTACCTGCTTCAATATTTCCTTGTGCTTGTACAAAGCTGGAGAAGCTCAGTACCGCAACTAATGCTATTAATAATTTATTCATAACTGTCCATTTTTTATTAAAAATATGTATTGGCCAAAACCATTTGCAAATCAGAATCCGTCACTCAACCCTAGC
The DNA here is from genome assembly GCF_002836415.1 of Psychromonas sp. MB-3u-54. Lineage (GTDB taxonomy): Bacteria > Pseudomonadota > Gammaproteobacteria > Enterobacterales > Psychromonadaceae > Psychromonas. Next base: position 46,091 of record NZ_PJBP01000164.1, on the reverse strand, counting down.
GATAACCTTAGCTGTCGATATTGTAACGTCAGTTAGCTTAACTGTTTAGTGACAATAGGGAAAAACGAGAGATAACTATCCTTGTTGTTGTATAAACGTCATTTAGCGTTGTTTAAGTGTTCTATTTTTTTCTGATTTCCGCGTTTGCAAATGATTTGGGTATATGTTTAAGCATGCTATAATCCGCCCAAACAGTAGTTTACACCAAATTTAATACAAGTAACAATTTTGCTACATGGCATAACGAGGCATATCTTGGAATTTCAAAAAATACATTTTCAAAAAGCGCATTTCTTAATCAGTGCGCCGGATATTCGTCATTTAGATAAGCACTTACCGCCTGAAAGCGGTATTGAAATTGCATTTGCCGGGCGTTCCAACGCAGGTAAATCCAGTGCGCTTAACCGATTGACTCGTCAGAAAGGCTTAGCACGTACCAGTAAAACACCTGGTCGTACCCAATTGATCAATGTTTTTGAGATTGAAGAGGGCAAGCGTTTAATTGATTTACCGGGATATGGTTTTGCTAAAGTACCGCTGGCAATGAAGTTGAAATGGCAAAAATCCTTAGGGGAATATTTACAGGAACGTGAATCATTAAAAGGTTTAGTTGTTTTAATGGATATTCGTCAACCCTTCAAAGAGCTTGACCAGCAATTGATTTATTGGGCAATTGATGCTGATATTCCGGTGTTAGCTTTATTAACTAAAGCTGATAAATTAAAGCAGGGTGCACGTAAAACAACCTTGTTGAAAATGCGTGAAGAAGCTAAAAACTTTGAAGGTGATGTGCAGGTGGAGTTATTTTCCTCCTTAAAAGGGATTGGTCTGGAGATGTTAGAGCAAAAAGTGACATCTTGGTATGCACAGGGCGAAGCCCCAGCTTTAGCCTTAAACGAGGTCAGCATTTAAGCCATGCTCCACCTTAGGTAAAGCGCCTCGCTAGCCTATCACCGATAAAACATTGCCGATAATAGATCGGCAATACTCATACCGATAATGACCTCTGCAAAAGTGAACCTTGAATCTCTATTAGCGAAGGCTTGATTTCTTCATCAAATGCCCCTATCTCTTTATAATAATCTATATCCAAATTACTTGAAGACTGGATCTTTAAGTCGTTTGCATATAAAGCCGTAATTTTTTCTTTATATAGAAGACTGCTATGAATAATTCTGAAATATCAAGTATCAAGCAAACAGATGGTTTGCCTTTATTTAGCCAAATAACACCCGATCAGATAGTACCCGCTGTGACCGAAGCGATCGCGGATAATAAGGCGCTAATCGAAGAGAAACTGCACAGCTTAACGCATTTCACCTGGGATAATTTTGTTAATGTATTGGATGAAGCGGATGATCATCTCGGCAAGTTATGGTCACCGATTGGACACATGAATGCGGTTGTCAGTAATGATTTGCTCCGTCAGGCACATGATGCCTGCGTACCTTTGTTTGCTGAATACGGAACTTTTGTGGGGCAACATCAAGGTCTCTATGATGCCTACCTCAGTATTTCAGAAAGTGATGAATTTGAGAATTTAAAAGAGGAACAGCAGAAGGTGATTAATAATGCCCTGCGTGATTTTAAATTATCGGGTATTGCTTTGCCTGAAGATAAAAAACGACGTTATGGTGAGATCAGCCAACAACTTTCGCAGTTGCAATCCCAGTTTAGTAACAATGTCATGGATGCGACACTAGCCTGGAGTAAATTAATTTCCGATGTTAAGGAATTAGACGGTTTACCTGAAAGTGCCTTAGCCGCTGCGCAACAAGCAGCTCAGGAAAAAGAGCAGCAGGGTTATTTATTAACCTTGGATTTTCCAAGTTATTTGCCGGTAATGACCTATGCGAAAAATCGTGCATTACGCCAGGAGGTCTACCAGGCTTTTGCAACGCGCGCATCTGATCAAGGTCCGCATGCCGGTGAGTTTGATAATTCAGATATTATTGAAAAAATATTAGCGCTGCGTCACGAATTGTCTTTATTATTAGGTTTTGAGAACTTCGCTGAATACAGTTTAGCCACTAAAATGGCGGAAAAACCACTGCAGGTTATTAATTTTTTAACCGAGCTTGCTGAAAAATCCTATCCTCAGGGGGAGCGAGAGCGCGACCAGGTATTGGCCTTTGCTAAAGGGTTAGACGGGATTGAGCATTTAGAGTCTTGGGATTTAAGTTATTATGCCGAACGTCTAAAGCAGCAGAAGTATGCTATTTCCGATGAGGCGCTGCGTCCTTATTTCCCTGAAAATAATGTAGTGAAAGGTTTGTTTGAAGTTGTTCACCGTCTCTTTGGATTAACTATCAAGGAGATTCCCGGGGTTGATACCTGGCATGCGGATGTACGCTTTTTTGCTATCTACGATCAACAGCAAACTCACCTGGGTAACTTTTATCTGGATCTCTATGCACGTGCCCATAAACGAGGTGGTGCATGGATGAACGATTGCCGGGTACGCCGCCGTTTAGTCAATGGAGAGCTGCAATTACCCGTGGCCTATTTGACCTGTAATTTTAATAAACCGATCGGTGACCAACCGGCGTTATTTACTCATGATGAAGTCATTACCCTGTTTCATGAGTTTGGTCATGGTCTCCACCATATGCTAACCAAAATCGAGTCTGCTTCGGTATCTGGCGTTAATGGGGTGCCCTGGGACGCGGTAGAGTTACCGAGTCAGTTTTTAGAAAATTGGTGCTGGGAACCACAAGCATTAGCCTTAATTTCCGGGCATGTGAAAACAGGTGAAACTCTGCCAAAGGAGTTGCTTGATAAAATGTTAGCCGCTAAAAACTACAACGGGGCATTAATGATGCTGCGTCAGATAGAGTTCTCTTTATTTGATTTTGTATTACATCATCAATACCAGCCGGAGAAAGGCTCGCAGGCTGAAAAAGTCTTGAGTGATGTGCGCGATCAGGTGGCCGTTATTAGACCGCCATCCTTTAACCGTTTCCAGCATGGTTTTAGCCATATATTTGCGGGCGGTTACGCGGCAGGTTATTACAGTTATAAATGGGCAGAAGTTTTATCCGCAGATGCCTTTTCCCGCTTTGAAGAGTTCGGTATTTTTGATCAGGAAACGGGTCGTGAATTTCTTCAGGCGATTTTAGAAAAAGGTGGCAGTTCCGACCCAATGGAACTGTTTAAAAACTTTATGGGCCGTGAACCCAATATTGATGCTTTATTACGCCATTCTGGCATAGAATAAGCATTCGAGCTTCGAGCTTCGGGCTTCGAGCTTCGAGCTTCGAGCTTCGAGCTTCGAGCTTCGAGCTCGTGACTCGTGACCCGTAGCTCGCAGCTCAATGCTTCTACCATTCAATCCCGGGCTGTGCTTTTACGCCCGCTTTAAAAGCATGCTTTTCATCTAAAATATGGCTATAGGTATCCACCGCATCAATTAACTCCTGCTTAGGACCTCGGCCGGTTAAAATGACATTCATTTTTTCAGGGCGATTTTTCAGCGCTTCCAAAGTTGGCTGGAGATCTAAATAGTTAAATTTGAACATATAGGTGATTTCATCAAGAATAACCAATTGGTAACGGTCGTCGGCTAATAAAGCTTCGGCTTTAGCCCAGGCTTTTTTTGCACTGGCAATATCCTGCTCTTTATTTTGCGTCTCCCAGGTAAAACCATCTCCCATAGCGTACCAATCAACATTATCCTGCTGACTAAAAAACATCTCTTCTCCGGTCGACATTGCACCCTTTAAAAACTGTACCACGGCCACTTTATGACCGTGCCCTAGGGAGCGCGCTAACATACCAAAAGCGGAGCTGCTTTTACCTTTACCCGGTCCTGCCAGTAAAATGGTGATACCGCGTTCCTGATCCGCAGCTGCGATTTTTTGATCTTGTTTTTCTTTAATGGCTTTCATTCTTTTTAAGTATTTCTGATCTGCGTTCATAAAAAATTCCTGTTGTAAAAAAGCCCGCGAAAGTCGCAGGCTTTGACTCATTAGACAATTTCTAAATATGTAATTTATTGTCTTTTTTAATAGACGGGACGCTGATCAAAATCACGTAACCTAAAATACCCGATATGATTGATGCTAACAGCACTGCAACTTTAGCGATGATCTGCTGCTCCGGATTAGAGAATGCCAGATCGGTAATAAATAAAGACATAGTAAAGCCCATACCCGCGAGGAAACCCGCACCGATAATATGTGTCCAGGTGACACCCTCGGGGAGTTGTCCCAATTTCATAATGGTCAGAAACTTGGCGAACAGGAAAATACCGAGGGGTTTACCAATAATAAGACCCGCTGCAATGCCTAATACAATAGGGTTAGTTAATTGTTCCAGCATGCTGTTATCAACAATAACACCGGCATTACCCAGTGCGAACAATGGCACAATAAACAGGGCTGAAATAGGGTGTAGTGCTTCCTCTTTAAGTTGTAAGGGGTTCGACGCCTGATAGCTTAATACTTTGATTTCGCGTAAAGAGGCGATAGCATGTTTAGTTAACACATCGGTTTTACTGTGGCGTTCCTTTTCCAGGCCACCAAGTAATTCTCGAGTCCGAACTAAATAATTACCCATGGAAATTTCCCTGCGTGAAGGGATGGTAAAGGCGACGGCAACGCCGGCAATAGTCGCATGGACGCCGGAAGCCAAAAAGCTGATCCAGACAATGATTAAACCAATAGAGTAATAAACTAAGCGGTTGCGTACGCCCATTTTATTGGCGACCGCCAGAATAATTAATCCGAAGAAACCAACCAGCAGTTCATTAACAAAGATTTGTTCGGTATAAAAGATAGCAATAACCAAGACGGCCATTAAATCATCACCGATCGCCAATGCTGACAGGAAGACCTTTAAAGAAAGAGGTACACGACTCCCCACCATTGCCAGCACACCTAATGCAAAGGCAATATCCGTAGCCATTGGAATACCCCAGCCATTAACGGTATCGGTCCCCATATTGAAAAAGTAATAAATACTGGCGGGAAAAACAACGCCCCCTAGGGCAGAAAACAAGGGTAAAGCGGCTTTTTTAAAACTGGAAAGGTCATCATCTAACAGTTCACGTTTCATTTCTAAGCCAATGAAAAAGAAGAAAATCGCCATCAAAAATTCGTTTACAATCTGATGGAGATTAATCGAGTAGATGGTGGCGCTAAATCCCGAAGAAACCGTGAATAGGGAATCATGCCAAGCGTGATGGTAGAGTGTAGGGGCTAAATTTGCCCAGAACAGTGCAGTTGTTGCTGCAATAATTAAAAGAATACCACCTGTTATAGGGCTGTGTAGCCAGGACCATTTACCATGAGAACTCATTGTTACTCCTAAAAAAATAATGCTGCCAATCGACATAAATATCCAATCAATCCTGTTAACCGTTATCTTTTTATTATTGATTTTACGGTGTTATTTCAGGCGAATTAATTATATTGATTGGTGTTATAAAAATAAAATGCACTTATACCCAAACTACTTGCCGATGCAGAGTTTCGCTCGAATGCTAGAACAAGGCGTAACATGACCTTTCGAGCGATTAACTGCGTTAATCCTCTCGCGGGAGATGTAAATGCAACCATTTACATCTTAAATGGTTATTCCCTTCTCAAGTGTTACAACGCAGTGCTAGTTTTCGGGCGAATCTCCCGAAGGGCAAGGCGATAAACGACGATCTTCGTTGTTAGAAAGCGTCGATTTAGAATAACGAGATCATCAGCCTTCTGCCTAGAATTTCATCATTTATCGTCTTGCTGATTCTTGCATCTTCAAATAATTTGGGTATATACATCTGTATGTTTGCACTCGGGTGTTTTAATTGTAAATAATACTCATTTACATAAAAAATGAAAAGATTAATTCGCCTTACAAAGTGGACAATGCCTGATTAAAAAAAAGAAAATCTGGCAAGCCCTCTCTTTTACAAACGTAAAAAAGGATTGCTTGCTTTCTCTTTACCAATAGTAGTAGTGGGGCCATGGCCCGGATAAACCCTTGTTTCAGGCGGCAGTGTTAATAATTTCTCTTTAATGCCGCTGATAAGCTGGGAGCGATTGCCGCGGGGGAAATCAAAACGACCAATGCCGCCGTTAAATAAAATATCGCCAACAATAACCTGTTTGCTTTGCTTATCATACAGGGCGATATGACCGGGTGTATGACCCGGAATATGCAGTACTTTTAGTTTTATTCTACCGACGTTAAGCACCTCTCCCTCTGTCAACCAGCGCGTCGGAGAAAAACTTTCCGTTGCGGGTAAACCAAAACGCTGACTTTGCGCTTCTAATTGATCTAACCAGAATAAATCTTCCTTTTCCGGGCCGATTACCGGCACATTCAATTTACCGGCAACGGCCTGAGTGCCACCGACATGATCTAAATGACCATGAGTTAATATGATTTTATCAACTTTCACACCTTGTTTTTCAACTACATTTAAAATGTGCAACGGATCTCCACCGGGATCAACTATGGCGGCTATTTTCGTTTCCTCACAAATAATCAGACTGCAGTTTTGTTCATAGGGAGTAACGGGTATAACGATAATTTTCATGCTGTTATTACTCATAGAAATAAAAAAAGGCAACCCATAGGTTACCTTATGAATTTGCAACTTAGCTGCAAGGTTAGTTTAAACTTGCTCCGTATTAATAAGTTGTTTTTTCTCGATGGCAACGGCTTTTGCCAGATGGATATGATTCATGACATGCACCATCGCTTTGGTAGATGATTCTACGATATCCGTCGATAAGCCTAAACCGTGAAATTTCTGCCCTTTGTAGGTGGCGACAATATCGACCTGGCCAAGAGCGTCTTTACCGGCACCTTTAGCATTAATATGGTAATCATCCATGTTAATGTCTAAACCCGAGATGCGCATTAGACACTGGTATGCGGCATCAATAGGCCCGTTACCGGTGGCTGCTTCAACTACTTTTTTATCCTCACCAAGACTCATCACAATGGTCGCCGTCGCAACTAACCCTGAACCGGACTGCACATTAATGCTTTCCAGTCTGTAGTACTGCGGATCCGAATCGACTTTATTAAAGAACATTAAGGCTTCTAAATCATAATCGAAGACTTGCCCTTTTTTATCTGCTAATTCGACAAAGCTAGCATACAACTGTTCCAGGTCATAGTCTGTATCACGGTAGCCTAATTCCTGCATGCGATGCTGGATAACATGGCGGCCGGAGCGTGACGTTAAGTTCAACTTGTTGGTTGAAATGCCGACACTTTCAGGGGTCATAATCTCATAGGTATTCTGTGATTTTAGAACACCATCCTGGTGAATACCCGAGGAGTGTGAAAACGCATTAGCACCGACAATTGCTTTGTTTGCTTGAATGGGCATATTACAAAGTTGGCTGACCAGTTGACTGGTACGCGAAATTTCCATGGGATTGATGTTGGTGGTAAATCCCAATTTATCTTTGCGAGTCTGTAAAATCATAGCCACTTCTTCAAGTGAGCAGTTCCCTGCACGTTCACCGAGGCCATTCATAGTACATTCAATTTGACGCGCCCCATTTTCAACTGCGGTAATAGAGTTGGCCACGGACATACCCAAATCGTCATGACAATGCACCGAAATAATGGCTTGATCTATATTAGGTACGCGATTAAATAAGGTTTTGATAATGCCGCCAAATTCACTCGGGTAGGTATAACCTACGGTATCCGGAATGTTAATGGTGGTTGCGCCCGCCTTAATGGCTTCCTCAACGATCCGGCATAAATTATCGATTGGGGTACGACCTGCATCTTCGCAGGAAAACTCAACATCATCGGTATAGTTACGCGCATGTTTTACCGCATTAATACCCATCTCCAATACCGCATCAAAGGTACGTTTTAATTTATTTTCTACATGGATGGTGGAAGTAGAAATAAAAGTATGGATACGGAAGGCATCCGCCCCCTTTAATGCATTCCATGCTGCATCGATATCTTTTGGCAATGCGCGAGATAATCCACAGACCCGGCTATTTTTAATTTCTCTGGCAATGGTTTGCACAGACTCAAAATCACCGGGAGAAGAGATAGGAAAACCAACCTCCATCACATCAACACCTAAACGTTCGAGAGCAAATGCGATCTGTAGTTTTTCTTTAACGGTCAGGCTAGCACTTAATGCCTGCTCTCCATCACGAAGTGTAGTGTCGAAAATTATTACTTGATCGGACATAAAACATCCCTCTTTTTATTAATATTGTGTATTTATCGCGGATATAAAAAAACCCGCGCATGGCACGGGTTTTTTGAAGATTTAACTGATTTTATTCAGCCGCCGAGCACCCGTACGCATTTGGCATCAGGAGTAAGGATAGCAGGATAGGGCTGAACGCTTTCATCGCTTAATCTCAAAAATTAGTTTATCTATATTGGAAGTTAAATTAATACCGTTTTTTATTATATTCGTCAAGCAGTTCTTAACAATAAGTTTACAAATCCAGCTTGAGTTTTGATATTATTTGATCCGTATCGCTAAAAGTAATTTGGGTCTAAATAATGACAATAATGATAATAAAGGTAAAAAAATGACTGAATATAAAAAACCAGATGAGCAGAAATTACGAACACAATTAAATGACGTTCAGTATCGGGTCACTCAGCAGGATGCTACCGAGCCGCCTTTTGAAAATGCCTACTGGGATAATCAAGCCGCCGGAATTTATGTTGATATTGTTTCCGGAGAGCCTCTGTTTAGCTCGCTAGATAAATTTGATGCACACTGCGGATGGCCTAGTTTTACCCAACCCATGCAACCCAGCAAAGTGGTAGAAAAGGTTGATACACAATTATTTGCAACGCGAACGGAAGTGCGCAGTACTGTTGCAGATTCACATCTGGGGCATGTCTTTGACGATGGCCCGGCGCCCGGTGGATTACGTTATTGTATCAATTCTGCCTCACTGCGGTTTATTAAACTTGAAGATATGGCCGAGCAGGGTTACCAATCATTGCTTTATCTTTTTGATTAATTTATTGATATCAGCCTCTAATTAATCGGATAACAGATTCGTAACGCCATTTTTGTGAATAACGGGCAGGCGTTTTATCGGAGTGGCAGCACCAAACCAGGCTGTCATTAAATGTTTTCACCCGCTCAGCTCTCCCCGGGGTTATTATTGTCGCCGGAGCATTTTGTTTGCAGGTTAGGGATAAGGTAAACTCAGTGAAAATACCTAAACGGCCTGAAGATGCTGATGCCTGAATCTGCAGTACAGGGTTTACACTTCACATAGCGGGATAATGATGATCGAAACTAATACTTCTCTCAAGGATTTTAATACTTTTTCTATTGATGTTAACGCACAGCTATTATTTCATTTTAACAATCTTAAACAGATTCCCGAACTGTTAGATTTAGTAAAAACCACCCGTGCCCAAAATAAACCGGTCTTAATTTTAGGTGGCGGCAGTAATATATTATTCTGTGAAGATTTTTCAGGCTTAGTGATCAAAGTTGATTTGTCGGGAGTCGATGTAACTGAATCTGCTGATAGTTATTTATTGAAGGTCGCAGCGGGAGAAAACTGGCATCAGTTAGTGGCCGACTGTATTGATAAAGGCATCGATGGACTGGAAAACTTAGCCTTGATTCCTGGGGTTGTTGGCGCTGCACCGGTGCAAAATATCGGTGCCTATGGCACCGAATTTAAAGATTTTTGTGAGTCGGTTGAATATCTTGATTTGAATTCGGGATCATTACAGCGTTTGAGCGCCAAAGAGTGTTTATTTGCCTATCGCGACAGTATTTTTAAAACACTAAAAATGCAGGATGCATTAATCACCAGCGTATCCCTTAAATTAACTAAGGACTGGCAGGCGCATAATCAATATGGTCGCCTGAAAAATGCAGCCGAACCGGCTCAAAAACCGAGTGCAAAACAGATTTTTGCTTCTGTGTGTCAAATTCGCAGTGAAAAATTACCCGATCCGGCCAAGTTGGGTAATGCCGGCAGTTTCTTTAAAAATCCATTAGTAACAGCGCAACACTCCGCACAGTTACTGGCTTTATATCCGCACATGCCCCATTACCCGCAGGCGGATGGACAAGTGAAGTTAGCGGCGGGGTGGCTTATCGAGCAGGCCAATCTGAAAGGGGCTCATATTGGCGGTGCAGCTGTGCATCAGCAGCAAGCATTAGTGTTAATTAATCAAAACAACGCCTGCGCTGCAGATGTTATTCAATTGGCGAATTTGGTGCGGACAACCGTCAAAGAAAAATTTAATATAAACTTAGAGCACGAAGTGCGCTTTATCTGCGCGATGGGCGAGAGCAACTTAACGAAGGCGGTTAACAAATGTCGGAACTGAATGAACAGGGTAATCTTCTCTTAACGTTACTTGCCGATGGTGAGTTTCATTCGGGTGAAAAAATAGGGGAACGTTTAGGTGTTTCACGCACTTCAGTCAATAACTATATCAAAGGGTTACAGGGGATTGGTGTGGATATTTATAAAGTCCCCGGACGCGGTTATCAAAGTGCAACGCTGATCAAATTATTAAATGAGCAGAAAATTCGCCAACTTTGCGGGTATGACAATATAAAAGTTGAGCAAATTGTTGATTCAACAAATCAAATTTTATTAGATCAAATTCCTAATTTAGAAAATGGGCAAACCTGTATTGCTGAATATCAGTTAGCAGGAAGGGGAAGGCGAGGCCGTACCTGGGTTTCACCCTTTGCTTCGCATCTGTATTTTTCATTTTATTGGTATTTCGATTCTGGTCTGGATAAAATCTCGGGGCTGAGTTTGCTGGTCGGGATCGCCGTGGTTAATACTCTGGAAAAAATGGGCATCCAGGGTGTTTCATTAAAATGGCCAAACGATATTTATTATCAGGGCAAAAAATTGGCGGGTATTCTAATTGAGCTAAATGCTCAGGCAACAGCTGCTTGCCACTGCGTGATAGGTATCGGCATTAATATTAAAATGCCGCCTGAGCAGGCGAAATTAATAAGCCAACCCTGGGCAGATTTAAATGCATTAATGCCGACGGGCGTGGATAGAAACGAATTAAGTGCAACTTTAATTAAAGAGCTGCAATATTTATTACCCCGTTATGAAAAATTCGGTTTAACACCCTATTTACCCCGCTGGTTTGAATTAGATTGTTTTTTAGATAAAAAGGTCAACTTACTGATTGCAGATACCGTCACCACGGGCATCTGCCGCGGTGTTAATACTCAGGGTGCCCTGTTATTGGAGATAGAGGGACAAGTTAAAGAGTTTATCGGCGGAGAGATTTCCCTGCGTTTGGCAAACTAAGCCCTTATTTTAAATAGTTGAGTGCAAAAACTAAAAATTGTATTGCGTCACCATAAAATCAAACGGACCTAAAAACAGATGGTTGTTTGATTAGTAAACGAAAACAGGCATTGTTGATTTTTTTTTAAGCAAACAGTCAATAAATGCCAAGTATTTCCAAGAAAGGCTTGCAAGCCTTGCCCAACTTCTCTATTATTCGCACCACTTAGACGGAGCCGACTTAGCTCAGTTGGTAGAGCAACTGACTTGTAATCAGTAGGTCACCAGTTCGATTCCGGTAGTCGGCACCATTTAAGTCTAGGAGGGGTTCCCGAGTGGCCAAAGGGAGCAGATTGTAAATCTGCCGCGAAAGCTTCGATGGTTCGAATCCGTCCCCCTCCACCATATTTATTTCACAACGCCACATTGTGAAACGCAGCGCATTTATGCATTGCAACGTAAATTACAATGCCTGGCATTGTTTTTTGCTATTTAGAATAAAATTTAAAATATTATGCGGGCATCGTATAATGGCTATTACTCCAGCCTTCCAAGCTGATAATGCGGGTTCGATTCCCGCTGCCCGCTCCAATTATTCTTAGTAATAAGAATCTCAAAATCAACCTATAGGGTTGATTTTTGCGTTTTAGCCTTCCTAAAATAATTTCGGTGACTGGATGCTGTCCAATCCGTTTTTGAGCATAAAAAAACGGTGCCGGAATTGAAGCACTTAAAATCCTAATCTTCTATTTTTCCTTCTATATTTTTCTTCGCAAGTTCATAAAGATCCCCCTCTTCAATTTTTAAATATTCATCTAGCGTTTCAACCATATTTAATTCAACTCTTGTTGCTGTTTCATTAAATATACCTCTAAGAGTATCTGAATTAATTCCAGTATTACGAGAAAAATCACTCATTTTTAAGCGTTTTTCTCCCAATATTTTTGATAAATGACACTTCAAAAAAGTCTTCTGTATGCAAATCAAGTTATTAGGAAATTGGATGATGGATATTACATATATGACAACTTCAGAATTATCCGATATTTGCTTTAATGAAAAAGAGGTCGAATGGCGTAAAAGTCATAAAGAATCTATTGAGGAGATTTTAGAGCTGCATATTCTGTCTGCATTTGGACAAATGAAGAGCAGCGCTATCACAAAACAAGATATCCTAACGGTCCGAGATACCCTCGCAAAAGTTCAGAGTCGAACTAAAAAACAGTATCTGCTTCACGCATCAATCATCTTATTATGCCATTAAGAATGCTGCTTAATGAAGCCGCTGATCGATAGGAGTTTACCTCGCCTCGGAAAAAATTAAAAACACCGCGTACAGAAGTAAATCCATTCTCCTTAAGGGGAGGTGGAAAAATTAATTAAAGTCGCTCCTGATGATTTTAAACCTGATCACACAGTACTTTTTACAGGACTGCGTACCGGTGAAATTGATGCTTTGCACTGGGGCAAAGTCGATTTAGAGAATAAACTGCTTTATATTGATCAAAGCTTTGTTAAAGGGGAGAAGAGCACCTAGCACTTGAAGAGTTAGAGGATGATAAATATTTACGCAGCATTGCCAAAAATGCACCTTTTTGAAATCTCTAAAGTCTGCCATTGGCAAGGTGTTCGTGCAACAATTACTAGCGTAGGTGCTGCAATCGAAAGCGCTCTGCGTGGTATAGAACAAGCTAAGCAAAAATTCCTTTATCGCATATTTGGTGATGCACAGTGGAGCAACAAAAATAAGCAGTCGAATACCTTACTCATTAACTTAGTAGGGTACTTTCCATCGTGTATCAATAGTACTCTTGTTTTTTTATAATTAAGCTATAGAGCTAGCAGTATTGCCTCTAGCTCTATAGCGGTCTTATTATTGAAAATTAATGTGTCTATAAAATAGGCCTTAAGTGCCATTTTCACTCAATAGCTTTCATTAAAGGTAATGCTTATATTACGACATTATATTCGGTAACCATAAAGAAATACCTGGTATGAAAGTGATTAATAAAAGTGCTGCAATCATCGTCATTATCCAACCTAAAACTGCTCTGGATAAATCTTCAAATGGTATTTTTCCGACTTGCGATGCCATGAATAAGTTTGCACCTAATGGTGGCGTGACAAACCCAATCGCTAAGTTCACCACCATAACAATACCAAAGTGGACAGGATCCATTCCGACAGATGTCACAACAGGTAATAATATTGGTGTGAGTATTACAATTGCAGCTAGGGTTTCTAAAAATGTACCAATAATTAACAGTAAAATATTGATGGCAAGTAATATAAGAATTTTATTGTCAGTGAGATTAAGAATAAAATCAGTGATCATTAATGGAATTCTTTCAATGGTCAGTATACGGCCGAAAGATACCGATGCACCAACAATAACCAGTACCGTTGCAACTAATAACGCTGATTCAAGGGTTATTTTTGCTAAGCCTTTTAATGTTAATTCTTTATAGTAGAGCATGCTTAATACTATCCCGTAAGCAACAGCAACAGCTGCTGATTCAGTTGGTGTAAATAAGCCACTATAAATACCTCCTAAAATAATTACAGGGAGTAATAACGCCTCTTTAGCATATTTAAATGCATTCCATCGTTCATTCCATGTAGCTTTATTATCTAACCCCTTATAAGAGTGCTTTTTAGACTGAATATAATTATAACCTAATAGAAATAAACCAACGAGGATGCCTGGTATAACGCCCGCCATAAACATTTTAGAGACGGATTGACCAGACACAATCGCATAAACAATCATCACCACACTCGGTGGAATGATGACACCTATTCCACCGGCAGTTGCGATCATTGCGCCAGAATAGGCTTTGTCATAGCCATTCTTTACCATCATTGGGATCATCGTTAAGCCTATTGCTGCAACAGTCGCTGAGCCTGTTCCAGAAATTGAAGCGAAGAATATACATGAGGTAATAGCAACAACGCCCAGTCCACCGGTAAGGTGTCCAAAAACTGATTGGCAAAGTGCTAATAACCGCCCTGATATTCCGCCATGGCTCATTATATTAGCGGCTAGAGTAAATAATAAAATTGCAATCAGTGGAAAAGAATCAAGACCTGAAACCAATCCTTGGGTATAAAAGTTGATGCTTAAAAATGGCAAATTTAATATAGATAAAATACTAGCAGAGCCAAGTGCCATGCCGATAGGAACACCAACGGCCACAAGTAATGCAAATGAGAAAAACAATATGAAAGAAGTCATGTGATAACCTTATGCTTTACATTCTCGATAGAAGATGAATCTTTTTTTGAAAATAAGTTTTTAAAATCTAACTTTATATTATATGAGAGACGAATGATGGACAGAAATGCACTCATAATTAAGCAGCTATATAATACAGCAAGTGGTATTTCCATTGCCGGAGCAAGTTGCCCCAGCCGATAACTTTTTTCTGTTATTTTTATAGCGTAAAAAAATACAATGCCTTGATAAGATAAAAAAACTAAATTACTAAAAAGGTTGAGGAACAACTGAACCTTAATTGGAAATAATTTAACAAGAGAAAGGACTCTTATATGTCTGCCATCCCGGATCGCATAACTAATACCTAGATAAACAATCCAAACAAATAGGTATCTTGCTGCTTCACCCGACCATGCCAATGATATGCCAAATGGTCTTAAAATTATTTCTGCGAATATGAATGAAAACAAAAGAAATGTGAATGAGACTATGATTGATGGTTCAAAATACTTATCCAGTAAGTGGAAGATTCTTTTTATCATGTGATAATGCGGGTATATAGCTACCCGCCTCCAATTAAATTAACGAAGTTCTTTAGTTGCTTTGATAACTAAATTATATAGTTCTGTACCTGTTTTTTGCTTAATCTCTTCATAAATTGCAGAGTTTAATGAAGATTTTAGTTTTGCACGGACCTCTGGACTGACGGTGTTAAAGATGACTCCTGCTTTCTTAAGGATATCTAGGGTGTCTTCGTTTTGTTGTCCAGCTAAATCTCTTTGATTTTTAATGAATTTCTTTATTGAAGCATTAATTAAATTTTTATCTTTATCTGATAGTGATGACCAGAATTCATTGTTAGTGAATAAAACATGATTACTATACATATGATCAGTTAAAGATAGGTATTTTTGAACTTCGTAAAATCGTTGCGTGTAGATAGAGTCAATGGCACTTTCTTGTCCATCAATTAAACCTTGTTGTAAAGATGTGTATATTTCCCCCCAAGCAAGTGGAATGGGTGAAAGACCTATTGCTTTCCATGCTGCTATTTGACTTGGATTAGCTGCAGAACGAATTTTTAAGCCTTCAAAGTCTTTAACAGTTTTTAATGGGTGATCGTTATTTGTGAAGCTACGGAAGCCTAGTTCAGGGTAGCCTAAACCATGGTATCCTTTTTTATCCATTGCGTTAAGTAAGGCTTGGCCTGCTTCACTGTCTAAAACTCGGTGAGCATGCTCTCGATCATCAAACATATAAAATGTATCTAGAACACTAAACTCAGGAATGATGGGAGAAAGTAAAACAGATGCAGCTGTAGTCATTTGTAAATTATTTTCTTGTACCATTTCAGCCGTTTCTCTAACTCCTCCCAGTTGGCCAGCACCATAAAGTTCAACGTCAATAGTGCCATTAGAAGTTTTCTCAAGGTCTTTTTCAAAGCTTGTAAAGGCCTTGTCTAAAGGAGAACCTGGCTGGCTATCGTGAGCAATCCGTATGACGGTATCTGCGTAGACAGAGAATGAAGCAATACTGGTAAGTGAAATTGCAAGTAAAGTTTTATTTATAATATTCATATTAAAATTCCATTTGAGTCATAAGCTTGGAGTTAGAAACCTAACACTAAGTCAGGTTACGGTTTTATGTTCATCGACATGTTCATCGATATGTTCATAATTTAACAAAAGAGTGTTACTTGCAATATATATTTAACAAAATATCACAAACAATGAGATTGATCACTCTTTGAACGGGGGGGGGGATTAATTGGAATATTTAAATGTTTTTTGTTAACCTATTGATTTGCAATTCTTTTTAATGATTTTTTGATGTGCGCGGGCTTTATTTGTAGAGATGTTAATCACAATTTACAAATTTTGAAAGTAACAATTATGTTAATTATTGTGATTAAAAGGTATTATGTGATAATTAAAATAAAAAAATGAAGACTGTATGTAACATCTAACATATTAAGGAAGAATTTTATGAAGGTAACACAGAGCGAAGCGATAGAACGCTTAATTAAAAATGACGAATATACTTCGTGTACTGAAGCTTTTCTTGACTGTCGCTTACCAGGAGCTGTACCTAAAGGTAACTATTCTATTATTGGGCCAGGTGTGACACAAAGTGAGCATCAAGTGGTCAATTTTCGAGAACCACACAGTTTCAATATTGGTGCGGCTTCTATGCCAAATGGTGTGACGAATAATTTACATATTCATTTTTCGGCGGAAGTCTTTATGTGTACTTATGGGGAGTATACTTTTCGCTGGGGGTCTAATGGTGAATATGAATATATAGCAAAAGAAGGGGATATTCTTTCTGTCCCGACTTGGTTATTCCGAGGGTTTACGAATACTGGTCCTGATGGTAGCTGGCTATTTACCTGTTTAGGTGAAGATAATACAGGAGGGGTAATCTGGCACCCCGGTATTATGCAAGCGGCTAATGAATCTGGTATGTATTTAACAAAAAACAACATGCTGATTGATTTAAAAAATGGCGGCCACTTGCCAGAAGATAAAACGCAGTTAATGGATCACTTTCCTGAAAGTGAGTTTGTTAATTTAAGAAAAGTTAGTTTAGCTGATATGTCACAACGTGTTAGTGCTCGTGATAATAGAGTATTTTCTTCTTGTGCATTGTTAGATTCTGTTATTCCAGGACATAGCTGCGAGATAGCTCCAGTTATTGGTTACGGTGTATCACAAGACCGAAATTCACAACCCCCGATTACTAATCCCCATAATTTCACCATTGAAGTAGTTAAAATTCCTGCTGGGAATGAAATAGGCTCATTCAGAATTGATGAAAAAATGGTCATTATTCAAACGTCAGGGGAAGTTGAAATTATATTTAATCAAGAAAAAGATATTAGTATTACGGTAGGAGATAAAGACACTTATTCAATTCCTAAAAATGCATGGCGTACTATTGCAAATAAATCTGCAAACGAAGCTGAGTTTATAATGATTACAGCAGGAGATATGCGTAAACGTCCTGAGTTTGAAAATAAAATCAAAACCCTAGCTTATGAATTAGGTTACACAATTGATAGTAGTGGTTATGTGGTAAAAGCTAACCTTATTATTGAAGATAGTCTTCTTTTGGATGAATAATGATGAAAAAAAATCAAATTTTACAAAAATACGCTGAGGGTAAAACCCTAGTTAATGGCTGGATTTCTATTCCTAGTAGCTATGCCGCTGAAGTGATGGCGCATACAGGTGTTGATAGTGTTACTGTTGATATGCAACATGGGATGATTGGTTTTGCAGATTTAATGCATATCTTGCAAGCAGTCTCAAGTTCTACAGCTACTCCGCTTGTTAGGGTTCCTTCAAGTGAACCTAGTATGATAATGAAGACATTAGATGCTGGCTCATATGGCATTATTTGTCCAAGTGTTGATGATCCAAAAATCTGTAAAACCGTTGTCGATGCTTGTCGTTATCCTCCTTTAGGTAATCGTTCATTCGGGCCTTCACGAGGCCTCACTTATGGTGGCGCTGACTATGTAAAATACGCAAACGATGAAATTATGATACTTGCCATGATTGAGTCTCAGCAAGCCTTAGATAACCTGGACGAAATTTTAGACACACCAGGTTTGACAGGTATTTACATTGGGCCGAATGATCTTGCTTTTAGTTTAGGGGTAATACCTGGCTCAGCTAGCGATAAAGTTGAGACTGCTATCTCGCATATTTTATCTGAAGCAAAGAAACGGAATTTATTTACAGGTATATTTTGTTCCGGGTTAGAAAATGCCCAATACCGTAAAGAGCAAGGCTTTAATTTGGTCACTCCTGGAAATGATGCTGGGGCTCTTCGGAATGCTTATCAGACATTTGTTGGTAAGTTGAATGATGAGGACAAGTCGGAAATCGAGAGTACTGGTGGCTATTGATGAAGACTCCTTCTGTTGTTTTATTATCAGGTACGTTATGTAATGAGAAAATGTGGAATGAAATAGGTAACACTATTGAACATAAATATAATGCGATCGCACTTTCAATTGGGCATAGTTCAAATTGGAAGCAAGAATTAGACGAACTAATTAAATTTTTACCAGAAAAGTTCATCTTAGTCGGCTTCTCTTTAGGTGGCATAGCGGCATTAGCTATGCTTTCCCAATATAAAGAGCGAATTATAGAGCTTGTTTTAATTTCTTCAACGGCAAGATTGGATCCACCTGAATCTCAGCAGAAACGTTTAAAAATATTGTCAGAAGTATCGGCCGACGACAACTTTTTACGTATAGCTAATGAACAAATATCGGATGTTGATCGCGCTAATTTAGGTAATGATAAGGTTAATTTTATTACGGATATGGCGCAAGATATATCACTGACACAATTTGAGCACCAAACGATGCTAGCTTGCTCTCGCAAGGAAAGTTTGTCATTACTTGCTAAGTGTGATCTTCCTATACATTTAATATATGGGACAGAAGATAAAGCTTGTGGTGAAGATAAACAGATAGAGATTGTAGAGGTTTGCTCAAGTGCTACCTTATACCCTATTCATGGTGGTGGGCACTGGCTGCCTTTATCTCACCCTAACTTAGTGGCTACGTTGATAAAAAAGATTACCAATTCAATATAAATATAAAAGAGGAGCAAATGATCAGCTCCTCTTTTATATTTCAATCGTGATCTGCTTTATAATACCAAAGGAATTAATAGCATGGCAAAAGATAAATGAGCACTAACAAGGCGAGAGTTGCAGGAGATAGTTGTTCTCACTTCACAAAAATCGTATGGAACGATTTTGAACAGCTTTAGCTGGCCACGAAGTGGTGAAGAACAGGACGTTCTGAATAAAACTCACAACGCGGTTAGGGCTAATTTTAACCAGCAAGGCTGATCACCTTTTTAGTTCTTTTGGTATAAGTAAGATCTGACCCAGTATAAACCGACTTCAGTATTGTTTTTAGGATTGTATTCACAGCCAATCCAGCTGTTGTAGCCAGACTCATCTAATACACTAAATAAGTGAGGATAATTAATCTCTCCTTCAGAAGGTTCACTTCTTTCAGGTACTGACGCAATTTGGATGTGTCCAATATAAGGCGCAAGATCTTCGATTAAACGAGTTAAATCCCCATCCATAATTTGTGCGTGGTAGAGATCGAGTTGCAGTTTCACATTCGCTCGGTCGACTTGTTTGATTAACTCGACAGCCACTCTTTGGTGAGCCACAAAGTAGTTGGGTACATCTCGATTATTCAAAGGCTCGATCATGAGCGCTATATCGTGTTTGGCAAAAACATCAGCCGCGTAACGAATATTGTGAATAAAAGTGCTTACATGCTCGTCATAAGAAAAGCGAGGGTCGATTAATCCAGACATGGCATGCACTTTTTTGCAGTTAAGCGCTATCGCATAAGTGAGGGTAATTTCAACACTTTGTTGAAATTCATCTTCACGACCAGGAATTGCGGCAAAACCTCGTTCACCTGTATCCCAATCACCGGGAGGCATATTAAAAAGTACTTGTTCCAAGCGATATTTCTCAAGTGTTTGAGCCAAAGTTTGTGCTTCAAACCCATAAGGAAATAAAAACTCAACCGCTTTAAAGCCGGCGTTGTGTGCTTTTTCAAAACGATCTAAAAAAGGTACCTCAGTAAATAGCATACTGAGATTTGCTGCAAACTTAGCCATTATTTCCCTGTTCCTTTTAAATCTATGACTTCTTCACCTGTTAAGTAACGAGTCGCTTTTCCACTTAATAAGAAGGCGAGTTTTGCAGTTTCTTCTAATTCTTCTGCGTTATCGACAGCGTCAACAAAGTCTGTTCCTGTAATAATTGGGCCATGATTCGCGAGTAAGAACGCGCGATATTTACCTGCCAATTTCGATAATTCTTTTGCAATTTGAGGGTCGCCAGGGCGAAAATATTTCACTACGGGTAGCTCACCGACACGCATAACGTAATAGGGTGTAAAGGCTTGAATGGCATTGTTGTGGTTTAAACTGTCTAAACATGAAAGCGCCGTTAGGTAAGTTGAATGCAGATGAACAATGGCATTACAACTCGAATCTTTTTTATAAATAGCCAAGTGGAAAGCGACTTCTTTAGAGGGGCGTTTGCCTGAAATATAGTTGCCATCTTTATCAACAACAGAAAGATCATCGGCGATTAAACGCCCAAATGAAGATCCTGTTGGGGTTGCTAGAAAATGTCCGTTAGGCAGCTTGAGTGATAGATTTCCAGCACCACCGGTGGCGTAGCCTCGCTCAAACATCGAACGGGCAAGCTCAACCATTTGCTGTCTTAATTCAGCTTCGTTCATTGAAAATACTCCTGAGCGGTAGTGAAGAAGGATTCATTTCCAAAATTTCCAGATTTTAGAGCAAGCGAAAGTTCGCTGTTTATTGATTTCACCCAAGGTACACCTGGAGCGATTTGAGGGCCAATATGAAAGCCGTTTACTTGTAAACTTTGTGTTACGATCCCAGAGGTTTCACCACCAGCCACAATAAAGTTACGAATACCAAATGCTTGAAGTTTAATGGCCAGTTGACTGAAAAATTGCTCAACCGCTTGACTAGATACTCGTGCGCCGTACTGCTGTTGGATATCTTTTAATTCATTCGCATCGGCAGTGGCATAAATCATTGGTGCCATAGCATGATTTAAGTGGTTAACGACCCAATGAAATACTTGATCACTGTAATTTTCTTGATTTAGGCACTGCTCTATATTGATGGCGAAATGTGGCGCTTTGGCTTTATAAGCATTCACTTGTTGGTTAGTCATAACAGAGCAAGAACCCGAGAAAATGACAGTAGCGGCTTTTTGTGGGTAGCCAGCTTGTTTCGCATTTGTTTGATCTTGTAAGTGTTTGCTCCAGCTTTTTGCAATACTCGCAGCTAAGCCTGAACCGCCAGTTATGAGTTTTAGGTCGGTAATTGATTCTCCAATGGCATCCAGATGTTCTGCTCTGAAAGCATCAACTACGGCATAACGCTTGCCTTCTAATTTGAGTTGAGTAAAGCGATCTTTTATATGGCTAACACCTTTTTCAATCGTTTGATAGTCAACAAGGCCACTTTTACCTTGAGATTGAGCATTCATTAAATGGATTAAATTTGAATCTGTCATAGGCGTTACTGGGTGATTACGCATACCTGATTCACTAAGCAGCTGCCCCATAACAAATAGATGACCATTAAACACGGTACGGCCATTAACCGGTAATGCTGGGCAAATAAGTGTGAAATCTTCATTTAATGCATTGAGTAGGGCATCGGTAACAGGGCCAATGTTGCCTTGAGCTGTACTGTCAAAGGTTGAGCAATACTTGAAATAAAATTGCTGGCAGCCTTGTTGCTTGAGCCATTCAAGAGCGTTAAGTGAATCGATGATAGCTTCTTCGCTTGGACAAGAGCGTGATTTTAAGCTAACTACAACAGCATCTGCATTTGAATCTAAAGGTTGAAAAGGAACACCGTTTACTTGAATTGTGCGCATCCCGTTTTCAACCAAAAAGCTTGCGATATCAGTTGCGCCAGTAAAGTCGTCTGCAATGACTCCTAATAGCATATATTTTTCCTTAAATGTTATGAGGGCTGTTCAGATAGGAGGAGAGTTAGTTGTCGCTTTTTGAGCTCTAGCGTACGGAGTATAATCGGATTTTAACATATTACACTCATCCCATCTGATTGGTTATGTTAATATAAGTTTAAATTTGTTAAAAATAAACACCTCTCAGCTATTAAAGTGCATTGCGTCACATTAATTAACAAATTCGAACACTTTTGAATGTTTAGTATTTGTATTGTCATTTCAGGTTTAAAAGCCTTAACTCATCTTTTTATCTATATTGCAACACATAACTTAACATTTATTCACAATTTTGATATGGTATATGTTTCAATTATAGGGTTGATGATAATTATATGATTCCAGCAGAAAGACAAAAAAAAATGTTGAGTTTATTAAAAAGTCAGGAAGTCATAAGTATTTCTGAATTGGTTGATTTACTTGATGTTTCTCATATGACTATTCGCAGAGATATTGAAAAACTTGAATCTATTGGTAAAGTTAATTCAGTCTCAGGTGGGGTTCAACTAGCACAAGCAATTCATAGTGAGCTTTCTCATGATATGAAGATATCGCAATTTTCACATGAAAAAGAAAAAATAGGTCATCTTGCTGCTAACGCTATTACTCCTAATGCTACTATCTATTTAGATGCAGGTACTACAGCGTTGGAAATAGCTCATCAAATTATCCAACGCAACGACTTACTGATTATTACCAATGATTTTGTGATTGCGACTTATTTAATGACTCATTCTTCAAATGATATCTATCACACTGGCGGAAAGGTTGACGGGGCTAATCAGTCTACAGTGGGAGCTAAGGTGGCGGATTTTTTATTGAATATGAATATTGATATTGCTTTTATTTCTACATCATCATGGGACATGAAAGGTCTGTCTACACCCAGTGAAGATAAAGTAGTGGTTAAACAAGCCATTGCGAAATCTTCCAAATTGGTTTATCTGATCTCAGATGCTTCTAAATATGGACACATTGCCACATTTCATGCGTTAGATATTGAAAAAGTTGACTTTATTATTACGGATTCATTGTTACCAGAAAGCGTTTGTTCAGAGTTAAAAGAGAAAGATATAATTGTTTTGAAAGCCTAGTTTGAGCCTTTTCATTGCTCTTATACCAAATCCATTAATTTTCTGCTCATTTATGGATTTGGTATTAGCCTTCCAAGCTGATAATGCGGGTTCGATCCCCGCTGCCCGCTCCAATTATTCTTAGTCATAAGAATCTCAAAATCAACCTTCCATGGTTGATTTTTGCGTTTTAGCTGATCTGAAAAATATCCTCGGTGGCCAAACGCTGAAATCCGACTCTTCTATTTTTTATTCGAAAGCTGATAAAAATATAGCTCTTCAATCTTCCCATAGCGTTTCAACAGGGCTCTCAGATTAACACTGAAAATTTTAATCAATATTGAACGATAAAGGCAACTTTGATGGCGATTTAAATAACTTTAATGAGCCGGATTTGGTTGCTTAACCCTTTATTTTACTGGGGCAGTGATCCGTTTCTGTTTATCTTTTAAGCAGGTGTAAAATTAAGATATAACAGCTCTAGGCCTGGCTTTTTGATTTCATTTGTATCACCTGATGCTGTTTCTCATCCAACCAGTTTTTAAGTTCGCTCAAGGGCATCGGTTTAGCAAAATAATAACCTTGAATCTGCGAGCATCCTAAAACCATTAATCTATCCAGTTCGATTTGGGTCTCGACCCCTTCAGCAATAATACTCATGCCCAACTCTTTGCCTATATTGATAATATTTCGGACCATTACATCATCTCCCCGGCCTAGCGAAGTCACAAAGCTGCGATCGATTTTCAGCGTATCAAAGGGGAGATTCTTGAGACGATCAAGCGAAGAATGTCCGGTGCCAAAGTCATCTAAGTGAAATTTTAAGCCATGCTTAACCAGTTTTTGCATCATAGGCAATACATCTGTTTCCGCCTCGACCACCATGCTTTCCGTCAGTTCTAAATGGAAAGCCGATGTCGGCAACTGATATTTATTCAGGCAGGAGGTGATCTCGGTAAATAAATCCCCATCCCGGAATTGTCTGACCGATAGATTAATATTACATTCAAGATTCGGGTGTTCTGTTCGTAGTTCCTGCAAAGCGCAGCCCACCTTGTCAAATAATTGTTGTCCCAGTGGTACAATCATGCCCGTTATTTCTGCAATATTAATAAACTCTTCCGGTGGAATAAATTCTCCGGCAAGTGACCAGCGTGATAGCGCCTCCATGCTTATTACCTTGCCGCTGTTTAAATCAACTATCGGTTGAAACCATACTTCAAGCTGATGATCATTAAGTGCGGAATGCAGCGCCTGCTCTAACAGCATCCGGCGGGAAACCACATCGAGCAGCGCCATTTTAAAAATGGTCACTTGCCCCTTACCACGTCGTTTGGCCTCATACATCGCTAAATCAGCATATCTGATCATATTTTCTTTGCACTGGCTGGTGTTTACTGCTGTTAGCCCAATCGAAGCCCTTATACTCAGATTTTGACCGTCCTGCTGAAAGGGTTGAGTGATATTAATCAGCAGCCGTTCGGCAAAAGGCTCTGCCATCTCCAGTCCAACACCATCGAGCAGGATAGCGAACTCATCACCGCCCAAGCGAACAACCGTATCGTAATTGCGTACTTGTGAGAGCATGCGCAGGGAGATGAGTTTAAGGATATCGTCTCCCGCAGTATGTCCCAGCCCGTCATTGAGTAATTTGAATTCATCGAGATCGATAAACAAAAGCGTACTGGCAAAAGTTGGATCGCGTTGCTGCCGACTCATATTGGCATCGAGCCGTGTCATCAATAGGCGGCGGTTACCTAATCCGGTAAGAGGATCATGGTCTGCAAGAAAACTCATTTCTTCATGCCTCATTTCCACTTCGGACATTAACTCATTAAAAGCAAAGGCAAGATTATCTAGTTCATCGTTATTTTTAATCGGCCAGCGTACAGGCTGTTGTGGTGAGCATCGGCGCTGATCCGCAAGCTGAGAAAAAATATGCAGTCTTTTCAGAATCCTAAAATGAAGGGATAGATAAATACCCAGCAATGAAAATAAAGTCAAGCCCGCAACGCTGCTACCCAATAATACAAGGCTCATGTGACGCTCTTTTTTTAAATGTGTGGTTCCCTGTATTTCAATCATAGCGGGTAAATCATTCAGGCTTTTGCTGACTATCCAGGCTGGCTGATCCATGTCGGACAAGGTCTGCACCTTAAAGTCTGTTTTATTGTTTTCGGGCTGCGGCAGTAAAGTAAAATCGACCGAAGTTAAGGATCTGAATCCATCTAATATAGCGCTATCAAAATGACGAAAAAACAGCAGATAACCGCTTGGGCGCCTTGATTCATTAGAATCTGTGATAGTGACACCAGAAACAAAAATGGCCTGCTTATTAAACCAAAATAGCTTGGTGTTGGCTGTCGGTTTATCGACCGTCATTAAAGCGGGTAACAGGGGAGCCAATGCCGACCTGATCTCTGCGGGCATGGGGATAAGAGCATTATCGGAAAGTATCATAGGGGGAGCCGCAAAGGATCCATCCAATTTGGCAATAAGATAGCCGCTGATCTGATTGTTCGCGAGCGATATTGGGCTAAAGTTTTCTTCTATATAAACGGGATAGTCGCCTGACACAAATGCTTCTGTATCATCCCAATGGGCATAGTCTTTTATTTGCCGTTCGAATGAGAGTTGCTCCTGTTTTAGCACACCGTCAACTCTTTTTAATTCATTTTCATAATAGCTAACGTCAAAAGCATCAAAGCTTGCGGCAAGTTGGCTATATGCTCCCCACCAAAACAATGTGCCGATACTGACTAATAACCCCGTCATACAAATTAACGTGCAGCGCCCCAGGCTGGTTTTTCGAGATTTTAAAATTCGATCCATGAATTTAGTCCTTAGGTTCAATCGCTGATATTCCACATTGAACAATATGCTCAATGTGGCAGAGGAGACAAGCTTTGTGATTATGTTTTAATGACTTTATCATTTTTTTGCGATCGTTTCCCCGCGCCTTATTATGATTATGTGAAGTAAAATCGTTAATTTGTCAGCTTCCTTTACTGTTGTCCTTCGTGCCTGAAAATAATACTTTTTACAGCCTGGTTGGCTAGCCAACCCGTAATTGAACCGTTATTATCTAAATTCAATGAAATTTAATCGGGAAGTGAGGACGACCTCACCGCTCTATCAAATTCAGGGGACGGCCTCATATATAATACCAAAAGAACTAAAAGGTGATCACCCTTGCTGGTTAAAATTATCCCTAACTGCGTTGTGAGTTTTATTCAGAACATCCAGTTCTTCACCACTTCGTGGTCAGCTAAAGCTGTTCAAAATCGTTCCAGACGATTTTTGTGAAGTGAGAATAACGATCGAATGCAACTTACGTCTTGTTAGTACTAATTTTTCCTTCGCAATCATTGATCACTTCATTAATTCTTTTGGTATAAGGTTAAATATATGGCGTGGTTAATCCTCTTTCTTGCCGGGCTCAGTGAAGTCGCCTGGGCTGTCGGTTTAAAGTACACCGAAGGCTTCAGTAAACCGCTCGCCTCGATCGTGACGTTATTATTTCTTGCTGTCAGTATTGCACTTTTAGGTTGGTCCTTAAGAATCTTACCTTTAAGTCTGGCTTATGGCGTTTGGGTTGGTATAGGCACAGTCGGTACGGCGATAGCCAGTGTATTACTTTTTGGTGAAGCGTTAAGTGTTTTAAAACTAATCCGTTTAGGGTTGATAGTCGCCGGAATAGTGGGAATGAAGTTGGCTTCGTAGCTCGACAAGTGCTGTCGAAGGCGCGGCGTTATAGTCGTTGGCTGTACACTTTTCCAGCCTTTACGGGTGTTGACTTTTGTATAACGAACTTTACTGCACCGTGGTCTTGATAACCCCTTTTTCAAACTTTATCCGTGCGCAGGCAACGGCCAGTCTGTTTCTTCTGCTTGCAACATGGTGGAATAATTCAGATTATTCATCTACCTATCAAACGCTAACGCATATGCAGATTGGTTTTTTCCTGAGTGATATCGAGCTGCAGGCTTCACTTAAACACGTTATTAATGACGGTTTGATGATTATCTTTTTCTTCTTTATCGGACTGGAGAAAACGCGAAGTGCTCGCCGGGGATCTCGCTATCAGAGAAAACCGGCGCAAATTTTTTTCAACCTTATTTTCTAAAGAGACCAGTTATCCATATTAAAATTTTAAAGGCACCAATACGAGTGTGAATAAAATATTACCATAATCGAACCGTCAAAGGTGTACGAAAGAAACAGCTCCCATATCGGCAAAGGTATATCGTTTACATAAAAAACTCATCCCCGAAGCTTCAGCAATGGCAGCTCATATAACCGAGTCACTCTCTCTTGTTATTAATTTTTTTAATTTTGACTATTCCAGCTCAACCATAGGACGGCAAGTCAATTCATGTATCACGACATCGACGGGATTGCTGAGTAATTGGCTGACCAGCGTTGCGACGCTCGCAGGCTGCATGTATTGTGGACGTTCCTGCTCGCGGAAAGTCGTATTTATTCCTCCGGGGTAAACGGCGGTCACTTTGATCCCATGGGGCTGTGCTTCTTTCATCAAAACGTTATTCAGCCCGGCAAAGCCCTGTTTCATTGTGCTATAAATACTCATGGTCGGATTACTGCGTTTAGCTGCTGTACTGACAATATTGATAATATAACCGTGCTTCTTAGGTAACATCTGCTGCATCGCTTCCCGGCAAAGCAGATAAGGTGCACGCAAATTGATGGCATATTGTTGCTCAAACTCCTCCAGTGTCGTCTCGGCTAATTCACATTTTCGTGAATTCATGCCGGCATTATTGATAAGTACATCAATATGGCCCAGCGCTTTTGTGGCTTTCTGAAAAAGCGCTACTGCAGCTTCAGCTTGGCTGAGGTCGCAACTGGCCCCTAAGCAGCCTGTTTGCTGCATAAGTTGCTGCAGCTGTGTTTCATCACGTCCGCTGGCAAAAACGCGATATCCTTTGCTGCAGAGATCGATAACTAGCGCTCGACCCAGGCCTTTTGTCGCACCGGTAATAAATACCGTTTGATAGTTCATAGCTGTACTTCCTTAGATTAACGGCCAATTAAAAGATCCAGCCGCGATGGGTTACTTTTCTATAAGGGTAACAAATGGCTTAGTACTTTGCGCCGTGCTTGAAATTATTTTGTAAAATAATCATACCCCTGTGCCGCCATTCAGGAAACATAATGCCTTCTCGGTCCATAGCTGGCGACGTTTTCATGAAGGTGATTTTGTGGCGTATTCAAACATTTAGGATAAGGTTAATATGATTTATGAAGTGGTCAATCCTGCGTTTTTTAAAACTGAGTAACCGGACGGATCAACGAGTACCAATAAACTTAAGCTCAGATGATTAATTAGGTTTTAAAGCAGTAGATGAATGATCCAACTAAGAAAAGTTATTGTTTTACAAGCGCTTAGTGAATCTAAGCGCCTTTACGGATTAAATAGCGGTACGGCACTTGCTGAATGTCGACTTCAACTAAAGTATGATCCATAAACCGGCAAAAACTGGGGATATCTCGAGTGGTTGCCGGATCATCGGCAATAACGCTTAATAATTCTCCTTCCTGCATTCTTCTTACGGTCTTACGGAGCATCATGACAGGCTCTGGGCAGCGTAAGCCTAGGGTATTTAACGCCTGTATTTTCTCTTCGCTCATGGTAACTCTCTTGTTCAGGAATTTTTTGTTAACTGTAAAATGCGTTAAATAACGCATGGGGTATTATTATACCCGATAGCAGGGCGATAAATAAATGATTGTATTACGACTTATCTTATCAGGCAGGAAAAGGTATAGATGCCGGCTACAGACCGGCACCTTATTTTCTGTTTAACCGGTATTACGAAGTCCTGCTGCAATACCTGCAATAGTGACCATCAGTGCCTGATCGACCACCGGGCATATTTCATCACCATTTTCGCGTGAACGGGAAAGGAGCTCTGCTTGTAGCATGTTGAGCGGATCAACATAAGGGTTACGCAGTGAAATAGACTCCTTAATCCAAGGCTGTTCCTGCATCAATTGATGATCTGGAATAGTTTCTAAAACGGTCTCTCGAGTGAGTGTGAGGTTATCACGTAAACGTTGTCCGAGTGGCCATAATTCTTTTGGCACCAGGCGTTCTTCGTAGAATTTAGTTAATTCCTCATCCGCTTTTAAAAATACCATTTCAAACATTTCTAAACGGGTGTGGAAAAATGGCCAGTGTTGATACATCTCCTGAAGCAGCGGTTTTTTTCCTTCATTCAATAATGTTTTCAGTGAAGTACCTGCCCCGAGCCATGCCGGCAACATTAAACGATTTTGACTCCAGGCGAAAATCCAGGGAATAGCGCGCAAGCTTTCAATGCCACCCGTTGGTTTACGCTTAGCAGGACGACTGCCCAAGGCTAACTTACCAAGTTCAACTTCCGGTGTTACGCTGCGGAAGTAGGGAACAAAATCCGGCTCTTCGCGCACAAAATGACGGTATTCCTGACAAGACTGATCTGAAAACTGCTCCATTACGTCACGCCATTCCTGTTTTGGTGCCGGTGGCGGCAGCAGGTTCGCTTCTAACACTGCAGCGGCATATTGGTTTAAACTTTGTACTGCTACTTTCGGTAAACCAAATTTAAAGCGGATCATCTCTCCCTGTTCAGTGACCCGTAAACCACCTTTTAACGAGCCCGGGGGTTGTGATAATAAGGCTTGACGAGCTGGCGCACCGCCACGACCTATTGTGCCGCCACGTCCGTGGAATAAAACCAGATTGATATCATTTTCGGCACTGAGTTTAACCAATGCTTCCTGCGATGTATATTGTGCCCAGTTGGCGGCGATCACTCCCGCATCTTTGGCTGAATCGGAGTAACCGATCATGACATGCTGTACACCATTGATGTAACCACGATACCAGTCGATAGCAAACAAGCGCTTCATCACTGCTGCCGAGTTATTCAAATCGTCAAGGGTTTCGAATAACGGCGCAACAGGAATACGGAACGGGCAGCCCACTTCTTTTAATATTAACTGTACAGCCAGTACATCGGATGCCTGGCGTGCCATAGAGATAATATAGATACCTAAGGCTTCAGGATCTGTTTGCGCAATAACTTTACAGGTATCTAATACTTCCTGTACTTCTACAGATGGGCTCCACTTCGTTGGAAATAGTGGGCGCTTATTATTAAGTTCCTGCAGTAAAAAGGCCTGCTTATCTTCTTCATTCCAGGCATTGTAATCACCAATGCCCAGGTAGCGGGTTAATTCCGATAATGTATTACCGTGGCGTTCAGCATCCTGACGGATGTCCAGTTTTAACAGGTTGATACCAAAACAGTTGAGGCGGCGTAAAATATCTAAAATTAAACCCTCGGCAATGGAATCCATCCCCATATTCTTAAGGGAGTGATAGCATAAAAGCAGCGGTTCTTTTAATTGTTTGCTGGTGGTGATGATATCTTGCTCATCACTGCGCTGATCCTGCAAAGTGGCACTTAAGGATGCTAAGGTTTCTTTTAATTGCGTGCGTAATTTGCGTAACACAGCACGGTAAGGTTCAGCCGTATCTTCTCCAACCACTGCTCGAAGAGCTGGATCGCAGTTATCCATTGATAACTCATCGGTGAGTTGGCTAATATCTTTAAGGTATAAACTGACCGCGACCCAACGGCTGGATAACAATACTTCCTGGGTTACTTTGGCGGTTACAAAAGGGTTGCCGTCTCGGTCACCGCCCATCCATGAGGTAAAAGTGATCGGAGAAGCTTCAAGTGGTAGTGATAAACCCAGACCACTTTGTAATTCACTTTCCAGATCGCGAATAAATTGCGGAACAGCCTGCCATAAACTTTTTTCAATGGTCGCAAATCCCCATTTAGCTTCATCTACCGGCGTCGGACGCTTTTGGCGAATATCATTGGTATGCCATGCTTGGGTTATTAACTGCTCTAAACGATTTAACAAAAGATCGCGTTCTTTATCTGAAATATCGCTAATTTCTAAATAACTCAGACAGTCATTAATGGCGATATGCTTATGGATAAGGGTGCGCCGCGTTATTTCCGTAGGGTGAGCGGTCAGTACCATTTCCATTTTTAATTCATTAACGCTCTGCTGCATTTCCTGCTGCGATAAATCGGAATTTTTAAATTTGCTCATTAAATCTTTGATGGGATCCGGTGCACAGACCCCACTGTCGCAGTGTCGAGAAATACCATGAAACTGCTCAGCGATATTCGCCAGGTTTAGAAAGTGGGTAAAAGCGCGCGCAACAGGAACTAATTCATCATCGGAAAGATGGGTCAACATATCGATCAGCGTTACACCGTCCTGTTGATTACCGGCACGGGATGATTTGGATAGTTGGCGAATAGTTTCTATTTTATCCAGAAACGCTTTACCGAGATGACCATCGATGCTTTTACCAAGCAGCTGTCCTAATAAACCGACGTTACTGCGTAAATTTGAATATTCTTCTGTCATATGCTCCTCCGAATTGGTAATAAAATTACACAAAAATCATATAAAAAATAAAATAATAACAATAAACTATCAGATAAAGACCTGCAGTCAACGTTCCATCACAAAAAAAGGTCTTTATTTGATCTGATAACGTCATTAGGTAATTAAGTTACACAATAGTGCGTAATTAATTTTTTAATTACCTCTTTGGTGGGTTTGACAAAGGAAAGATCTAAATACTCATTGGGCTGGTGGGCTTGGGTTATGTGTCCCGGTCCTAAAATGATGGTATCGCAGCCAAGCTGTTGTATAAAAGGGGCTTCGGTACAGTAATTAGCGCTTTGTGCTGGGTTACCGGTGAAAATTTCAGCGCGATTAATCAGATCGGAATGTTCCGGGCATTGATATGAAGGAATGGGCTCATGTAAATGGTAGACCTCTACACTTTTAGGGTAGCGCTTTTCAATTTCAGACAAAGCCTGTTT
Source organism: Psychromonas sp. MB-3u-54 (assembly GCF_002836415.1). Classification (GTDB taxonomy): domain Bacteria; phylum Pseudomonadota; class Gammaproteobacteria; order Enterobacterales; family Psychromonadaceae; genus Psychromonas. Next base: position 14,065 of record NZ_PJBP01000164.1, on the reverse strand, counting down.
GACGGTAATAAATAGCTCGCTGGTGGTAATGCCCGGAATAGGGCGCATATCAATGTGCAATTCACAGCAGCCGCAAATTCGGTTGGGGCTGTCACCGCCACTTATTGATCCGAAATTAAGGGTTGGATAGGGCACATCAAAGTGAGGATTGTGGTATTTTTCTTTAAACCGCTGCTGTACTTTCTTTAATTCTCCAATCACTAAATGCATTATTTCAATTGCGTTCAGGCCTTTATCCGGATCTGAACTGTGCCCGCTGCTGCCGGTAATGCGTATACCCTCTGACATATGGCCTTTATGCATGGTAACAGGCGCCATTCCCGTCGGTTCGCCAATCACGGCATAATCGGGGCGGAAGGTTTTTTGCTCGGCTATCTCCTGCGCACCGGCCATAGTGGTTTCTTCATCTGCGGTTGCTAAAATACGCAGGGGTTTATTCAGTTTATTGATATCTATCTCTTTTAAAACCTCAATAACAAAGGCAAAAAAACCTTTCATATCAATGCTGCCCAGACCATATAAACGATTGTCTTTTTCGGTCAATGTAAAAGGATCCGTTGTCCACTTGCCGGCATCGTAGGGGACTGTATCCGTATGACCGGCGAGTAATAACCCCCCATCACCCTCACCGAGTGTGGCGATCAAATTATATTTTCCGGGCGCACTGCGGACAGCTTGTATCTCACTTTTAAAGCCCAACTCTTCTAACCAGCTGGCAAGCTGATTAATAACGTTTAAGTTACTTTGATCCCAGGATGGATCCGTTGAACTGATGGACGGGATCGAAATAAGATCTTTGTAGAGGTTTAAAAAAGTAGGTAAAGCCATAGGAGCACCTTTTAAAAAATAAAGAAAAGAGAGAGTAAGCTAACAGAAAATATATTACACCCAAAGGATAACGATCGGTAAAAAGTATTACTGTCATGATTCTGAGCGTTTAATCTTCTCATCCTGAGTGTTAATCGCTCATTTTTGCTCTCCTAATAAGACGACGGTTTTACTGATTAATGATATTCCTGCTGAGTGCAAATTTGAGGCGTTAAATAAAGCTTTGGTTTATTGTAATAACTTGTTGAAAAGGTATCATGTGAACATAAAAAAGACATCTTATCGATATTTATCAATATCTTGAACTAATTAAAGTGATTTGCACCTATGAGAGTTATCCCTTTCTCTATACTTTTTCTTCTGTGTGTATTGGTGAGTTCCGGTATCGGTAATGCAGCCGATGCCAATGATGAAATCTCTCCGACCACAAACACAGCCGCGCGCGTCAATGATTGGTTTGACACTGCTACCAACCAAACCGTGCCCTTAAGTGAATTGTTCTATAGCAACACGCATAAAATGGCCTGGGGAAATGACGCTAAAATTGCGTGGGTAAAGCAGCATCCGATTATCTCTGTAGGGATCGAAGCGCGTTTCCCGCCATTTGATTATATTGATAAAAATGGAAAATCCCTCGGGGTGGGTGAACAGATTAGAGCCGAATTCTCGCGCCTGCTGCCTGTTAGCCTGCAGGTCGTTTCGCAGGGTACTTTTGCCGAGCAAATCACCAAGCTTCAGGAAAATAAAATTGATGTGATCACCTTCTGTGCTAAAACGGAGGATCGCGAGGGTGCGATGTTATTTACTGACCCTTTTATCACCCTTAGGCCTATTCTTGTGATCAATAAAAACAGTGTCTATCGAGCAGTGGGGGACATTCCTAAGGATGCGAAAATTGCGGTGCCCCGTGCTTACGCGTCAATCAAAGTTGCAGAAAGTATTGTTGGCCAGGGTAATGCTGTCAGCGTTCCCAACAGCGAAGCGGGTCTTAATATGGTCAATGAGGGAGTCTTAGACGGTTTTATTGCCTTCTCATTTGTAAATGATTTTTTTGTCCAGCAACAGGGTATTACTAATCTGCGCGTGTTGCCGCTGGTTGATACACCGGAAATATCAATGGGTTTTTGTGTTAATAAAAATAAACCCGAACTGGTTGAGTTGCTTAATAACAATATTAAACGCCTGGGGAAGGGTTACTTTAGTCAGTTATTAATTGATTGGCTGGCTGATCACCATGATTCTGAAGTAGAAGTTAGTAATAGTTATTCTTCATGGTTAATTAATGCATTGATTTTCGCCGTGATTATTTGCCTCGTGCTAGTACTTGTATATCGTTACCTCGGCATTCTGGTTAATAAATTTGAAACCCGCAGATTTAGACTGATTTATTTCATCCTTATTTCCCTGTTATTTTTAGGTACCTTTATTGCTTTGGGTTTGTATTTTGAACAATTCAAACAACAGCTTGCAAACGCGCAGCAGGAAAGTTTGCGGGTAACAAATAAGAACGTCGAAAAAAGATTTGATTATTGGTATGCCAAGGAACGTACCGCTATTAAAAATAATATTAATACCTCCTATTTTAAAAATACCGTGGGGCAACTGATATCGGCTCGGCAAAGCAGTAATAACCAACAAGTGAAACAAACAAAAATATTATTGTCTGCCTGGTTTGATAAACAGCAAAATCCACTCAATTATTATCCTCATTATGCCCTTCTCAATTTGAAGGGGGAATATTTAGTCAATACTGATTCAAATATCATCGATAAAACCAGTCCGATACAAATCTATCGCCCATCACTGTTTGCAAAAGCCTTAACGGGTGACCCCATATTTATTCCACCGGTGTGGTCTGATTTTGATGGTCAGCACTCGGTCTTAGATAAACCGCCGTCGGTTTATCTTGTTGAGCCGATCCGCGATACGGCTGGAAATGTACAGGCATTATTGAGTGTTGCTTTTGACATTAACAAAGAATATTCGTCATTTTTTTCGAATCTGGGCTTAGAGAAATCGGGTAAAATTTATGCAGTAGATAAACGCGGTTATATGCTCTCTGAAAGTCGTTTTATGGACAGTTTATATAAACAGAAGATTATCTCTCCGGGCGTATCAAGCATTTTACGTATACGTTTACCTGATCCAAAAAACAATCCTGTTGTGCAGAGCGCGTTATTGGAGAGCAGCCATTATAATATTGCAGGTTATAAGGATTATCTCGGCAATACTGTTACGGGGCGGTGGTTGTGGTTGAATAAATTCAATTTGATGCTGGTCAGTGAAGTGAATAATAATGAGACTTATCATTATTATAACCAGTTACGTAATATTATATTCGTCATTATGTTGGTATCAATGGGATTGGTCAGTGGACTGTCCTTGTTTATCATGATGCTTTCATATCGTTCTACCGCGTTGAGCAGAGACTCAAAGAATAAACTGTCTGCGCTGGTCAACAGAAGGACACGTGAACTGCTCAATGCTGAATATAAAAACAGCATGATTGTAAACAATGTGGTTGATGGTATTTTTGGTGTCGATCAAAGGGGCAAAATTGTTTTCTTTAATGCATCGGCTGAAAAACTGCTGGGTTATCGGGAGCAGGAAGTCTTTAACCGTGATTATCGTGAAGTAATCTATAATAACCATCCTGCAGAGGCACAATCCTGGCAAGCATTACGCACGCAAATTCTAACCTGTATTCACACTGCTCAGGATAAGCAGATAGATCAAGATTATTTTTTCTCTCGGGCAGGAAAAAAGATCCCGGTTACCTACAGCATCTCAGTGATCAAGGATAAAGCCTCTTATTTTAAAGCGGTTATTACCTTTCATAGTATTTCCGATCAAGCGCTTGAAGCTCAAAAAATGCAGAGACTACTGACCTCGCTGCCGGTTGCTACCTTTTTAATTAATAAAAATAGAAAGATCATTGAAGTTAATATCGCGGGTCAAAAATTATTGGGTTATGAAAAAAAAGAAATGATAAATAAAGAAATGAAGACGTTTATTCCTAAAGAGCGCTTAGACGAGCATCTAAAAAACATGGATGAGTATTTTTCTGCTCCAAAATCTGTGCATATCGGGAAGGATAAACGTGTGACGGTACAGCGGAAGTCAGGACAAATTATTGATGTTGAATTTTTTTTCACGCCCGTAGAGTTAGAAAAGGAGACTATTTTTGTCGTCAGTATGTTGGATATTACCGAAGCTAACCAAGCCAAAAATTTACTGCTTAAAGCCAAAGGGTTAGCAGATGATGCCAGCCGCTCAAAATCTGAATTTTTAGCCAATATGAGCCATGAAATTCGCACCCCGATGAACGCTATTATTGGAATGTCACAGCTCGCGTTAGAAGGTTTTTTACAAGATAAAGAGTGTAATTACATTACTAAAGTACATAGCGAGGCAACCAGTCTGTTGGGTATTCTTAATGATATTTTAGACTATTCAAAAATGGAAGCCGGAAAATTAGAATTGGAAAAAAGGCCTTTTAATCTCTCTTCTCTGTTCGATAGTGTAAGTACTATTTTTGCGCTTAAAGTGCGCAAGAAAGGGATAACCTTATTTTATCGTATTGAAAAAGATGTGCCCCTTTATCTGCTTGGTGATGCATTGCGCTTAAAACAAATTTTTGTCAATCTAGTCAGTAACGCGGTCAAATTTACTGAACAGGGAGAGATAGTGCTAACCGTCAGTGTGGCTGAATGTGATGCTGCTAACATTAAGCTGCAAATATCAGTTCGGGATAACGGTATTGGTATGACTGCGGAGCAGCAAAGCAAATTGTTTCGTGCATTTTCACAGGCAGATGCCTCAACAACGCGAAAATACGGTGGTACTGGCTTAGGGTTATCGATCTGCAAAAATTTAGTAACCCTAATGGGCGGAGATATTTGGATTGAAAGCCGGGAAGGGGCGGGCAGTGAATTTTTATTTACCGTTGGCTTGGAGATCGATCTGAATAGAGGGGATAATGGCGTTGTTGATACTGAATACAAGGGTGAAATGCAAAGTCAACAAACGCTGCTTGGCGCGCATATACTGTTGGTGGAAGATAATGTGCTTAATCAGGAGCTTGCCACCGCGCTGTTAAAGGGAAAAGGGATACGGGTTAGCCATGCGAGCGATGGTGCGATAGCCGTTGAAAAAGCCCGGCGACATAACTATCACGCTATATTGATGGATATGCAGATGCCGGTGATGGATGGTTATCGTGCGACTGCCACAATCCGTCAATTTAATAAAAAGATCCCTATTATTGCAATGACTGCGAATGTAATGGATGGTGAACGGGGGAGAGTGACGGATGCCGGTATGAACGATTATATTAGCAAGCCGATTGATGTCTCGCTGATGTTTAAAGTGTTAGTTAAATGGATTGATCTGGATCCTCAAAAAGAGACTAAGAGTATGATTTTTTCTACAGATCAGGGCTTCGAGTCTTTGATCGACTGTTTAGCGCATTTTAATGAGATCGATAAAAAATCAGGGTTGGCAGTGTGTGCTGACAGTGTAGACTTATACATCAGTATCCTGACTAAATTTAAAGCATTAAATATCCATTTTTCGGCGGATTTTAAGCAACTGTGTCTGGCGTTCGAGTGGCAGAATGCACAGCGTATGGCGCATAGTTTAAAAGGGGCGGCGGGAAATATTGGTGCGACCGGCTTATACCGGCATTGCCATAATCTCGAACAGGCCTGTCAGAATAATGACAATGCGCAGGATATTGACAAATTAGTGGCTCAAGTCGATACGCACTTAAGCAAGGTTATCGATGAAATTGTGGTAATGCAAACATCACAGGCCAAGCAGCAGCAACCTGTGTTGGTTAATGAAAAGCAATTAAGCCCGCTGGAAATCCAGCAAAAATTACAGATCTTACGGTCGCTAGTGGATAATTTCGATACCAGTGCATTGGATATTGCATTGCAGTTAACTGCCAGCATTTCCAATCAGCAAGCATTAATGCTGATCCGTGAGTTTATCGAACAGTTAGAAAATTTTAATTTTGACAGTGCGCAATTGCTCCTTTCGGAGTTGATTAAGCTATTGTCAGGAAAATGTGAACAACAGGATAAGAAGTAATGGATGTTAATGAGATGGAGCTTAAGCAAACAATCTTAGTCGTTGATGATAATCCGGAAAATATTCATCTGTTAAGTGCAATTTTACGCCCCCATTATAGAGTGAAAGCGGCTATCAACGGGGCACTTGCGTTAAAATTGGCCAAGGGAGAAGATAAACCCGATCTGATTTTGTTAGATATTATACTGCCGGATATCGACGGTTATGAAATTTGCCGACAACTTCAGCTTTTGCCCGAGACGGCTGAAATACCGATTATATTCGTCAGTGCAAAAAGTACCGTAGCCGATGAAAATAAAGGCTTTGGGTTAGGCGGCGTTGATTACATTACCAAACCCGTCAGCCCTGGGCGCTTATTAGCCAGAATCGCGACGCATTTGAAATTAGCAAACCAAAAATTTCATCTGCTCAGTTTGGTACAGGAAAGAACCAAATCTTTGGAAAAAGCGCATATGGAAATTGTCCAATGCTTAGGTCGTGCTGCTGAATTTAAAGATAACGAAACGGGTTTGCATGTGCTGCGTATGAGTCGTTACTCCGGTGTATTAGCACAACAAGTGACCGATAATGACAGTTGGTCCGAATTGCTTTTTAATGCCGCATCGATGCATGATATAGGCAAAATAGGCGTTCCTGATAATATCTTATTAAAGCCTGGTAAGCTGAATTCTGAAGAATGGGCAATTATGCAGAAACATGTTGAATACGGTGTTAACATTTTAGGCTTGCCCGAATCAGACTTATTAATTCTGGCCGTTGAAGTAGCGCAATATCATCATGAAAAATGGGATGGCACGGGTTATCCGGGTGGGATCAGTGGTAAACATATTCCATTAAGTGCGCGTATTGTGGCTATTGCCGATGTGTTTGATGCGTTGACCAGTGAGCGGCCCTATAAAGCCGCCTGGTCAGTTGAAAAAGCGCTGGCATTGATTGAAAGTCAATCGGGCAAACACTTTGATCCTGAGTTAGTGTTACACTTTCAAATTTGTCTGCCTAAGGTGTTGCAGATTAAAGCGCAATATATTGATCTGCCGATCAAAGCCGCGGCTGAAGAATGGCTAAGCAGTAAAGTGCTCTCATAACAAGAGTTCACAGGCGCATTTAAACATTATATTTTATGTTCCTGCTGCATTAATACACTATTTTTTGGGCTGCAGGGTTAAAACGCAATGCGGCTTAAGTAAATATTCATTATTATTGCATAAATAATCAAATTTAATTAAGATGCTCCTCTCTCGGGAATATTTCTATGTATACTATTTTCCCTCTTTTTAATACCGCAAATGAAACGGGAACTTCTTATGTTAAAAGCCATTGTAGTGGGTGCAAGTGGTTATACGGGCGCCGAATTAGCACATTTTTTAGTACGTCATCCGCACATTGAATTGGCTGGTTTGTATGTGTCGACAGGCAGTCTTGATAAAGGCAAAAAGTTATCTGCGCTTTACGGGCATTTATCGGGTGTAGTGGATTTACCTCTGCAGCCTTTAGGCAATGCTGATATTAAAACAGTATGTGCCGATATAGATATTGTTATTTTGGCAACGGCGCATGAAGTGAGTCATGATTTAGTACCGCTTTTTCTCGCTGAAAATACAGTGGTATTTGATCTTTCCGGTGCATTTCGTGTTCAGGAAGCCGGTTTTTACGATAAATTTTACGGCTTTACGCACCAGTATCCAGCGTTATTAGAAAAAGCTGTTTACGGTTTAGCCGAATGGAATTTTGACGCCGTGAAGAAAACCGATTTAATCGCAGTACCGGGCTGTTACACCACCGCCTCTTTAACCGCGTTAAAACCGCTGGTCGAAGCCGGATTAATTAAAGCTGATACAAAACCCACTATTAATGCCACCAGTGGTGCGAGTGGGGCCGGGCGTAAAGCCAGCCTAGCCAGTAGTTTTTGTGAAGTGAGTCTGCAACCTTATGGCGTGTTTACCCATCGTCATAAACCGGAAATTGATCAGCATTTGGGCATGCCGGTGGTATTTACACCCCATTTAGGCAGTTTCAAACGTGGTATTTTAGCCAGCATTAATGTGCAGCTAAAAGCGGGTGTGACAGCTGATGAGGTTAATCAGGCTTATCAGAATGCTTATGCAGATAAACCCATTGTACGTTTAATGGATGGGACTTATCCTGCCCTTAAAAACGTGGTGGGTACTCCCTTCTGTGATTTAGGTTGGGCTGTGGAAGGTGAAGATCTGGTCGCTTTCAGTGCTATCGATAACCTTTTAAAAGGGGCTTCATCGCAGGCAATACAATGTATTAATTTACGTTTTGGTTTTGCTATAACCACTTCTCTTTTGTAAGCAGGATTTTTAAATATGACACAAGCATTAAAACCTTTATTAATTAAGCTTGGTGGTGCAGTACTTGAAAATGAGCAGGCATTAGAAAATTTATTTTCAGCGCTCACTCTTTATTTGCAAACCGAGCAACGACCTCTTCTCATTGTGCATGGCGGAGGTGTCATTGTTGAAGATGTTTTAAATAAAATGAACATCGTCAGTCACAAAAAAGAAGGTTTGCGCATTACACCCTTTGAGCAAATTCCCTATGTGGCCGGCGCTCTAGCGGGCACTTCAAATAAACTGTTGATGGCCAAAGCACTAAAGGCAGGCCTTTCTGCTGTCGGTTTATCGCTTGCGGACGGTTTTAGCTGTAAAGTCACTCAGCTTGATCCTGATTTAGGCGCGGTCGGTATTTGCAGTCCTAATAATCCTGCACTGTTAAATACGTTATTAACAGCGGGGTACTTGCCGGTTATTTCATCAATCGCTATTGGTGAAGACGGACGCTTGTACAATGTCAATGCCGATCAGGCTGCGATAACGATTTGTGAGCTGCTGGATGCGGAGTTAGTTTTTTTGTCCGATGTTGATGGCGTATGGGATGCGCACAAGCAAGTTATTCCCGAGCTAAACACACAATTAGCTGATAGACTTATTGCCGAAAAGGTAATCCAGGACGGGATGGCGGTTAAAGTAAAAGCCGCGCTGCAAGCTGCCGAGCAATTAGGTTATGTGATGCTGGCAAGTTGGAAAAATCCTGAAAATTTAGTATCATTGCTTGCTGGTCAGGCCGTGGGTACAAAGGTCATTAAGTAGAGAATTAGATATGAAAAATTTGCTAACAGGGTTTGAAATGACTCAGCAACAGGCGTTAGATCTGATTGCTTTGGGAAAAGATTTAAAAGCTAATCCGGCTAAATACAGTCAAGCATTAGCAGGCAAAAGTGTTGTTACTTTATTTGAAAAGCAATCCTTAAGAACGCGTGTGACTTTTGATATTGGCGTTAATAAATTAGGCGGTCACGTTGTTTATTTAGATCAAGCCAACGGTGAAATGGGCAGTCGTGAAGATGTTAAAGATTTTGCTGCCAATATTTCCCGCTGGGCGGACTGTATTGTAGCGCGTGTTTTTGACCACAAAACCTTAGTTGAAATGCAGGCGCATTCAAGTGTGCCGGTGATTAACTCATTATGTGATTTGTACCACCCATGCCAGGCCATGGCTGATTTTTTAACTATCGCTCAGCAGTATGATGATCTCTCTAAAGTGAAACTTGCTTACATTGGTGATGGCAATAATGTCACTCATTCGCTGTTTATTGCCGGTGCTATTTTAGGTGCGACCGTGACCGCAGTTTGTCCCATCGGCCATAGCCCGGACGCGCAAATATTCAAAATGGCCGAGAAGATTGCCGCTAAAAATGGTGGCAGCATCCACGTCACCGACAATATTGAAGATATTAAAGGTTATGATGTGGTTTATGGTGATACTTGGCTTTCAATGGGTGATGAAACACCGCTTGAACAGATCAAAGCTAAATTTATGCCATACCAAATCAATCAGGAATTATTAGATTTAACCGGTATTAAACACGTATTACATTGCCAGCCGGCGCATCGTGGTTTAGATATCACCTCCGATGTAATGGATGGTCCTGCTTCGTTAATTTTTGACCAGGCAGAAAATAGAATGCACATTCAAAACGCCATTATGCTTACCTTAATTAATAAATAAATGCAGACGAAAGGAAAATAATCAATGAGTAAAGTTAAAAAAGTGGTACTCGCTTATTCTGGTGGCTTGGATACTTCGGCAATCATTCCATGGTTAAAAGAGACTTATGATGATTGTGAGATCATCGCTTTTTGTGCCGATGTTGGCCAGGGCGCAGAAGAGTTAGTCGGACTTGAAGAAAAAGCATTAGCATCGGGCGCTTCTGAGTGCCATATTGTTGATCTGAAAGAAGAGTTTGTTAAAGATTATATCTATCCGACTATGGCATCTGGTGCTGTTTATGAGGGTACTTACCTGTTGGGCACCGCAATGGCGCGCCCAATTATTGCTAAAGCGCAGGTTGAAGTGGCGCTTAAAGTTGGTGCTGACGCGTTATGTCACGGTTGTACCGGTAAAGGTAATGACCAAATCCGTTTTGAAAGCTGTTTTGCCGCATTGGCACCTGAATTACAGGTAATTGCGCCTTGGCGTGAATGGGAAATGGAATCGCGTGAAGATTTACTCGATTACCTTGCAGAGCGTAATATCGAAACAACAGCGAGTGCGACTAAAATCTATAGTCGTGATGCAAATGCATGGCATATCTCTCACGAAGGCGGTGAGTTAGAAAATCCATGGAATGCACCAAGCAAAGGTGTTTGGACCTTAACCGTTGATCCTGAAGATGCACCCGAGAAACCTGAATACTTAACTATTAAAGTTGAAAATGCCCGTGTTGTTGCCGTTGACGGTGTTGAGCTTTCTCCCTATGACGCATTGATGCTGTTAAATGATAAAGCAGCCGCGCACGGTGTCGGTCGTGTTGATATTACTGAAAACCGTACTGTTGGTATGAAGTCTCGTGGTTGTTACGAAACCCCTGGAGGCACCGTTATGGTGACTGCACTGCGTGGTATCGATGAACTCGTTCATGACAAACCAGCCCGTAAATGGCGCGATCAAGTAGGTCAGGAATTTACTCACTTAGTCTATGACGGGCGTTGGTTTACACCGCTTTGCGGCTCTTTATTAGCAGCTTCAGAAGCGTTGGCAAAAGATGTTAACGGTGAAGTGGTTGTTAAAATGTATAAAGGTCAAGTGACTGCAGAGCAAAAACGCTCTCCAAACAGCTTATATTCTGAAGAGTTTGCTACATTTGGTGATGATAACGTTTATAATCAAAAACACGCAGAAGGTTTTATCCGTTTATATTCTCTTTCAAGCCGTATTCGTACCTTGAACAGCAAAAAATAAGCGCTAACTCTTAAATAATACAATTCCCGTCCTGTATTTTTACAGGGCGGGAATTTCTATTTTTATCTGTTTTTTTTTAAAGTATATAAAAATAGATTCTAAAAAATAGCTACAACAAACCAAGAAAGTGATGGAGCATCAAAATGGCATTATGGGGCGGACGTTTTAGCCACGCGGCAGACGTAAAATTTAAATTGTTTAATGATTCATTAAGGTTCGATTACCGTCTTGCGGAGCAAGACATTATTGGTTCAATAGCTTGGTCAAAAGCGTTACAAACAGTTGATGTGTTAACCTTTGATGAACAAAAATCGATAGAAGTTGCATTGAATGAATTATTAAGATCAGTTCAAGATAATCCTGAGTTGGTTTTACAATCCGATGCCGAAGATATCCATTCTTGGACAGAAGGGCAGCTGATTAATAAAATCGGTGACTTAGGCAAAAAATTACACACCGGCCGCAGCCGTAATGATCAGGTTGCAACGGACTTAAAACTTTGGTGTAAAAAAAGAGCACAAGAATTAGTTGTCCATCTGGATGCATTAGAAGCCAAATTAATTGAACTTGCACGTATTCACCAGGGGGTTGTTCTACCGGGTTATACACATTTACAACGCGCGCAACCGGTGACCTTTTCGCACTGGTGTTTAGCCTATTTAGAAATGTTAGAGCGCGACCATGATCGTTTGGAAGGCTGTCTTAAACGCCTTGATACTTGTCCTTTAGGCAGTGGCGCATTAGCAGGAACAGGTTATGCAATAGATCGTACTGCATTAGCACACTCTCTTGGATTTGAACGTGCGACGCGTAACAGCTTAGATTCTGTTTCCGACCGTGACCATGTTGTTGAGCTGATGAGTTGTGCAACTATGTCCATGATGCATATGTCGCGCATGGCAGAAGATCTTATCTTCTATAACAGTGGTGAGTCAGGTTTTATTGAGATGTCTGATTTAGTGACGTCCGGATCATCATTAATGCCGCAAAAGAAAAATCCCGATGCAATGGAATTGATTCGTGGCAGAACAGGCCGTGTATTTGGTTCATTAGCCGCGATGTTAATGACGCTTAAAGGTCTGCCGCTTGCTTATAACAAAGATATGCAAGAAGACAAAGAAGGTTTATTCGACTCTCTGGACACTTGGAGCGATTGTTTAGAAATGGCAGCAATGGCGTTAACTGATCTTAAAGTGAACGAAGAACGCACCAAAGAAGCAGCCCAAGGTGGGTATTCAAACGCCACCGAACTTGCGGACTACTTGGTTGCTAAAGGTATTCCATTCCGTGAAGCGCATCATATCGTAGGTGTTGCCGTTGTCGGCGCGATTGAAAAAGGTCTGCCGCTTGAAGATTTAACGGTCGCCCAATTTAAAGAGTTTTCTCCGGTGATCGAAGAAGATGTTTATCCTGTTCTGACCCTTGAAGCAACATTAGCTGCACGTAAAGCACTCGGTGGTGTTTCACCTGTGCAGATTGAATATGCACTAACAGAAGCTGAACAACGCTTAGCAGAGCGTCAGACATCGGGCATTGTGATAAGAGCGGCGCGTTTAACAGACATTGATCGTATTGAAGCAATGGTTAACCACCTGGCTGATAAAGGCGAAAACCTTCGAAGAGATAAGACGGACTTAGCGGAGTCGGTGGCTGAATTTGCAGTAGCAGAAATAGATGGCCAAGTCACTGCTTGTGCTTCAGTACATATCTATGACACCGGTTTAGCCGAAATTCGCTCATTAGGTGTAGAACCTGGCTTTGAACGCCGCGGTCAAGGTAGCGCACTAGTGGCGTTTTTAATTAAACACACAGAAAAACAAGCGATCCAGCGTCTATTCGTATTAACCCGCATGCCAGACTTCTTTATGAAGCTTGGTTTTAGTCCCGAAAGTAAGACTACGATGCCGGAAAAAGTTTTAAAAGATTGTTCAATGTTTGTGAGTGAACATGCAAGTGACGAAAAGGCACTAGAGTTGAATTACAAAACAAGTATGTTGCTCCATAAAGGAATGAGCAAAACTTAAAATAACCCATCTTTTCGTTCCCACGTTTATGCGTGGGAACGAATAAAGTTACCCCTGAGCAATATACTCATCTTTGAGTTTTACATAATGTGCTGCAGAGCGTGGCAGAAAGGCAAGTTCATCGTTAGTTAATTTGCGGGCTGCTTTAGCGGGAGAGCCGAGATAAAGGTAACCCGATTCAAGATGTTTGTTTGGCGGTACTAATGCACCGGCGGCTAAAATAACATCATCATCAATTTGCGCATTATCTAATACGATAGCGCCCATACCAATTAAAACCCGATTACCAATCCTGCAGGCATGTAACATAGCTTTATGACCGACGGTCACATCTTCCCCAATAATTAAAGAGTACCCATCAACGCTTGCTTCACCTTTACGAGCGACATGTAATATCGATCCATCCTGAATATTGGTGCGTTTACCTATCGTTATCGCGTTAACATCCCCTCTTACAACGCACATTGGCCAAATATTGACATCGTCACCTAAAGTGACATCGCCAATAATAGAAGAAAAAGGATCAATATAAACAGAATCGCCAAGAACAGGAAAAGAATTTTTGTAACCGCGTAATACAGGAAGCATAATAAACCTCAATAAATAAACAAGAAAACGAACTATACGGCAAAATCATGTGGGTAATAAAGCAAAGTTTGTGGATAAGTTGTTTGTAAGGCGTGTATAAAAACTAATTGCAAAAACAGGCTGTTTTATGCAAATAAACCCTTGCCAACGTGATCAAAATCCCTATAATGCGCCCCACGGAAACGGGAAAGACGCAAGTCAAACCGGTTACTCAGAACGAAAGAGATTAAGTTTTTAATAACGTTAAACGTTGATTAAAAACATTG
>NZ_PJBP01000163.1 GCF_002836415.1 Psychromonas sp. MB-3u-54 | reverse complement strand
CAATACCACTAATCGCGATGATTTGTGCTTTTATTGACTCATTTTTATTATAACGATCAAGTAAAGCCGCTTTTAGTTGAACTGCGCTGTTAAAGATGGTTTTCAAATGGGAAATTCCCTTATCAAAGACACGTTATACCACAGCGCAGCAAGTATCAAGAGGGCTTGCGCGGTGGCTTTTCTCTCTGCTAAGCTTTTCAAGATGCTTTTATAGCATTCATCAAGTGGTTTAGGTAACTTGTTGTTCTAATTATACCCATGTTACTTCAAGATGCTTTGTCAGGCGCAAGATCGGAGACTAGAGCAAGACGCAACATGAAGTAATGGTTATTCCCTTTCGCAGCACTGGTTTTCGAGCTAGCGCCCCGTAGGGCAAGGAAAATTGTACCAATCTGTTTTGTTATAAAATCTCTATGTAGAATAACTATATTTCAATTTTATGCCTAGCATCTCGGCACAATTTTCCCTGCTGACTTTGGATCTTGAAGTATCATGGGTATATATAATTAGTTTTTCTTCTGGGTTAAGAAAGTGACTAGTGCAACAAACTCTTCATTACTTCGGATTGAGCCTGTATTTACTTTATATTTACCATTAACAATTAAGGTTGGCACGCCTCGAATGTTGAATGTTTCGGTATCCCGTTTCATTTGCGATGCTAATCCGCTAACCGGGAAACTTGCTAATGCGTTTTCTGCTTCCTGTTGGTCAACGCCTGCTTTTTCAAAGAGCTCAAGTACGTCTGTTCGGCCATTAATCGCTTTACCTTGAGTATGAATTTGATCAAAAACGAGGCTTGAAAATTTATCTTCTACTTTGAGGATTTCTGCGGCGGCATAAGCCAAGGTTAACTCCGGGCCAATTTGTTTACCTAAAAAGTTTACATGCACTTTTTTCATTTTTACTTGCTCAGGTAATTTTTGCTCAAGGTTAGCCATCAAGGGTTCAAATTTAAAACAATGTGGGCATAAAAAGGAAAAGAATTCTTTCACTTCCGGGGTTTCGGTGGCTGTTTGCTTGACCACTTCATAGTGGTCTCCTTCATCAAAATCAAAGGCTTGTGCTGAAAATGGGAATATCATTAAGGCCGTTATTAGTGCAAAAATCTTTTTCATTGTCGTTCCTTAGGTTAAATGAGTCGCTGTTTATACTATCTTTAATAATTTGGTTGTAAAGAAATCGGCGCTTCCTTTAAGACGATTAATTGATCTTTAAGTGATTGTAACAGCTCTTTCCAATATTGATCCGTTATAAACCACGGAAAGTTAATAGGAAAAGCGGGATCCGACCAGCGTTTATTAATCCAGTTAACATGACTAATGATACGCATTGTGCGTAGCGGTTCAATCAAGCATAACTGATTCCGGTTAAAATCACACTCCTCTTCGTAACCCTCTAATAACATTGATAATTGCAGCTGTTTCTCCGGTTTTGTACCGCTCAGCAAAATCCACAGATCCTGAATGGCAGGGCCCATTTTACAATCATCAAAATCGACAAAATAGGGCGAGTTATCTTTGAGTAAAATATTACTCGCATGACAATCGCCATGTAGGCGGATTGTTGTATGTTGGTGGTTATTAAATTGCTTTGTTATTTCAAGTTCAAG
This sequence comes from Psychromonas sp. MB-3u-54, assembly GCF_002836415.1. GTDB lineage: Bacteria > Pseudomonadota > Gammaproteobacteria > Enterobacterales > Psychromonadaceae > Psychromonas. The sequence continues at coordinate 53,079 of NZ_PJBP01000163.1, read as the reverse complement.
CGCATCGAGTGTGGAAAATAATGGATCGCGGAGAGATTTTGGAATATAAGGGCTTGTCCGCAGTGCTTTAATTGGGTTTGACAACATAGTTTGGATATTAAGAGGCTCTCTATGTTTAAAGCTATCCTGGGCTCCAATACGGTGTATTTTTCCTAAAGCGCAACCCACATCATAGAGTATATCGATATTATCAAGCTCCATGGAGCGTGCTGATAAACTGTTGAACAGTGCAAAATAGTAACCCTGGAAGTAAAACAAGGTTTGTTGGTTAATTTCTACGGGTGAGGCAATTTGACAGCCGTTTTGCTCTAAGACTTGGCAAAATTGGTGCTCTTCTTTTAATTGCGCTTCACTCCAGTGTTGGGGTCTGTAAAACTTTACTACGTAGCGAATTTTATTTTCATCGGTAAATAAAGACACCCGGTTTTCATAGGAATTAAGTGATATTAATCCTGATTCAGGATAGACAGCAATGGATGCCAAGGCATCAAGTTGCAGTTCAGGTGTGAGAGATTGGTAACTGAAATTTGCTTGCATGGGCATTACTCGATAAAAAAGGGCTTGGTAAGGCCCTTGATATTTTTTGTTTATAAACCAAGAAAGAAAGTTGTTTGTTGTTCTATATTTTCAATTTCACCGGACGCACCGCTCAGTGTGATGGTGATGTAAATCTTGTTTTTCTTAATCCCATAGGGATCGACAGCAATTGAAATAGGTTGGGTTAATACTTCGCCCGGTTTTATAATAATTTGCTTAGGACCAAGCAGCTGAGCGTCTTTCAGACCGGAAAAAGATAAATCGTAGGTTTGGGTTTTTATGGTTTTATTCAATATTTTTAGAGTGTATGTATTTTCAGTCAACCCTTGACTATTTTCTCGGTATAACACATTACGGTCACGGAGAATTTCCATTTCGGCACTGCTTAAATTGGTAATGTTAATGAAAAATACAGCGATCATTATTAATAATAAAGCCCCGTAAGCGATAATTTTAGGGCGTAATACACGGGTCTTTTTACCCGCTAATTTTTCTTCCGTGGTATAGGATATTAACCCGCGCGGATAACCCATTTTATCCATAGTATAATCGCAAGCATCAACACAAGCCCCGCAGTTAATACACTCATATTGTAAGCCATTGCGAATATCAATGCCCGTTGGGCATACTTGCACACAAAGATCACAATCAACGCAATCCCCTAATCCTAACTCTTTAGGGGAATCCTTGCGGCTTCTTGGGCCTCGAGTTTCACCGCGCTTCGCATCATAACCGACAATATAAGTATTTTTATCAAACATGGCTGACTGGAAGCGGGCATAGGGGCACATATGCAGGCAGACAATGGATCTCATCCAACCGGCATTGATGTAGGTGATCACGGCAAAAAAGAGCACACTGGTGGTGGTGGCAAAACCGCTATTTAAGGTGAAAAAGTCGAGGTAAAGTTCGCTAACAGGCACAAAATAAGATGAAAAAGCCAAGCCCGTGAGTAAAGATATTGTTATCCAACCTATATGTTTTGCCGCTTTACGCCAAATTTTATTAAAGCTCCAGGACATTTGATCCAATCTTTTACGTTTATTTGCACTGCCTTCACAACGCTCCTCAAACCAAATGAAGATAAAGGTCCAAACCGTTTGCGGGCAGGTATAACCACACCAAACTCGGCCCAAATAGGTAGTGACAAAGAACAAAGCAAAAGCCGCAATAATAAAGACCCAGGCGAGCAGGGTGAGATCCTGTGGAAACAGGGTCATATTAAAAATATGATACTGTTGATCGGCAATATCAAATAAAATGGCCTGCTGCCCATTCCACTTTATTAGCGGTAAGGCAATAAATGCAAGAATTAATCCCCAGCCCGTATAACGACGCAGTTTTTGATAAAATCCATACATGGCACGCACATAAATTCGGTTGCTCGGATTATATTGTTTAACGTCGCTTGTCTTGCTGCTGTCTATCTCTTTTATTTTAATACGGTCAGTCATCATTCGATCCTGAGGTGGGGGTTTTTGAAAGCATATTATAAAGGAAATTGGCTCAATAAAATAATGCATTTGCAGATAATACTAATTTGACTTATTAATTTATTCTGAGTAGTAAGCATAAACACTTTTTTTTTAGTGCCTTTTCTCTTCTTTTGCAAATGCGCTTTCAACTTGATTCCGCAGTTTTTTTTCTGGCGGCTTTGAAGTGAAATTTTACTTACTTAAAAATCAAATGCTTATCATGACCTAGGAAAGTAGCATATTCCTTTCGTTTAAAGCAATTGAGATTAAAGGCTGGAAATTTCATAGAATCTCTAAAGTTAAAAACAGTAGAGTTTAGCTAGTGTGTTGTTTTGATTGATTGGGCTTAGGGTTGCAGAGGTTTATATCAATAAACAAGTAATTGATCATTATTGCATGCCGTTTGCAGAGGCGAAACGGCATGCCGATCTTTTAAAAAATCAATTTTATAGAATGATATCTTTTAATTTTCGATCTTTTCTATCTAAGTAATGAGTGGAGCAGATACGACGTATAGTACGTGACTTACCGCGCACTAATAATGTTTCTGTCGTTGCTAAACGTCCATTTGCTGATACGCCTTCAACTAAATCACCTTTAGTAATACCGGTTGCAGAAAAAATTATATTATCATTTTTAACTAAATCTTCGAGTTTTAAAATTTTGTTAACTTCAATGCCGACCGCTTCACAACGTGCAGTTTCTTCTGCTCCAATTTTGATATTTTCCTCTGTTGCCCCTTTAACCATCGGACGAGGAATCAAGCGAGCCTGCATATTACCATCTAATGCGCGCACAACCGCTGCAGAAATAACACCTTCAGGTGCACCACCAATACAATACAATACATCTACTTGGTTATCGGGCATACAGGCTAATACAGAAATAGCAACATCACCGTCGGGAATGGCAAAAACACGCACGCCTAAACCCTGCATTTCTTTAATAATTCGGTCATGACGCGGTTTGGCTAAGGTAGCAACGGTTAATTGACCTAAGGGTTTATCCAATGCGGCTGCAATTGCTTTTAAATTTTGCTCTAAAGAGAGATTTAAATCAATGGCATCTTTAGCATTCGGTCCCACAATTAATTTTTCCATGTACATATCAGGTGCACGTAAAAAACTGCCTTTTTCGCCAACCGCGAGTACTGCGAGTGCATTAGACTGACCCATTGCGGTCATGCGAGTACCTTCGATAGGATCGACTGCGATATCAACGGTATCACCTATGCCGGTACCAACGTGCTCACCAATATAAAGCATAGGGGCTTCATCAATTTCACCCTCGCCAATAACGATTTCACCATCAATCTCAATTTGGTTGAAAGTTAAACGCATTGCTTCTACGGCTGCACCGTCTGCTGTGTTTTTATCACCTCGGCCTAACCATTTATAACCGGCTAGGGCAGCTGCTTCTGTTACTCGACAAAATTCTATTTCTAATCCGCGTCTCATTTTTGAGCTCCCACTTTAATATATTTTTATTGGCTAACTATACAGGATAGTTAGCTGCAATTTTCTGTTATTAGATTATTCAGTTAGTATTTTTACTGCTTGCTTAAATTTATCCATGGCCTGATCTATTTCTTGATTACTGATGTTGAGAGCGGGTGCGAAACGGATCACATTTGCACCTGCAGCCAGTACTAATAAACCTTGATCTGCACTTGCCAGCAGCAAATCTTTTGCTCGGTCCTGATAGCGATTATTTAAAACTACTCCCAGTAATAAACCCGCCCCACGAACCTCTTTAAAAACATCATATTGTTGGTTTATTTTCTCCAGAGCATGACGTATTAAATGTTCTTTTTCTTTTACCCCGTTTAAGATTTGATCGCTATTGATTAACTCAAAGGCTTTGCTGGCAACGGCACAAGCAAGCGGGTTGCCGCCAAATGTTGTGCCGTGTGTTCCTACCGTTAGGCAGCTGGCAAATTTATTCAAGGTTAACATTGCCGAAATAGGGAAACCTGCTCCTAAGGATTTTGCCGAGGTAAGCACATCCGGGGTCACACCTAATGCCATGTAGGCAAATAATGAACCGGTGCGGCCCATACCTGTTTGTACTTCATCTAAAATCATTAGCGCATTATATTTATCACAGAGTTTACGGACACCCTGAGCAAAGGATTTATCGATAGGTAAAACACCGCCTTCACCCTGCAGAGGCTCAAGTAAAACAGCGCAGGTTCTATCGGACATCGCATTTTCTAATGCGCTTAAATCATTGTAATCCAGGTGTGTTATATCGCCTGGTTTGGGCCCAAAACCATCGGAATAAGCTGCACTACCGCCTGCACTGACCGTAAAAAATGTTCGTCCATGAAAGCCGTGATGGAAGGCGATAATTTCAGTTTTTTCTTTACCGTAATGATCAAAGGCGAAACGACGCGCTAATTTTAATGCGGCTTCATTGGCTTCTGCCCCTGAATTTGCAAAAAAAACTTTTTCGGCAAAAGTATTATCAATAATCTGCTGTGCCAATTGTAAAGCAGGTTCATTGGTATAATAATTACTGACATGCCATAGTTTTTTAGCTTGCTCTGTTAATACTGCTACTAATTCCGGATGTGCATGGCCCAGTGCATTCACAGCAATACCACCCGTTAGGTCGATATATTCACGATTTTCTTGATCCCAAACACGAGAGCCTTCACCACGAACAGGGATCATTGCTAAAGGGGCATAATTGGGCACCATAATTTGATCAAAAAGCGCGCGCGTGATGGCAGGGTTTGACATAAAAAATCCTTTAAAATAAAAATACCAAATAAGGGCTTAAAATAATGGGTGCTAATATACGCACTTATTTTTTGAAACCAAGTGATTGGTCAATAAAATTGTTGAGCAGTTTGAGGCCCTGTTCAGACATAATGCTTTCGGGATGGAATTGTACCCCTTCAAGCGCTAATGTTTTATGGCGGATAGCCATTATTTCATTACTGTTGAGCACCCTTGCCGTGACTTCCAGGCAACTGGGCAGAGTGTCCGGATCAAGTATTAGGCTATGGTAGCGTGTGATATTTAAGGGATTATTTAATCCTTCAAATACACCTTGAGCATCATGTTCAATCAATGAATTTTTACCATGCATCACTTTATTGGCGCGCACTACTTTTGCGCCAAAGACCTGACCGATACTTTGATGGCCCAGACAAACACCTAATAAAGGAATTTGACCCGCAAAACGTTCAATCGTTTTTAATGAAATACCGGCTGCATCGGGTGTGCAGGGGCCGGGCGAAATGACTATCTGATCCGGGTTTAAGTCAGTAATCTCCTGTAAACTTATCTGATCATTCCTTTTTACTATAACCTCTTGCTTTAGCTGGCCAAAATACTGCACTAGATTGTAAGTAAAAGAGTCATAATTATCGATCATCAAAAGCATTGGGAAATTACCTGTCATAAAATAGCCGGGTATTATTTTATCATTACAACTCTAAACCACCTACACTAAAACCAAGTCTACAATTAACTTACTGATCTATTGAGTGTCTGTTTACGTACAACATTATATAAAATTGAGTTAGGTACCCACTTTGTTCGATCTAATTTAAGCAAATTGGGATGATATAAATGAAGTAATGGGAGTCATTATGGATAAAGGTAAAGTGCTGCTAACCGGTTCATCAGGTCTGGTTGGAACGGCTTTAAGTGAGCTTTTGAAAGCGCAAGGTTATCAGGTCGGGAGATTATTACGCCGCGATCAGGCGGATCAACCCTACTGGGATATTAAGCAGCAATACCTTGCACTTAAGGATTTTGAAAATCCCGATGTGATTATTCATTTAGCGGGTGAAAATATTGGTGACGGGCGATGGACCAAGGATAAGAAAAAGAAACTGAGAGACAGTCGCATTCTATCTACCCGGTTACTGGTCGAACATTTCAAAAAAGTCCTGCCGCCCCCTAAACTTTTTATCTGCGCTTCGGCAATTGGTTTTTATGGTAATCGAGATCACGAAAAGCTTGATGAAAATAGTGCTGCCGGTGCTGATTTTGTCAGTCAGTTAGCACTGGATTGGGAAGAAAGCAGCCAAGGAATTAAGGAGGCAGGGACTAGGCTTGTGAATCTGCGCACCGGTCTCGTTATCAGTAAAAAAGGCGGTGCATTAGCGAAAATGTTGCCGGCTTTTAAACTGGGTTTAGGCGGAAAAATCGGCTCCGGTGAGCAAATAATGAGTTGGATTGATATTAACGATATGATCCGCGCTGTTTTATTTATTATTGAAAATGAGAATCTTCAAGGCCCGATAAATTTGGTCACTCCAAACCCTGTGACTAACCAGGTATTTAGCCAGCTGCTGGCAAAACAGTTAAATCGCCCCTGCTTTTTTCCCCTGCCTGAGGGACTGGTTAAGTTGCTGTTTGCTGAAATGGGTAAGGAATTATTGCTTTCAAGTACGCGGGTAAATCCTAAAAAGCTGCTTGATGCTGGTTTTGTATTTAAATATGCCAAGTTAGAGAATAGTTTTTTTCAGCAGTTTGGGGGGAAATCAGAATAAATTCAGGGATTAAATTAAAATCAGAGTTAGGTTTACTGTCTATCCCTAAAATTTTGCAAATGAAAATAGAAAAGTAAATTTTATAAGGCATTGTAATTTAAGTAGTTAATTATAAAAAAGCAAAGCAAAGGAAAGGGCAGCCTAAGCTGCCCTAATTTTAGTCATCCTGTCTTATCCATGACGGTCGAAGCTTCCTGCTGCATATCCTTATTGACTATTGCGACCCTACCTGGGCTTCCACTTCCCCAGTCCTTTGGGTTTCATCCATTTTATATCCCTATCAGATAAACGTTCCTGTTTATCTGCCGGCTCCCTTTCCTTGGGAGGTGTCCTTTTTTGTCATCCTGACTTAATAATACTCATCCCAAATATTATTAACCACTTTTATCCATAAAGTGTCCGGTGTATGCCTGAGCAGATAAATAATCCTTATTTATCTGTAACAACCAGCTTACTATTGTTATCTCTGGATTCTCCGTTGCTGTAAAACCATCCTGATTCTTACAAGGCTAATGATATGCCCTTATCTTAAAATATTAACAATGAAAATCACATTTTTTTGATTTTGTGATAAGAAATTTATAACAAACTGTTTTATTACAGTAGGTTGTATTATAGAACTTGTTTTTAAACTTTTTAAAATCAGCTTGATTGACACAATGTCGTCGAGCAGTAATGGTCAATCTCTTACAAACTATAGTTGTTGATTTATAAAACGCAATAATTATCAAACAGTTGTGGTTATTTATCGTACAAAACTGCGTGAGAAGGCAATAATGACGGCTTGCTTCGAATAGGGCAATAATGCCAATTTTCTATAAGAAGAAAGGGCAGCCGAAACTGCCCTGAATCTTATTAGTTCCCAGCTCCTTTGGGTTACCTCCCTGTAAGATAAACAATCCCGTTTATCAACTAGCGCCTTTCCCTGCCGCTTTTATTAGGCGGATTTAATCATAAAATCCGTGACTGAGCAGTGATTAGAAGTTGTAACGCAGACCCGCTACTAGCTCATCATCACCATCTGTTATGTTATTCAGCTTATATGAAGCGTAAGTGCGCAGGCTGTCGTTAAAGCGGTATTGTCCTTCCAATGCCGCGTAGTCAGCTGTATCAGTGGTAACACCTGCTTCTTCTTCATCGGCCATAGCGTAGGTTGCGATCATGCGGAACTCTTTAGTGAACTTATATTGAGCAGCCACTTCTAATGAAGTGAAATCATTCGTATCAGAGATTGAACCCATTGCGTAAGTAGTCGCAAGATATAAATCTTCAAATGTATATCCCGCACCTAAAGTGATTTGATTCTCCTGATCCTGATCTGCATAGGAAATACCTAAGTCTACACCGGTATCCATTGAGTAACGTGCTGATAAACCGAAAGAGTCTTCAGCGGCGGCATCTACTGTTTTAGAACCGTTGGCAATATAGTTGGCTTTTAGTGATAAATTCTTAATAGAGTTATTTGCAAATACAAAGTTATTTGACTGTTTATCCGATGCTGCATCAATAATCTGCTGCACACCTGAATGATATGAGGCAATATCCGTCATATTAGAAAGTTGTACGCTAGCTGTGTCCTGACGGCCGTAGGAAAAATCACCAGCCACTGTGCTTAAACCTGCAAACAGGTAGCGGTTATCAATTTCTGTGCTGCCATCTGGTCTATCTAATTCATATTCCATAAAAGCAAAACCCGTTAGCGTTTCAGCAATTTTTGTTTCACCTTCAAAATTGATCCGTGCACGGCTTTTATCCAGCATTGAACCATCAACTGCATCGGAAAATAGCGCGCGTACTTCAGCTCGGCCGCCGATTGATAATTTAGTATTCTCTTTGTCGTAAACCGTTGCTGCACTTAACGCGCCTGAAACGAAACTGCTAAGGATCAATGTTGCTAATAATGTCTTTTTCATAATGCTTCCAATTATAGTTAGTTAAAGGTTTTTTTGGTTTGTCAGCTCTGCGGCTGTTTACGAAAAGAAGCATAACTTTTTACTGTGACAATATTATGACAAATAGCAGTGTATTCTGGAAAAAAGAAACTTTTTTTCAGTAGGTTATGGTGGTAATAGTAACGATAATTATTACTGTTTGTAGTTGGGGGATAAAAAAACCGCTGAATAGCGGCTTTTGATTAACGGAAAAAAGGTGGTTATTTATTTGCCAATACAGAAACTTGAGAAAATCTTGCCAAGCAGATCATCAGAACTGAATTCGCCGGTAATTTCACTCAGGTACTGCTGGGTTAACCTTAACTCTTCAGCTAATAATTCACCCGCTCTATACTCTTCGAGCTGTACTTTGCCTTCCATTAAATGACGCTGGGCGTTATCAATGGCTTCTAAATGGCGGCGTCTTGCCATAAAACCACTAGTCGTATGGCCCTGATAACCCATAATCTCTTTAAGGTGTTCTTTTAATAAGTCCACTCCCTGGCCGGTTTTTGCTGAAATACGATAAACGGGGTGATCATGATTTTCCGTCGTCGTTAGCGCCTCTCCAGTCAAGTCGGCTTTATTACGCACGACGGTTAAACCCACTGATTTTGGCAGTTTATCAATAAAATCCGGCCAAATTTGACGGGGATCTTCAGCACTAGTGGTAGTGGCATCGAGCATAAACAGGATACGATCCGCTGTTGCTATCTCCTGCCAGGCGCGCTCAATACCTATTTTTTCAATTTCATCGGCCCCTTCACGCAGACCCGCGGTATCAATAATATGTAATGGCATACCGTCGATATGAATATGTTCGCGCATCACATCACGGGTGGTACCGGCAATGTCGGTCACTATGGCGCGCTCGACGCCTACCAGGCTGTTTAATAAACTTGATTTACCGGCATTGGGTCGTCCTGCAATAACTACTTTCATGCCATCACGTAAAATAGCCCCCTGTTTAGCCTGCTTTTTTACCGCTTCCAGGTTATCAATGATCTGGTATAAACCTTTGGCAATTTTTCCGTCACTTAAAAAATCCACTTCCTCTTCAGGAAAATCAATAGAAGCTTCAACATAAATGCGTAAATAGATGAGGCTTTCAACAAGCTCGTTTATTTTCTCTGAAAATTCACCCTGTAAAGAGTGCAGGGCACTTTTAGCGGCTTGTTCTGAGGTTGCTTCAATTAAATCCGCAATGGCTTCAGCTTGTGCTAAATCAAGCTTATCGTTCATAAATGCACGTTCTGAAAACTCTCCAGGCTTGGCGCCACGAAGATTTTTCATGCTTAAAATCGCCTTAATAAGCATATCCATCACCACGGGACCACCATGTCCCTGAAGTTCCAGTACATCTTCGCCCGTAAATGAATTAGGGGCTTTAAAAAACAATGCAATACCTTGATCCAGCACGTCGTTATGCTGGTCGCTAAAGGGTAAATATTCGGCAAAACGCAGTTTAGGTACTTTGCCTAAAATGATTTTTGCTACCGCCTCTACATCTGGGCCTGAAACGCGAATAATGCCAACACCACCACGACCGGGTGCGGTTGCTTGAGCAACAATTGTATCAGTAGCTTTGATCATGATTAGACCTCGAAATTTAAATTAGGATACCCAAACTACTTGAAGGTGCAGATTCCTGCCGCTGCAAGCCGTTTGGGCATATACAAAAAAGGCGACTTTTTATAGTCGCCTTTTTATCAATGGTTATTGGGAAAGTAAATTATTTTTTGGTGAGAACCACAGGTTCTTTTTCTTTTTCTTTTTGATGTAACCCTTTCTTTTCAAAGCTGCGATAAATCAGCGTTTGTTGGATCAGGGTGACAACATTACTCATCAACCAGTAAAGTACTAGACCTGCAGGGAACCACAGGAAGAAGAAAGTGAAAATAACCGGCATAAACTGCATTACTTTCTGCTGCATTGGATCTTGTACTGTTGTTGGAGACATTTTCTGAATAAAGAACATGCTCACACCCATTAGGATTGGCATGATGTAATAAGGGTCTTGTACCGACAGATCCTGAATCCACAACATAAAGGGTGCATGACGCAATTCAACGGATTCCATCAACGACCAGTATAAGGCAATGAAAATAGGCATTTGTAATAGGATAGGGAAACAACCACCAAGCGGGTTTACTTTCTCTTTCTTATACAGTTCCATCATTGCTTTTGATACTTTCTGACGGTCCTCTCCAAACTGTTCGCGTAATTCTTTAATCTTAGGCTGCAGCAGGCGCATTTTAGCCATAGAAGTGTATTGCGCTTTGGTCAGTGGATAAAGTGCACCTTTAACGGTAAAGGTAATCAGAATAATCGCAACACCCCAGTTACCAACAATACCCTGGAAGAATAACAGCAGTTTGAACAGCGGTTGAGCAATAAACCATAACCAGCCGTAATCAACTGTTAAATCAAGGTTCTTAGCAACAATTGCCATATCTTCCTGTATTTTAGGACCGACCCATAAATTAGTCTCAAGCTCAGCAACACTTTGTGCTGCAATGGTTTTTGATGGTGCCTTAAAGCCTATTGCAGCATCTTTATCTTGAATAATATTACTGTACAGTACATTTGTATCGCTAGGGGATGGAATCCATGCTGATACAAAGTAATGTTGCAGCATTGCTACCCAGCCACCTTGAGTTGTTTTTTGTAATGGCCCGTCTTGCATATCACTAAAGCTGTATTTTTCGTAACGGGTATCTGTTGTTGAGAAAGCGCCACCACGATAAACAGGCATCACCATACTGCCGCTATCATCGGATAATGTTTCTCTTAATTGTGCATAGAGCTGAACATTGATTGAGCTATTCGTTTTGTTTTCAATTTTATAAGCAACATTAGTCACATATTCACCACGTTTAAGGGTGAAGGTTTTAGTGAAAACATTACCATCTGCATCAACAAAATGCAGCACGGTTGATACTTCATTCTGGCCATCGGCTAAAACCGATTCTGTATCAGCTGTATTGTATAAAGGGCGGCCATTTTTATTAGCATCCGGACCTTGCCCAATCAAACCACTTTGTGCGATATAGGTAAAACCATTACCGCTATCCAATAGACGGTAAGGGGTCTCAGAATCAAGCGTTTCATCATGTTGTAAAAGATCCGCTTTAATAATATCACCACCAATCAGGGAGATGGTTAAGCGTAATTCGTCATTGGCTATGGTAACCGATTTACTCGCGGGCAGCTGAGTGGGTGTGGTATCGGTAGTGCTTAGCTCGGCGGAGATTGGTACGCCATCACTATTGGCACTGGAAGCTACTGAAGCCTGAACAGATGAATCAACTTGTTCTGTTTGTACTTGCGGAGCTACTTGAGGATTTTTTTCTTCGACCCATGCGGTATAAAGCAAAAAGCTCACAAACAGCAGGGCGAGTAAAAGTAAATTGCGTTGGGATTCCATAACGTTTTTTATTCTCTATTTAGTTAGGTTTATTTTTATTAGCACAACAAGTAGGCACAGGATCGTAACCACCCTCACTGAAAGGCTGACACTTTATAATACGCTTAGCCGCGAGCCAACAACCTTTTATAATTCCGTTTAATTTTATCGCTTCGATCGCATATTGTGAACAAGTTGGCGTAAAACGACAACGTGGGCCAATCATCGGGCTAATAAATAGTTGATAACCGCGAATCAATTTGATTACTACCCATTGCACCGCTGCACTAATTTCCGCCATAATTTATCCAATATTTTGTTGATTTCTTGATTTGATAAATCCGCAATACCCGCTTTAGCAATAACAACAATATCTATTGCAGGGAGTTGGTGTTGTTGGTGACGAAATTGCTCTCTAACAATGCGACGAATTCTATTACGCCCTACGGCATGTTTTATGTGCTTTTTGGGAATAGCCATTCCAATGCGAGGGTGATCTAGAGTGTTTTTTCGAGCTAAAAGAGTCAGATAGGGGGAAACTGCCGGGACAGCATTTTTAAAAACAGGTTGAAAATCTTCGGGAGTTAACAAACGTAACTCCCGAGAAAACGAATAATTCACCACGTCTGGTAGATTATGCGCTTAAGCTTGAGCGGCCTTTAGCACGACGACGAGCTAGTACGTTACGACCATTTTTAGTCGCCATACGAGTTCGAAAACCGTGTGAACGCTTACGCTTAATGTTACTTGGTTGAAAAGTACGTTTCATGCTCTTTTCCACTATTGTTAAGTACGGTACAGTAGCTAATGTTTTTAGCTTATTATTGATAAATAACTTTAATAGTCATTCATAAATAATAAATAAAAACCGTCAGCCGATTAAAAAGAGAGCGAATTCTATGTTTTGATCGACTAAAAGTCAATCAGAGATGCTTCTTTCGGCACATTAAAATTTTTACCTAATAAGCATAAACTTATATTAGATAAAGATAATGTACGCGCCAGACTCATAGTCAGGGTGCAAGGATTATATAGAAGCGTCATTAATAAGCAAGGATCTTAGGATGATCTTTCTGTTATTTATCCCTGAAGGGATTGCAGTTAGAAGATCTTCATGGTTAATCGCTTTGGTTAGGTCGGTCTCTTATTTTAACGGATTTTTCGCAGAAATTTTTAAAGCGATAAATAGTGTTAAGCACTTTGAGTCGTTATAATGACCAGCACGTTACCCTTTAAATTATAATATGACTGATCTGTGCACTCGAGAATAAGGTTTTTTATTTCAAACAGTTGCCTGAACCTTTATTATTTGGAGCTTTCCAATTGAAAAAATTTCAATTTATAGTTCGACCAGTGTTAAGCGCTTTATTATTGATTTCCTGCCTATTTAGCACGTTGGCATTGGCTGAAACATCTACAGGTTGGATAACCGACCCTAATCATCCTCCAGTGAGCGTATTGGTTGAGTTAAGCGGGCAAATTAATAAAGATAAACACAGTGTTAATGCTTTATTACAAGTACGCCTTGCAGACCAATGGAAAACCTATTGGCGTTCACCCGGTGAAGGGGGCGTTGCGCCGAGCTTTGATTTTTCCAACTCAGCAAATATAAAAGAGGTTAGCTGGTTGTGGCCGGCCCCCAAACGTTACCCAGTCTCCGGTGTGGAAACAATAGGTTATAAAAAGCAGGTTAATTTCCCGTTAACCATAACACTGCAGGATATCAGTCAACCGGCTCGATTAAAGGGGCTATTAACCCTTGCTTCATGCACCAACATTTGTGTTTTAAGTGATTATAAAATTGACCTTGCCTTTGAGCCTAATGGGCTGGTGAGCTTACCTGAAGTGGTCTTTAAATTTGGTCAGGCACTCGGCACTATTCCCATTTTAATCACTGAACAACAACTTTTACAGGAGCAGGATAACGCCACTATTAGCCGAGTACGTTCCTCCTGGAATCCATTAAAACAGCAGTTAGTGGTGCAGTTGAATAATAGCTTTGGCTGGTCTAAACCGGATCTATTTATTGACTCAGACAATCCTGAGCTTGCTTATGTTACTTTTTCAGTTCCTGAGATTAGTATTTTAAACCAGACTATGACGGCAACCATCACAGCCTCAAGTTGGTCCGGTGAGGTTGATTTAGCTAATCAACCTATCCATGCAACGGTACTGGATACTAATCTTGCCGTGGAGCTAGTGACCACAACATCGGATCAAATTATCCGCAGTACAGCGGCAGACAGTCTTTTGAGCATATTCTTAATTGCCCTGTTAGGTGGGTTGATTCTTAATATTCTGCCCTGTGTTTTACCTGTTTTAGGGATGAAACTGAGTTCGATTTTATCTGCCCATGGTATCGATCGCGGTCAAATTCGCAGACAATTCTTAGCCTCCTCGCTGGGTATCTTAACTTCATTTTGGTTATTGGCTGTTTTCTTACTGTTATTAAAATTATCCGGTCAGGCATTAGGTTGGGGTATTCAATTTCAAAGCCCTTATTTTATTGTTGTGATGGTGATTATAACGGCTCTGTTCGCGGCGAATATGTTAGGGCTCTTTGAAATTCAACTGCCCGTGGCGATGCAAACCTGGCTTGCCGGTAAAGGTGACCAATCTTATCTTGGTCATTACCTGCAGGGTATGTTTGCAACTCTATTAGCAACACCCTGCAGTGCGCCCTTTTTAGGGACTGCAGTGGCGTTTGCACTGGGGGGATCGACAGCCGAGTTGTTTGCTATTTTCACCGCATTGGGTCTGGGCATGGCGTTACCCTGGTTATTAATTGCCCTTTTTCCTCGAATAGCATTGTTACTGCCTAAACCCGGCAGATGGATGGGAACCGTTAAATTAGTCTTTGCACTGATGATTTTGGCAACGACTTTCTGGTTGTTAAGCCTGCTTGGCAACTTTATCGGTACGTCAAATATGTTCCTGACAGCAGCGCTGCTGCTGGTTGTTTTATTTACTTTGACACTCCGGAAATACGGTAAAAGAATTCTGTTAATTGCATTATTCTCATTACTATTAAGCACTGCGCTTGGCTTCTTTCTAGGTAGTCTAACGACTAAAGATTGGGGCAGCCCGATAGCCGGCGAGCTGGATTGGTCTCCTTTGGATGCAGCGGCTATCCAGCAGCAGGTGGCGTCGGGTAAAACTGTTTTTGTTGATGTCACCGCGGATTGGTGTATTACCTGTAAAGCGAATAAAATTGGCGTGATTTTACAGGAGCCTGTGTACAGCGCTCTGCAGGCAGAAAACATCCTGTTAATGCAGGGAGATTGGACCGTCCGATCTGATTCAGTGACTGCCTATTTACAGTCATATGGCCGATACGGCGTACCCTTTAATATCGTTTATGGGCCCGGGGCTCCGCAGGGGTTGCCTTTATCGACAATATTAAGCAGTAAGCAGGTTTTATCTGCGCTTAAACAGGCGCGGGGTAACGAGTGATGAGCGCTAAAATAACGGCAAAAATGCCGCAGGAATCAGCTGATAGACGGTGCTTCAATGGCCTTCCTGATATGAAACATGGTCTGCGATTGAAGGGGTCGCTAATAAATACCTTACTCGTCCGCTTTCGATTAAACCGTTTTAACTGCAGTGACAACACTTTTTTCATGTTTTTTTTGGAGCAATTTACTTATCCGTATGGGTATCGCTTGATAGCGCCTGAGTTTTGTGAAATAAAGAGCTTAATTAAATGAATTTAAACAAGGCTGGGCAATGAAAGAGTTGGATCGTATTGATCGTAAAATATTAAATGAGCTGCAAAAAGACGGGAGGATATCCAATGTTGAACTTTCCAAACGTGTTGATCTCAGTCCTACCCCCTGTCTCGAGCGAGTAAGACGTCTTGAGCGTCAGGGTTTTATAACGGGTTACATTGCCACACTCAATCCGCAATATTTAGGCGCTGCACTACTGGTTTTTATTGAGGTAACCTTGAGCCGCGGCGCGTCAGATGTGTTTGAACAGTTTAATAAAGCCGTTTTGCAGTTGGAGGCATTTCAAGAATGTCATTTAGTATCGGGTGATTTTGACTACCTGCTGAAGGCGCGTGTTGCTGACATGTCTGCATATCGTAAATTACTTGCAGAAACATTATTGACTTTGCCCAGTATTAAAGAGACTCGGACTTATGTGGTAATGGAAGAAGTTAAGGTAAATAGCCAGTTAATTATAAAATGCTAATGCAGAAAAAGCGCCCTTGGGGGCGCTCAATAAAGATTATGCTAATGCGACTTTAGGATCAACAAACTCAAATCCTAAGTTTTCCGCTACACTGGCACAAGTTATTTGACCATTAATAACATTTAGGCCATTTAAGAAATGCTGATCACTTAATAAAGCTTCTTTATAGCCTTTATTAGCAAGCTTTATAATGAAGGGCAGTGTCGCATTATTCAACGCAAAGGTTGATGTTAGTGGAACAGCACCGGGCATATTAGCAACACAGTAGTGAACTACATCATCAACAATAAAGGTTGGATCTGCGTGTGTTGTGGCTTTTGAAGTGGCAATACAGCCTCCTTGATCAATGGCAACATCAACAATGGCAGAGCCCGCTTTCATATTCTTAATATGTTCCGCTGTGACTAATTTAGGGGCAGCTGCGCCGGCAACCAGTACTCCGCCAATCACTAAATCGGCCTCAAGAACATGCTCTTCAAGCGCTTCCGTTGTAGAATAGACAGTTTTTATTTTATTACCAAACTGCGCATCAAGACGACGTAACACATTAACATTACGATCTAGAATAACCACTTCAGCACCCATGCCTACCGCCATTTGTGCCGCATTATTACCCACCATTCCGCCACCAATAATGACAACCTTGGCAGGAGCAACACCGGGAACACCGCCTAATAACATACCACGGCCCGCATTCGATTTTTCAAGGGCTTGGGCACCGGCTTGAATTGACATGCGACCTGCAACTTCTGACATTGGGGCTAAAAGAGGTAAACCACCTTGATTGTCGGTAACTGTCTCATAGGCAATACAAATTGCTTTTGATTTAATCAAATCTTCAGTTTGCGGAAGATCAGGTGCCAAGTGAAGGTAAGTAAATAGAATTTGTCCTTCACGCAACATAGCACGTTCAATGGCTTGAGGTTCTTTTACCTTAACTATCATATCAGCGCTGGCGAAGACTTCTGCCGCATTTTTTTGGATTGATGCACCAACATTAAGATAGTCCTGATCACTGAAACCTATGCCTAAACCGGCATTTGTCTCAACAATAACCTGATGCCCATGATTAGTTAATTCACGTACGCTACCAGGAACCATACCTACACGATATTCGTGGTTTTTAATTTCTTTAGGGACGCCGACAATCATAATACACACTCCGTTATGGTTTGATTTAATAAATATTTAAAGCTAGTTTAAATGTCTTTATCTAGATTGTGCTACTGAATTTTTGTTCCTTTATAGTTTAATATTTTATTATTTTGTGATTTTCTGGTTTTATATTCTGAATCGATTTTTGTCGGCTTGTTATCAAGTTGTTATCAGCTTGTTATCGTCTTGTTGATCTTTAGTTGTTGCTTTTTCATTCAAAATTTAAAGGGGAATCACCGAGCAGGTTAATTATACCCATGTTACTTCAAGATGCTTTGTCAGGCGCAAGCTCTTCGATCAGAGCAAGACGCAGCATGACCTTTCGAGCGAGCGGTATATGTAAATGGTTATTCCCTTTCCGATTGGTGCAACGCAGCGCTGGTTTTCGAGCTAGCGCCCCGTAGGGCAAGGCAAATTGCATCTTGAAGTACCATGGGTATATAATGTTATGAAAAATTGTATAAACAAACGCTGCACTTGTTCGCAGTGTATGGGTAACCATTCTGGCCAGAGTATAAAAAGAGCGATACTTAATTTAAGCGTGCTTCATTATGTAAGAAATCATTGCATTTAGGCTGAGCACCTTAGCGTAATCAGCTTCTGGAATGACGACCTGAGAGCGCTTGGAAACAGCGATCACTAAATTAAGGAAATCCATCGAATCGAGTTCCAGTGCTTCGCGCATATCCTGATCATCGGGTACGTCATCTGCCTCTATTTCAGGGGCAATATTACTTAACTCTTTAAGAATCAGTGTTTTTATTTCATTATTGTTCATAAATCCTCTCATTTTATTATCTTTCAATTTTCAATCTGCTTACCCTTGTTATACCAAAGGAATTAATGAAGTGATCAAGTATTGCGAAGGAAAAATTAGCACTAACAAGGCGAGAGTTGCATTCGATCGTTGTTCTCCTTCACAAAATGGTATGGAACAATTTTGAACAGCTTTAGCTGGCCACAAAGTGGTGAAGAACAGGATGTTCTGAATAAAACTCACAACGCGGTTAGGGATAATTTTAACCAGCAAGGGTGATCACCTTTTTAGTTCTTTTGGTATTAGGTACAGCTCTCATTCAAACTGTCCATAAAGCTTGCGGATTTTGCAGCAGTTGGTTTAACTGATAAAGAAAACGGGCACCGATTCGGCCATCACTGACACGATGATCGGCGGCAAGGGAAGCCTCAATAACGGAACGTATTTTTATCGAACTATCGACGGCCATTACCTCTTGATGAGGGCTACCTAAAGCCAGAATTGCGACCTGTGGCGGAAAAATAACAGCGAACATCTGCTCTGCACCGCGTTCACCAATGCTGGTCACGGTAAAGCTGCCCCCGCTCAATTCAGAAAAGACTAAACTGCCATTGCGCGCCCGTGTCACCTGCTGTTTAAGAAGTTCCATCACCTGCGCCGGAGCAAGTGTTTGTGCGGCGCGGATCACCGGCATAACCAATCCACCGCCACGTAAATTAATCGCATTGGCTAAATGTACTGTTTCACTCGCGACAAAGCGATCCTCTGTATATTCGCCATTAAGTTGCTGGCTATCCATTAATGTACGCGCAATGGCGCACAATAAAGGTGCCGCTAAGAGCATACGCTGATCGATGGTAATACTTGCATTAACCTGCAGCAAGTAGTCCTTCAACGCTGTTATATCCAAACGCTGGCGCAAATAATAGTGTGGTATCTGTTGTTTTGAGCGGGTCACGGTGGCGCTAATCGCCTGGCGCATAGCCTCTTTATCAAAACCTTTTTTAGGTTTTTCCGCTGCACTGACCTTAGCGGTTTCTTTTTTATCTGCCGTCGCGGGTGAATGCTGACTAAGCTGTTTTTGTAGTATTGCCTGCTCGACCATAGTCAAAGTGACAATTTTATTGTTAGGCTTGGGAAACAGTGAGTTTAAAGTGAGTTGCTGCTGCTTCGCAAAAAATCGTGCAGCGGGTGTTGCTAAAATAAAATCTTCAGGGGTTGTGAAGTGACTGTTATCTTGCTCAACTTCAGCGGGTGCAGAGCCAGGATTTATAGCTGCAGCGCTGGTGGTGGGCGCAGGGCTCGCATTTATAGCTGCAGCGCTGGTGGTGGACGCAGGGCTTGAA
Source organism: Psychromonas sp. MB-3u-54 (assembly GCF_002836415.1). Lineage (GTDB taxonomy): Bacteria > Pseudomonadota > Gammaproteobacteria > Enterobacterales > Psychromonadaceae > Psychromonas. Next base: position 33,768 of record NZ_PJBP01000163.1, on the reverse strand, counting down.
TTTATAACTGCAGCGCTGGTGGTGGACGCAGGGCTCGCATTTATAGCTGCAGCGCTGGTGGTGGACGCAGGGCTTGAATTTATAACTGCAGCGCCTGTAGTGGACGCAGGGCTTGAATTTATAACTGCAGCGCTGGTGGTGGACGCAGGGCTCGCATTTATAGCTGCAGCGCTGGTGGGCGCAGGGCTTGAATTTATAACTGCAGCGCTGGTGGGCGCAGGGCTCGCATTTATAGCTGCAGTGCTTGTGGTGGACGCAGGGCTTGAATTTATAACTGCAGCGCTGGTGGGCGCAGGGCTTGAATTTATAACTGCAGCGCTTGTGGTGGGCGCTGGGCTTGAACTTATATTCGCAGCAGTTTTTGTGGACATAGGATTGGGCTCGATATCGGCAACATTCGTCGAAGGAGGGGCTGTATTTTCACTGTCTTTAACCGAGCTTAATCTGGCAATAGGCTCTCCAACTGCGATCTGCTCCCCTTCTTTGACCAGTAAGCTTATTATTACTGCATCTTCAAACAGATCTAAATCAATTGCCCCCTTGTGAGTTTCGATAACCGCGACCACATCACCCCGTTTTATATGATCGCCCTCTTTAACCAGCCATTGTACTAGCGTTCCTTTTCTCATATCAGAACCAAAAGAGGGCATTTTTAAGTCATGTTCATTGTTGCTCATAATGGATCCCTTATAGAGGCATTGAAGGGTTCCATCATTTGCTTAGCAACGGCGATAATTTGCGCGACTTGCGGCAGGCTAGCCTGTTCTAAATGATATGCGTAGGGAATCGGCACTTCAGCGCTACAAACACGATTAATGGGGGCATCTAAATACCAGAGTCCGAGCTCTGCAATAGTAGCGCTGACTTCAGCGGACATGCCGCCACTTTTCCATGATTCGTCAACAATCAGTGCCTTGTGTGTACGGCGTACTGAATCTAAAATTGTGACTCTATCTAAAGGGCGTAAACAGCGCAAATCGACGACTTCCGCATCAATGCCTAAGGTTTTCAGCTGCTCTGCCGCATCCATTGCTTTATACAAACAGCCTCCCCAGGTAATAATGCTTAAATCGTGACCTGTTCTGCGGATCACCGCTTTTTCCATTGGCGCAATAGTCTGTTTTTCAGGTAGCTCAGCTTCCATATTATAGAGCATCACATGTTCAAAGATAATCACCGGATCAGGGTCATCAAGGGCCATTTTTAACATATAGCGCGCATCACCAATCGTGCCCGGATAAAGTACTTTAAGACCCGGAATATGGGCATATAAACCTTCAAAACTGTGCGAGTGTTGAGCTGCCAGTTGTTTTCCTGCACCGCAGGACATGCGAATCACTACGGGCACCGATATCTGTCCACCGGACATGTGCCTGAGCGTCGCGGCGTTGTTGATTATTTGATCCAGTGCGAGCAGACTGAAATTGACCGTCATAATTTCGACTATGGGCCTCATTCCGCCTATTGCTGCACCAATTCCTGCTCCGACAAAGCCTGCTTCCGCCAGAGGAGCATCAATAATGCGTTGCGCGCCAAAGCTATCGAGCAAGCCTTTGGAAACCGCATAACACCCCCCATATCGACCCACGTCTTCGCCGATTAAAAAGACTCTGGAATCATCCTTTAAGGCTTCCGCTATTCCAGCCCTAGATGCCTCTCTGAAGGTAATTTTATCCATGGGAAACCTCCGTATAGACATGCTTTAACAAATTTTCAACGGGCTCGATCTCTGCCGCATCAGCACTGCGTACCGCTGCATCGATCTCCTTATCTACCGCTAATTCGATGGCCTGCAGCTCATCGGATTCTATTTGATGGTTGTCTTTTAACCATTGGGTTAACTGGATCAGAGGGCCTTTTTTCTTCCACTGCTCAACTTCGTCATTATTACGATAAAGCTGAGTATCAAACATAGAGTGACCCCGAAAACGATAGGTTTGGCATTCTATAAAATGCGGCCCTGCACCATTGCGTATCGCGCTGCAGGCAAGTTTTGCCGCGGCCTCAACATCAACCACATTCATACCATCTATCACTTGCGAAGCTAAGCCATAACTTGCTGCTTTTAAATGAATTTTTTGATTGGACTGTTCGAGTTCCAGGGCTGTGCCCATGGCATAAAGATTATTTTCACAGATAAACAAGATTGGCAGTTGCCATAATTTGGCAAGATTCAGGCTCTCATGAAACTCTCCCTCGGCGACCGCTCCGTCACCAAAAAAACAGCAGGTGACAGCCTGGTTCTGTAACATTTTATCTGCTAATGCGATTCCAACGGCAATAGGCAGCGCACCGGCAACAATGGCACTGCCGCCATAAAAACGTTGGCTGCTATCAAAGAGGTGCATCGACCCACCTCGTCCACCGCTACAACCACTGGCTTTACCAAACATCTCCGCCATCACGATGTCCATGCTCAGGCCTCTTGCCAGCGCATGGCCATGTTCACGATAAGTTGCAAGTACCGCATCCTGCGCCGTTAATGCCTGCATTACGCCAACGGCAATGGCCTCCTCTCCGTTATACAAGTGCAAAAAACCACGAATTTTTTCTTCATTATAGAGGGTGACGCAACGTTCTTCGAAGCGGCGAATTCGAATCATCTGCTTAAGTAAAAAATGTAAATGAATACGATTAACATGTAATTTGTTATTGCTCATACCGTTATCTCCAAAGCAAACTTTAGGCCTCATCACTTTCAAGCGTGGAAATATCACCTTCAGGCAATCCGAGTTCGCGCGCTTTTAATAAACGCCGCATAATTTTGCCGCTGCGGGTCTTAGGTAAATTTTTACGGAAAACAATCTCTCTTGGCGCAACGGCGGCGCCCAAACGTTTACGTGAATGACCTAATAAGGTTTTACGTAAGATTTCATCACCTTGATATTCAGGTTTCAGCGCCACAAAAGCTTTTACAATTTCGCCCGCCACTTGATCGGGTAGGCCTATTACCGCGACTTCGGCGACAGCAGGGTGCTCCATCAACACACTTTCTACTTCAAAAGGACCAATCAAATGTCCAGAGCTTTTAATCACATCATCTGCCCGACCAATAAACCAGTAATAACCATCGGCATCACACATGGCCAGATCGCCGCTTAAATACCAGTCCCCGACAAAACATTTTTGATAACGTTGTTCTTCATGCAAATAACCCCGAAACATGGACGGCCAACCTTTTTTCAGTGCCAGCTCGCCGACTTGATTGGCTTTTGTCGTGGCTTTGATTTGCCCGCCTTCAGTGTGTTCCATAATGGCAACCTCAATACCGGGCAGGGGCCTGCCCATTGAACCCGGGCGAACGGTATTGGTTGCAAGGTTGGCTATCATGATGCCGCCGGTCTCGGTCTGCCACCAGTTATCGTGAAACGGCATGGCAAAAACTTTCTGTCCCCAGACGACAGCTTCAGGATTAAGGGGCTCACCGACGCTGGCAATAAAGCGTAAGGCACTAAGATCATATTGAGCGGCAAGCTCACCTCCGGCTTTCATTAACATGCGGATAGCGGTAGGGGCGGTATACCAGACATTAATTTTTTGTTCGCTGAGTAACTGATACCAGTGCTCAGGATCAAATTCAGCTTCATCAATGATCATGGTGACACGGTTGCATAATGGCGCAATAATGCCGTAGGAAGTGCCCGTTACCCAACCCGGGTCGGCGGTACACCAGTAACGGTCGCCCGGCCTGAGATCCAGCGCGTAAAAGGCTGAGATGCTGTGATAAACCACGGCTTGATGAACATGCATGGCACCTTTCGGTTTACCCGTTGTGCCCGAGGTAAAGTGTAATAAAGCGAGATGTTCCGGATCGCAGAGACGGGCAGGAAAGTCCGCGCTATTCTCTTTTAATAAAGCATCAAGATCAGAACAATCATCAGGAAGCGGGCCGGTTACGTTATACAGTAATACCCATTTCAGGCTGCTTAGCTGTTCACGCCAGGGTTTAACTTTTTTGAGATAAAGCGCTTCACTGGTAATTAAAAGACGCGCTCGACCTATCTCCATCCGTGAACGAACAGGCTCTGGACCAAATGCTGAAAATAGGGGGGAAAATACCGCGCCGAATTTAAGCGTGCCTAATAATGCGATATAGAGTTGCGGTACTCTGCTGCATAAACCGAACACAGTATCATTAGGCTGCACACCAAAACTAGACAGAATATGAGCAAAACGACTGGTTTGTGCCATTAATTCTGCATAACTAATGTCTACCGGCACCCCCTGTTTGCTCAGCCAACGAATGGCGACCTGTTCACCAAAACCCTCTTTTACATGACGATCCAGTGCTTCATAGGCGATATTTAAGCCCTCTTTATTACCGGCAATACGCTCCTGTGCCTGCTGCCAGTTAAAGTGAGTATACGTATCTTCATAGTTAATTAAATTATGCTTGGATGCCGATAAAGGATCTTTTTTTATTTCAGAAAAACTCATTTTTATCCCCCTTTGCTAAAGCCTAAAACAAGTTAAAGAGCTTAGTTAAGGATAGATCAAAGGAATAAAAGTGCTTAGTTAATCGCCGCTGTAGCTCCATTTTACAATTAACCAGTCGAGCGCCGGCTGCTCAGGAAAGAACAGTGAAAAACAACTCGTATTGCTCTGATATTTAGTCTTATTTGAAGCTAAAATTGATAGGTAATACCGGTCGACATAAATAAACCTTCGCTATCGTAAAAATTGATATCAGAGTCTTCTTTATTGTAACCGGCCAGTATATTAAAAATTAATGGTTGCCAGTTAAGCGCCTGGGCATAGCTATAAACTGAAAAGAGTCCGGCATTGACGGTATTCTGTTTTTGACTAAAGACAGGATTTTCGACGGCAAACTTTTTAATGCCGGCATTGAGGGTGGTAATTAAGCTGTGTCTACCTTTAAAAAACAGTAGGCCTAACTGCAGTCCATATTGGTCAAAGTTATGTGCTTCACCATCGGCAGACCTTGTTGTGTATTGCAGTGCGGGTTTAAAAAACACACCGGGTGCGATCCTATACCTTGTTTGTATTTCGACGCGCTGATACAAGCTATCACGTCGCAGCAGAGTCAACTGCTTAGCATTCAATCCTAAGCTTTGTCCGCTGTGTTCATTTTCGATATCAGTAAAAGCAAAGGCATATTTAAGGGTAATTGAACTTCCTGCAATGTGGGTCAAAGAAAATCGTCCACCCTGTGTATTTTCGTCCGTTGTTATTCGTGCACTGCCGGTTAAATAAGGATCCTGCCAAGTATCATTGAAGGATAGCAGTGGGGGAAAATAAGCGACCGTCAGTTCGCTGCTGTTATTAAATAAGTGCGTTATCCCAAGTTCATATTGAAACGCGGCTGTCGAAATTTGTTCGCGGCTGTCAGCGGCAAAGATCTGCGTTTTAAATTCTGCAAAGGTATACTGTGCACGGGCTAAGGGAAAGATAAAGGTCTTATCGAGGGAATGGCCGCTATTGTTAAGATCTTCATTGAGCTTGTTATCATGAGCGGTATCTAATTGTGAGCGGCTGCTGCTGTAACCTAGATGAATCCCAAGAGTAAACTCCCAGCCGGCTTCCTCAGCAAGATGTTGCGGCGCTGGTGCTGAATTTGCGGCGACTTCAGTGACCAGAAAATTGCTTAACAAAATAGTTAATATGATAGCTGGAAACCGTTTTTGCATTATTTTACTCCTTGAATGAGATAATCTTAAGATAGAAACCCGCTGAGGTTTATCACCTGTTTTGCTGCGCTGTCATAGGAAAATATGCATAGCATTGCGGATTCTATGGTGCCAATCAATCTCTTCCTCGGACACGCTAAGATAGTCTGCTATAACAAATTAACTTTAGCTGTGATCGCATGTTTATGTTGCAACGTATTACATTTAAGCTAAGTTGAGGTTTCACTATTAGGGAAAATAAAGATGCGTATAATGTTGATCGCTGTGATTGCTTTTTTACAGGTTGCCTGTACCGGGATCGCCAAGGATATCAAAGCCGTCGAAGGACTGCAGACCGACAAATATTTAGGTCTGTGGTATGAAATTGCCCGTTTGGATCACTCCTTTGAAAGGGGGATGTCCAATGTCAGTGCTGAATATTCACTGCGTGAAGATGGCGGGATAAAGGTCTTAAATAGTGGTTACTCAAGAGCAAAAAAAGAATGGACAACGGCTGAAGGAAAAGCTTATTTTGTCGATGAGAAAAACAAAGGTCACTTAAAAGTATCATTTTTCGGTCCGTTTTACGGCTCTTATGTGATTTTTAAACTGGATAAAATAAATTATCAGTATGCCTATGTGACAAGCTACAGCAAAGATTATTTATGGTTATTAGCCAGAACAGCAACGGTCGCTGAGGCTGTTAAAAAAGATTTTATCCAGACGGCCAAAATGCACGGTTTTGCAACGGATCAGCTGATTTTTGTTGATCAACAAAGCGTGCTCAATGAAGCGGATAAAGATGGAATTACCAGAGAATAAATCATACCAAATCCACTAATTTTCTATTCATTTATGCTTGTTAAAATGAATGCTAGCTTCGTTGTTTATTTTGTAATTAGAACAACTAGTTACTGCAATAAACGCCTTGCTTTCATGTATTTTTCCGGCGCCTAAACAGATCACCCAATTAGTGGAATTGGTATTTAAAAAAACCGCTCATTGAGCGGTTTTTTTTCTTATCTGTATAAAGGGAATAAAGTTAAACGATTTTATTTTTCTTCTGAGGAATACTCTTCCATCATTGTTTCTACTTTATCGACCATTTTAGAACTACCACAGAAAAATGGCACCCGCTGGTGCAACTCGGTTGGCTTTAGCTCCATAATGCGGCGGTTAAAACCATCGGTTGCTCTTCCGCCAGCCTGTTCTATTAGAAATGCCATCGGGTTACATTCGTATAATAATCTTAGCTTACCTTTTGGTGCGGAGGCCGTAGAAGGGTAGATATAAATACCGCCCTTAAGCAAATTTCGGTGAAAATCAGAAACCAAAGAACCAATATAACGAGATGTGTAAGGGCGGTTTGTTGGGCCATCAATTTCTTGACAGTATTTTAAATATTTTTTTACACCCTGTGGAAATTTCAGATAGTTACCTTCATTAATCGAGTAAATTGAACCAGCATCTGGAATTTTCATATTTTCATGTGAAAGGTAAAAAGTACCCAATGAAGGGTCACAGGTAAAACCGTGTGTACCGTATCCGGTTGTATAAACTAACATGGTTGACGAACCGTATATAACATATCCGGCGGCAACCTGTTCAGTTCCTGGTTGTAAGAAATCTTCTAAGGTGACTGGCTGACCGGGTTCGCTGATGCGGCGATAAATGGAGAAAATGGTTCCAACCGAGACATTAACATCAATATTTGAAGAGCCGTCCAGCGGATCCATCAATACAACATATTTACTGTTTATACAGCGTTGATCATCAAAGGAAACAAACTCATCTTCTTCCTCGGTTGCGACACCACAGACTTCGCCACGCGCTTCCAATGCCGCTTTAAAAACGTCATTAGCGTATAGATCCATTTTTTGCTGGACTTCACCCTGCACATTTTCCACACCCGTTGCGCCAATAATATCAACTAATCCGGCTTTATTTATGTCTCGATTAACGACTTTGGTCGCTAATCGAATTGCGCCTAATATAGATGATAATTCTCCTGTTGCCTCTGGAGATTCATGCTGCTTTTTAATAATGTATTCACCGAGCGTAATCATTCTATATTCCTTTATCCAGATCTATTATCTGCAAAACGTTATCGTGTATGTCAAATTAACATGATTTAATATTTATTAATGTTAGCCAACATCAATATTGTGCTGTTAGTTGTAGTTATAATGGTTTTAGATGTTTATTTGCTATTGTAATTATTTTATCAACACGTTTTTTGTATTTTGCGTCATCGCTAAGAAATTCGGTGGTCATCCAGGTATTGACTATCTCTGCAGCAATACCAGAGCCAATTATTTTGGCGCCAATGCAAAGGACATTAGTATTTGAATGAGAACGTGCGAGTTGCGCGCAAAAAGGATCTTGGCAGACTGCGGCATACAATCCTGCAATTTTATTAGCGATTAACGCACTGCCATAACCGACGCCATCAATAAAAATGCCTCGTTGCGCTTCGCCCGAAGCAACGGCTAATGCTGCCGGGTAAATATGATCGGACAAATCACAAGCATCTTCATTATTTGCGCCAAAATCAATAATAGTATGCCCGGCATTTATCAATAATATTTTGACCTCTTCTTTTAAACTAAAACCAGAGTGGTCACAGGCCATTGCTATTTTCATATTATTTACCTTCTTCGTCTGAATGGATTCAAAAATATTCTGTTTTCTTCAAAATGACGATATTTTCCGTTAAAAAAACCCGACAATGTGCCGGGTTTTTATGGATTAAGCCGTCGCTATTTAAAGCGTCTAATTAAGCCGCAACGGCTTCTTTACGGTCGTTTTTCTTAAGGAAAGCGTAACTGATACCAGTCACTGCTGTTCCTGCTGCAATCGCGACTAAGTAAAGCAGTACTGGACTAATTGCACCCGGGATAAGCAGTACAAATAAACCACCGTGTGGTGCTAGTAGTTGCGCACCAAATAACATAGACAGTGCACCTGTTAACGCGCCACCGGCCATACAACAAGGGATTACGCGTAATGGATCATGCGCGGCAAACGGGATTGCACCTTCAGAGATAAAGCAAAGACCTAATACGAATGATGCTTTACCCGCTTCTGCTTCACTGGCGATAAATTTAGATTTGGCTAAGAATGTCGCTAGACCCATGCCTAAAGCCGGTACCATACCCGCAGCCATAATCGCCGCCATCGGTGCATAGGTTTGTGAGGCCAATAGACCTACACCAAAGGTATAGGCTGTTTTGTTCACTGGACCACCAAGGTCGAAACACATCATTGCGCCAAGAAGAATACCTAATAACACGGCATTTGCTGAGCCCATGCTTGCAAGGAAGTCAGTTAGTCCGGCCATGATTGCAGCGACGGGCGTACCAACTACGTAGATCATCACTAAACCTGTTACTAAGCTGGCAATCAAAGGGATGATTAGAATGGGTTTTAGCGCCGCCATAGAATCTGGCAGTGGGAAATTATCGGCAACCCATTTTGCGGTGTAACCCGCTAGGAAACCTGCAATGATACCACCAAGGAAACCGGCTCCCGTTGAACTTGCTAACATACCGCCAATTAAACCGGGTGCAAGACCGGGTCTGTCGGCAATCGAAAAGGCGATAAAACCAGATAATACCGGTATCATCAGTGCAAAAGCGGAGGCGCCGCCGATAGTCATTAATGCCGCTGCCAGTGTCCCTTCCTCTTTAAAGGCTTCTATACCGAAGACAAAAGACAACGCAATTAATAAACCACCCGCAACAACCACGGGTAGCATATGAGAAACACCGGACATAAGGTGTTTATAGATAGCAGACGATGCTTTCATTTGTTCGCCGTCACTGCTTTCAGCGGCACCTGTGCTGCGATAAACCGCTGCATCGGAAAATGCTTTGTTGATTTCTTGCTCGGTTTTTTTAAGGGCTAAACCAGTACTGGTTTTATACAATTTTTTGCCATCAAAACGGGCTAAATCAACGGCAATATCTGCGGCAATAATAACCACATCAGCTGCGCTGATATCTTCTGCTGTTAACTGATTTTTTGCGCCGACTGAGCCGCGTGTTTCAACCTTAATTTCGTAACCAAGCTGTTTAGCTTTATCTTCTAAGGCTGTTGCCGCCATAAAGGTGTGTGCAACACCGGTTGGGCAGGCTGTAATTGCAACAATTTTTTGAGCTGTTGACATAATGGTCTTCCTCGTTGTGGATTGGATAAGCAGTTCCCCATTGTTAACTGCATTTTGTAAATAGGTTTTTGTATCTTCCAGGCATTGGCTAATATCAGATTGATACACTTTTTTACCTTGAAAGCGGCTAAGATCAACCGCGGTATTCGCTGCAATAACGATGCAGTCGGCTTGATCAATTTGTTGTTGAGTTAAAGGCTGTACAGGTTTTACGCTAGATTGACATTCAATTGTCGCTTCCCAGTTTAATGCCGAGACCGCTTTTTCAATTAAACCCGCTGCAATAATACTGTTGGCAATGCCGCTCGGGCATGCGGTGACTATGGCTAATTTCATCTTCTTATCCTCTGAACCATTTATTTATAAAGTTATTAATAGCGACGTAATTAAATGACCTGTTTAATCACTCTGCTGTTATTTTTATGTTTTTTTGCAATGCTTCAACCTGATCGATGTCTTCAACACCGACGCCTACCTGGCTGACAGCAAGTGCTGCTAATGCGGTAGAAAAACTTAAACTTTGTGATTTATTCCATTGATTTAGCTCACCCCAACAAAGGCCTGCCACTAAGGTATCGCCGGCGCCAACTGTGCTGACTACTTCCATTTTAGGTGGCGTTGATTTGAGCCAGCCGGCTTTGTTAAGCCAAAGCACACCATTTTCACCCATAGAAATAACTATATTATGACAACCCTGTTGCTGTAATTGTTGCGCGGCATTCTTAATCTCATTCGTATTTTTTAATGGTAGATTAAGTAACGCACGGAGTTCCTCATCATTGGGTTTAACCAGGTAAGGATGAGCATTAACACCGGCTGCTAATGCTTTATTACTGCTATCAAAAAATACTTTTTTACCTGCTTTGTTCAGTTTTTCAATCCAGCCTGCACAACGTTCCGGTGTCACGCCTTGCGGAAGACTTCCGGCAATAACAAAGACATCATGTGTTTTTGAAAGCTTAAATAAAGTTCGCTCAAATTCGGCTAATTCAGACTCTCCGATGCTCACGCCCGGAAAGTTGAGATCGCTCACCTGACCGGATTTCTCAACAATTTTGACATTGATGCGCGTATCACCCTGAACACGGATAAATTGGTCATTGATCTTTAACGATTCAAATAACGCGACAAACGAAGCTTGATTATTTTCCCCGAGTAGACCCGTAACAGTGACCTTTGCGCCGAGTTCGGCAAGTACCTTGGCAACATTGATACCTTTGCCTGCCGGATGCAGACTGCCGGTTGCCATTAAATTCACTGACCCCGTCTGTAATACCTCAAGTGAGCCGGTGAGATCTAAGGCTGGGTTTAGAGTGACAGTAACCACTTTCAGATTTTTACTCATTGGATTGATTCTCCTAAACCTTCTTCAATCGCTTTACCAATGGCAAGTAGTGCTTGATCCGCATCTTCACCCTGCGCGGTAACCTGTAACTGGTCTTTAAACTTGACCCCTAAGGTCATCACCTTCATTAAACTTTTTGCATTGGCTGTTTTGTCCGGCGTATTCGCTTTCGCCAGTTGAATGCTTGCTGCAAATTTTTTCGCCGTATTAACCAGCATTGCACCCGGACGGGCGTGTAAACCATGCGGATTTCTAATAGTAAAAACCTGTTGGCTGCCTTCGAGTATTTCTTTCGTCAGCAGGTTGATAACTTGTTCCTGATTCGAGCTGAACAGTTTCTCTGCTTTTTGCTTATCAATCAGGTCAATCAGAAGCTCCAGCGTTTTTAAATGCAGTTCACTGTTACTGGCGATACAGAGCAGGCCGTTGACCGGTTTATTTGAATGTTTTAATGCTTGCGGGGTTTTTACAAAAGAGAGAGCGGTTTTATTGACACCTTGGTTGCTGGCACTTAACCACAGACCCTGGCCTAAATGCGTTGGAGTGTTAGCCGCTATTGTCTCAGCAAAGGTATCGCTGGTCGCCCCCTGATTTTTGAGTAAATCGGCTGCAAGCGCGGTTAGTTGTGATAGATCCTGTGCGGCAGCATCGAGCTTGATTAAGTCAGCCGTTAACAACATTTCGGTTTGCACTTTACCGGTTAATAAATCAACGATAGTTTCAGCCGTGCTTGCATTTTGTAACTGTTGCTCAACACCGTCAGCTGAAAGTACTTTAGTCAGCATTTTTAAAATTTCTAAATGCTGATCTGACTTTGCCGCGATACCTATGGCTAAATAAACCGTATTATCATCACCCCAATTCACACCCTGTGGGAAGTGGTGCAAAATAACACCGGTTTGTTTTATTTGATCACGGGTATCCGTTGTTCCATGGGGGATGGCGATACCATTACCTAAAAAAGTTGTATTTTGCGCTTCACGAGCGAGCATGCCGTTAACATAACCGCTTTCTACATAACCTTTGTCCAGCAGGCCGTTAGCGATAGATTTAATTGCATCTTGTTTATTCTCTGCTGTTTGCGCGAGAATAATATCGTGGGTATTAATTGATAACATGCCGGACACCTTACTAAAGTTAGTGACTGTCGCGCTTATTAACGCAGTCATTAATGGTTTAAAAATGTTCACAACCGAGATCTTAGTCTTCAGTATAGTTGTGCGCCAAGCAACGATTTAAGAAATGGGTAATCCAGTCTTATACTCACTGTAGAGATGTGAATAGCTGTACTCGCAATCTGTTATTTCTTATCTTTATCGCTGCTGAACCGATTCAGTTGTCATGCTGAACCGTTTCAGCTACAATTGCAACTGCTTTTTGATGGTTATTGGCTTGGTGATTTCCTATACTGTGATACGGATCTCGATAATTGTTTTTTAGAAAGGATGTTTGATGAAATTAGTAGAAATAGCGCGTTTAGCAGGCGTCTCTCGTACCACTGCCAGTTATGTTATTAATGGTAAAGCAGAGCAATACCGTATTAGTGAAAAAACGCGTTTGAAAGTGATGGCCGTTGTGGATAAATATAATTATCAAGCTAATTATGCAGCCAGTGCTCTACGGGCGGGCAATAGCCGTACCTTTGGTTTAATTATCCCGGATCTGGAAAATACCAGTTATGCCAAAATCGCTAAACTATTAGAGCGCGATGCCAGAAAATCAGGTTTTCAATTAATAATCTGTTGCTCGGGTGATGAAATTAAGACAGAAATGAACGTTGCTGAAAATCTTATTAGGCGGGGTATTGATGTGTTAATTGTTGCCACTGCATTGCCCGGAGATGATCCCTTTTATCGTAACGTGCAGGCTAAGGGTGTGCCTGTGGTAGGTATCGACAGGTGTTTGGATGATGAATTTTTCAGCAGTGTAATCAGTGAAGATTTGGAAGGGGCTTATCAGTTATGTGAAGCCTTATTAGAAAAAAACATTAACAGTATTGGTTTAATTGGTGCTGCGCCATTACTGGGAGTCTCCAAAGAGCGAGAATTAGGATTTAAAGCGGCACTGGCACAATACAGCGGCACCCTTGAGGTTCAATACGCTTATGGTGAAAATTTCAGTATCGAACAAGGTCAATGTTTAGCGCAGCAATGGATAGATCAGGATTGCTTTCCCGATGCGATTTTAATTACCTCTTATACCTTGTTTGTTGGAGTACTGGATTGTTTATTAGCGCATCCAGAATTACAGAAAAAAACTGAACTGGCGACTTTTGGTGATAACCGCCTGTTAGATTTTTTACCAATCAAAGTACAGTCTTTACCGCAGCAATTAGAAGTCATTGCAGAAAAAACACTGCAACTGGCCTTACTCGCTGCACAGGGAACTTATAACTCCAGTGTGGAAGTTGTCTCGCGCCGATTGATTAAACGTTAGTACATACTCTATACGTTGAAAAAACCTAAAAACTCACACCATTGTGACGATTTTTCTTCAATGTCTGCAGCGTAAAAGTGGATTGTTGAACCCGCTCTGGCTTGTGCTATTTTGGGTAGATCCAAGCGTGATACGCAGCCTATTTTCGGATAACCTCCCAGCGTTTGGCGATCATTAAGCAGTATAATCGGTTGCCCGTCGGGCGGGATTTGAATCGCGCCAAGGGCAATGCCTTCGGAAATAATTCCGGCAGTATCACACTTAATCTCCGCACCTGTTAAACGCACACCCATCCGATCGCTTTGCGGGCTAACGGTAAAACTACTTTGAAAAAATCGCTCGCGCTGTAATTTAGGAAAGCTTTCAACTTGATATGATGGCAGTACGCCAATCTCGATAATATCGCCATAGTCCGGAATAAAATGGTTTGGAACCGATAGGCAAACAGTGCGATCCTGATTACTGCTTGCCGCGCTTAATAACTGCCCCGCTGCTATTTTGTTTCCTCTGGCAAGGGAACCGTCGCCTTTGGTCAGTCCTCCCAGTTTATTGCGCATCACGGTGGCGCTACTGCCAAATATTTTCTGTGCAGCAAAACCGCCGGCAATGGCAAGATAAGCTCTAAGCCCGGTTTGAGCAAAGCTAAGTTTAAGTGTCTGTCCTTTTTTGATTTGAAAGCTGCGCCAGTTTTTTTGTGCTGTTCCGTCAAGGGTCGCCATCATATCGGCTCCCGTGAGTGCTACCATAGTGTCTTCCCGGGCTGTAAAGCTCGCCTGACCTAATGTAATTTCAAGTACCGGACAGTGCATGCTATTAGCAAGTAAATGGTTTGCCCAGCAGTAGGCATGCAGATCAACGGGCCCGCCTTGACTTAACCCGAGTTGTGCAACGCCAAAGCGACCGACATCCTGAATAAGCGATAACATTCCCGGCTGAATTACTTCCAGTTTGGACATCTTTGTCCTCCTTGCTGAGTAAACTCTTCTGCTGATACCTGCTTAAAACACGCCGATTCACCGGCAGAAGCTTCCTGACTTAAATCCAAATGCGCAACGCCAACGCGCTGAATAAGCGATAACATTCCCGGCTGAATTACTTCCAGTTTGGACATCTTTGTCCTCCTTGCTGAGTAAACTCTTCCAGTGATACGGATTTAAAGCGTACCGTGTCACCGACCGAAAACGGCATCATCGGCTCCCTTTCCGGACTGAATAAGGTGCTTGGGCAGTTACCTATAATCTGCCATCCACCCGGTGAATCATCGGGATAAACGGCCGTCTGTCGGTCAGCAATACCGACACTGCCTGCGGGTATTTTCAGGCGCGGACTGGCGTGACGGGGCATGACTATCCGGTCATCGACGCTGCCAAGAAAGGCGAAACCGGGAGAAAATCCGATCGCACATACGGTATAAAGGGTCTGGCAATGAATCTCGATAACCTGCTGGACAGATAAATTTTTCGCTTCAGCCAGCGTCTGTAAATCCGGCGCTACATCGGCGTGGTAATAAACGGGCAGTTCAATAACCCTTGCTTGGATTTTTTGTGCGCTTTGTTCAAAACCACCAAGTAACTCGGTTAAACCTGCTTCCAGAGTCCCATAGGATATTTTTGAGAGATTGAATTCAATCATAATCGAGGTATAGGAGGGGACCACCTCAATAACCCCTGCGCTGAACTCCAGACGAATTTTTTCGCACAGAGAGCCGAACAGAGATGCCCGTTCAGGGGCAATAGTGTCCCCGATATATATCATTACATGGGTTTCTGATACCCGCTTGATAACGGCTGATTTCATGGGTTCAATGCCTTAAAAAGTTGTTCGACCGTTGCCACCGACTCCGGATTGTCTCCATGAACACAGACACTGTCAGCGTTAAGCTGCAGTTGGCCACCTTCGATTGTGGTAACACAACCATTTTTGGCTAATTGCATCACCTGTTCGATAATTTGCTCTGCGTTATGATATACCGCACCCGCTTGTGAGCGCGGAGCAAGTCGGCCTTCCGGTGTATAGGCCCTGTCGGCAAAGGCTTCTAAAATTAAGCGCACACCCGATTGCTCAGCAATATCTTGGTAGAGGCTATTATCCGTTTGTGCGAGGATCATCAGCGCCGGTCGCGGAGACAGTTTGGTCAGCCCCTCAAGCACTGCGCGGAAAATATCTTCATTCACCATCATATCGTTATACAGTGCACCATGGGGTTTTACATATTCAACATTACTGTCATAGAGCTGGCAGATTGCCTGCAGGGCACCGGTTTGGTAGGCAATCAGGTGGGATATCTGCTTTTGGGAATGAGGAATACTGCGTCGTCCGAAGCCGATTTTATCATTATAGCCGGGGTGGGCACCAATCTGGAGATTTTTTTCAACGGCTGCTTGAACGGTTTTGGCCATCACATCCGGATCCGATGCATGGAATCCGCAGGCGATATTAACCATATCAATCCAGGGGATCACTGCTTCATCTAAACCCATTTCCCAGATACCAAAACTTTCTCCCATATCGCAATTAAGTTTCATTTCTACCTTCCTGTTATGACGTTAGGGTGATTATTTGAGAGCGACGCGATAGATAAATGAACCTTATCATGATCCCAAAAGTGTGATTCAAAGATACATTGAAGACGATTTGTAAGCAAATTGTTTTTAATTTGTTGCCAAACTGTTGCAGTACGTATAAGTTCGGTGCTTGAAATTTAAGTTGTTCTGTCATTTTTTACAAAAATGACGGTGAGTATTATCCATTTTAAACAGGCGTTATTTGTTAATAACAGTAAAATAAAATGGATAGCAGATAGGTCTAATCGACCTGAGGCGTTAAAAAAGGAACTAAAACAATGAGAGTATTTCTTAAAACAACCACAATGCTGCTTGCTATAGCGGCCACTTCGACCAGCTTTGCCAGCACCCGATGGGATATGGCGACACCTTATGTTGATTCAACTCATCATACTCAGAATATCCGTCAATTTGCTGAAGATGTTAAAGCGGCAACCGATGGTGAGCTTGAGATAGTCGTTCATGCGGGTGGTTCGTTAATCGACCATAAAGAGATTGTCCGTGCCGTGCGTTCCCGCCAGATTTCTATCGGCGAAGTTTTTATCGGTATCTTAGGCAATGAGGATCCGGTGTTTAAGCTTGATAATCTGCCGTTTTTAGCCACTGACTTTGATCAGGCGAAGAAGTTATACGCTGTATCAAAAGCGACGATAGAGAACAAACTGGCCGAAGATAACATGATGTTGTTGTATTCTGTGCCATGGCCGCCACAGGGTATTTACAGTAAAAAAGCCATTAACTCTGTAGCAGACATGGAAGGTGGGAAAATGCGTGCCTACAGCTCAACCCTATCCCAATTATCTGTTTTACTGAAGGCATCACCCACTACGGTGCAAACCGTCGAAATTCCGCAAGCTTTCTCCACCGGCATTATCGATATGATGATCACCTCACCAACAACAGGTGTCAGCAGCCAATCTTGGGATTATGTCAGCCACTATACGGACGTGCAGGCATGGATTCCGAAAAACATGGTGATTATTAATACCCGTGCATTTAAACGTTTGGATGAAAAAACTCAACAGGGACTATTACAAGCGTCTGCTGATGCAGAGTCGCGCGGCTGGGAAATGGCTAAAAAAGAAACGGCATTAAATACTAAGATTCTTGCTGATAAAGGGATGAATGTAGCAGCGCCGACGAAAGCTTTGATGAGCTCTCTTAATGACATTGGCGATACCATGGCAACAGACTGGCTGAAAGAAGCCGGAACTGAAGGTAAAGCCATCTTAGACGCGTACAAAAAATAATATATCCCAAACTACTTGAAGATGCTGATGTCTGCCTCTTCAAGTCATTTGGGTCTAGTCCCCGAGGGGAATAAAAAACAGGAGTTTCTATTCATGCGTTGTTTCTTGAATAAGTTGTATCACGGAGCCGGAATTTTATCCGCCGTATGTATCGTCGCCATATGTGTTGTGATTCTCGCTCGCGTGGTCGGACGCTGGATGGGAATTGTTGTTCCCTCAAGTGATGACTTTGCCGGCTTCCTGCTGGCAGCTTCAAGTTTTATGGCATTAGCTTATACATTTCAGCATGGCGGTCATATTCGAGTGAGCTTATTTACTTCACGCTTGAGCGAAAAAAGTGCACTTTTTTGCGAGCGTTTTGTCCTGCTCAGCGCGTCTGTTCTAGTCGCATATTTAGCCTACGAGCTTTGTTATATGGTCTGGGAGTCCTGGGATTATGAGGAGGTCTCGTCGGGTTTTGTCGCCATTCCGATGTGGATTGTTCAACTTCCTGTCGCCATTGGCATGGTTATATTTGCTATCTCGGTCATTGACTTGACCGTCTGCAGTCTTTTCTTTGGTAAGCGGATTCCGCTTTCTGAAGAGGAATCGCTCGCTGAAAAAGATTTTATCAACGTTGACGGAGTAGAACGTCAGGATTCAAAGGGAGAGAGTCAATGAATGAACTGATTATTGGAGGCATCCTTCTGGTTGTGCTCTTCGGTTTTCTTGCCAGCGGATTGTGGGTGGCTTTGTCACTACTGATGGTGGCTATCTCAGGTATGATTCTGCTGGGTAACGATGCCTTTGGTTTGATCTATGCAACCTCCACCTGGGGCGCGGTGTCTGACTGGTCACTCGCGGCTTTACCGCTGTTTATCTGGATGGGGGAAATCCTGTTCAGAACCCGTTTATCCACTGACCTGTTTGAAGGCTTAACACCCTGGCTGGGACGAGTACCCGGTCGCCTGTTACATGTTAATATTTTAAGTTGCGGTCTATTTGCCGCAGTATCCGGATCATCGGCTGCAACGGCGGCGAC
Source organism: Psychromonas sp. MB-3u-54 (assembly GCF_002836415.1). Lineage (GTDB taxonomy): Bacteria > Pseudomonadota > Gammaproteobacteria > Enterobacterales > Psychromonadaceae > Psychromonas. Next base: position 15,357 of record NZ_PJBP01000163.1, on the reverse strand, counting down.
TATTGGTAAAATGACCCTGCCTGAGCTCAAAAAGCAGGGCTACGATGATAAAATGGCGATTGCAACACTGGCAGGTTCAGGCACGCTCGGTCTTTTAATTCCACCGTCGATTATCCTGATTGTTTACGGTGTGGCCGCAGAGGTCTCTATTGGCCGTTTATTTATCGCAGGTGCCGTGCCCGGTATGATGCTGGTAATGCTGTTTATGGGATATACCATGTACTGGGCATTGCGCAATCCGAGCAAAGTACCCAGCGACACTGTCACTTACAGCTGGTCTGTAAAGCTGAAAGCACTGCTTAAGCTTATTCCTGTTGGGCTTCTGGTGTTATTTGTTCTGGGTTCTATTTATGGTGGTTTAACAACCCCGACCGAAGCGGCTGCTTTTGGCGTCGTCGGTGCATTATTACTTGCTTTTACCGGTCGCTCCCTGACTCGGGAAAGTCTGGTCGGCAGTTTAATGGGGGCGACAAAAACCTCATGCATGATTCTTTTGATCCTTGCCGGCGCCGCCTTTTTAACCGTTGCAATGGGTTTTATCGGGTTACCCCGTATGCTGGCGGAAAGTATCGCGGCAATGGAGCTTTCCCCTTATCTGCTGCTGTTTATTTTGACCCTGCTGTTTGTGGTGCTGGGCTGTTTCTTAGACGGCATATCCGTTGTGGTGCTGACCACTTCAGTGGTTTTACCTATGGTGCTGCAGGCTGGGATTGATCCGTTGTGGTTCGGTATTTATATTGTGCTGGTCGTTGAAATGTCACAAATAACTCCGCCGGTTGGTTTTAACTTATTTGTCCTCCAAAGCCTCACCGGGCGTGATATGATCTTTATCTCGAAGGCTGCGCTGCCGTTTTTCTTTTTATTGCTTTTCGCGGTCGTAATAGTCACGGTATTCCCGGGTATTGTCACTTGGCTACCATCGGAAATGACCGCCAGTTAAAAAGAGGTAACTATGAAAAAAAATGAATATTTTCCAATCGTTTCTTCATCACATTTGATGGGGAAAGATTCCGTTACGTTAAGTGAATTTGAGTATGCATTAACCATGCTCAATAACGCCTTTGAACGTTGGATGCTGTCGTGCAGTTTTGCCGCGGGGCTTCCTGAGCTGGGACCGCTTGATATTCTGGTATTGCATAACATGCATCATCGTGACCGGCCAAAACGGATCGTGGATGTGGCATTCACGCTCAATATTGAAGATATTCATAATGTCTCCTATTCGGTGCGCAAACTGGTTAAGCGGGATCTGGTTGAAAGTGAAAGGCGCGGCAAAGATACCTATTATAAGGTTGCAGAAAGCGGGGTGAAATTTTGCGCGGAATATCGCAAGATCCGCGAACAATGGCTTGTTGATGCCGTTAGCAAGCTGGATATCGGCGATCAACTGGGTGAACTTGCCGCTACCATGAGAACCTTGTCGGGTATTTATGATCCGGCATCACGTGCTGTACGTTCATTGTAATGTGCTTTTAGCCTCTGAAAAAATTCAGAGGCATTTTAAGCGTTATCAGCTTAAGCACCGCAGTACTTAAATATTTTCAGGTATAAACGCCTGTTGCTAACTCTTTTTAAAAACCAGACAAGACTATTTTTAAAAACCAGACAAGACTATTTTCCCCTTGGATTTTTCCGATTCTAATAAAGCATGCGCCTTGATAAGGTTCGCGGCATTGATTGTTCCAAAATCATTTGCCACGGTCGATTTTAATTTTCCCTGATCCACCATGTTGGCAACGCGGGTTAATAATTTATGCTGCTCAATCATATCCTCTGTTTCAAATAGTGAGCGGGTAAACATCAGTTCCCAATGAACAGAGACGCTCTTACGCTTAAGCGGCATAATATCGAGGGTCGCCGCATCATCGATCACGGCTAATTTTCCCTGTGGGGCGATAATTGTCGCAATGCCCGAAAAATGCTCTTCCGTATGGGTAAGACTGGCGATGTAGTTGACATTGTCCAGACCAATTGCCTGCAGCTCCTGTTCTAAATTGTGACGGTGGTTAATCACATGGTCAGCACCTAATGCTTTGACCCAACTTTGTGTTTCCGGTCTTGATGCTGTGGCAATAATGGTCAGATTGGTGAGCTGTTTCGCCAGTTGAATCATGATCGATCCCACACCGCCCGCAGCGCCAATAATTAACAGGGTACCTTTACTCTCACTATTAAGATTAAAGCGATCAAATAATATTTCCCATGCTGTAATTGAGGTAAGCGGCATGGCGGCGGCTTCGCGGCAGGATAAATTTTGGGGAGCCAGAGCAACGATTCTTTGATCAACCAGATGGTATTCACAATTTGCACCCTGGCGGTTAATTGCACCTGCATACCAAACTTTATCGCCGGGTTTAAATAAGGTTACCTGCTCACCAATGGAGACAACCGTTCCAACCGCATCCCAACCTAATATTTTGTATTGCTGATCGGTCGGATTGACGTTATTGCGAACTTTTGTATCGACGGGATTCACTGAAATAGCTTCAACATTGACTAATATATCAGTGCCACTGGCGACTGGTTTTGGAAGGTCGATATCAATCAAAGCCTGAGGATGGGTAATTGGTTGTGAATTTTGGTAAGCAACTGCTTTCATGTAGACTTCCTTTTTTAGTGATATAGCCAAATTACTTGAAGATTCAAGAATCATTATCTCCCGGTAGTTTGAGGTTAGATTAACAGCGTTAAGCTGTTCGCCTGAAAGGTGTAAATAAAGCAGCATAGCAGGTTTCTCATCGCTGCTAATAATGGATATTCTCTGCTGCGCGCGGGCTCACATGAAAATTATGAGGGACGCTTCTGCAATCGATTGAGCCGGTTTTTTTTGCAACAATTAAACTGAATAAGTGTGATTATGATTTGGTTATTATTGATATTGAATTTAAAAAATTGTTAACATTAGTCGCGATATAGTTAGATTATTTATCATGCTTGCTGTCACTGCCGCGATTGTTTTACTACAAACTTCAATTTGGATTTAATCGAACAGCAGCTCGATTACCCTTTTTTAAATATACCCCTTCAACATTTCATTCTACCTGACATTTAAACCGTTCAATGATCCTTTCGAGTCATCACAATACTCAGTTTAATCAAAGCATCGTTATATCTGCTAATCCGCAATCCTAGAAAGCATTAAATGCTACGCAGAATCAAATAGAGTGAACTATATTTAAGTAATATTCTTTCGGTCTTGTCCTAGGTACAATTTCCCATAATCGAGAAACAGATTGGGAATATAATGCTTATGAATCAATTTAATAACCAAGACTAAACGGTATTTTATGCTATACATTTTAAACAGCGTAAGTGCAGAGAAAATCAACTAATTTGGTATTAACACTTTACTCACCCTCAAATATTCAAGGATCTATAAAATGAAAAAATGGTTAGCACTTTGTGCCGGTGGTTTAGTGTTGAGTTTACAGGTTGCCGCCAATGAGTATCAAACAACAATAGAGCAGTTTCAACGTTCGCCAAGCACCGCTGAATTTTTTGATAATGCTTATGGTTATGCCGTTTTCCCTACTATAGGAAAAGGCGGTATTGGTCTTGGCGGTGCCTATGGAGAGGGGCAAGTCTACTTAGGCGGACGGCCGACGGGCAGTGTGAATATGATACAAATCAGTTTGGGTTTTCAGTTGGGCGGTCAAGCCTTCAGCCAAATTATTTTCTTACAGGATAAGCGTGCCTATAATGCTTTTACCGCCGGTAGCTTTGAATTTGGCGCTCAGGCAAGTGCCGTTGCGCTGACCTATGGTACATCGGCGCAAGCAGGTAGTACTGGTACTGGGGCTGCGTTAGGTAATAAGCAAAGCAAAGCAAATTATGTCGGTGGTTTTGCTGTCTTCACCTTGGCTAAAGGTGGGTTAATGTATGAAGCGAGTATCGCCGGGCAAAAATTTAACTTTAAAGCCGCAAAGACTGATAATAAAGCCGATTAATAATTTTCAAATACGGGGTGACTTAATTTTCATTCAGCGTGATGTCAATTTGCCCCTTTTTATTGTTTTACTTTCTTTAACAGGGGCTATAAATTACGCTTAATTGTCACTCTTGATGGATTTTAACATGAATTTTCTTGCACACTTACATATTGCAGAGCATACCGGGACCAGCTTTGTAGGGAATTTTTTGGGCGATTTTATTAAAGGGGATCCCAGCGGGAAATTTAACGGTGATATTGTGCAGGGAATTCGTCTGCATCGTTTTGTTGATAGTTATACTGACCAGCATCAACTGGTTAAATTAGCTAAACCATTGTTTTCCGCCGATCTGCGTCGTTATGCACCGATTGCTTTAGATATGTTTTGGGATCATTTTCTGGCTAAGCATTGGTCTCAATTTCATGATTTATCATTAGGCGGCTTTTGCCAGCAAGCGCAGTTACAAATTGAATTGGAATCTGCCCGTGAAATAAATGCATTTCCGGAGAGTTTTAAAAAAACCTCAACATTGCTTTGGCAGCAAAAGTGGATTGAGTCTTACCAGAAAGTCGATAATATTCAGTATGCGCTAGAGCGTATGTCTTTGCGCAGCGTAAGAATGGCACCATTAGCTTTAACCGGTGAAACCTTGGTTAAGCATTATGCGGTGCTATCGGAAATTTTTTTTGAGTTATATGCAGATTTATTAGATAAAACAGCTGGTTATGTTACTGACGAGAGAATAAATAAGATGTTATACCAAAAGAATTAATGAAGTGATTAATGATTGCGAAGGAAAAATTAACACTAAAGTTGCATTCGATCGTTATTCTCCTTCACACAATCGTATGGAACGATTTTGAACAGCTTTAGCTGACCACAAAGTGGTGAAGAATAGGATGTTCTGAATAAAACTCACAACGGAGTTAGGGATGATTTTAACCAGCAAGGGTGATCATCTTTTTATTTTTTTGGTATTAGATACCCAAACTATTTGCTGATGCCAGCATCTTTAAATAATTTGGGTATGCCATAAGTATTTTATTTAGTGAAAAAAATCAGACTGATTCAGTGAATAAATGCTTAATATTTTCAAAATCACTTTTACCGGAAACGATTTCTTCAATGCTCAAGCCTGAGACTTCATGGGGGAAAACTAACCACTCTTCCGATTCATGGATAAAATAATCAGGCACTATGGCAACGGTTTTATTTTTAGGTTTGTAATAGGGCGTAGCAATGCGTACATCGGTGGGCATATTTAAGCGCATTTCTGCTGTCAGTCTTTCAACTAATGCCACCACACTTCTGCCTGAGTCGAATACATCATCAACAATTAATAAGCCATCATCAGCATTCGCATTTTCAATAATATAATGCAGGCCATGAACTTTTATGGTTTTACTTTGTTTGCCAATACCATAATAGGAAGAGGTACGCACTGCAATATGGTCGGTCTCTACTTTTTTGTAATCAAAGTATTCCTGTACTGCAATACCAATAGGAGCTCCTCCTCGCCAAATACCAACAATAAATTGTGGACGAAAACCGCTGTCATAGACTTGTGCGGCAAGACGAAATGAGTCTTCAAGTAGTTGTTGGGCAGTAATATATACTTTGCTGGACATTTAATAACCTCTGCGAGTGAATTTTTGCGCAAAGTTTAGAGCAACAGGAGAAAATAACAATAACCTAGATCCTATTTATTGCGTTTTTTTACATAAAATTCTTATTATTACCCACCGGCAGACAGTTCTTCATCCAGATAGGTATAAATCGTTTTTCAAACATATTTAGTTTGATACTCCAGGCTTTCCAAGGTCTTGCATTGATTATCTTTTAATAACAGTTTTTTAAACTCCGCTGCGCTAACTGCCTTGCTGAATAAATATCCTTGACCGTATTCACACTGTTGCCGCTCCAATAAATCGGCCTGCCAGTCATTCTCAATGCCTTCTGCAATGACGGTTAATTTCAATGCGCTGGCCATTGCTAAGATAGCGGTAACCAAACTCATGTCTGCACTGTTGGTCGCCATGTTACTGATGAACGCACGGTCAATTTTAAGCGTTGAAAAAGAAAACTTTTGCAGATAACTTAATGCGGAATAACCTGTACCAAAGTCATCAATGGAGAGTTGAACACCGTCCGCTTTGAGCTCTTCTAACATGCTCATAAGGTTATCATCTTGGTTAATCAGAAGGCTTTCCGTTACTTCCATTTCGAGTTTGTTAGCCGGCAAGCCACTTTTTTTCAAGATTTCTCTGATTTTAAGCAGCAGTTGATCGCAGTAGCGAAACTGTACGCAGGAGAAGTTCACTGCAATTTTAACGGGTGAAATTGATTGCCACTCGGCGGCCTGAGTGCAAGCCTGTTCGAGTGCTCGTTCTCCGATAATATGAATCAAGCCATTTTTTTCGGCCAAAGGAATAAATTCATCGGGCGCGATGGAACCTAACTGCTTATCTTGCCAGCGCAAAAGTGCTTCAGCAGCGATGATTTTACGCGTTTTTAGGTCAATAATAGGCTGGTAGTATAGTACTAACTCATTATTACTAATGGCTTGGCGTAAGCGACTGTTTAATAAAAGATTACGCTGTACGTCATGATTCATGCTTGGCTCGTAAAAACTGAAACCATTACGTCCGGCTTCTTTAACTCTGTACAGGGCGGTATCTGCATTTTTCAGCAAATTTTTGGGGGTTTTGCCGTCCTGCGGGTAGATAGACATACCTATGCTAGTTGAGGTGAAAAATTCCTGATTATCAATATGAAAAGGTTGCTCAAAGGACGTGAGAATTTTACAGGCTAAATCTTGTGCTGCTTTTTCGCCTGTTATTTTAGGAATAATGAGTAAAAATTCATCTCCTCCCAAACGAGCGACGGTATCGGTGTTGCGCACTGAGCTAATCAGTCGCTCGCTGGTTTGCTGGAGAATTTGATCACCTGCTCCATGGCCTAAAGTATCATTAATCTGTTTGAAATTATCCAAATCGATAAACATAATCAGAATCTGCGTATTATCTCTTTGGGAGTGATTAATCGCCCGAATAAGCCTGTTCTGGCTGCAGCTTCTATTAGGTAATTGAGTCAAAGAATCGTGGTTAGCTTGATGCACAAGCTCTTGCTCGGATTGTTTACGTTTTGTGACTTCAGTTTGTAACTTAGTATTTTGCTCGGCGAGAATAGTTTGTTGTTTAGTCGATAGTTCAACCTTAGTGTGCAGTATTATATTGGCTTTATTGATCCGCATTAGATAATAAAGTCCCATTAATACCGGGAATGCCAAGATTGAAATGCCTAAAACAAACCAACCAGATGTAAATATATCCTGTTCACCGACGGGTTCAAACCAAGCCTCTAAGCTAAATATTGTGCCCCTGATCGGAGCTTCAACGTATATATGCGCATTATGTATATCGTCTATGGGTACGGGGGAGGATTTTGTATTCGATGCTGTAAAAGAGTTCCATGCTTGAATATTGCCAATCGGCGTTGACAGTTGAATGTGATTATTATTGTTATTTTGCCTCTGCGTGAGCAGCTGCCGAATCAATAAGTTATGATTAATTTCGGCAATTAATAGTGCACTGGGTTTATTTTGATAATAGACAGTTTGCACTATTTTAATTTTTAATCCGGCAGGCGTGTTAATGGCGATGATTTTTGAAGGGTGTTTTGTCTTCGAGAATGTGTTTTCCTCCATTTCAGAAAATGGGATTTGGCTAATATTTAGTGTTGTATCTTGATTTGTGTCGACGATAGGACGCCTGTTTAAATCAACTAACGCGATCCGTTCGTAAATTGGAATGCCATTAATGTTGCCGCTGCGAGCAAGGTCACCGATCAGTTTATTTAAGTTAAACAGGCTTGAACCTAATCCGTATTCCATAGACATTCCGGAAGCCAGGTTGGCGAAAAAGGTGCGCATGGTTTTATCTGTCGCTATGTTGTCAATATTATCCTGGTTGACCTCAAAGAAAAAACCCAGAGTATCTGCATAGTTAGTGACTTTAAGTTGTAACTCATTATATTGGGATTCCTTGAGCCGTTGTTGACCGAGGTTGGTCACCGCCAGAATCAAAATAAGATAAGCTATTAATACAACAGCCGCCAGAATAATAGCTGTTTTGCTGCTAAACCACTTTTTTATCACCATAGTGCTATTTTACTGCACTAGAGGTTGCAAAAAATTTTGGATAAAAATGAAATACACTGGGGTAATATTTCTGCACTATTTGATTGTAAGCGCCATCAGCTCGAATCTGCTTTAGATAAGCGTTAAAAGCTTTGCGCAATTCCGGTGATTCTTTACGAAAGCCAACGGCCATTCGCTGCTCGAAGGAGATGGGGCCGATTACCTTAATCTTTCCCGGCCACTTTTCCAGTGCGATCAGTGTATCGGGAACATCCAATAAAGTACTGTCTGCATCGTGGTTAAGAATGGCGGGGATCATTTCATTTAATTTGCGTTCTTTAACGGGAAAAATAATATTAGCACCGGTTAATTCCAGATTGTATAGGTCAGGATCCAGGCAAGATTGTTTCATTGCCAACACGTCACGCTTGTTAAGCAGTGATTTGACTTGAGCAATATCTTTCTCGAGAGATCCGCTTGGCCGAATCGGTTGTAAATCCGAGTCACTGCGTGATACTAACCATACTGCAGAGGGGAAATAATCATCAGAAAAATCAATCACTTCTTTGCGCCACTCAAGTGTAGTCGCACCATTGGCGATGATATCACCCTCTATACTTTGCGGTTCGCCATAGGTTATTTTATTATTATTGAATTGTGCATTTCGACCGGTTAATTTTCCGAACACATTGCTCCACTTTGCCGGGACATATTCATATTTAACCCCTAAGTGAGCCGCAAAGGCCTGGATCAGTTCGGTGTCCATTCCCCCGTGAATGATTTTGTCACCCTGCGGATATTTAGTCACAAAATTGGCATAGGGGATTCCGATATGGCGAAGTACTCCTGCTGCCTGGATTTCAGCCAGATCTCGAATACTGGCCTGGGCAGTGGTTATTGTTAACATGGCCAAGAAGAGAGCCGATATGAAGGGAATACGCTTAATGACCATTTTTTACCTCTATGCCAGCTAAAAATTTGCTTATTTTTTCAAAAATAGCACAACCTAGAGCTTATCTAAATTATGCTGTTATGTCGATAATTACATTGTTCGGTATAGCTTAGCCATCGCTTTAACTAAACCCTTTACATCTTTGTCATTATGGAAGAGGTGCGTTGAAATGCGCAGCGCATGGGTCTCTAAGTTATCATCAACCTGTACTTTAAAGTCAGTGGTACGGATGATGTAACCAGTTTCTTCACGTAAACGATCTCTAAACTCGGTTAATATAATCAAATCTGTTTGATCATAAAAGGGATTAAAAGAGGTGATACCGCTTGATAGTTCACGGATATTAGGTGCGTAGAGCCGTCCGAAAGGGAAAGCTCTATTATCTGTTAATAAATCTTTACACAGTGCGCTTAAATCTAAAACATGCTCCTGAATTTTATCACGGCCAATTTTATCCCACATTTTGCACGAATCCGTTAACGCCTGCAGAGCTGGGAAATTGTCATTGCCTTTGTATTGCAGTTTCCATTGCGCAGAGAAAGAATCAATGTGTCCTAATGATGAGTTAATAAACCAGATTAATTTCTCTTGCGATGATTTCTTTACATAAAGGATACCCGTTGAACCCGGGCCGCATTGCCATTTATGTCCGGAGCCTGCATAAAAATCACAGCCTATATCATGAAAATCTACGTTCATCATACCGATAGTATGAGCACCATCGATCAAGGTTGAAATATCATGTTGAGTAGCCAATTCACAGATCGCTTTAGCCGGTAGAGTAGTCCCTGTTTTGTAGGTGATATGGGAAAAAGCGATTAAACGCACGGGGCCTTGAGCATCCGCAATACCTTGTGCGAAAACGTCTACAAAGTCTTGTGCGCTGATCTCATTATCACCGCTGTAAACAGGGATCTCTAAGTAAACAACGATCGCGCCATAGCGCTTCGCTGCAATAGTTAAGGGTGAAATGGCGGCGACATGTTCGTGGTGGGTGGTTAAGATCACATCCCCCTCGTGAATATCCAGGCCGTTAATAATGCTTACCATGCCGTCTGTGGTATTACGGCTTATTACAATTTCGTCTTTATCAGCACCAAAACCTGCTGCAATGGCATCGGTCATTTCAGTCGTATGAGGCCAATCACCAAATTTATTTTGCATATCCCACGGATTACTGGCAACAATTTGATTATTGTCATTATAGCTGTTGAGCACTCGACGAGGCATTGAACCGGTCGTGCCTATATTCATATAGGTCGTTTCCGGATCGAGAATAAACTCTTCACTTATTTTTTCCCAAAATTTCTTATCGGAATGGTGATTGTCTGAATCTTCCCAACGATCCCTTGAGTCATCTGAATGCTTATGCCTAGAGCCACTTGCCTGTGCCGTGCCGGACAGTACGCCTGCAATGGCAATACCGGTAGTGGTTTTAAGAAAATCTCGACGGCTGAAAGGCGAAGACTGGCTGTTGTTTTTTTGACTCATCTTTAAAACTCCATTTTGTTATTAAAAAGCTCCGGTTTTATTCTTTTTTAATCCTTGATACTAATCAGAGCTTGCGCTGTTTTCAATTTTTTTATTGACTGTTCTAATCTAGTACGCTGTTTTAACTAGAAAATTAGAAATTTCATGTTAACTAATTTACAGTAAAAGCCAAAGGTAGATTCGCGTGTTTTTTCACTATTGATTGTTCAAGCTTTGCAAAGATAGTTTTAATGATTGAGCCCCTGGTTTGTTGATGGCAACAATAATTGAAGGGATCAGAAGAAAATATTGACTTAGACGTCTATACGGCTTAGTGTTCGGCGGTATTTCGCTTTCATCTGCTTTCCGCATAGTGTGAATAGAAAAATGTAGATCACTCACCGTTAAATTCAGGAAATTTGATGATCCAGATAAAAAAAGTTAATAAAGTATTTTATCAAGCCGGGCGAGCAATTCATGCACTCAGTGATATTAACCTCTCTATTGAGCAGGGGAGTATTTTTGGTGTTATTGGTTCCTCGGGTGCGGGTAAGAGTACTTTAATTCGCTGTGTTAATTTATTAGAACGCCCTTCAAGTGGCAGCATTATTATTGATGGCGTTGATTTGACTAAACTGTCAACGCAGGAGCTAACCTTAACACGCCGTAAAATTGGCATGATTTTCCAACACTTTAACCTGTTATCTTCGCGAACCGTTTTTGATAACGTGGCGTTGCCCCTTGAATTAGCGGCTGTCAGCAAGGATAAAATTAAAGAGAAGGTCAATAGTTTGTTGGAGCTTGTTGGTCTAACCGACAAAAGCGATACTTACCCTGCTAATTTAAGTGGGGGACAAAAACAGCGTGTGGCGATTGCGCGTGCATTGGCGTCCGATCCGGTGGTTTTATTGTGTGATGAAGCGACCAGCTCACTGGATCCCGCAACCACACAATCCATTTTAGAACTACTGCGCAAGATTAACAGCGAGTTAAATTTGACCATTTTGTTAATTACCCATGAAATGGCAGTCGTCAAAGGTATCTGTGCACAGGTTGCTATTATTGGTGATGGGAAAATGGTTGAAAAAGGACCTGTTGGTGATATTTTCGCACATCCCAAAACAGAATTGGCACGTCAGTTTATCCGTTCTACTCTGGATCTTACTATTCCCGCCGATTATCGTGCGCGTTTATTGCCAACTCGAGTTGAAAAAAGTTTTCCTCTGGTGCGTTTAGAGTTTACCGGCGCATCGGTTGATACGCCTGTAATCAGCCAGTTGGCACGGCAGTTTGATATAGATATCAGTATTATCAGCTCTAATATGGACTATGTTGGCGGGGTTAAATTTGGCCTGATGTTAGCTGAGTTTTTTGGTACGGAAGACGCGGCTTTAAAAGCAGTTGCTTTTTTAAAAGAACATAATGTAGAAGTTGAGGTATTAGGTTATGTCATTTGATTCAGTGTTGAGTTGGTGGGAGGGGCATGAAGGTCTTCTGCAATTATTACTCGAAGCGTTAGGTGAGACAGTCGCGATGGTGTTCGCTTCCGGATTTATCGGATTTGCGATAGGCATTCCCGTTGGTATTGTCTTACACTTAAGTAAAAAAAATGGATTACTTGAGCATCATTTTCTTAATAAAATATTGGGTATGGTGGTCAATATTGGTCGCTCGATCCCCTTTATTATTCTTTTGGTGGCGATTATTCCTTTTACGCGCTTTATTGTGGGTACTACTATCGGGACCGCCGCAGCGATTGTGCCGCTGACCATTGGGGCAATACCGTTTATTGCCCGTCTTGTTGAGGGAGCGTTATTAGAAGTACCCTCAGGATTGGTAGAGGCTGCGCAGGCCATGGGTGCAAAACCTGCTCAGATTATTACTAAAGTACTTTTACCAGAAGCGCTACCCGGCATTATCAATGCCGTTACTATTACGCTTGTGACCTTAGTTGGTTATTCGGCAATGGCCGGCACTGTTGGTGGCGGTGGCCTTGGAGACGTTGGCATTCGTTATGGCTACCAACGCTTTGATGCGACCGTGATGATGATTACAGTAGTGATTTTAGTTTTTATTGTACAACTTATTCAATCAATGGGTGATCACTTCGTTAAGTATGTGGATCACCGCTAAGAATACCCATTTACGTTAACATTTAAAAAATCAAGGGATACCTTGAAAGGAGATATACTATGAACCTGAAAAATATTTTTACCGTTGTAGGTCTTGCTTCCACACTGCTTATAAGCGCCTGTGGTGATAAAGATGCTGTTGTTGATAATAATAAAATCACCGTCGGTGTTATTGCTGGAGCTGAGGCTCAAGTAGCTGAAGTTGCTGCACAAGTTGCAAAAGAAAAATACGGTCTAGAAGTGGAGCTAATTACTTTTTCTGATTACATTACGCCAAATGCGGCACTTGCCGAAGGCTCTATTGATGTTAATGCATTCCAGCATAAACCTTATCTGGACCAGCAAATCAAAGATCGTGATTATAAATTTGCAGTGGTAGGTAATACCTTTGTTTACCCTATTGCCGGCTACTCAAGCAAAATTACATCACTTGATGAATTACAAGATGGTGATCTTATTGCCGTGCCAAGCGATCCAAGTAACTTAGGTCGTTCATTGATGCTGCTTGAGCGTCAGGGCCTACTAGTATTAAAAGAGGGCGCAGGTCTGGGTGCAACCGTACTTGATATTGCTAGCAGCCCAAAGAATTTAGAGATTGTTGAGCTTGAAGCGGCGCAGTTGCCACGCTCTTTGGAAGATGTAAGCCTTGCTATTATTAATACAACCTACGCAAGCAGCATTAACTTGTCACCTGAGAAAGATGGTCTTTTTGTTGAAGGTAAAGACTCTCCTTATGTTAACTTGCTGGTTGCACGTGAAGATAATGTCGCTGCTGAAAATGTCCAAAACTTTCTTAAAGCGTACCAGACAGAAACAGTTTATGACGCTGCAATGAAAATTTTCAAAGATGGTGTTGTTAAAGGCTGGTAAGTCAGACCTTTTAACTAACTGCTTGTGATGAGCAAAATAAAAAGTATTGATCTTAGATCAATACTTTTTTTTGCCTGCTGAATGAGAAGTATTGCCCTTAGCTCAATATTTTTTTGCCTGTGGCGCAATATAAATTTATTTGAAATAATAGACCTTATAAAGGTAGTCACTGGGAGATGGAATGAAACTTGCTATTATTGGACTGGGTGATATTGCACAAAAAGCGCATTTACCCGTTATCACTCAAATCTCAGGGCTTGAAGTAGTTCTCTGTACACGCGATAAAAACACGTTAAGAAAACTTTCTAAGTTGTATCGTATTGATCAATTATATTCAGATTATCGAGACTTAATGAAAGCCGGGATTGATGCGGTGATGATTCATAGCAGCACGGTTTCTCATCTGGAAATCGCGACCTTTTTTTTACAACGGGGCATTCCAACCTTTGTTGATAAACCTCTGGCGGATAATGCCTTTGATTGTGAAACACTCTATGAGTTGGCTGCAAAGCATCAGCAACCTTTGTATCTGGGATTTAATCGTCGTTTTATTCCTTTGTACAATCAGTATCTGCCTACGGTTCAAAATGCCAAAGAGCATTCCTCCTTATTATCATTACGTTGGGAGAAAAATAGATTCAATCAACCGGGAGATATTCGGACCTTTATTTTTGACGACTTTATTCATCCGCTGGACAGTATCAACCTTGATGCTAAAAATAACTTAGATGATGTCTACCTTACCTGGCAGTCTCAAGGTCAGCAGTTATCACGTGTAGATATTCAGTGGCAACAACAAAACACCCTATTGCATGCCTCAATGGATCGTGTTTATGGTGCAACTAAAGAGCGTATCTCAGCGAGTTATGAAAATGATGCTTTTGAGTTTGATTCCTTTGTCTCTGGTAAACGCTGGCAGAATAATCAAGAGTCCGCCATTGCACTGCCTGACTGGACGCCGATGTTAACCGGCAAAGGCTTTACGGGGATGATCGATGATTGGTTAAGGGTCGTGGAAAAGGGCAAGTTAGCTCCGTCGGTTGTTGAACGTAATCTTGCAACGCATCAATTAGCCGAACTCATTTGCCACAAGATATTGGCAGAATAGTCTGTATACAAGGCAAATGAATGAAAGACTCGCAAGGGACTTGCGAGTCGCCATCTTTCCCGCATAATAGTTGATCACTTTCTTAATAGCTTTGTTATTATTGTTTTTTGTATGGCAAAAATGGAAAAGCATGAATAAATATCCTTTGATTGAAATCCCCTTTAATAAGCGCAACCAATGCTGGTTTTGTGGCGAGCCGCAAGACAAAGTGATTAACTTTCCTAAATACAGTAGCGAAGAGAGTTTAATTACCCATGCGCCAATTTGCGTGCCGTGCTGTAATGAGTGTGCTGGTATTGTTCAACGTACCGCATTCAGTTCATTATTTTCCTACCGGGATGCGATTAAAAAAGCATTAACGGTCAAACATCAAAAAACCTTGGCTATAGGGTCGAATTGGACTAAGCAGGAGCTGGCAGAATCTGAACTTGAAGGCAGTGCTTTTGAAGGGTTTAAACGCAGTGCCTGGTTTATGTTTGAAATGATCCAGACACGTATTAATTATCAAGGTTGGGAACTGCGGGTAAATAACGACAAGCTCTATCTTGAACAAGAAACCGAAGCTTTTGATTTTGATGGTACAAGTTATGTTAATCTGGACTGTGCGGTTATCTATGCCATTAAAACCTTTCATCTTGATGAGCAGTTATTTACCCGGGTATTAAGCGTGATTGGCAAAGAAAAGTTTGGCCAGGCAATCCGCTTATGTCGCCTGCATCCGCAATTGACCAGTAAAAACAGAGAAGGCGTTTTTTTGG
>NZ_PJBP01000177.1 GCF_002836415.1 Psychromonas sp. MB-3u-54 | reverse complement strand
GTGCTATAATTACTGATAATCGTCATATCCAGTAGCCGTCCTTGTTCTATCCCTGTTTTTCCTGCTATTGCACTGTTTATCGCACTATTAGTCAGCATTGATATAACGCTCCCAATAAGCATGATTGCTATAATTACTGATAATCGTCATATCCAATAGCATTAGAGTGATAAAAAAATAGAAACCAGAACCAATATATAAATCTGCATAATTCATCAATTTAAAGATAGCGACCATTAAGCTAATCATATAGACCTCTAACATTGACCAATGGGTCAAAGAGTGGGTGATATGTAAAATCTTTGGCAGATAAGCTGGAAAGTAATTATAGGTTAAACAAGCACTGCTAAAGGCAATACATGAGAGCAGTAAGGTGGGGGCGATGACGGCGCAAAATAATACGGCAACGGAGACAACGGGTGCATTATCAAGCATCATCAATGCCCCCTGCAATAAATTTGTGTCCTCGGTAATCCCCAGTAAATTAACTGAAATTAACGGGAAGTAAAAAGCCGGGACCATGATAAGTAATGCGCTTAAAGTGAGCGCCAGTAATACAGAAGGACTGCACTTAATATTTTTATATATTGCTCCTCCGCAACGGCAGCATTTAGCCACACAGTTTATAGGCAGGCGGGGAACATTTGAAACCATATCACAATGCCGGCAGATTATTGTTTTCATTGAATAAATTCATATTATTATGGGTTAATGAGAAAGATAGCAAAAAAATGTGTATTTAACAAAGGTTTGCAATTTTAGCTTGAGTTTAGTACTGTATAAAAACACATGAATAAAATTTAATTTATTATTACATTTTAAAGAGGCCACCGTGGCAATAATCGTAAAATATATTGTAGAAAGAAAAGGTGTTGAAAAAATGACCTTTACCAGTAAAAAAGAAGCTGATGCATATGACAAAATGTTAGACAGTGCAGACCAACTCGCCGAATTTATTGGTGCCAGCACAGTAACACTTGATGATCAGCAATTGGAGGAATTAGGTTTATACCTTGCCAGTAACAAAGAGGCTGTAATGAGTTTATTTAAAGGTAATAGCTTTACGCCCGAAAAGAAAGTAAAAAAAGAGACATAATAGATTCGGTTGGCAGACGTTGTCATCCGCACCTCATTTATGCGCATTTTAATCTTCAACACCCCCTCTATTAAACGCTACTTTTCGATCCTTGGAAATTGGCGCTTTTCATAAGCGTTATATTCCTTTAAAATGCGCAGCTTATTTATCAATTATACAAATGCTTTTTGGTTGGAAGCATCACTGTGAGGAAATACAGCATGCCCATTATTACTCTACCCGACGGTAATCAACGTCAATTCGATAACACTACCTCAATAATGGAAATCGCTGCCGATATCGGCCCCGGTCTTGCCAAAGCATGTATTGCCGGACGAGTTGACGGTCAGTTAGTTGATGCATGTGATCCTATTGAGAAAGACGCTAACATTGCAATTATTACCGCAAAAGATGACCAAGGTTTAGAAATTTTACGTCACTCATGTGCGCATCTTCTAGGGCATGCTATTAAGCAGCTTTATCCTAACGCTAAGATGGCAATTGGTCCGACGATTGAAAATGGCTTTTATTACGATATTGATTGTGATGTCACCATCAATGATGAAGAGTTGGCAAAAATTTCTAAGCGTATGAACGAATTAGTGAAAACTAATTATACTGTGATTAAGAAAAAAGTATCAGTAGAAGAAGCAAAAGCGCTCTTCACTGAGCGTGACGAGTCCTATAAATTAGAGATTCTTGAAGGTATCCACCCTGATGATCGTCCCGGGTTATACCACCATCAAGAATATATTGATATGTGCCGCGGACCACATGTGCCGGTGATGAAATTCTGTCAATACTTTAAACTGATGAAGGTCGCAGGCGCATATTGGCGCGGCAATTCAGATAATAAAATGTTACAAAGAATTTATGGCACCGCTTGGGCTGACAAAAAACAACTTAATGCGTATTTAAAACGTCTTGAAGAAGCGGCCAAACGTGATCACCGTAAAATTGGTAAACAGCTAGATCTTTATCATATGCAGGAAGAAGCGCCTGGTATGGTTTTTTGGCATAGTAATGGCTGGACAATTTATCGCGAACTCGAAAAATATGTGCGAGAACAAACTGAAGCTTATAACTACCAAGAAGTAAAAGCGCCACAAATCCTGGATCGTGCTCTTTGGGAGAAATCGGGACATTGGGGTAAATACAAAGACAATATGTTCTGTACTAGTTCTGAACATCGTGACTATGCGATTAAGCCAATGAACTGCCCGGGACATTTACAAATCTTCAACCAGGGATTGAAGTCTTATCGCGATTTGCCGCTGCGTATGGCCGAGTTTGGCTCCTGTCACCGTAACGAACCGTCTGGCTCATTACACGGTTTAATGCGTGTACGTGCCTTTACTCAGGATGATGCCCATATCTTCTGTACGGAAGAACAAATTCTTGACGAAGTCTCTGCTTGTATCCAGATGGTATTTGAATGTTACAAAACATTTGGTTTTGATGATATTGCGGTCAAACTATCTACCCGCCCAGATCAACGTGTGGGAGATGATGCGACTTGGGATAAAGCAGAAGGGGCTTTGGCTAATGCATTGGACATAAATAATATCAATTATGGTCTATTACCGGGTGAAGGGGCTTTTTATGGGCCTAAAATCGAATTTACTTTATATGATTGTTTAGGTCGTGGTTGGCAATGTGGTACAATCCAACTAGATTTTTCAATGCCAGGCCGTTTAGACGCTTCTTTTGTTGGTGAAGATAATGAACGACATACACCGGTTATGATTCACCGCGCTATTTTAGGTTCTTTAGAACGTTTTATTGGTATTCTAACGGAAGAGTATGCTGGCGTTTATCCGACATGGTTATCACCAAAACAGGTGGTGGTAATGAATATTACCGATAAACAGTCTGCTTTTGTCGACGAAGTTGTAAATAAATTAAAAAAATCAGGCATTAGAGCCATTTCGGACTTGAGAAATGAGAAGATAGGCTTTAAAATCCGTGAGCATACATTAAAACGTGTTCCGTATTTACTTGTTATCGGTGATCAAGAAGTCGAAGCAGGTGAAGTTGCGGTAAGAACACGTAAAGGTGATGATTTAGGTAAATTCAAAGTAGAAGATTTTGCCGCTTACATTAAAGAAGAAATCATTACACGCCGTTAAATTTATTAGGAGGATTGGTTATAAAAGGTGCAAAAAAAGCCCCACAACAGGGCAATAAACATCGTTTGAATGATGAGATCACCGGGACTGATGTACGTCTCTCCGATTCAGAAGGCAAACCCGTTGGCGTCGTTTCACTGGAAGAAGCATTAAATATGGCCATTGAATCTGATCTAGACTTAGTTGAGATCAGTCCAAACGCCGAGCCACCAGTTTGTCGCATCATGAATTATGGCAAATTTTTGTATGAAAAGACTAAATCCGTTAAAGAGCAACGGAAAAATCAGAAACAGGTTCAGTTAAAGGAAATAAAATTCCGTCCTGGGACTGATATAGGCGATTATCAGGTAAAACTACGCAACCTGACTCGCTTTTTAGAAGAGGGTAACAAAGCTAAAGTAACACTGCGTTATCGCGGTCGTGAAATGGCACACCAATCATTAGGAATGGATCTGTTAAACCGTATTAAAGCGGATTTAGCGGAAATATCCGTTGTCGAGTCTTTCCCGAAAATGGAAGGTCGTCAAATGGTGATGGTGTTAGGCCCCAAACGTGCTAGCTAAGGCATAAAGTAGTGTTATATACCCTGTCTATTATATGCAGCGGTATAAACATTCGCCTTACTGGTTTAATTTAAAATTTAACAATGCGGAGTTCGCAATGCCTAAATTAAAAACGAACAAAGGTGCTGCAAAGCGCTTTAAAAAGACTGCTTCTGGCGGTTTTAAGCGTAAGCAATCACACTTACGTCACATCCTTACTAAGAAGTCTACTAAGCGTAAACGTCATTTACGTGCACAAAGCATGGTAAATAAAGTAGACGTACCACAAATCCGCAGAATGTTGCCATTTGCTTAAGTAAGGAATAAAAAATGCCAAGAGTTAAACGTGGTGTACAGGCTCGTGCCCGTCACAAGAAAGTATTAAAACAAGCTAAAGGTTATTACGGAGCACGTTCACGTGTTTATCGTGTAGCTGTTCAGGCCGTTACTAAAGCGGGTCAATACGCTTACCGTGACCGTCGTCAACGTAAACGTGTATTCCGTCAATTATGGATCACGCGTATCAACGCTGCATCTCGTATTAGTGGTTTATCTTACAGCCGTTTCATCAATGGTCTGAAAAAGGCTTCTGTTGAGATAGATCGTAAGATACTTGCTGATATTGCAGTATTTGATAAAGCAACATTTGCTCATTTAGTTGAAGTCGCTAAAAAAGCACTTGCTTAATTCGATTGCTTGTAAGTAATTAGATTTTTAAAGGAGACATATGTCTCCTTTTTTTTATTCTAAATATTATCAGCAAGGCAGTAATAGTGCGTTCAAGGGGTTGCTTTTGTCCCCCCGTGAAATATAGATGAGTCTCTATATACGATAAAGTAAAATACATTTCGAATTAATCATTTTATGGCCGCATTTTTTCTTTTTTAAGTTACTCCCGCTTGACTTCACTTTTGTCATCCTTAAACTACATCGATTTATCCTTCCGGAATGTTTTGCATGAAAGTTTCAGATTTCTCTTTTGAATTACCGCCAGCATTAATTGCTCGTTATCCTATGAAAGACCGTTCAGCTAGCCGTTTATTGTCGGTGGAAGGGAATTCTGGTGGGTTAAAACATCTACAATTTACTGATCTGGTCGATCTTATTGACGAAAATGATCTGCTTATTTTTAATGATACGCGGGTTATTCCCGCCCGTCTTTTTGGTGAAAAAGAGACGGGAGGAAAAATAGAAGTGCTGGTTGAAAGAGTATTGAATGAGAAAAGTTTCCTCGCGCATCTGCGCAGTTCCAAATCACCAAAACCTGGCTGTAAATTACGTTTAGAAAATAGCATTGATGCGGTGATGGTAAAACGGCAGGGCTCTTTGTTTGAAATACATATTGATCACAGCAGCACAGTACTTGAAGTCCTGGAGTCAATTGGTCATATGCCGTTGCCTCCTTATATTGACCGCCCTGACGAAGATGCCGATAAAGAGCGTTACCAGACCGTTTATAATAAAAATCCGGGGGCGGTTGCCGCACCCACCGCAGGTCTTCACTTTGATCAGGCCGTCCTGACTAAATTACAGGATAAAGGGGTTGATTTTGCCTTTGTTACCCTGCATGTTGGTGCGGGAACATTTCAACCCGTTAAAGTAGATAACATACTCGATCATCAAATGCACAGTGAATATGCTGAGGTGTCGCAAGAGGTTATTGATAAAATAAACAACACTAAAGCGAAAGGTGGACGCGTTATTGCCGTTGGCACAACCTCTGTACGTTCCGTTGAAAGCGCAGCACAAGAGAGTGTTAAAACGGGTCATGACCTTGCCCCATTCTTTTCTGAAACGAGCATTTTCATTTACCCGGGTTATGAATTTCAGGTGATTGATGCACTAGTGACCAATTTTCACTTGTCAGAATCGACACTACTGATGCTGGTGTCCGCTTTTTCAGGTAAAGAAAATATTGATAATGCATACAAAGTGGCTATTCAGGAAAAGTATCGTTTTTTTAGTTATGGTGATGCGATGTTTTTAACTAAAAAAACTAAATAGAATAAACTTCAACCGTTATCTATTTAAAGCACTTGAGGGGCCTGTTTTTGGCGCTTTAAGTGCTTTTGTTATGGATAAAACAAACAAAAATATAATCAGATTGTTCATCTGATAAGGAAAATCATGGAATATGAATTAATTAACACAGACGGGCGTGCGCGTCGGGGTCGTTTGACCTTTGATCGCGGCAGCGTTGAAACCCCGGCATTTATGCCCGTTGGTACTTACGGCACAGTAAAAGGAATGACGCCCGAAGAGGTTGATGCAACGGGCGCAGAAATTTTATTGGGAAATACATTTCACCTGTGGTTACGGCCCGGTCAGAAAGTCATCAAAGCACACGGTGACTTGCATGATTTTATGAATTGGAAGGGCCCCATTTTAACAGATTCAGGCGGCTTTCAAGTCTTTAGCCTAGGAAAAATGCGTAAGATAAAAGAGGAGGGTGTTTATTTTCGCAGTCCTATTAACGGCAGTGAGGTGTTTTTATCTCCAGAAGTCTCAATGGATATACAGTACGATTTAGGATCTGACATTGTGATGATCTTTGATGAATGTACTCCTTATCCGGCGACAGAAGAAGAAACCGATGTTTCAATGCAGCTTTCCCTACGCTGGGCGCAGCGCAGTCGGGATCGCTTTGATGAGCAACAAAATCCGAATGCTTTATTTGGTATTATTCAGGGGGGATGTTTCGAGCAATTTCGCGATATTTCTTTAGATGGATTAACCAAGATAGGTTTTGATGGTTATGCGATTGGCGGCCTTGCAGTGGGGGAGCCGAAAGAAGATATGTACCGCATTTTAGAACATATTGCGCCTAAAATCCCCGAGGATAAACCCCGTTATTTAATGGGGGTTGGCAAACCTGAAGATTTAGTTGAAGGCGTGCGTCGCGGTATTGATATGTTTGATTGTGTTATGCCGACCCGCAATGCGCGTAATGGGCATTTATTCACAACCGATGGTGTGGTGAAAATTCGCAATGCTAAGCACCGTGAAGATGCAACTACTTTAGATTCCGAATGTGATTGTTACACCTGTAAAAATTACACGCGTGCATATCTATATCATCTTGATAAATGTGGAGAAATATTGGGTGCACGTTTAAACACTATCCATAACTTAAGTTACTACCAACGTTTAATGAAAGGTTTGCGTGAAGCCATTGAACAGGGTAAATTAGAAGACTTTGTTGATACGTTTTATCAACGCATCGGAAAACAAAAACCGATGCTGAACGTTTAACAAATTTATCTATAACAATATTATTCAATTTTAATTTATAAGGGTAACAAAATGAGTTTATTTATTTCTGAAGCACATGCTGCAGGTGAAGGTCAAGCAACGGACAGTATGTCTTTTATTTTGATGATGGTTGTTTTTGCTGGGATATTTTATTTTATGATTTACCGTCCTCAGGCAAAACGCACTAAAGCGCATAAAAGCCTAATGGAAAGCATCGGTAAAGGTGACGAAGTCTTAACTCAGGGTGGTTTAATTGGCCGTGTTGTTAAAGTTAATACTGAAAATGATTATCTTCAAATTGAATTAAATGAAAATAATATCATCTCGATTAAAAGAGATTACGTGACAGCTGTTTTACCAAAAGGCACGCTTAAATCTATCTAAGAAACATTCAGCTTTTTTAATAGAGATAACGAAGTAATACCAAAAGCATCAAATAAGTGATCAGCCTTGCTGGTTAAAACCATCCCTAACTGCGTTGTGAGTTTTGAAGTGAGAATAACTATCTCCTGCAACTCACGCCTTATTAGGGCTGATTTTTCCGGCGCAATACAAGATCACATCTTTAATGCATTTGGTATAATAGATAAACATTACTTCGTTATCATTTTATTAGGCGCTTCATTTAAGGACAATACAGTGTTAAATAAATACCCTATGTGGAAGTATTTGCTGCTTTTATTTATAGTTTTAATCAGTTTACTTTATGCCGCTCCAAATCTATACGGTGAAGATCCTGCCGTTCAAATCTCGGCAACCCGTGGTGCAAATGTTGAGCTTTCAACCTTGGGCGACGTTCAAGATATTCTCAAACAGTCAAATATCATTCCTAAAAGTGTCGTTCTTGAAAATGATCAGCTTTTAATTCGTCTAAAATCCAGTGAAGATCAGCTATTAGCGCGTGAAACCATTATTGAACAATTAGAGGGCAATTTTGTTACTGCACTTAATTTGGCGCCTTCAACGCCTGCCTGGTTAGAAGCTATAGGTGCCGGACCACTCAAATTAGGGCTTGATTTACGCGGCGGTGTTTATTTTCTGATGGAAGTGGATATGGATGAGGCCGTCAGTAAAGCGCAAGAGCAAATGGTGCAGGATTTACGTGGCGATTTACGGACAGAAAAAATAAGATTTCGCGGTATCACTGAAGCGAATAGCGCAACGGGTGTACTTATAACATTCACTGAGCAATCAATTCTAGACAGTGCCATTGACTATTTAAAACCTAATAATCCAGGTTACCAATTTTCTGAATCCGTTGACAATGGCCGTTTTATTCTATCCATTGAAATGACCGATCAGAAGCTGCAAGCCAGCAAAGAGTACGCTCTGCAGCAAAATTTGACTATTCTTCGTAACCGAGTTAATGAACTTGGCGTTGCAGAGCCTTTAGTTCAACGCCAAGGTACGGACAGAATTGTTGTTCAATTACCAGGTATTCAAGATACGGCCCGTGCGAAAGAGATCCTGGGTGCAACGGCGACACTTGAATTTCATGCAGTAGACTCAGAAACGAATATTAATGATGCATTAGCAGGACGTCTGCCTTCTTCTTCGATCGTTTATAAGGAGAGAAATGGTCGCCCTGTAGTGGTTAAAAAACAGATTATTTTAACCGGTAACCATATCGTGGATGCACAATCCGGCAGTGATGACATGGGGCGCCCTCAAGTGAGTATCTCACTTGATTCACAAGGTGGCAGTATGATGTCTCGTTTTACCAAAAATAATATTGGTGAACCGATGGCAACCCTGTTTATTGAGTATTTACCAACAGGTAAGAAAAAACCGAACGGTAAGGCTGTTATTGAAAAGCGTGAGGAGGTTGCCAATGTGGCCACTATTCAAGCGCAGCTTGGTCGTAGTTTTCGAATTACCGGACTTGATAATGCAGCAGAAGCACATAATCTGGCGCTATTACTGCGCGCAGGTGCGCTTATTGCGCCTATTCAAATCGTCCAGGAACGTACTATTGGACCGAGTTTAGGACAACAAAACATAGATAACGGCATCAAAGCAATGGTCTATGGCATGCTTGCTGTTGTGTTGTTTATGTTTGTTTATTATCGCAAATTTGGGATTATCGCCAATACGGCTTTGCTCTTCAATATCGTCATGATTATCGGTTTTATGTCTATGATTCCAGGGGCGACATTAACCTTACCGGGTATTGCCGGTATCGTTTTGACCGTTGGTATGGCTGTTGATGCAAATGTGCTTATATTTGAAAGAATTCGAGAGGAATTGGCTGCTGGAAAATCAATCCAACAAGCAATCCATGAAGGCTATTCTAATGCATTTTCTACCATAGCGGATGCGAATATCACCACTTTCATAACAGCATTAATTTTGTTTGCTGTGGGTACAGGACCCATTAAAGGTTTCGCTGTTACGCTCGCGATTGGTATTGCGACTTCTATGTTTACTTCTATTTTCGGAACGCGTGCTATTGTAAACGCTGTCTGGGGTGGTCGTAATGATATTAAGAAACTATCAATCTAGCGCAAGGAAATATTATGTTTGAGTTAATTAAATCTAAAAAAACGCTGCCCTTTATGCAATATTCGAAACCGGCATCTTGGTTATCAATGTTCTTAATTGTCGCTTCAGTTGCCGTGTTAAGTATTAATTGGTTAAACTGGGGCCTTGATTTTACCGGTGGCACTGTTATTGAAGTGGGTTTTGAGCAACCTGCGGTATTACCCGATGTGCGTGAGGTATTAGCATCGAATGATTTCTCCGATGCCGTTGTTCAGCATTTTGGGACTAGTCGTGATGTTATGATCCGCTTAGCGCCTCGTGAAGGCGTGCAAGGGGAAGTTATTGGGACTCAGGTTCTCGAGTCATTACAAAATGCCGATTTCGGACAAGTGGATATGCGCCGGATTGAATTTGTCGGGCCTAATGTTGGGGCAGAGTTAGCCAACTCAGGCGGTTTAGCTATTATCATTGCGCTTATCTGTATTTTAATTTATGTCAGTATTCGCTTTGAATGGCGCTTAGCATCTGGCTCGGTGTTAGCTTTAGGACACGATATTATTATAACGCTTGGCATATTTTCATTATTTAAAATTGAAGTGGACTTGACTGTATTAGCCGCCTTATTGGCAGTTGTTGGTTACTCTCTCAACGATACTATCGTAGTATTTGACCGAATACGTGAAAATTTTCGCTTACTGACAACGGCCACTTCAAATGACATTGTCGATAAATCGCTTACTCAGACCTTAAGCCGTACCTTAATTACCTCAGGAACGACTATTTTTGTATTGATTTCACTGTTTATTTTTGGCGGTGCATTGATCCATGGTTTTGCAACTGCTTTATTGATTGGTGTTATCGTTGGTACTTACTCCTCCATTTATGTGGCCAGTTCACTGGCCATTAAATTAGGCATTTCGCGTGAGCATATGATTCCAGAAGTTGTTGAAAAAGAGGGGGCAGATCAGGCTTCCTTATAATAGACGAATTGGACAGCTAAAAAGCACTGCCTGCAGTGCTTTTTTTATTTCAAAATATATCTAACTTTACTTTCAGCTGCTTATAGTTCACTCTTAACTCACTTGTCTTAAAGGGTTTGTTCATGAGATTCCATTGTTCATTATTATGCGTATTATCCGTTTTATTTACATTAACAGCTTGTCAAAGCCTTCCTAATACTGAGCAGGATTTCTCAACGAAAAATAATGTAATTAATAAATTCCCTCTCTCTACGGCTGTGCAAATAGACTATCAAGATGAAGTTAAATTATTAAAAATTAACCAATTGCTTGTTGAACAAAAAGATCTGGATGCAAGACAGCACGCAGTATTATTTTACGAACGTGGGGTTATTTATGACCGAATGGGCTTGGCGGCACATAGTCGTTACGATTTTATCCAGGCCTTGAATGTTGATCCTACCTTTGCTGATGCCTACAATTTTTTAGGGCTTTATCTATTATTATCACAATCCTATGACGAAGCATTTGATGCTTTTGATTCGGCATTAGAGTTATCCGATGATATGCAATACAGTTATTTACATCGGGCTGTCGGACTGTATCAAATCGGACGTTACCAATTAGCAATGAATGATATTGAAAGGTTCTATGCGCTTGATCAAAATGATCCCTATCGCGTTTTATGGCGTTTCATTATTAACAGTAAAGTCGATCAGTTAAAAGCTTTACAGGCACTTAAGTCATCAACTCAATTAAGCGATGATCACAGCTTTGCTTGGGCAATAGCTGATGTGATAGCGGGCAGGACAACAGAAAAAGATTTTCTTGAAAGTCTTTCCTACGGTGTTCGCACAAATAAAGAACTTGCTCAGCGTCTATGTGAGGCCTATTTTTATCTTGGGCACTGGCATAAATTGTCAGGTAATTTAGAAAAAGCTGTCTATTACTTTAAATTAAGTACCGCGACAAATATTCATGAGTTTATTGAATATAAATATGCATTGATAGAGTTAGGTGCAATTCAAAGGAATCTGCAGACGGGTAAAGAATAATCCGGTTGCTTATACCCATGTTACTTCAAGATGCTTTGTCAGGCGCAAGGTCGGAGACCAGAGCAAGACGCAACATGAGGTAATGGTTATCCCTTTTCGATTGGTGCAACGCAGCGCTGCTTTTCGAGCTCGTGCGCCGTAGGGCAAGTCAAATTGTACCAATCTGCTTTGTTAAAAAATATCTATGTAGAATAACTCTACTTCAATTTTATGCCTAGCATCTCGGCACAATTTGCCTTGCTGACTTTGTATCTTGAAGTATCATGGGCATATCTGTTGCAGTGATCTGTTTATAAAAAAGGTAACCATAGGTTACCTTTTTTTTGAATCAGATTTTAGTTAAAGATTAAAGGTTAAAGATTATCTAAGTAGCGTTCGGCGTCTAATGCTGCCATACAACCTGTGCCGGCTGAAGTGATTGCCTGGCGATATATATGATCACTTACATCTCCTGCCGCAAATACACCTTTAATGCTTGTTTGTGTTGCATTTCCATCGTTGCCAGAGTGCACTTTTAGATAACCATGATTCATCTCAAGTTGCTCTGCAAACATACCTGTATTGGGTTTATGACCAATGGCAATGAAAACACCCATTACTTCCAGATGTTCAGTTTTATCGGATAGGGTATCTTTTAAGCGTAGGCCAGTGACACCCATTTCATCGCCTAAAACTTCATCTAAGGTTCTGTCCGTATGTAAAATAATATTACCGTTAGCCACTTTTGCATTGAGCCTATCTAGTAAAATCTTTTCACTGCGAAAGCCTGTGCGACGGTGAATAAGATGTACTTCAGAGGCGATATTTGATAAATATAATGCTTCTTCAACGGCAGTATTACCGCCGCCTACCACTGCCACTTTTTGATTTTTGTAAAAGAAACCGTCACAAGTAGCACAAGCTGAAACACCACGTCCTTTAAATGCTTCTTCTGAGTCCATGCCCAGGTAGCGTGCTGATGCACCCGTTGCAATGATTAAAGCGTCACAACTGTATGAACCATTATCGCCTTTTAGGTAAAAAGGAGGCTTGGTTAACTCGACTTCATTGATATGATCAAAAATTATTTCAGTATCAAAACGCTCCGCATGCTCTTTCATGCTGTCCATTAAACCGGGTCCTGTCATGTCAGCCGAACCACCAGGCCAGTTTTCAACTTCAGTTGTTGTGGTAAGTTGCCCACCTTGTTCCATGCCGGTGATTAATACAGGGTTTAGATTGGCACGTGCAGCATAAACCGCTGCTGTATATCCCGCAGGTCCGGAACCTAAAATTAATAATTTGTGATGTTTTGTTTCGCTCATAAAGACACCTTGAATAAAGAGAGATAGATTATAAGGGCTAATACTAACCCTCTGAAAAAAAAATACAGTAAAAAAAAACGGATATTTCATTGAAATATCCGTTTAGATTGATAGTTAAAGCCTATTAACTAAATATTTATTATAATTTTGCCTTAACGGTTTCACTGCTCGCACTACTAGTCGCAAAAAGACTACCGGCGGGACGTCCTGACTTAGTGACTGCTAGTCGCTGCGTTGCGGCAACAATCTTTATTTCAGCATTTGTATCAAGCGGCCCACTGACTGTTTTAGTCATTGGGGATGTTGACGATTTTTTAAGGTTACTGACTGTTTCTTTAATTTTAGCAGTTTCTTTAACGGCTGCTGTTTCTTTAACGGCTGCTGTCTCTGTAACGGCTGCTGTTTCTTTAACGGCTGCTGTTTCTTTAACGGCTGCTGTTTCTTTAACGGCTGCTGTCTCTGTAACGGCTGCTGTCTCTGTAACGGCTGCTGTCTCTGTAACGGCTGCTGTCTCTGTAACAGCTGCTGTCTCTGTAACGGCTGCTGTCTCTGTAACGGCTGCTGTTTCTGTAACGGCTGCTGTCTCTGTAACTGCTGCTGTCTCTGTAACTGCTGCTGTCTCTGTAACGGCTGCTGTCTCTGTAACGGCTGCTGTCTCTGTAACGGCTGCTGTTTCTTTAACAGCTGCTGTTTCTTTAACAGCTGCTGTCTCTGTAACGACTGCTGTCTCTGTAACGGCTGCTGTTTCTTCAACGACTGCTGTTTCTTTAGCAGGAGCTGTTTCTTTAACTTCAGCTTTTTCAATAACCTTGGAAGTTTTATTACCAGCGGCCTCTAACGACATTTGCTGAGCTTCTTCAATTGCAGCATTAACGCTTTTTTGAATCTGTTCAACAGATTCTTGGGTTGTCAATGTATTATCAATAGTTTCAATTTCCGGTGCAATAGAAACTGGCTGCTCAGCTTTGTTTATCATTTCGGCCATAGCTTGATCTGCGACGGGCTCAAATTTAGCTTCACTATCAACAGTTTCAGATTCCGGGTAGCGACTGCTTATCGGATCCTGCTGATCTGTTGGTAGGGTAGATGCTTCCTGATTACTATCGGGCGTTACATTTTTTTTATTTCGTTGGGCATTATTGCGCAGATAACGTGAACGACGACTTGGAATTGCAACTGCTTTATGTTCTTCAGTTTCAATTTTATCTGCCGTCGGGGCAGTATTATCGTCCGCTGCTAATGCCGTGTCAGCTGTTTCTGCTTTTACAGCTTTGCTTTTCTGTGTTGCAGTTTTTTTAACTTTAGGCGTGTTAACAACAGGTTTAGTATCCTGCGCATCAACAGCTACGCTTTCTGTGCTGAGCGCTTCTGTTTCACGTGTATTTTGAATACGTACTTTTTTGCGCATATTTCTTCGTTTACGGCGAACGGCAACTGCATCTTCATTTGCAGGAGCCTGAACGGGTGTTTCTTGCTTTTTAGGGCGTTCAGGTTCTTTGTGGGGAGTCGCTTTAGCTTCAGCTGGTGCTTGCGTAGGACGACTTTTCTCTGCACGATTTTGATTACGGTTGCGATTACGATTGTTATTACGATTATTGCGGTTATTAGTGACAGGCTCTGCAACGGGTGCTACTTCTTTTTCCTCAACAGGCTGTGGTTTTTCGCTATCACTGAATAGAGAAGATATCGCCGCGATTATTCTTGAAAAGAGAGAAGGTTTTGCCGCTTCTACTGTTTTTGGCTCAGGAATTATCTCTTTCTTCTGTGGTTTTTCTTCTGTGGTTTTTTGTTTAGGGCTTGAAAACCCAGACAACACAGGATCAGCTTCATTTTTATGTTCATCTTTGATGACATTAGGAACATAAACAGTATGTTGTTTTTCAAGTGCATCGTAATTGATATCTTCTTTGCCGTCTTTGCGGGTACGTTTAATTTCAAAATGCGGTGTTAACAGGTTCGCATTGGGAATGATATAAACTTCGCAAGAATGACGTTTTTCTATTTTTTGAACATCTTTACGTTTTTCATTTAATAAGTATGCGGCAACAGCAACCGGGACAGTCGCTTGAATTTGTACCGTATTTTCTTTTAAGCCTTCTTCTTCTATTAATCGTAAAATGGCTAATGCAAGCGATTCGTTATCACGGATTGTGCCTTGACCATGGCAGCGAGGGCACACACGAGAAGCAGATTCGCCAAGAGAAGGGCGAAGACGTTGACGAGACATTTCCATCAGACCAAAACGAGAAATACGACCTAATTGGATACGCGCTCTATCCTGACGTACGGATTCACGCATCCGATTTTCAACTTCACGTTGATGACGAGGGGGGGTCATATCGATAAAGTCGATAACCACTAAACCGCCCAAGTCACGCAGGCGTAATTGGCGAGCTATCTCTTCTGCAGCTTCCAGATTTGTATTAAAAGCGGTTTCTTCTATGTCACTACCGCGCGTGGCACGTGCAGAGTTGATATCAATAGAGGTTAAGGCCTCAGTGGGATCAATGACAATCGAACCGCCTGAAGGTAAACGGACTTCACGTTGGAAAGCGGATTCAATTTGGCTTTCTACCTGATAATGAGTAAATAATGGCACTTCACCCTGGTATAATTTTAAGCGGCTAACATAGTCGGGACGAACCATCGCAATGTGGTTTTTAGCCAGTTCAAAGGTCTTTGCATGATCAATAACAATCTCACCTATATCTCGGCGCAGATAATCACGTATAGAGCGTACGATGACATTACTTTCTCTATGAATGAGAAAAGGGGCGGGTTGAGCACGAGCAGCTTCGTCAATGGCTTGCCAATGATTAACTAACACATTTAAATCCCATTCCAACTCTTCCGGTGTTTTACCGACACCGGCTGTGCGTACGATAAGTCCCATGCCATTGGGTAGTTTAAGGTGGCTAAGCGCTTCTTTCAGTTCAGTGCGTTCATCGCCTTCGATGCGACGTGAAATACCGCCTGCACGGGGATTATTTGGCATTAATACCAAGTAACTGCCGGCTAAACTGATAAAAGTAGTTAATGCTGCCCCTTTATTACCGCGTTCTTCTTTTTCAATTTGGATGATGACTTCCTGACCCTCTTTTATGACGTCTTTAATATTCGGACGTCCTTTAAAAGAATAACCTTCAGGGAAGTAAGTGCGGGCAATCTCTTTTAGAGGAAGGAAACCATGTCGTTCAGCGCCATATTCTACAAACGCAGCTTCTAAGCTGGGCTCTACACGAGTGATTTTACCTTTGTAAATATTTGCTTTTTTTTGTTCGTGACCAGGGCTTTCAATATCTAGGTCATATAACATTTGACCATCTACGAGTGCAACACGCAATTCTTCTGCTTGAGTCGCATTGATTAACATTCTTTTCATTTAATAAACTCTTATATTTTATAGTTATTTTTAATTTGTTGGTTATGTCTTTGTTCACTTGACCTCGAGTCTGGTTATGCAGTCTCGCGACTGGAAATATGTAGAGGTGCATTTGAAAGTGAGAGCAACGGTCTGATTCTTTATTAATTGATATTAATCAAAATACAAGAATAAGTTTAAGACTCAACATTATGTTTTTTTTAGTTGTTTAGACTGCTAGCTAATTTTTTTATTAACGAGTCATTAACCCATCGATTGTCTCATTAATAGTACTTTACCCGCAATATAAATTTTTAGATATTATCTGCTTAACACGTGATAAACTTAACTAATGGAACAAATAAATCACTCAGTACGCATACTTGAGATTACTCAAGAAAATGCACAGCAACGAATTGATAATTATCTTCGTTTACATTTAAAAGGCGTCCCTAAAAGTATGATCTACCGGATTGTACGTAAGGGAGAAGTACGTGTTAATAAAAAACGTATCAAGCCAGACTATAAACTGCAAGCGGGCGATTTGGTCCGTATTCCGCCCGTGCGCGTTGCCAAAGAAAATGCTTTACCTTCTCCTAAATTGAATAAAATAGCGCGTCTGGAATCACAGATTGTTTATGAGGATGATGGTTTGATCATTTTAAATAAACCCTCTGGTCTTGCTGTGCATGGTGGTAGCGGTCTTGATTTCGGCATAATTGAAGGATTACGTGCTTTACGCCCCGAATCGCGATTTTTGGAGTTAGTACATCGACTAGATAAAGCCACATCGGGTTGTTTACTGATCGCTAAAAAACGCAGTATGTTACGTGCGCTGCATGAACAGTTACGTAACAAAACAATGAATAAACAGTACCATGCTCTGGTTAAAGGAATCTGGGAAAAAAAATGGCGCAGTGTGACCGCACCGTTACTTAAAAAAGCACAGGATTCTATTGTAAAAGTGAGTGAATTGGGTAAAGCATCCGAAACGCGGTTTAAAATTTTACAGCGTTATCAGGGGGCAACATTAGTGGAAGCCTCTCCGGTGACGGGAAGAACGCATCAAATACGGGTCCACAGCGCCTCTAAAGGGCATAATATAGCCTGTGATGACCGTTATGGGGATGAACAGTTCAGCAAAGAGATGCAGGCATTGGGCTTAAACCGCTTATTTTTACATGCAGCGCATATCACTTTTTTCCATCCGGTATTAGAAAAACAGATGACGGTGAGTGCACCTCTTTGCACTGAACTGACATCATTGCTAGAAAAATTGCAAAGAAATTAAGCTCAAGCTTTAGTTTCGTTTATACCCAAGGCACTTGCTCATTCAGTACCTTGGGAACAAAAATTAAATGTTAATAGAACCCACTAATAATATTAATCGACTACCTAAATAGAACGGAGCTTTTATGCACTCGAATAAACTGCTGCTTGAAAATCCGGAAAATAATAAATATTCAGTGATTATTTTCGATTGGGATGGCACCCTGATGGACTCCATTGATAAAATCATCAATTGTGTTGTACAAGCCGCAAAGCTGAGCGAGTTACCGGCTCCGACTCCCCAAGCAATTCGTAATATTATAGGTCTCAGCTTAGATAAGGCGATGGACATACTTTATCCGATGTTATCTTTCGCTAAGCAACAACAACTGATCGATGCATATCGTCATCAATATACCTATTTGAATAAACAACAAACCCCCTTTTATCCGGGTATTAAAGCTTGGTTAGGGTTGTTAAAAGAGCAAGGTTATCTGCTCGCAGTTGCCACGGGGAAGGGGCGCCAAGGACTAGATAGGCAGCTTTTGCAATATGAGGTAACAGACTTATTTTCAATTACCTATTGCGCAGACGAAACGCTTTCTAAACCTGACCCTCTGATGCTAAATAATATATTAGAAGAATTGTCTATCAATGCAGAACAAGCACTGATGATAGGTGATTCTTCTTTTGATCTGGAAATGGCGAACAATGCCAATATGGATTGTATTGGAGTGACCTATGGCGTGCACTCCGACGCTATCTTATCTCAGTACAACCCCATTGCAATTTTAAGCGATTTACCCACCCAGCTCTGGAAATATATTTAAGAGTCATCGCTTTGGCGCTATTGCCAAAGCGATTGACAATGTTATTTATAAAAATTATTTCTCTTCAATTTTTCTTATTTGT
Source organism: Psychromonas sp. MB-3u-54 (assembly GCF_002836415.1). Lineage (GTDB taxonomy): Bacteria > Pseudomonadota > Gammaproteobacteria > Enterobacterales > Psychromonadaceae > Psychromonas. The sequence goes on along the minus strand of NZ_PJBP01000177.1, from coordinate 41,370 downwards.
ACAATTATCCCCATCAATGGGTGATCTAAATAATGAATTTCCTCACTTCTTAAACGACGTCTTTGATCAAATAAAGCTTCTTTAATAACCATTTCCGGCTCATTTATAAAAGTATCGCTGTCTCTCTTTAGAGAGATGATTTCAACAATATTTTCACTCTCGAGACTATTGGAATCTTGCTCATCAGCGGGTTGTCGTTTGATTTGCTCCTGCACTGTTTTTTGACTGACAATAAATTGCGTGTCTATAAAAAGATAATGGTCCAAGTAGATTTTAAAATTCCCGTCAATTGCCCATTTATTTCCCGATTGAGTTCCTAATGCGAGATTTTCACCGCCAAAAAGGCGGATAGGTTTAGCGTCATTATTGCTTTTAACAGGCATTTGCCAAGCCATGTGTAAAACCGGCTTGAAGGCTGCATGTGCGGCTAATTTTTCACGTTGTGCGCTGAGTTGCAGGTGCGAACTGTCTAACAGGATGAAGTTGTTCGCATTGTGATCATACTGTTGCGCACTAATAATCACGGGATTAGGCTCATCCATCGCGTTTACCTTTAACATTGAGGTGCTGCTGCTCGTATCCACCGCGATCAAATCGTCAGATAATTTCTCTGCGATTTTTTCAAGACTGATATTACGTTGAAAAAGCAGAACTTCAACTTCAAACCAGCGCTCTTCGGCATTGGCTGAAAATGAGGAACACAACAACATAATGGGTAAGAAAAGTTTGTAATTCAAAGTATCATCCTTTAGATTTTTTTATTAAATGTGATTCAAAACTATGCAGTAATTGCATAATCCAGTTGATTCGTTGCCTGCTGTCCGACAGGTCGCAAATAAATTTAAGTTTAGTGGGACCCTCTAGTTTAAATGTATTTGCCTGCGTTTGCAGCAATGATACTAAGAACATTGGATCCACTGGTGTATTTTCTGTGAATAAAATATTACCACCATTCGCATGCGCTTCTAAACGTTTAATGCCTAATGGCGTACACTGTTGTTTTATTGTGGCCACCTGGATAAGGTTCTTAGTCGAAGCGGGTAGGAGACCGAAGCGATCTATTAATTCCACCTGAATTTCTCTTAGCGCGAGTTTGTTTTTACTGCTGGCAATACGCTTATACAGTGATAAACGCAGATTAACGTCGGGCATGTAATCCGTTGGAATCAATGCCGGGATACGCAATTCAACTTCCGCCTGGCTTGCCAGAAGATGCTCTAATGTAGGTTCCTGGCCATTTTTTAATGCCTCGATCGCTTGATTTAACATTTCCATATAAAGGTTGTAACCAATACTGGCAATCTGACCCGATTGTTCATCTCCCAATAATTCACCGGCGCCGCGAATTTCTAAATCGTGAGTGGCCAGTGTAAAGCCGGCGCCTAAGGTATCTAATGCCTCGATCGCCTGCAGTCTTTTTTGTGCATCTTTGGTCATCAGCTTGGGTTTTGGTGTTAAAAGATACGCATAGGCCTGGTGATGTGAACGGCCAACCCGGCCACGCAGTTGATGCAATTGTGCAAGACCAAGATGGTCGGCACGATTGATGATGATCGTATTAGCACTGGGGATATCAATACCCGTCTCAATAATAGTGCTGCAAACTAATACGTTTTGTCGCTGATGGTAAAAGTCAGCCATGATTTTTTCAAGCTGGTGTTCATTCATTTGCCCGTGAGCAACAGCGACTTTAGCCAGTGGTGTAAGTTGCTGTATCTCTTGGGCTGCTTTTTCGATTGTTGCAACGTTATTATGTAAAAAATAAACTTGTCCGCCACGCATAATTTCACGCGTTATTGCATCGCTTATAATTTGATCTTTCTTCTGCACTACGAAAGTTTTTACCGCTAAGCGTTTTGCCGGCGGCGTTGCGATAATCGAAAGATCTCTCATGCCATTCATAGACATATTTAATGTTCTTGGAATGGGGGTTGCTGTCAGGGTTAAAATATCAATTTGTGCACGCAAGGCTTTGATTTTTTCCTTTTGGCGTACGCCAAAGCGATGCTCTTCATCAATAATTAACAACCCTAAATCAGAAAATTGTACATTGCTGCTGAGCAGTTTGTGTGTACCGATCAGTATATCAATTTTTCCCTGGTTTACTTCTTCGAGAATAAGTTTTTGTTGTTTTGCTGTTTTAAAGCGTGAAAGGACCTCGATACGCACCGGCCAATTAGCAAATCTATCTTTAAAATTTTCATAATGCTGCTGTGCGAGCAACGTTGTTGGCACTAAAAGAGCGACTTGGCGTACATTATCCGTGGCGACAAAAGCCGCCCGCATGGCAACTTCCGTTTTACCAAAACCTACATCACCACAAACCAGCCTGTCCATCGGCTGTGAAGAGCACATGTCAGATATAACAGCTTTAATGGCAAGCGCCTGATCATGGGTTTCTTCGAAAGGAAAGTCGTTGCTGAACAGCGCATAATGCGTTTTATTAAGTTGGTACTGATGGCCGACCTTGGCTGCACGTTGTGCGTAAACTTCAAGCAGTTCTGCGGCGACATCGCGCACTTTTTCTGCAGCCTGTTTTTTGGCTTTTTGCCAGGTTTCAGTGCCTAATTTGTTGAATGGGGCATTCTCTACATCATGACCGCTATAGCGGCTGATCAGGTGCAGAGAGCTTACGGGGACGTAAAGTTTATCACCACGCAGATATTCCAGTTTAACAAACTCAGTTAAATGGCCGGCAGTTTCTATTGTTTCCAGTCCTAAATATTTACCCACACCATAATCAATATGAACAACTGGCTGGCCTATTTTAATCTCTGCCAAATTACGCACGATATGATCAGTGCTGTAGTTTTCATCATTATTTTCTTTACGCCGACGTCGTTGGGTGACTTTATGGCCTAATAATTCATTTTCGGTCACAAATGCAAATTGGGTATCCGTTAAGATGAAACTGTTTTCAACTTGGCTAATAGTGATGCCAAATTGTTTCTTACTGTTGACAAAAGAGGTCAGAGTAGAAAATTCGCCCAGCGGTAATTTTAAGGGGGCTAATAACTCTAATAAAGACTCTTTACGTCCCGCTGATTCAACGCTAAATAATACTTTACCGGTAAAATTGGTAATGAAATGTTGAAGCTTCTGCAACGGCGCATTTTTGTTATGTTCAATCTGAATATCTGGAATCTGTTCTATTAAGCAGTTCTGCCTGGCGATTTTTGAGTGTTCAAAAGGTTGCGGTCGAAAATCATAACGAGGCCACTGGTTTATAAGTTCAAAACACTGTTCATGGCGCAAATATAACTCTTCGGGCGGCAATAAAGGGCGGAATAAATCAACGGATTTTTCTTGATAACGGGCGGAGATGGTTTTCCAAAAATCGCTGCAGGCCTGATTAATATCACCCGCAATTGCAAGCCTTGCATCACTTGGGAAATAATCAAATAAGCTTGCGGTGTCAGTAAAAAAAAGGGGTAAATAATATTCTATGCCCGCAGGTAAATTATGCTGACTAATTTGCTCAAAGATAGAGTCTTTACCGATTGATAACGGTGAGGTGAATTTATGGGTAAATTGCACTTTAAAACGCTTAATAGCGTCTTTGTCCGTTGCAAACTCATGTGCGGGCAGTAAATTTATTTCCGAAATCGCTTTTAAAGAACGCTGGCTTTCACTGTCAAAGGGACGAATAGAGTCAACTTCATCATCAAAAAAGTCAATACGGTAGGGTGTGTCACTGCCCATGGGGTAAATATCTAACAAAGACCCGCGTGCGCAGAACTCGCCATGTTCCATGACCTGTTCAACTGCATAATAACCCGCTTCTTCAAGATCCGCTCGTAATGCTTGTAATTCAATCTTTTGCTTATTTTTTATTATTAAAGTGTGCTGTTTTAAATAGGAAGGGGGGGCGATACGCAGTAACAGCGTACTGATTGGGACTATTAAGATCGCATTTTTAAGATTGGGTAACTTGTATAATGTTTCGATACGGTTAGAGATAATATCCTGATGAGGTGAGAAATTATCGTAAGGCAGAGTTTCCCAATCAGGAAATGTAATGAGTTCAAGCTTATCTTCCACAAAAAATTCAAGTTCCTGCCTTAATTTTAAAGCAGAGGGGGTATCATTAACGATCAAAATCAGGGGTGATGCTTGTTGTTTAGCACACTCACTGATAGCCAATGCTTGACTGCTACCCAATAAATTTCCGAATATTAAACGATCTGATTTTTTCTTTAATGCGGGAACAGATAATAAAGCTAGGTCGGTCATTGAATGTTATCCATTATATTCATTAAAAAGGAGTTATTCTAACTATTTTTAACTGTTTACAGCAAATATGCAATGAACTTTGAACTTTACGCTGTGTATTTATCAACAAATTGGCTATCGCTTTGATTTAAATACTTTTGGGTATCTTGATCTTTGCGAATCCATTAGAATGTTTATTTATAATTTTTAATCAATGAGTTATTTGTCATTTCCTGATTTTTACAGCACTTAATTTCCATTGCTAATGGCAAAATAACAGTTTAAATAATAAAGGCATCTATGTTCTACCCCCTTAGTGTATTTATCGGCTTACGCTATACCAAATCAAAGCGTAATAATAAATTTATCTCATTTGTTTCTTTTTTTTCAACGGGTGGCATTACCTTAGGTGTGCTGGCACTGATCACGGTGTTATCTGTTATGAACGGTTTCGAAAATGAACTGAAAGTGAGAATATTAGGCGCAATTCCGCATGCTATTATCAGTAATGACGAACAAGTCATCGATGATTGGCAAAGCCGGCTTTCTGCGTTGCAGAATATGCCATTAGTCAACACCGTCGAGCCGGTGGTGCGCAGTGAAGCTATTATTCAGAGCAGTAGAAGCCTGCAGGGGGTGCAACTTGAAGGTATTGTACCTGATTTATACGCAAGCAATGTGATTAAAAATAATCTTACTCTGGGTCAAATAAGTGATTTAAAAGCGGGACAATACAAGGTTATTATTGGTCAAAGCTTAGCACAGCAACTGGGTGTTACTGTCGGGGATAAAATTCGAGTTATCTCTGCCAGGGGCAGTCGTTTTACCCCTTTGGGGCGTATTCCCAGTCAGCGAAATTTTACCGTAGCAGGATTGTTTGCCGTTGGATCAGATGTTGATAAACAACTTGTTTTATTACATGCGCAAGATGCGGCACGTTTAATTAGAATAGGCATTGATCAAGTGACTGGCTTAAGGCTTTATTTTAATGATGCTTTTGATGTTCAAGATTGGTTACAGCCAGTTTTGAAAGAGGGGCAAACGCTGCAGGATTGGCGGCAAACACATGGTGAATTATTTTCTGCTGTAAAAATGGAAAAAAATATGATTTGGTTATTGTTATGCCTGATTATTGCGGTCGCCGCATTTAATATACTTTCTGCATCTGTGATGGTGGTCAATGACAAAAATGCGGAAGTGGCCATTTTGAAGACTCTGGGTATTAAAGGCACAACCCTCAACCTTATTTTTATTATTCAAGGTGCATGGAGCGGCATTGTTGGTGCGCTTATTGGCACCGGATTAGGGCTGTTGGTTAGCGCTTACATTAATGAAACATTATCTTTTTTGGGGCTTAACCTGCTCTCTAGTGCGTCTGGTGGTACTCGCTTATTACCGGTTTTGTACGAACCAGTACAGATATTTACTATCATATTTGGTGCTATGTTATTAAGTTTAATGGCGACCTTGTACCCCGCTTATCAAGCCGGGAAAGTAAGCCCAATAGAGGCATTAAGATATGAATAAAGAACTTTTGGTGTGCCGTAATTTAAGTAAAGTGTATGTTGATGGCAAACTATCCACCGCGGTATTACATAATGTTGATTTATCCGTTAAGGCGGGTGAATTATTAGCCATTGTGGGCAGCTCCGGTTCAGGGAAAAGTACCTTATTGCATCTGTTAGGTGCCCTTGATATACCAACTCAAGGCGAAGTATTTTATCAGGGTAAGAATATTCATCAACTAAGCGCTAATGAGCAATCTCAATGGCGTAATCAATGTTTGGGATTTGTCTATCAATTTCACCATCTCCTTTCTGAATTTAATGCACTTGAAAATGTTGCTATGCCTTTATTAATTGCGGGTGAAAGTATTAAAGTTGCAACCCAAAAATCGCATGCTATTTTAAAGCGTGTCGGTTTGGAGCATCGGGTTTTACACCGCCCCTCTGAACTTTCTGGCGGGGAAAGACAGCGAGTTGCTATTGCTCGCGCTTTAATCAATGAACCTAAACTGGTTTTGGCCGATGAACCCACCGGAAATTTAGACGCAAAAAGTGCCGAGAGTATTTACCAATTGATTGTCAGTCTTAATGAAGAGTCGGGCACTGCTTTTGTGGTAGTGACACATGATCAACAGTTAGCCAATAAATTAACGCGTCAGGAACATATGAACAGTGGTGTGTTACAGGGAAAAGTATAATGTTTCGCCCTTTATTAATTTTTATCGGCTTACGCTATAGTAAAGCTAAACATAAAAATAAGTTTGTTTCGTTTATTTCTATGGCCTCTATATTAGGTATCGCACTGGGGGTAACAGCATTAATCGTCGGCCTATCGGCAATGAATGGTTTTGAAAAGGCATTACGTGAGCAGATGTTAGCTGTTATTCCTCATGCAGAATTAGAAACAGTCAATGGCAGTTTTAAAAACCTGGGCAGTTCATTAACACAGGTCAGGGAGCATCCAGGTGTTATTGCTGCGAGTCCGTATATAATGTTGAATGGTTTATTACAAAAAGATGACCAAATAAAAGCGTTACAAATTAGAGCAATAACCCCGAAAAGTGAAAGGAATGTGACAGCTGTTGAGCCTTATATAAAAGGCGGAGGCTGGGAGTTATTAAAAACGGGGCAGCGTTCAATCGTATTAGGTAAAAGTGTCGCACTAAAGCTTGCTGTGAAGATAGGTGACTCGTTAACATTAATCTTGCCGCAAGACGGCGGACAACAATTAAAATCTCCTCGTAAAATCAAACTCACATTAGTGGGGTTATTTGAAATGGGAGGGCAGTTGGATAATGCCCTTGGTTTTATGCATATCGACGATGCCAAACAAATATTGGGACTGGGCAGTGCCAATGGGATTGCTTTCAAAGTAGCGGATATATTGAATGCACAAACATTAGCACGGGATGTGGGTTATAGTCTTAATGATTATCTGTATATAAAAAGCTGGATCACCAGCCAGGGTTATTTATATCAAGATATTCAGATGGTTAAATCTTTAATGTATGTCATTTTATTGCTGGTTATCGCGGTTGCCTGCTTTAATATTGTATCTACTCTGGTGATGGCCGTTAATGAAAAAAGAGGCGATATTGCTATTTTAAAAACCATGGGGGCCTCAAAATGGATGTTACGCGGTATATTCATCGTGCAGGGTGCATTTAATGGCCTGGTAGGTTGTCTTTTAGGTGCTGCTATCGGTATTTTTATTGCCTTAAATTTGACTGATATTGTTAAATTTATAGAAACGGTCATAGGCCATAAATTTTTATCGGGTGATATCTATTTTATAGATTTTCTACCTTCACATTTAATTTATGAGCAAGTTGTCGTTGTGACTGTTGCCGCTTTTTTTATGAGTGTTTTATCTACCCTGTACCCCGCTTGGCGGGCAAGTAATATTCAGCCCGCATTGGAATTAGGATTTGCTCATTAGCTGAGTGTGAAGCTTAAAAGCTAGAGCGATCAAGTCATATATGATCAGAAATTGCTGCATGGGAACTGGGATTTGTCCATTAGCTGAGTGTTAAGCTTAAAAGCTAAAGCGATCAAGTAATATATGATCAGCATCGCTGCATTGGAACTGGGATTTGTCCATTAGCTGAGTGTGAAGCTTAAAAGCTAAAGCGATCAAGTCATATATGATCAGCATTGCTGCATTGGAACTGGGATTTGTCCATTAGCTGAGTGTGAAGCTTAAAAGCTAGAACGATCAAGTAATATATGATCAGCATTGCTGCATGGGAACTGGGATTTGTCCATTAGCTGAGTGTGAAGCTTAAAAGCTAGAACGATCAAGTAATATATGATCAGAAATTGCTGCATGGGAACTGGGATTTATCCATTAGATGAGTGTTAAGCTTAAAAACTGGATTTATTCATTAATACGATGACAAATTAAGAGCGGCACGCTTATCTACTAAATGGGTGACAGCTTGGGCTATTTTTTACGTTAGGAACTGTGCTATTTAGTCTGTTTGTGGGTATGTTATTTTCGATCACCAAGTGATAAAATCAGCACTAGACAGGAAACCGTAATAAGAACAACTTGAATATCTCTTTCTTTTGCTCACCTTATCATCTCCTTCAGGTTGCCTGACATTAACTATAAATCGCGTCTAATCTTGACAATCCTCGAAGAATTAATTCTCTATTGACACCAGCATTAATAACGCAGATATTAATTCATTCGCTTAACTTGGCAGGCTCTCTGTCGGAAATAAGAAAGCTAAAAATACAGAGTGTCACTATATTATCCTGAAATTCAGATATAAAAAAACGCACTTAGAGTGTAATGTCGAACAGTTAAGGCATTACACTCTAAGTGCGTTTTTCTTTTAAATCAGAAATAATTAGTCATCTAAAATATTTAATAAAACCAGTAGATGAATAAACATATTAAATAGGTTTAAGAATAACGATACGGTTGCATTGATGTAATTAGTCTCTCCACCGTTGATGATACGACTTGTATCAAAAAGGATCATGCCGGACATAATTAATACAACAACACTGCTAATAACAACTTGCATCAGGGGTATTTGTAAAAAGATATTTGCAACCATTGCGATAATAACAGCAATCATACCCGCCATTAAAAAGCCGCCCATAAATGAGAAATCTTTGCGCGTTGTTAATACATAAGCTGATAGGGCAAAGAAAATAATAGCAGTTGAACCTAGTGCCTGCATGATAAGTGCTGCGCCATTTTCCATTGCTAAATAATGGTTTAGCATGTTACCCAATGATGCGCCCATTACGCCGGTAAAGATGAAGACCCAAAAGATCCCTTTACTGGAATTTGCATTTTTAGATACGACAAATAATGTGCCAAAACCCACAAGCATAAGCACTAAAGATGCGGTTGGTCCAATTTGCATCATCGTTGCTAAGGTTGCCGTTAAAGCAGAAAACGCCAGCGTCATAGCCAACAACATATAGGTATTTCTAAGTACTTTATTAATTTCAATACCATGGCTCTTTGAGCGGGTATTAGTGATCGGTGAATTCATTTGTCTCTCCAAGTTCTTCAAAAAAATCATATTTGATAATAGCACGGCATTGATTAAATGCGCTATTTTTTCTAATGCAGACAAAAAAACAGCCGCTTTATGTTACAGAGTATATAACTATTTGCGCAATACTGAACGTTAAAATGGAAACTAACTTTATGAGCCTGACCGAGAAGACATTAATGACGCCTGTTAGGTTTTTCTGCACAACTGAAATGTGCAAATAACAAACAACTTTTTTCTTAAGGACAGACCGATTTCTAACATTTTGAAGAAGGTGTAAAAAAAATGGTGCAAATGCCCGCTACATATAGTTGCAGCTGTATTATGTGAAAAAAAAATCATTTAAATATATCGCTGTCGAACAACAACTACTTCGGACCGTTTTGTGATGCTATTTTCCTGATTTTCTTTATATAACCTCTTGAATAAATATAAAAATATGTTATTTTGCCCTCCCATAAACCGCGCATAAAAGGTTTAAACTATCGATCAGATACAGGATAGCATTATCTAATGTTAAATTTGGTCGAGAAGTAACCACAAAATAATAAAATGGCGTACAATTATGAACTTACCTTCTTTTATCTCCTCAGTCTTGTTGTTGACCGTCATTTCTTTTGTTGCGCATGCACAACAAAAGAATCCAAGGGTATTAACAGTTAAAGCTGATTACGTAGAGTTGCACCATTATACTGATGCGGCACAAAAATTTTATGCTGTTGAAAAAGGCGATAAACTGCAGGTGCTTGCTCGTCGAGTTGGTTTTCTGCAGGTGCAAACTCCCTCGGGTATAAAGGGTTGGATAGCCGAACAAGACATTTCCGCATTGACCACCCTTGCAGGTCAAGAGGTAAACCTCGACAATTCTTCAGTACTGGATTTTTAAAATCAAAGGCGAATACCGGCCATAAGCTATTCGACTAGTACTAATACCAACAATAACCATACCAATAGAACATTGGGCTTAATGCGCCCAAGCCACAGCTTGTGGCTTTTAAGGAGATTTATATGTTTACTCGTTCGGGGCTTTTAGCCTGTTCACTTTTTTTCGCTTCAACAACTGTCTTTGCTGCAGATAATACGGCCAGTGTTATAGAGCCTGTTATTCAGCGAGATGCGGTAGAATTAGACATAAGATCACGAGATTTTGAGGTCGGCATTGTGGGCGGTTTAATTGATGCTGATGGTTGGAACGGTGTGGCAGCGGGTGTCAGGCTAGCCTATCACTTCCATAATAACTGGTTTACTGAGGCGTCACTAGTGCTTACTAAAGGCATAGACAATAATGATTCAGAACCAGTCGAAGATATGACTGTTACTAATCTGGTGGTGGGCTATAGCCTATATCAAAATACTTACCTAAGCTCAGATTTTCGCGCTCAATCATCAATTTATGTTCTTGGTGGAGCGGGCCTTATTAGCTTTGAAGGGAGTAATTTGAACTCTTTTGTCGCCGGAGCAGGTTACCGCATGATGTTATCTGATAACGTTTCTGTACGTGCAGAAGTTCGCAGCAACGTTCATAGTAGCTTAGGGGGGGATGGTTGGTCTTTAGATCCACAAGCAACTCTGGGTCTGGGCTACTACTTTTAATCTGGCAATCTTAGGTAAGGAAATATAATGAAGTTTATACTCTCTTTGGCCATGGTGGCAGGGGTGCTGTTTACGGGTGCTGCTAGCGCCGAAAACAGTAAAACATTAGAGCAGCTTAAAAAAGATACCGTTATGATCAGTGCCGAGATGGCGCAACTGGAAGACGAGCTATTTCATCCTAAAAATCAGCAACTCGCGTTACATTTTGCGATTAATACTAAGCTATCATTTCGTATAAGCGAACTGAAGGTGTTGCTTGATGATAATGAATTAATTCATAAACATTATACTGCTCGCCAAACTGCGGCTTTAGATCGCGGCGGTGTCGATAAGTTTTATGTTGGATCATTGTCAACGGGGGAGCATAAATTGGTGGCCTTTATTACCGGTACGGATAATTTTGGTTTGCCCGTTAAGCGAGCACTAACTCATCAATTTACTAAAGATAGTCAGGCTTACTCGGTTTTATTAAGTGCAGAACAGCCTAAAAATGCAAGCTATGCCGTACTTGACTTAGCGAAGCTGTAGTGGAGTGTCTATGCAAATAACTATTCGCTCTTTGTTAAGCTCCGCGCAGACGGCTAAGTTAGCTGCTGCAGCGCTACTGATTAGCACTTACTTGCCCGCAGGTTATGCCAATAACATGACAGCGAAGCCTGAACAAAACATGCTACAGCGGGAAGCTCTTTTTTATTATCACCAGGGTGATTACCAGCATGCTTTAACCACCCTTGAGCATGCCAAATTAAAGGGTGAAAAGTTAAATGTAAAAACCAGCCTGCTACATGCAGGCTTAGTCGTGCACTTTGATTTTAATTCTGATGATAATACCGGTAAACTCTTTGAGCGTTATTTTAAACAACAGTCTGCTGCTAAACACTTGCCGGCCGCTGAACATGATTATGTCTTCTTTGTATTAATGCAAGGCTTTTACCAGCAGGGCAACCTTGAGAAAGCCCAGCAAGCCCACGATATGATAGGTGATCACTTACTCCCTAAATATTCTGACCAGTTTTATTATTTATCTGGTGAACTTGCTATTGCATTAGATAATGATAAACAGTTAACGATGGCAAAGCAGCATATATCACCGGGCTCAGTGAAACATCGTTACCTCGCATTTAATCATGCAATGAAAGCATTAGAGCAACAAGATACGGAGACAGCACTCGCATTGCTGTCGGTGTCTGCAGTGACTGAGCAAAAGGATCTGGAAGGCTTGGCTTATCGTGGGAATATGCATATTAATGCCTTGTCATTTACCGATTCACTTAATGCGATTATTGATAGAGCCTATTTAGCAAAAGCTTATATTTATAGCGATTTAAAAGACTATGACGAGGCGATGGCAAGCTTTAGGCAGGTAACTCTTAATAGTCTTGATACCGAGTCCGCTATGCTCGGTATGGGCAAGGTTGCTTATTATCAAAACGACTTAAACAGTGCATTAGCCGTTTGGCAGCAACTGGCTCAGCGTGACAGTGCTTCAGGTTATGTTAATCAGGGTTATGTGCTGAGTGCTTATGCATTAGAACGCTTAGGTAAACCGCAACAGGCTTACGCAGCTTATCAAAATGCCCTACAACACTTTACTGACGCCCAACGTTTATTAACGGCTGAACTGGCCAGAGTGGATCAACCTGACTATCTATCGTCTCTGCTTGAAAACAGCAGTAAAAACTTTTTAGATGTTGGAAAAGTGACCTTGAATTTGCCCGAAAGTATTGATGATTACGCCCAAATCGCCTCTCCTGAATTTCAGCGTCGCCTTACTGCACTTAAGCAAACGGAAGGTTTGCATTTACAACTAGCGGCATGGCAGCGTCAGTTATTAGCCTTGGCTCAGCGTTATTATACCGAGCCGAGTATCACTTTAGAAACGTTGCCGACTAGTGAAACTAAGTTGGCAGAAAAGTTGCTGGGCAGAGAAAAAAATAAACTGCAGGACATTGATAATTCGCTTAATCGCTTGACCCGGCAGTTAATGGGGAGTTACTTCAGCCAAGATAGTTTAGGGGGGGAGCAGAAAGCCTTACTGTCAGCCTATAAGCGCTATCAAACATTGGAAGCTGCGCTTAAAACGATAGATGTAAATCATAAAGATTATTCCCTTTTACGAGCACGCCTCAATCGTGTTGCCGGTGGTTTAATATGGCATATTGGCGATTATTATTTAACATCAGAAATGCTTGCCACTAAGAATGCCTTACTTGCACAGCAACAATATGTGCTTGAACTGGAAAATCGTGATGCGCAATTATTGACTAAACAACTCGCCAAAATAGATCAACAGTTAGAGCAGGCAGAAAAGCATTCTCAAACAGTTATTACGCGTATAACAGAGCGGTTTGAAGGCTTGTTAGCGAGTCAACTTGATGATGTTGAAGATTATATCACTCATTCTGAATTGGCTATGGTCAGACTTCGTGATAGCCGTAACACAGATAAATCTGCTGTCGTCGCTAAGCTTAATGAGAAAGTATTACCATGAATAAAAAGCGCATTTTAGCACTGGCTGTTAGCGCAGCCATTTTAGGGGGCTGTGCTACCGCCCTCGAGCCGCAGGTAGGTGCCCGTGGTAGAACATTGGCCACGCTAGACTTATCCCCCTCATTGCAGATCAAACCTGTCATGACCAAGCTGCCACTCGTTAAGTTAAGTGCGGCTTATCAAGCTGTTCTTGAACGTATTGATAACCCGGAATTAGCCTTGAAGATTAAACACTGGATTATCAATACGGAGGTTATGCAGCTTGAACAGGTGGAAATTGATTCTCCCGAGAAGGCGAACGCTTATTACCAGCGTGCAGTTGTTTCTATTAATCAATTTTTAGCTGAAGTTCCTGATAGCCAACAAGCTGACAAGTTGATGTATCAATTAGCTAAAGCCTATGATTTACAAGGTATGCAAGAAGAAAGTCTGGTTGTTATTCAATCTATTATTAATGATCACCCGAACACTCCGTATTTAGTGGAGCTCTACTTTAGGCAAGCTGAAATATTATATAGCCAGGGTAATTATGACTTGGCACTTAACAGTTATCAGCAGGTTGTTGATAAGCCGGAAAACAACCCCTATTACAGTATTGCGCTGTATATGGAAGGTTGGAGCAACTTTAAATTAGAGCGTCACTCGGAAGCGTTGGTTAATTATACTGATATTTTGGATGGATTAATCTCTGCCGAGCGTGCTTCACGCATTCATAATGTAGATGATATTGCCAATACGCTAAGCAAGAAAGACCAGCTGTTATTACGGGACACATTTGCGATAATGACATTGATTTTTAGTCAAGCTGATGGTGCAAATAATATTCAAAGACACTATTCGATAGTGGGCCCACGACAATATGAACAACTAAACTATGAGTTGTTAGCCGATGACCTGGTAAAGAAGCAGCGTTATACCGAAGCGGCTGATGTATTAGAGGCCTTTATTCAGCGTTATCCGAATAGTGAAACCTCGGTTTTATTTGCACTAAAAAAAATCAACCTATTAACGCAAGGGCGCTTTCCCGGTTTAGTGCTTGAACAACAAAAAATATTTATTGCTGACTATCAGCTGACTAATGATTATTGGCTTGGTAAAAACAGCAATACACGGAAACAAGCCGCGCAGACATTACAGCAACTGTTAAAAGTTAAGACTCAAAATCAGCATGCTGCAGCTCAGAGGCTAGAGCTTAAGGCGCAGCAAGGTAATAATGATTTAGCGACAAAAGTAACTGAGTATTATCAAGCTGCTGCAGGAGATTATCAGCAATATTTAGCCAACTTCCCCGATGATCAAGCACAGGCATCGATTCGTTATTATTATGCTGAAACCTTGCTTAAGTCAGGCAATATTGATGCCGCTATTGATCAATATCAGCAGGTAGCAAGCAGTGATATGAAGATTGCGCCGGTGGCCACAAACGGGGCTGACATTGAGCCCTTTAAAGCCAATGATCACCAGGCTAATGCTGCCTATACTGTTATTTTAGCTTACGATACTTTGCTGACCAATCACGCTGATACTGAACAAGCTGCCGAATATAAAGCCGCGCAACTCGCTGCTATTAATTTCTTTTTAGATACTTTTAAGAGCGATCCGCGCAGTATTAGTTTGCAGGTGAAATTGCTTCAAGACGGGTTTAAAGATAAACAATATAGACAAGCTTTGCTTTTTGCTCAGCAAGCATTGCTTGACAGAGACAGATTATCAGAGGCACAGCTTCACTCTGCACAGCTGGTGATTGCCCACAGCCAGTTTGAGTTGACAAACTTTGCTGATGCAGAGTCCAGTTATGCTGCAATCCTCAGTACATTAGCGACAAATGATAAAAGTTATAAGGCGTTATCAGAGCAGTTAGGTCTGACTATTTACCGACAAGCTGAAGCTGCAATCGCCAGTGAACCCGCCGATATGGGGGCGGTGATTACGCATTTAAAACGTTTAATTAAGCTTGTACCCAATAGTCAAGTGCGTATTAATGCTCAATATGATTTAGCGACTCACCTGCTTAATCAGCAGCAGTATAACCAAGCGATTGATCAACTGCTTGACTTTAATAAGCGTTTTAATGGTCACCGATTAAGCGCAGATATACCCACTAAATTAGCCTTTGCTTATCAGGAAACTGAGCAATGGTCTCAAGCGGCTAAATACTTAAAGCTGGGCTGGGAGAATAATAAAGCAGACGAAGGTGCTCACGAATTATTATGGTTGGCTGCACAATCCTACGAAAATGGGGGGGATGCTGACCAGGCAATGAGCACTTATCGAATTTATGCCCATACCTATCCTAAGCCTTTAGCTAATTTGGTTGAAGCACAGTTTATATTGAGTGAGTACTATTTAAAAACGCAGCAGCCTTTAAAACGTAAATTTTGGTTGACCAAGCTGATTGCTAGTGACACTAATGCAGGAGATGCTCGCAGTGCCCGTTCCCGTTATTTAGCGGCAATGTCTGCCAACGAGTTAAGTAAAATCCCCGTCGCTAAATTTAAGCATACCAAGTTGAAATTGCCACTGGCAAAAAGCTTGACTAAAAAGCAAGGCCTGCTTAATGAGAGTGTTGTTGCGCTTAACCGCGTCCTCGATTATAAAGTTGCTGATTTTTCTACCGCAGCAACCTATGAGCTGGCAGGGCTCTATCAACAATTGGCCAAAGATCTGATGGATTCTGAGCGACCAACGGGCTTGGGAGAGTTAGGTCTGGAGCGCTATGATATTTTACTTGAAGGACAAGCTTTTCCCTTTGAAGACCAGGCTATTGCCATCTATATAAGCAACAGCAATAGTGTCTATTCAGGGATTTATGATGAATGGGTTAAAAAGAGCTTTAATGAGCTAAGTAAATTGCAATCTGGTCGTTATTACAAACCAGAAATCATTGTTGAGGATGTTAATGAGATTTATTAATAGACAAAAGCTGACGGGTTTAGCGTTGCTCACGTTAACCGGTTGCAGCTTGGCACCGCAAGTATCGGACGTACTGCCTCAGGAGAGTACTGCCGTTAAGATTGAACTGAGTGCTGATGAGTTACGTAAACAAGCACTTTTAACCTCACCTAATGCTTATCTGTCAACGGCTGTGGTAGCACCTGATTCATTGACTGAGTCATTTACACAGTCCTTAGCGTTAAAAAATAGTCATCAGCTAGATGCCGCAAAGCAGCTTTTGCTCAGTTTACTAAATCAACATCCTGAGTTTTCCGGGATTGAGCTGCAGCTTGGGGATCTTGCTATCAAGCAGCAGGATCAATCCACGGCAATGCAGCATTATCAAGCGGCGGTGAGTGCCAATCCGCACAATTATTATGCGCATAATCGTTTAGGTGCCCTGCAGCGTAAGATGGGAAAATTTACTGAAGCCGAAAAAAGTTATCAAGCGGCTATTTCAGCATGGCCGGGGTTTTCTGATGCGTATTTAAATCTTGCAATTTTGCAGGATTTATATTTAAACCAAAAAACGTCTGCAGTTGAAAACTATCAAATATATCAATTGATCAATCCAGAGGGTAACCGCAGAGTGAAAGGCTGGATCCGTGATGTTAAGCGTCAAATAACGCAAGCAAACAAGGGGTAAATAATGAAAATGTTTACAGTGGCCGTTATGTTGTTGTTGGCTCCATGTGCGAGTGCTGAAGTGACTACCGATAAACCCCGCAAGGTACTGTCGTTGCAATCAGACATTATCGCGGACAAAGAGCAGCCTAAAGTCATGACTATTGTACCTTGGCAAAAATCTGAAGTATTTAGTGAGATACCGGTTCAGCTGGTTAATGACAAAAATCAGCAAAAATTTAGACCACTGGATGCAGCTAGTTTAGCCCGCGAAATGGAATACTTTAAGGCAGACCATTAATGGCAAGATAATATAGAGCAATAAATATAGGCTTAGAAATAGGGGGGCAATAAATTATTGATAGTTATTGCATTTTTAAAGAATTTGGATGGTTGTTCAAGTACATTTTCGAGAATTCATTCTTAGAGTAACACTTCGTTATCAGCAATTATTATTACAAAACTAAAATAATATTTTAATAATCACATTACATTTTTTGGAGTACTTTATGTTCGATACAATTATTCGTTTTTTCCAGGAAGGTGGCGACTTCATGCTACCTATCGCAATTGTATTAGCTATTGGTTTAGCTATTGCACTTGAGCGTGCGATCTATTTATTTAGAGTGTCACGTCAAAATGGTAAAGCGATCGCAATTATTAACCCAATGTTAAAAAATCTTGAATTCAACAATATTGCATTATTAACAGAGAAATCGGAAATCACCGGTATTTTTCAAGCGGGTATCCGTCGTATGAAGCAAACCGCTGAGCGTCAAGAAATTGAATATGCAATGGAAGAAGGGATAATGGATGCATTACCACAACTTGAAAAGCGTACTCAGTATCTAGCCACCTTGGCGAACATTTCCACCTTATTGGGTCTATTAGGGACAATTATTGGTCTTATTGCGGCATTCTCAGCAGTAGCAAATGCGGATCCTGCTGAAAAAGCAAGCTTGCTGTCAGAATCTATTTCGGTCGCGATGAATACGACTGCATTTGGTCTTATTGCAGCTATCCCATTATTAGGTTTCCACGCAGTGTTGCAGACTAAAACCTTAGATATTATTACTAATCTGGAAACAGCGGGTGTTAAGTTTTTAAATATTATCGCCAAAAACAATCTGCTTTCTAATGTTGAAACTAAGTAGTTAGGGTTTTAATTATGTTTAGAAAGCAGAGGATCAAGCGTGAAGACGTAGAACTAGATATCACTTCGTTTATGAATTTGATGATTGTGTTGGTGCCCGTGCTTTTGATGATGATGGTATTTTCACATATTACCGTGTTAGATCTTAAGCTACCTCAGTTAAGCGACACAACTGAACAGTCTCAGCTGCTAAGCGATGAGGAAAAGCAGATTGAAATCATAGTATTTAAACAGCAGATTGAAATTTATTACCCGCAATCACATTTACTTAAGGTAATTCCGGCTGATGATAATGGTTATGATTACGATTTATTTGTCACTACACTCAAACAGCTGAAAGCTGCATTGATCAGTGAAAATATCCAAAAAAAGGACGTGTCTCTTCTCTTACAAGAAGATACGAATTATCAAACTATTATTGCTTTGATGGATAAAACACGATCTTACAAAGCGGTGGTTGTTGCATCGGTGGTCGATGCAGAGCTTTTTCCAGACATCTCATTGGGTGATGCGCCGATTCGGACAGAAACTGTATCAGTAGAAGCGTCAGTTCAAG
This sequence comes from Psychromonas sp. MB-3u-54, assembly GCF_002836415.1. Lineage (GTDB taxonomy): Bacteria > Pseudomonadota > Gammaproteobacteria > Enterobacterales > Psychromonadaceae > Psychromonas. The sequence goes on along the minus strand of NZ_PJBP01000177.1, from coordinate 22,785 downwards.
AGGTAAGCCAATGAAAAAATCGGCAAGACAAGTTCGCATGGAACACCACCAGACGCGAATGAAAAAAACCTCTAGGTTATCGCTAGTATCACTGATGGATATTTTTACTATTTTGGTGTTTTTCTTGATGGTGAACGCTTCCGATGTACAAGTGCTGCAAAATAATAAAGAGCTGCAACTGCCTGAGTCTGTTTCTAAAGCAAGCGCACGGGATAACTTGGTGCTGACCATTTTTGAGTCGACTATTTTGCTTCAAGGTAAACCTATTGTTAAGGTTGCTGATCTTAAGGAGAGTAAAAGTGCTGAAATTGGGCGTTTAACTAAAGAGTTAAACTATTACAGTGCAAAGTCACCATTATCAGATGAAAATCTTGACGAGGGGCGAGGAATTAACATTCTGGCAGATAAAAATGTACCCTATTCACTCTTAAAGATAGTGATGCAAACCGCTGCAGGTGCTGGTTATACCAATATTTCTTTAGCTGTAGAGCAAGTGTATGGTGCCAGTGATGAACAATTCATTCAGGCTCAGCATTCAACGACGGGGACTAGTCTGTAGTGAATAATTTTGAAAATAGAAGCCTACCAACATGGGATACTCAACTCGGCAATAGGTTTTTTAACAGACTAACTTTAGGGATGGTAGCAATAACACTGCTATCTTCAGTGTTTGTTTCATTTGTGGAGTTGCCAGAACTAAGTCGGGAAGAGAAAGAAAAGTTACCTCCGCAATTGATCAAAATAATGAAGAGCAAGGTCGCAGTAAAACCACCTGAGATTAAACCCGAACCGAAAAAAATTGAAGCTGAACCTAAGCCGGAACCTAAACCTAAACCTAAACCTAAACCAGAACCTAAGCCGGAAACTAAACCAAAACCGGAGCCAAAACCTAAGCCGGAACCAAAACCGAAGCCGGAACCAAAACCGAAGCCTCAAATAGCTGAAAAAGCGCTTGACGAAAAAGTACAGAAATCTGGCCTGTTAGCGTTATCGAAACAGTTAAATGCCATGCGTGACATTGCTAAAGCCGTGCCGTCTGTAGCCCCTACTGCTAATAGTGGCTTAGCCGAAGGTAATGGAACTGACGCAAAAACGGAACGGGTTATGCTTGGACAAAAAGTGACAGGCACCTCTGGTGGTCTTACGGGTAAACGCTTTAGTGATGTGGGGGAAACTAGCAAACTAGCTTCAAATCAGTCAGGTCAAGTTGCTCAAGTGGCAACGGTCGTTGATGAAATAGCGAAGCAGGTAGAAGTCATTCAGGCTGTTGAAAGAGCTTCAGGACAACGCAGTAGCGAATCAATTCGGCAAATGTTTGATAGGAATAAAAGTGCTATCTATTCTGTCTACCGCCGAGCGTTGCGCAGCGACCCAAGCTTGGAAGGCAGTGTTACGGTTAAGCTAATTATCTTACCTGATGGTAGTGTTTCTGCCGTTAAGATTATTGCTTCTGAAATCGAAATTGATAATTATGATTTTGCTGGAAAACTATTACGTAGAATTCGTTTGATTAACTTTGGTTCTAAACTGCTTGCCGAAACGGAGCTGGAATATACATTTAATTTTTTACCATTTTAACCACTCTCATTTTTAACTTCAGCTATCTATGGCTTCATCAATACTGATGATGCCATTTTTTTGTCCTGTAAAGCTTGCTAATCCGCTCACTTGCAAGAAAGTGATATTATACCAATCCGCATAAATATCTGACCTATCTTACTTGTTAAAATTAACGCTAGCTTCGTTGTTTTCAATCTCAATAGCCAGCTATTGCTCAATCAAACGTCTTGCTATCATTACTTTTTCCTTCGCAATTTTAGACCATTTACTTATGCGGATTGGTATTAGAGGGGAGATCATTCCTATGACAAGGGGAGCAGGAACCAATAGTGATACCAAAAGAAATTAAATTGTGATCTGAAGTTAATTAATGGAATGGGTAGAGTGCATTCTATGCTCCGCAGGCAGTGGCAATCGGTGCGTGGAGCGCACCCTACGGGCTGGTCTTTCTCTGTGTAGCGCGCAGCGCCTCGGTGTTCTCTGTGGTAGTCCCTTTAAAGTGCTGTTCAGGCTTAAAAGCAACAGGCCGAACCTAAAGGCCCGGTTCCGAGAGCTGCTGCACACTTTATCCTTTGAAGGCATTGATCATAAATTTAATACGTTTGGTATGAGCTTCGAAGGAAGCGGTCGTCAGTTAAATGTCAGCTGATTTCAGGCTATTGGTGGATAAAATTCCAAAAAAGTGCAAAGCTGAGGTGGTAGATATAATGTAATGGTCCATAAAAAAAACACTTTCTTAGCAACTCTGTGCTCATAATAAATCAGTGATAAATACCCATTAACTGCATGTGCTGGTTTACCATTTTAATAAGTAAGATAATCTAAAATGCTTAGTTCTACTCTTTTTTTTTGAATATATCATGGTTTTTATTACAAAGTGAGAAATCAGACGAGAAACTAAAAAGGCGCTTAACAGCGCCTTTTATAGATATTAACTATTAACTATAAATATTAAATTATAAGGCTATTTAGCACCTTCAATAATACCAACAAACTCTTCAACCAATAATGCCGCACCACCAACTAAACCACCGTCAATGTCAGGCTGGGCAAATAATTCTTTTGCACTTGAAGCTTTAACACTGCCGCCATAAAGGATTTGTACTTTTGCTGCAACAACTTTGCTTTGCTCTGCTAACCAAGTACGAATGTGCGCGTGAACGTCTTGAGCTTGCTCTGAAGATGCAACTTTACCTGTACCGATAGCCCAAACTGGCTCGTATGCGATGACAGAGTTTTCTAATGCGTCAATGCCTGCAACATCGATAACTGCTTTAAGTTGTGTTTCTACAACAGCAAATGTTTTATCAGTTTCACGCTCTTCTAGTGTTTCACCAATACACAAGACAGGGACTAAAGCATTAGCCTGAATAGCAACAAATTTAGCGGCTACAACGGCATCTGTTTCATTGTGGTACTGACGACGTTCACTGTGACCGACTAAGCTGTATTTAGCGCCGAATTCTTTAACCATTACAGGAGAAGTTTCACCCGTAAAAGCACCTGAAACATTGGTGCTTACGTCTTGAGCACCAAATTCGATGCTGTTATCTGCAACCAGGTTAGCGACTTGTTCGATGAAAATAGTGGGCGGGCAAACGACTACTTCAACATTTTTTGCTGAATCGGCTGCAGCTTCAATGCCTTTGATTAAAGCTGATACAGATTCTTTTGTACCATTTAATTTCCAGTTACCCATTACTAGTGGTGTTCTCATGCTTTTCTCCATTATTGTTATTAAATTAAAATTTGTATTCGAGTATAAATGACTATTGCGTTAAGCCTACCTTTTTTTTAGAAACAGATCAGATCATGCTTTCTAAGAGACAATACTATGATCTGTAACAAAGCGAATAGATTGAAATGTCGCCTTTTAATGCTAAATTAATTGTTTTATTTTAACGGCTTGATGCTGTTGATAATATTCTGTTTCGATCGGGGTGATGTCTTCAGTGTGATGCTTTATGGGTTCTTTATCAAAAGCGATATCGCCACCATCAATTACCCCGGAACTTTTGTCTATCTCTTTAAAATTAAAAAGAGCGGTGTCTGAAAGATGTGAAGGAACAACATTTTGCATGGCGGTAAACATAGTTTCTAGCCTGCCCGGGAATTTAACATCCCATTCGTTCAACATATTCTTGGTGACTTGTCGCTGTAAATTGGGTTGTGAACCGCACAAATTACAGGGAATAATGGGGTATTCTTTGAGTTTTGCGTAGGCTTCAATCTCTTTTTCTTTACAGTAGGCTAACGGGCGGATAACAACGTGTTCACCGTTATCAGAAACCAGTTTTGCCGGCATAGATTTTAATTTACCGCCAAAAAACATGTTTAACATTAGCGTTGCTAATAAGTCATCTCTATGATGTCCAAGGGCAATTTTAGTCGCGCCTAATTCTTTAGCTGTCCGATATAAAATGCCGCGTCTTAAACGTGAGCATAAACTGCAGGTTGTTTTACCTTCCGGAATTTTATCTTGCACAATACTGTAGGTGTCTTCTTCTACTATTTTGTAATCAACGCCTAACTTTTGTAAATATTCAGGCAGGATATGCTCGGGGAAATCAGGTTGTTTTTGATCTAAGTTTACGGCAATGATCTCAAAGTGTATGGGTGCAGCCGCGCGTAACTCAAGTAAAATATCAAGCATAGTAAAACTATCTTTTCCCCCCGACAAGCAAACCATAACCCGGTCACCATCTTCAATCATATTGTAATCTGCGATAGCTTGACCTGTGGATTTCCGTAAAGATTTGTTCAGTTTTTTTAGTGAGAACTGTTGTTTTTTTGAAAGTACGTCTGACATGAATAAACCTTGAAAAAGAGAGCCGAGGATTTGCGGGGTATTGTACAAAAATAATTTTTAAGATGCAAAGCCCGACTTGCATCACGTCGGGCAATTTAATGTGATTGTTATGTTAATTGACTATATCAAGTTCACTTGGCCGGGGATCTTTAGTTCGCTCGGGCGTGCGATTAAGAAGCCTTGAATACCATCTATATGCATGGTTTCCAATATCTGCTTTTGCGCTAAATGCTCGACGCCTTCGGCGATAACAGAACAATTCATGCGGTGCGCAACATCTATAATCATCCTTATAAATTGTTGATTCGCACTGTCAAGTTCAATATTATTGATTAAACTTGAATCAATTTTAACAAAATCAGGTTTAAGTGTCCTAAGGAGGCCAAATGAACCAATCCCTTTACCAAAGTTACTAATTGCAGATCGTGTCCCGGTGCGCCTGAGCATATCAAAAACCCGTTTACTTGAAACAATATTACTATCGAGCAACTCTTCCTGCATTTCGAAAGTGAGTAATGCGGCTACTTTAGGATCACGTAATAATAATCTTTCTAACCACACGATAAAGCTACTGTTCTGCATAGCAGAGCTGCTTATATTGATCCCCCAACGACTGTTCTGGTCGGTTTTCTTGCGGCATTGATTTATTACTTCTCCGATAATTAATTGCTCAAGTTTAATTATCATATCAACACGTTGAGCCATTGCAAAAATAGTCTCTGCGGGTGTCACATGACCATCATCCGATACGAATCGGGTGAAAATTTCCTCATAGCCGACCATATCAGGTGGAAGTGTTAGAATAGGTTGGTGTAATAATATGACCCCCTTTTGGGCGATAATATTCTCGATCACAGTACGCCACTGTTGCTGTCCAAATTGGTTATCATTATCATTACTTTGTTGAAATACCCAGCTATTAACGCCTTCTGTTTGAGCTTTTGCCAATGCTAAATCAGTTCGTGCCAATACCTGTTCGGGCTTCTGTCCAGACAGGAATGATGATATGCCATTGTAGGCAATACTGCCGAGGTTATGCTGAGCTTGATATTGGTCAAATAGAGCCTTTAAGTCTTGTGCAATTTGTTGCGCTTCGTTGACGCTCATTCCCGGTGCTATCAACGCAAAATCGGAACCGCTGATCCGGTAAACCGATATATTTTTATGGGGAGAGGTCACTTTGAGGATAATTGCAGTGAGATTTTCAAGGTATAAATCACCCTGCATGAAGCCCTGCTGAGAGTTTATTGCCAGTAATTCACTTGCTCTGATAATAGATAAGATGGCGTGTTTTTGTCCGCTCTCTGCACTTAAAATTTCGGTTAAGGTTTTGCGAAATGCACTTCTGTTATTCACGCCAGTGAGATTGTCAGTCGTCGCCTGCTGCGTCAATCTGGTTATTTTTTCTTTCTGTTCATTTAATTTGTTTTGGAATGCTTCTTTTTGATCATTTAATATTGCAGAAACCTTAGTATAGGGACCCTGCAGTGTCGTTGTCTCAGATATTTCATTAATAAGTGCTATCTCAATGTTTTTAAACAGGCGATAGAAATTAAACATTATAAATGTCGACACAATGATTAATGCGCTATATAGGGTAAAAAGAATATTTGGCAACAGTCCGAATAGGGCATCATTATTAGACTTAAATTCAATTAACTGCGTGCTATTTTCGGAGCTGACAAAAGTGGAGGGGATAGAAAATAAAAATCGGCTGATCCCTGCTGCCTGTTTGTTTTCATAGACCAATGGCAGCATTAACTGCGGGTTAGTTATTTTAATATAAGAAAATTGATTGTGTTCAACTAATCGGCTTAATGATGATTCATCCACAAACAGGGGAGCTTCATCTAAACTTAGTGCTTGTATAAGCTGTTCTTGTTGCTGAGAAAGAAGTGGATTAAAAACAACTTTTATAATCAAAGTAATAGCCACTGCTGATAAAAATGTAAATAAATAATTTACCCAGATCGTTTTTTTATAATTGTTCATCCAAATTGACTCCATGATTTTCTGAACGCTAATATATTCTTTTTGCTAAAATTTCCGGATAGTGAAAATCCGCTCGATTCCATCTGCTGCTGGTGATGAGTTTTCATGGTGTATTGTTATTGGACTATTGAAGACTGACTGACAATAATAATAAAAATTTTTATTAAAAGCTATTGATTTAAAATATAACATATAACGTACAATATATGGTATATAAAGTATAAATCAATGAAGAATCATGGGATTATTTCCTGTAGTCTGGCTGTTGGCTTTTTAGTAAATTTTTGGTGATCATCTTCTGAGGTGAATTGAATATATTATCCGTTGTATTATTCTCAACGATAATGCCCTTTTGCATAACAATAATTTGATCGCTGATATGACGAACTAAGTTCATATGATGCGAAATAAATATAAAACTAACCCCTTTTTTTTCTTGTATCTTCAATAAAATATTTACTATTTTAAAACCGAGAGAGATATCTAAGGTTGATAAAATTGAATCTGCGATAACGACATCAGGATTTAAGACCATCGCCCGTGCTATGGCAACTTGATGTTGTTGAACCGCTGATAACATATTTGGGTAGAATTGCAGATAATCCGGTAATAAACCAACCAGCTCTAATGTTGCTATGATCTGTTGCTTACGTTGTGCTGCCGTTAAATCAGTATTTAACTCCAGCGGGGCGGATAATATTTTCCCGATAGTCATTTTAGGGTTGAGGGATACTTTTGGATTCTGAAATATCATACGAACCGATTTACACCTGTCCTGTCGTGTCATGGTAGCAAGAGCATGATCATTAATATAAATATCACCTGAAGTACTTGGGATCACGCCTGCGATCATCTGTACAAGCGTGCTTTTTCCTGATCCATTTTCACCAATAATGGTCAAAATTTTCCCCTTCTCAAGGGTGAAATTTATTGGTCCTACGGCATTACGAAAGCCGGAGGACAAAAAAAACTTACTGCCTTTGTATTGTTTATATAAATTATCTATGCGAAGAAGTGCGGTCATGCTGTTTTTTCATCTAAGGTTGGGTAATGGCAACGGACCGTATGTCCTTTATAATTTGACGTATCAGGATTTTTTACGCAGGTTCTTTGCGCTCGCGGACAGCGCGGTCCCAAGCGACAACCTATAGGTATTTGGTTGGAGGAGGGAATGTTCCCCTGCAATGTATATAATTGACTTTTATGGATAATAGATTCGTTAAAATTTAGAGTGGTTTTTATCATTGCTTCTGTATAGGGATGCATTGGGCTTTCAGTGATTTTTTTATAACTACCGGACTCAACAGCCTGACCACAGTAAATCAGAGTGATAAAATCGGATAAATGACAGATAGAGCCAAAGTTATTACTTAATAATAAAATAGTGGTACTGTGCAACCTATTTAATTTATACAATAAGCGCAGTATCTGCGCCTGAGTCACGGCTTCCATGGCATTGGTTGGTTCGTCTGCAATAATAAGTCTCGGATTATTAGCAATTGCCATTGCGATCATTATTTTTTGGCAAATACCTTCCGATAGCTGGTGAGGATAACTTTGTAATACAGCTTGATCATTCTGAATGCCAACTTTGTGAAATAACGCTTTTATTTGTTGAGTTGATGTTTTCTTTCTATCGTGCTTTATTTTATCAAATATTCGGTTTTTTAAAGAGATATCAGGTAAAACTTCGTTTATTTGCGGAAATATTTTTTTACTTGGATCTAAGTAAGAACGGGGATGTTGAAATATCATGGCAATTTCCTTTCCCATTATTTTACGCCGCTCAGACGGAGAGAGTTTAGTTAAATCCTTTGAGTCTAAAAACATTCTATCGACTGTTACTTTCCAATTTGGGTTATGTAATCCTAATATAGCGCTGGCAATTAAACTTTTACCTGAGCCCGACTCTCCAAAAAAACCATGTATTGAACCATCAACAATATGTAATGATACTTTATCAACAACCCGCGTAGTGCCCTGGGCCGTTGTGATATCGATACTTAAGTTGCGTATATCTAATAGAGCCATCAATCTTCCCCTTGTATAATTGCATGGCGTAAACCTTCCGTAAATATATTAACAACCATAATGATAATAAAAATCAGCAGACCTGGCAGTATGATAAGCCAGGGGGATAAATAAGACAGATCGATACTGTCGGCGATTAGCTTACCCAACTCAATATCAGGTGATTGGGTGCCAAACCCTAAGAAACCGAGCGTTGCGATTTCTAATATTGCCATAGTGAAAATCCTATTGACCAGCGTTACTATCGGTTCGAGGATATTTGGGTATATACCAAACCGCAGCAGACGTATATTGGTTGCCCCGTCAAGTTGAAGGGCAACCACATATTGTTTGTTTAATTGGCTGTCGATGGTGTTGTAGATGCCCCGTATAAACTGCGGCAGGAGTGAAAGTGAGACTGCTATTAAGGCATTTTGATAACTCGGGTCGAACAACACAATTAAAATAAACGCGATAAGTAATGTCGGAATAGTTAAAAGTGCATCTAGAAGGTGATGTAAAACACTGGCTTTAAGACCTCTGGTTAAAGCCGCTGTCGAGCCGATAATAGCACCAACAAAGGTGATAGCACAGGTGATAACTAATGCGCCACCGAAGGTGAATTGAAAACCTTTAATTAAACGCGCTAAGGTATCCCTTCCTAAATCATCGGTGCCAAAAAGATGCTCAGTGGTTCCGCCTTCAATCCAATAAGGGGCTGATAATAAGTGTTCTGGATCCTGTAAAAAAGGGGAGTAAAGCACGATAACATCGGCAAACAAGGAAATCAGGATAAGCCCAATACCAACCCACATGGCAAAAACCGCAAAATTATTTTTGAGAAAAATAGACCAAATATAATGCAATGGGGATTGTATTTTTTGCTCGTTAAATTCGTTATTTATCAGCATATAACATTTTCCGTGTGGTGGGGGAAATAAACATCTGTAAAATATCGATGACTATGCTCGATAATAAAATGAATCCCGAAATAATGATAACAGCTGCAGAGAGTGCCAAATAATCGCCGGCTTTGATGCTGGTCAATAACCAAACACCTGATCCTTGAGCATCAAATACAATTTCTACCGTCATCGCAATAGAAATAATGGTATTTAACTGCAGTCTTAATTGAGGAATAATAGGCGGCAATGCATTTTTTAAAACATGCCGGAAAACAATCTGTATTACCGTTAGCCCTTTAGTATTTGCGGCTTTTATGTAATTACTTTTCATGACTTGAGATATTGAATATCGGGTGAGTCTGATTATTTCACTGGTTAGAAAAAAAGATAAAACCACCGAGGGTAATATCAGATGCGTTAAACGATCGACAAAGGCTGCCAGGTTATATAAGTCTGATGCTAATAAACTGTCTATCAGTTGAAAACCGGTGATCATTGGAATGTCATAGATGGGGCTGATATTGCCGTCAACTGGCAGTCCCATATCGAATGTTATAGGTAACATAATCAGCATGATAGCCAGCCAAAACGCGGGCAGCGCCAGACCAATAAGTGCAATTGACATAATGGTATAATCCAGAATCCCATTACGATAAATTCCAGAAAAAATACCCAGCGGTATACCAATAATAACCGAGGTTAGTAAAGCCACTAAACAGAGTTCGAGTGTTGAGGAAAATGCAATCAGTCCATTCTGCATATGAGATTTTTGGTTGATTAATGAAATTCCCCATTGACCTTGTAAAATATTACCCATGTAATCCAAATAAAGGATAAAGACATTAACATCTTGAACAGTGCGTGCCTGATTTGACCAAAGTGAGATTATAAATGCAATGATGGAAAGAATAAGTGCTGTAATTAATAATAAATTTAAGCGCCGAAATAAATAGTTAAGCATAGTTAGTGAGCTTCTGTTTTTTTGACATGTTGGAAGTTTATACCCGTAAAAGGATCAACCCAAAAACCAGATATATTGATCTTAAATGCATCCATACGTAATACATGTGCAATTGGAAAATAAATACGTTCCTCCTGAATAATTTCCTGCAGCTTATAATAATTTTTTATTCGGGTTGTGAAGTTTGATTCTGACAAGGTTAAATTCAATAAAGATTGCACCTCTTTACTGCACCATTGACTTGAGTTGCCTTCTAATACGGTTGAATCACAACTTAGTAAGGGTCTGAAGATACTATCCGGATCATTGATTTTACCATTGACCGCAGTCAAATAGGTATCATATTTGCCACTGAGCAAACGTTTTTCAAGTTCTGTTTGCGTTAAAAAGAGTATCTCACTTTCTACGCCTATTTTTAATAAGTTTGCTTGAATTAATTCAGCTATTTTATGGAAGCTATGGTTAAAAAGTGAATTTTTGACGGGTGTCAGAATGGTGATTTTTTTATTAAAATCATAACCCATTTCCTGCAGGGTGCTTAATGCCTCCTGTGGCTTGTACGGAATGTCAGTTGAACGTCGATTGTATGCCCAAGATTGATGGTTTAATAGGGTGCTTGTTGCAGTCGCGCTTTGATAAAATACCGCCTCTAAAAGATTATTTTGATCGACGGCTTTCGAAAAAGCCTGGCGAATTTTTTTTTCTGTAAAAGGAATTTTATTACTGTTGAATGCCCACAGCAGAATGTTGGCGGTCGGTTCACTGCTGAGCAATATATTCGCTTTTTCACTCATCTGTTTTAACTGACTGGGTGCTGGATTCGCAATAATATCGCATTCACCCGTTAGTAGTTTTGCATAACGTTTAGTATTATTTTCCGTCACGTCAAAGATAATATTGTTTACCGAGACCTTATCTCCCCAAAATTTGGCATGGTTAAGATAATGAGTAATACCCGCATCATTGGAGGATTTAAATTTATAAGGGCCTGTTCCAATAGGATAAAAATCAATTTTATCAGGCTCACCGTGAGCTATTAATTGCTGGGCATACTCTTGAGACAGAATCACCGAATAATGAGCCGCTAGATTGTCAAGCAAGGTTATATCAGGTTTTTTTAAAATAAACTTAATTGTATAGTCATCAATTTTGACAATATCTTTTATTAAATTAGTAAAAGGGTGGTTAAAAAAATAGTAACCCATCCCGTGGTTAACTGAATGGAAAGGGTGGGCTTGATCGAGCATTCTTTGCAGACTGAATATAACATCATCTGCTTTGAAATGACGTGTTGGAGTAAAATAATCTGTTTGATGAAAGTTAACATTCTGCCGTAAGAAAAAGGTATAACTTAATTTATCGGCACTTAACAACCACCCTGTAGCAAGATCCGGAACGTAGTTATGAGTGGTTGGATCTCTTTTAACCAAGCGGTTATATAACTGGTGAGTTGTTGCATCTAAGCTTGATATGTCGTGACTGATTTGTGGATTAAAAGAGAGCGCCTTACTTTCAGGACAGTATATTAAACTATCCTTTAGTGATGATTCGCTTTGATAACATCCACTTAAAATAAGTGCCGTAGTAAAAATAAGAATAAAACGCATGGTGAAATTTATCATCCCATTTGATATATAAACATAGCCAACCCGCTGAATACGGTATTTTTAAGTGGGTCGGGGGTTACCCAAACGACTTGAAGATGCAAAGTGTCTTCGGACTAGCACAAGGCGCAACATATCTGTCGAGCGATTAACTGAATTAATCCTCTCTCGGTGGATGTAAATACAAGCATTTAACATTCCGAATGGTTGTTCCCCTTCAGTCATTTAGGTATGAATCCCTCGCTGGTTTTGATTAGAGCAATATTACTATTTATGGTTAACAAAATAGACCAATAAGTTGAAGCTGAGTATTCTTGCAACAATTTTTCGGTATTTTTGAGCAGTTTACTCAATAAAGGCGATTTTTAATATCAGAAAACGTTGAGTGAGTACTTAGGTCATTTTATTTATATTTTTTCTATATTACTCATTATCTTATAGGTTAATAACAAAGAGAAAATACCGAATATAATATTCCCTGCAGCTTGACCATACAATATACCTGGTGCTTGAAAATAGAAAGCGCCAATAGTGACAAAAGGTATGGTTCCCAGCGTCATCTTAGCTACATTTAAAAAAGTTGCGTATTTTGCGTACCCTAAATTATTAAGGTAGGTCATCGCAATTAACGTAATGCCGCTAAATAAAAAGCTGGCTGCGATATATTGACAAAATATTCTTATAATCTCAGCGCTTTGGTTTTGTGCATGAAATAAATTAACTATCATCTCTTGCGCCATTGATAATAATAATGCGATGACTATTGTATAGCTGGTCATAAATTTTAATGATTCATTTAACACTTTTCGAACGCGATCAAATTGTTGTGCGCCATAATTTTGTCCAATAATAGGTCCAACGGCACCCGACAGAGCAAACATCATACCAAAAGACACGGGTATCAAGCGACCAATAATTGCCCATCCTGCAATATATTCAGTGCCAAACTTAGCGACCTCATAGGTCACGTATAAATTACCGATAGGGGTTGCAATTTGGGTCAATATTGCCGGTAATGCAACATGCGATATTTTTTTTATATCTTCGCGAAAACTATTAAATTCAGGGAAAGTAAGCATTTTGTATTTAAAAAAAACAAAATATAAGCCAATAGCTAGAATAAAAAAACGTGAAATGACGGAAGCAATTGCGGCACCCTGCAAATCCATGTCCAGTAAAAAGATAAACACCGGATCGAGTACCGCGTTGACCAGCCCACCGCCTAATGTCGCAAACATGGCCGCTTTTGCATTACCCATTGCACGTAATGTCGCGCCCATCTGCATGGCAATCGCCAAAATGGGAAAGGTCGGTAAAATGATCCGTAAATAGAGGCTAGCCTCGGTTAATTCCAGCCCCTGCGCGCCAATAAACGCTAATAATTGTGGTGTAAACCACCATAAAAAGACGGTTAATAAAGTGGTTAGGCAAAAAGCATAGAGGGTGATGTGGGAAATATACCGGCAAGCTTTCTGGCGGTTTTTCTGGCCAATGGCTTTGGCCACTTTGGCACTGTTTGCTGTGACTAAACCAATACTGATTGAAGTGGTAAAAAACAATATTGCAGTCGCATAGCCTATTGCAGCAACGAGGGCCGGATTATTCAATAAACTGATAAAATAGATATCTGCTAAATCGACCATGAACAACGCACTAATGCCGATAGCATTAGTGGCGGACATGGTGATGACATGTTTTAAAATAGATCCTTGCAGAAATTTTGCTTGTTGCATGCGCTACCTGAAGAGAGATAAAACTGGCTACTATAGCGACTAACTATATAATTCTGCAAATTTATCTATCAATTGCTGCTCAGATTCAATATTTTCAGGATCAATAATAATACAGTTAATTGGACAGACCGTCATGCAGGTTGGCTTTTCATAAAAACCGATACATTCAGTGCAAAGATCCGCACTAATTTCGTAGATCTCCTCACCAAAATAGATGGCTTCATTCGGACATTCGGGATCGCACATATCACAATTGATACAGTTATCTTTAATTAAGAGTGCCATGGTTATTTACTGTGCGGATTACGGGTGTTTTGGCCGTTATTGAGATTACGCATTAACAATGCATGACTAAGGTCAATTTCTTTGGGTATTGGCATATAAAGAATGTGTCCTGAACCAGGTGCCACATCAACAAGCTCTCCTTTTTTGGTTTGCAGCTGCTCTAAAGTGAAATTAATATTACCCTGCGGTGTCATCAATTCAAGTTGGTCACCGACTAAAAATTTATTTTTAACCAACACCTCAGCGCAACCATTGGCGTCACGACCGGTCATTTCCCCCACAAATTGTTGAGTATCACTCATGGAGTAACCATAATCATAGTTTTGATATTGATCGTGAGTGTGGCGACTTAAAAAACCTTCCGTATACCCACGGTGTGCAAGATTTTCTAATGTCCCCATTAACTTCGGATCAAAGGGTCGACCCGAGATGGCATCATCCATCGCTTTTCTATAAACCTGCGCAGTGCGCGCACAGTAATAATAACTCTTGGTTCTACCTTCAATTTTTAAAGACTGCACACCGATGCTTAAAAGGCGTTCAACATGTTGAATCGCGCGTAAGTCTTTGGAGTTCATGATATAAGTGCCATGCTCATCTTCAAATGCCGGCATGTATTCATTGGGACGACCTTGCTCCTGTAATAGGAACATCTGGTCAGTCGGTTTGCCTTCACCTAACGTTGGATCCGGGCGTTGAATCGCCACAATATCACCCGTTTCATTTTCTGCTGCCGGATGTGCATCATATTTCCAGCGGCAGGAGTTGGTGCACGTTCCCTGATTGGGATCGCGTTTATTGATATAACCGGACAATAAACAACGGCCTGAATAGGCCATGCACAGTGCACCATGAACAAAGACTTCAATCTCAATATCAGGACAATGTTGTCTAATATCTTCGATTTCATCTAATGATAATTCCCGCGATAAAATAACCCGTTCAATACCTTGTTTTTCCCAAAATTTAACGCTTGCCCAATTCACTGCATTCGCCTGCACACTTAAATGGACAGGCATCTGTGGAAATGCTTCCCGTACCATCATGATTAAACCGGGATCTGACATGATTAACGCATCGGGTTTTAAATTCACCACGGGCTGCATATCGCGTATAAATGTTTTTAATTTAGAGTTATGGGGTTGGATGTTACAGACAACGTAAAGCTTTTTGCCCTGTGCGTGTGCCTCATTTATACCAATTTCTAATTTCTCAACATTAAACTCATTGTTTCTTACACGCAGTGAATAACGCGGTTGACCGGCATAAACAGCGTCTGCTCCATAAGCAAAAGCATAACGCATATTTTTTAACGTCCCGGCAGGGGAGAGTAATTCAGGTGTCATAATAAATCTCTATTCTGATATCAAGTCAGGATAAACCAAGGGGTTTATGGGCGACACATCCTACTTGTTTTGGTTATAAAGTTATGGGGTTAGATCAATTTAGGTGCTTTAAAAACAGATTAAATTAAAAATAGAGCAGCAAGCACGTCAGTTTAGGCCTTTACAATCCGTAAAATGATTAACAAACCTAAATTAAGTTTCACATTTTACTATCGCATCCCTATACTGTGGAATAAATTTATACTCGCAATGATTTAAGACACCGTTTTAATCATTGAGCTATTGGCATCACTAATTAGGTTCTACATGGAAAACACAGAAAAATTTACTAACAACAAACAAATAATTAACTTTCTAACTGAACAGTTTCCTTTATGTTTTACAGCGGCTAATAACCCTGCAAAACCGTTGAAAATTGGCATATTTCAAGATCTTGCTGTACGTTTAGAAAATGAAGAGCGGGTTAGTAAAACTCAACTACGTGGCGCCTTACGTCAATACACATTAAGTTGGCGTTACCTGCACTGTATAAAAGTATCAGAAAAGCGTGTTGATTTAGATGGCAATGAAGGCGACAGTGTTTCTGCTGAACATGCCGATCATGCTTTAAAAACACTTAAAGAAAGTAAAGATAAAGTGTTTGCTAAACAGAAAAAGGCGCAGAAAGAAGCTGCACCCGCGAAAGTCGCCAAGCAAGTTAATGTACCTAAACGCACTGAGAAAAAAGTAGTTAAAAAAGAAACTTCGGTTGACCTGAGTCAGTATAAAGAAGCAACTCACTCTGAACTTACGTTAAAACAAACTGTCAAAGTGTTGCTGGGTAAATCACCTGTTTCTGCCGTTGTTGTTGAAATTTCAAAGGATGATATTCAGGTACAACTGGCTTCTGGAATGATGGTTAAAGTTAAAGCCAAACATTTAATTGTTTAAAGGAATATTGATGAACAAATATTTTCGACACTTAGCCGTTATAGCGAGTTATTTATATATTGGTATTGTCTACGCGGTTCCAGCCGATTTTGATAGCGTAGACATCCCTCAATTAGAGCAACAAGCACAGCATGCTAAAGTGACGAAAAGAGTGAGCGACTTATTCAGTCGTTCTCACTACAAATATATACCCTTGAATGACGCTCTTTCGCAACAAGTGTTTGAGCGTTACATCGAGCAGCTTGATTATAATAAACAAATCTTCATGCAGGGCGATATTGACGGTTTAAAAAAATATCAATTTTCTCTCGATGATAATTTACAAACGGGTCAATTAAAGCCTGCCTATAAAATCTACCAACTTAGTTTGAAACGTCGTTATGAACGTTTTAGTTATGCGCTATCTTTACTTGACAAAGAAATTAAGTTTGAGGCTCCAGATGAGTTTCAATTTGACCGTAGCCAGGCATCCTGGGCAAAAGATACGGTTGAACTTAATGAAATTTGGCAGCAAAAAGTAAAATCCGATGCTTTAGTGCTTAAATTAAGCGGTAAAAAATGGAAAGAAATCAAAGAGCTATTAAGTAAACGTTACAATTACGCACTTAAACATTTGACTCAAACTGAAAGTGAAGATGTTTTTCAAACTTTTATGAATGCTTATGCGCGAACTATTGAACCCCATACAAGCTATTTGTCACCTCGCAATGCTGAACGTTTTAAAATGGAAATGAACTTGTCTCTGGAAGGGATAGGGGCTGTTTTGCAACTCGAAGATGATTATACGGTGATCAGAAGTCTTGTTCCTGGTGGACCTGCAGAGCGTTCCAATCAGATCTTCAAAAACGACAAAATAATAGGCGTCGGACAAGATGATGGAAAAATTGTTGATGTGGTTGGATGGCGCTTAGATGATATTGTCGATTTAATAAAAGGCCCCAAAGGAACCGATGTTAAATTACAGGTTTTATCGGGTAAAGCTGGCGATAAAAGCCATATTGTGGTCATCACACGTGAAGAAATACACCTTGAAGACCGTGAAGCAAAATCATCCGTAGAAGTCATTGATGGTCAAAAAATTGGTGTTATTACCATTCCAAGCTTTTACATGAAATTAAGTGAAGATGTTGACCAAGAATTAGCTTTATTAGCAAAAGAAAATATTAAAGGTATTATTATTGATTTGCGCAATAATGGGGGGGGCGCATTAAGCGAAGCGACCTTATTAACCGGTTTGTTTATTCGAACAGGGCCCGTTGTGCAGGTACGGGACGGACGTAATCAAGTTTTGGTACATCAGGATGAAAATAACGCGGTAAGTTATAAAGGGCCGTTAACTGTTTTGATTAATCGCAACAGTGCCTCTGCATCTGAAATATTTGCAGCAGCTTTACAAGATTATGGCCGTGCAATTATCCTCGGTGAGCAAAGTTTCGGCAAGGGGACGGTACAACAACATCGTCGTATCTCTCGATTTTATGATAAAGATGCCGATCTGGTTGGTTCAGTTCAATATACCATCGCTAAATTTTATCGTATCGACGGTGGCAGTACGCAGAACAAAGGCGTCATTCCTGACATTCAATTTCCAAGTGGAATCGATCCTAATGATACGGGTGAAAGCCTGGAAAAAAATGCATTACCTTGGGATAATATAAAATCAGCTGATTATTCTCCGGTAGATAATTTACAATCTGTTGTTAAGTCATTAACTGCAAAACACAATTTACGTATTAAAAATAAAATTGAGTTTAGTTACTTAGAAAAAGATATTGAAGAATATCTTCAAGAAAAAGATATGACGACAATTTCTCTTAAAGAAAGTGATCGGCTTAAATTACGAGAAGAAAATGAAAAGCAAGCGTTACTACGAGTGAACGAACGTTTAAAACGTGCAGGTTTACCCGAGGTGAAATCGATCGATGATATTCCTGATGATTTTGAACCTATCGACTCATTTTTACTTGAAGCGGCTGCTATCACCCTGGATTATGCCCATTCTTGATTTTTAAACTTGATATTTAAGCCGGCTAGTTAGCCGGCTTTTTTGTGTTTTAATATTAATAAACAAAAAGTTATAGATTTACTTCGGTTGGTTTATGATGCAGGTGATAGAAATTAATCGGGCGGATAACCAAATTAATTTTATCTTGCTGCACTTCGACATAGCTTAAATTATTACGCCAGTCGCCGACATCATATCGTTGTGCAGCTTGCCCTTTAATCAATATTTCATGGCAAGCGACCATATGGGTATGCCCGTGAATTAATGTTTGGACATCATGCTTTTCCATTAAACGTACTACTTCATCTTTAGTTACATCCATCACTTCCCGATTTTTATAGACCTTTTTGGACTTGCTTGCATGTCGAATTTTCCAGCCTATTTTTTTACGTAGGGAGAGTGGTAAAAGATTAAAAACGAATTGTAGAAGAGGGTTATGGATCAGCGTACGCATCTTTTGATAATTTTTATCTGCTAAACAAAGTGTATCACCGTGTAAAATCAATATTTTTTTGCCATACAAATTTATTTCACAGTGTTCCGGTAACAATTGCATTGATGATTGTGTTGCATATTTTTTGCCAACCATAAAATCACGGTTACCATGAATGTAATACAGTAATATATTATTTTTCAGTGCATATTCTGATAATTTAAGCGCAACTTCATTCATTAACGGAGTGCGCTCATCATCTCCGATCCACACTTCAAATAAATCACCCAAAATATATAAGGCATCCACATTTTCAGTTTCATTTTGTAGAAACTCAAAAAATGCACGGCTTATTTGCGGATGCTTTTCACTGAGATGCAGATCGGCGATAAAGAGTGTGCGCATAGAAGACACCAGTTAACCGTTAAACAATAGTGACACTTGTGATTACTACATCTTCCAGCGGAACATCCTGATGCACATAACCAGAGTTGCCTGTTGCCACATTTTTCATCTTATCAACAACATCGAATCCTTCAACAACTTGTGCAAATACGCAGTATCCCCAACCATCGGTCGTTTCCGATTTGAAATCTAAAAACGTGTTGTCGTTAAGATTAATAAAGAATTGCGCAGACGCAGAATGAGGTTCCATTGTTCTTGCCATAGAGACGGAATATTTTGTATTTGACAGACCGCTATTTGCTTCATTTTTTATTGGTTTATTGGTTGGCTTTTCTTCCATCCCTGCTGCAAAACCACCACCTTGAATCATAAAACCTTCGATAATGCGATGAAAAATAGTATTGTCATAATGACCCGACTGCGCATATTTGATGAAGTTGGCAACCGTCTTAGGCGCCTTTTCTGCATTTAAATCAAGTTTAATATCACCAAAGTTTGTATGTAAAGTAACCATTTTTGAATCCTGTTTTTGAAAAAAGAATAAATCCCCTTAGGGTTTGCTTGCATCATACCCTAAAGCATGAGATTCATTAAATACAAAGGGTGAATTTCTATTAGTTGCGGGTTAGAATACCCATTTTATAGTGATCAGATTGGAAGCCCAATGTTAAAAATATACAACAGCTTAACGCGACAAAAAGAACCGTTTAAACCGCTCATCCCCGGTAAAGTTGGTATGTATGTGTGTGGTATCACTATTTACGATTATTGCCATATAGGCCATGGTCGCACATTTGTGGCTTTTGATACTGTGGCGCGTTATTTACGTTTTAGCGGATATTCACTTAATTATATTCGTAATATCACCGACGTAGATGACAAAATAATTAAACGGGCGGCCGAAAATAATGAAAGCTGTGAGCAATTAACAGCACGTTTTACCGAGGCTATGCATCAAGATTTTGATGCGTTGTTTATGTTACGCCCGGATCTTGAACCTCGGGTAACGGATCATATGCCAGAAGTTATCGATATGATCAAAAAATTGATCGCAAAAGGGCACGCCTATGTGGCCGAAAACGATGATGTTTTATTTGCAGTTGACAGTTTTAAAGAATACGGTCAATTAAGCGGTCAAAATTTGGAAATGTTACGGGCAGGCTCGCGCGTCGAAGTTGAAGAGAGTAAACGTAACCCACTGGATTTTGTTCTTTGGAAAATGGCAAAACCCGCAGAGCCTTTTTGGACTTCGCCTTGGGGCAACGGTCGTCCCGGTTGGCATATTGAATGTTCAGCCATGAACCATAAACATCTTGGTGAAGTATTTGATATCCATGGTGGCGGATCGGATCTTGCTTTTCCTCACCATGAAAATGAAATTGCACAATCCTGTTGTGCACATCATGGCCAGTATGTTAATACCTGGATGCATTCGGGCATGGTGCAGGTAGACAAAGTTAAAATGTCGAAATCACTTAACAATTTTTTTACCATTAAAGATGTGTTAAAAGTTTTCGATAGTGAGTCGGTCCGTTACTTTTTGATTTCGGGACATTACCGCAGCCAACTTAACTATTCTGAAGATAATTTAAAGCAGGCTCGTGCGAGCCTGGAGCGTTTATACACCTCAGTTCGTGATTTAACCTTCGATAAAGACACCCCGTTGGATAAAACTAATCCGTATTATCAGAAATTTATTAAAGCCATGGATGATGATTTTAATACGCCTGAGGCTTTAGCTGTATTGTTCGATCTTGCTAAAGAAATAAACCGTCTTAAACAGTCGAATATTAAACGGGCATCTTTATTGGCGGGATTATTAGTGCCACTTGCTAATGTGCTTGGTTTATTAAACCAGCCACCAGAGCAGTTTTTGCAGGGTGATGAAACCCAAGATGAAGTTGCCATGATAGAAGCACTTATCAAACAACGTAATGATGCTCGAACAAATAAAGATTGGGCTTCAGCGGATTCGGCGCGTGACAAACTGGCGGCATTAAAAATTGTTTTAGAAGATGGTCCTGGCGGCACGACTTGGCGAAAACAGTAGCGTTCCAGTAATCATTACTGCAGTACCCTGTTAATTTCATCACAGCAGCAAATTTAGCTATTTGTTGCTGGCCCTTTTTTATCTATTGGAGATAAAATGGAATATTCTGCTCTGCTCTGCTATTATTTATTCCCACTTTTTTTGCTGTATCGGCGACACCTGGATTGTGTATGACGCTGGCAATGACCTTGGGTATGACAATAGGTGTACGTAAAAGCCTGTGGATGATGGTCGGTGAATTAGTTGGGGTTGCGCTGGTGAGCATTTCATCATTGATTGGTGTGGCAACTATTTTATTAGCCCGGCCGAATATGTTTCTGGTGCTGAAATATCTGGGGGGGATGTACCTGTTTTATCTGGGTATACAGATGTGGCGTTCTCGCGGTAAAATGGCGATTCCTGAAAATTTTGTACAACAGGGTAATGTTACTCGCAAGTCACTTATAACCCAAGGATTTGTGACTGCTATTGCCAATCCAAAAGGGTGGGCTTTTATGATTTCATTATTACCCCCTTTTATTAATTCTGAGCTACCATTATATCCACAGGCCATGATTTTAGTCGCTATCATATTGTTTTTTGAATTAGTCTGTTTATTGCTTTATGCAGCGGGCGGTCATACTTTGCGCCACCTTTTAGAGCAGCGTGGTAATGTTATTCTGATGAATAGAATTGCCGGTAGCTTAATGATGTGTGTCGGCATCTGGTTGGTATCAACTTAACTATTTTTCTTACAAAAGTGACTCACTGTGATGGTTATTTAGAGAGGAGTAATATGGATAATATCGGTTGTAAAGTGATTGTGTCGGGCATAGTGCAGGCGGTTGGTTTCCGCTATTTTACCTGTATGGAAGCGCGTTTGCATCATGTTATGGGACATGCAAAAAATTTACAATGTGGTGATGTTGAAGTTGTTATGTACGGCCCGCGTGAACAAATAGCGAAAATGCTGAAATGGCTTGAAAAAGGGCCTCAAACCGCACGTGTCACTGGCATCACTGTCAGCGAAATTCCCTATCAGAAAAGCAATAATTTTATAGTTTGTTAACCATTCACTCAAAATATTCTGATCTTAAAGAGCGCTTTTATTGAGTAAGCAGCTCAAAATATCAGGTAATTTATGTAAGAGTGATTAGTCCTGTTTATTTTTAAAATCTTTTAATACTATCTCTAAAGCGCCCACCGCCACTTGCTTATCAATTTTATTTTCTTCTAATAGTTGAATTAAATCAACGGCTAGTTGCACTGATAGCGGTGCATTCTCTAGCGGAGCATGGTTTTTTTTACCTTCACTCATCGCTGCTATCCTGAAATTTAAATTCTAACATTTGAGTATAGCTAGTACACTTTTGATACCGTCCTTTTAAGACCTCAATTTTTTCTTTAATGTCTATTTTTTGTGGCGCGTTTGAATGGGTCATTAACTCTTCCTGCTCTGCAATCATGTTTAATAAACGTTCTTCATAGTGATATTGTTTCTGTAACTGTTGGTAGATATTTTCTTTAATGGATGAATAGGATTTATATAATATGTCGGCTTCCCCTTTTTCTAAGCTTTGTACCAGTTGTAATAATACTTGGAACTGATCAATAAAAAGTGTGCATTCAAAGGCGATCAGCGCTTCGGGAAGGTTTTTATCAAGTGCATTTTGTAAGGATTGCGCTGTATGTTCTATTTGCCTAATATAGCCTGACAGCGTGAGACAACGCTTGGGGAAAATATGCACTTCAAAAACAAAACATTTGTTTTCTGTCTG
>NZ_PJBP01000176.1 GCF_002836415.1 Psychromonas sp. MB-3u-54 | reverse complement strand
CAAAATCCTACGAATTATGTAGAATATCAATAAATATATGCAACTATGTTGCATGGGCTTACACCACCACCTAAATTTACTCGCTTCTGCTCGCAAGACTTAGAGGGAGTACTTCGCCCGATGGATAGAAACTGCCTGTTCAGCTATTAATCAACGGCCCTTTTTGTAAAATCTTAATATGAATCCGATAACAATGAGTTGATCATTATTAAAGAAAAAAATCTCTGCAAAGATCAACGGGGAGTAGTTCAACCGCAAAGGGGCGTGCCTCTTTGCGGTTTTTAACGCTTAGTCTATTTGTAATTGAAGGCGTTATTTATCTTCGTACATATTTTCATAAACATAGTTCGTTGCTTCAATATATCCCGGTACACTGCCGCAATCAAAACGCTTGCCTTTAAATTTATAAGCCAGAACACAGCCCCTTTTAGCTTGTGTCAGTAAGGCATCGGTAATTTGTATTTCGCCACCTTTACCGGGAGTTGTCTCCTCAATAATATCAAAAATATCAGGCGTTAGTATATAACGGCCAATAATAGCCAAATTACTCGGTGCTGTGCCGGGCGCAGGTTTTTCGACCATATCATCAACACGGTAGATATCATCTTTGATCATCTCCCCTTTGATCACGCCATATTTGTGTATTTGATCGTCAGGCACTTCTTCAACGGCAACGATTGAACAACGGAATTGTTTATACAAATCCACCATCTGCTTTAAAACACCATTGCCTTCATTGATGCACAGATCATCCGCAAGCACGACAGCAAAAGGTTCATCACCAATCAACTCTTTACCGACTAAAATAGCATGACCCAGGCCTTTCATTTCGCGTTGACGGATATAAGTAAAATTTGCCTGATCCATGATTAATCGAATATCTTTTAATTTTTCTTCTTTAGGCGTGCCGGAAATCTCATTCTCTAATTCATAATTGAGATCAAAATGATCCATTAATGAATGCTTACCACGCCCGGTAACGATACTCATAGTTTTCATGCCGGCTTCCAGGGCTTCATCAACACCAAACTCAATCAGCGGTTTATTAACAATAGGCATCATTTCTTTCGGCATTGACTTGGTGGCCGGTAAAAAACGGGTGCCGTAACCGGCTGCGGGAAATAAACATTTTTTAATCATAGGATTCCTAAATAATACAATGGGTTAATATAATTACGGGCAATAACAACAATTTAGCATTAATAATTAAAGATAAAAACCTAATTTAGCAAAAATTAGCTTTTATTAAAAACAAAAAAAAAGCAGACCTAGGTCTGCTTTTTTTAAAATAGTTTTGCGTGCAGAATTAGCTGCGCGTACGGGTCTTAGTACGACGGCGTTCACCTGCTTTACGGTGCTGAGCATGTTTTTTTACCGCTCGACGAATACGTGCCTGCGGATTTGTAAATTTAGACTCTTTAGCCACATCGACCTTAACTTTTGATTCAGTCTCTTTAGGCATATCAACTAATTTACGTAAGTAGTTAACTTCCTTAAGATTAAGTTCATGCCAACCACCCTGCGGTAATTGCTTATTTAAGGTGATATTACCGTAACGTACCCGCATTAAACGACTAACCTGCAGCCCCTGACTTTCCCATAAACGGCGCACTTCACGTGTACGACCTTCGGTTAGAACAACATGGAACCAACGGTTAATTCCCTCACCACCAGATTCTTGAATGTCTAAAAATTTCGCTTCACCGTCCTCTAATTGAACGCCCATACGCAAGCGATTGAGTATCGCCTCGGTCACCTCACCAAAGATACGGACCGCATACTCGCGCTCAATTTGTTGGCTTGGATGCATCATTTTATTGGCAAATTCACCGTCGGTGGTAAACAGCAGTAAACCCGAGGTATTAATGTCTAAGCGTCCGATAGAAATCCAACGGGCACCTTTTAAGCTCGGTAAGCGTTCAAATACCGTTGTCCGCCCTTCTTCATCACTGCGGGTACAAATTTCACCTTCAGGTTTGTTATAGGCAAGAATTCGACACATCGCATTTTCAGGGGTTAGATTCTTGACGATATGCCCATCAAGACGAATAACCTGCACGTCGGTAACACGCTCACCTAAACCGACAACTTTTCCGTCGACACTGACCCGACCTTCCTGAATAACAACTTCCATTTTACGACGCGATCCTAAACCTGCTCGTGCTAATACTTTTTGTAATTTTTCACTCATTTTATATTCCTTGGGTAATTCTCATTATGCCAATACCGGTAGCGTTTTTTTTATTTCATTGTTTATCAGATCGTTTTATCGAATAAACAATAAAATTCCCCGCTGCCGGCAAACTTTTTTACTTTGTAATCAGTTGTTGCCGAATAATTCCGAAGCAACAATTCAGCTTGTTCATACTCGAATGACTGAAAATGCAAATTACTGCATCTTCAATCATTTGGGTATAATAATTTTATTGAAAGGGTGTTATATCCCCGGCGCCAATCCGTGCAATAACCACATCATCATCGGAAAAATCAATAACAGTGGTTGGCGACTCGCCTAAATAACCACCGGTCATAATTAAATCCACCTGATTGGATAATTTGTCTTTAATGTCTTCAGGATCAAATTCAGTACTGGTATTGCCAGGCAGAATCAAACTTGTGGTCATTAAAGGCTCACCTAACTCGGCCAATAATGCCAGTGCAATAACATTATCGGGAATGCGAATGCCGATAGTGCGTTTAGTCGGATTCATTAAACGTTTAGGCAAATCTTTGGTGGATTTGAAAATAAAAGTATAGGCACCCGGGGTATTATTTTTAAGCGCACGAAAGGCATGATTATCCACTCGTGCATAGGTCGCTATTTCCGATAGATCGCGGCACACCAAAGTGAAGTTATGTTTTTTATTTAGATCCCGAATTTGACATATTTTGTCCAAACCGTGTTTATTGTCCATTGTGCAACCTAATGCATAACCGGAATCCGTTGGATAAATAATCACTCCACCCTTTTTCAATATCTCTACAGCTTGCTTAATCATGCGAACTTGGGGATTTTCAGGGTGTACATAAAAAAATTGACTCATTGTATTTTTTCTTCTTTCGATACTAACGTTGCTGACAAATAACTTGGCCAATCAGCCCAAACGGGTTTGGCTGTCTCCGGTAAATGTAGCGCTTTACCGAGATCCCGCCAACGACCAACAAAATGGAAGTCACTGCCCTGTGAAGCGAGCAACTTATACTCATTACTCCAAATTGCAAGCTGTAAACGCATTTGTGGTGATTGTTGCCCCATTGCCACTTCCATTGCATCGCCGTTAAGCTGCTTAAATTCAGTCAATAAACGACGCATCCATTTGTTGGATAAACCGTAGCCATTAGGGTGTGCTAAGATGGCCTGCCCGCCGGCTTGATGGATAGCCCTTATGGCGCACTCCAAATCTACCCAATCATGGGGTACATAACCGGTATTTCCACGGCTTAAATATTTATCAAATACCTTTTGAAAGGTCGGTGCGACACCTATATCAACTAAATGACGCGCAAAATGTGCCCGCGTAATGGCACCCTCACCCGCCAAGGCCTTTGCGCCTTCATAAACATCGGGTATTTTCGCTTTTGCTAAGCGAGCTCCCATTTCAACAGCTCGCGCTTCACGTTTTTCTTTTTGCAGTTTGATAAGAGAGCTTAACCCCGAATGCGCCGGATCGATATTAACACCGACCACATGGATTTCATGATTTAACCAGTTGCTGGTTATCTCAATACCGTTAATCAGCGTGAGCTTAAGTTTATTATCAATAATGGTTTGCTGCGCTTCAGCTAACCCGTCAACCGTATCGTGATCGGTAATGGCTAATATGTTTACTTGACGATTTGCGGCCCGCACAACCAATTCTGTAGGCGTTAACTGCCCATCGGAAGCTTTTGTATGTGAATGAAGATCAATTAACATGAATATCCCAAAGGAGTGAACGCGAATAAACAACCATTAATATCAATCTCTAAAAATTCGCATGTGAATCAAATCCAGATAACAGTAATATCCTGAAAATTAGCATGTGAATTAAATCCAAATAACAGTAATATCCTGAAAATTAGCATGTGAATTAAATCCAAATAACAGTAATATCCTGAAAATTCGCATGTGAATCAAATCCAAATAACAGTAATATCCTGAAAATTCGCATCTGAATCAAATTCAAATAACGGTAATATCCTAAAAATTCGCATGTGAATAAAATCCAAATAACGATAACATTCTAAAGATTCGCAGATGAATCAAATCAAAATAACGATAACATCCTAAAAATTCGCATGTGAATAAAATCCAAATAACGATAATATCCTAAAAATCACCTTGACATTAATAGCATAATCGCAAAAGATGGTTGTCATAACTTTATGGAATACATGATATATGATTTTAACAACAATTTCTCTTAATGATTATTGGTGGCACTCATTCTCCTAAGCGAGCAATGAGGTTTTTTTATATTCGTATATTTTCCAAAAACCAAATTTTAAGCTCGCAATATGCGGGCTTTTTTTGTATTTGGGCATTAGCTTTTTAATCACATATTTGAGAACAAACATGGACAAGAACAATAAAATCCTTAAACAATCTTGGCGATGGCGGTGAAAAAAATCCATACCCCCTGTTAACAGATATAATTTTAAAGGATAAAAATGAATACTAATCATCCCATCGGCGTATTAAAAAGCCTTTCAGCAGACTGTGAATATATCAGTGACTCGCTCGGTTTATTTCAAACGTTCAGTGCCAATACAGACAATCATCTCTTATTCGATTCTGCCGAGATTGAAAGTAAAAACCATCTTAAAAGTTTAATGCTGATTGATGCCTGCATGAAAATAACCTGTCATGGTCTCACCGTCACACTCGAGGCGTTAACTGATAACGGTAAAGACCTGCTTACTTTTATCGCTCCACAATTTTCCACTCAAATAATCAGCCAACATTCCGCCCATCAATTACAGCTTGTTTTCCCAGTATCAGACTCCACTGGCGATGAAGATCAACGTTTAAAATCATTATCACCGGTAGATGCTTTACGTTTTATTGTTAAAGGCATTAAAACGTCCTCGCCTCATCAGCAGGCATTGTTTTTGGGCGGTATCTTTGCCTATGACTTTATCGCTACCTTTGAAGATTTAATGGCCGTGCCCGAGAGTGATAACATCTGTCCTGATTTTATGTTTTATGTCGCTGAAACATTAATGATTCAGAATCATCAAACTCAGAAAGGAGAATTAATCGCGTCGGTGTTTGGCGGATTATACTCCGATGAAAACGAGCAGCACCTGAACGCACGTTTAGAAGAAATACAACAACAATGTCTTGATTTTGAAACGGTCGATAGCCCGGTCATTCCCTTAACCGGGAAAGTCAGTACGGATGTTTCAGATCAAGATTATTGTTCTATTGTTGAAGAGCTTAAAGAATATATAGTAAAAGGGGATATTTTCCAGGTAGTACCTTCGCGCAGCTTTTCGCTTTCCTGCCCTGATCCGATTGCTGCCTATGCAAAACTTAAACAAACAAACCCAAGCCCTTATATGTTTTATTTAAAGGACAGTGACTTCACTCTGTTTGGCGCATCACCGGAAAGTGCGCTTAAATACACCCAAGCCTCAAATGATGTTGAAATTTATCCCATTGCAGGGACACGCAGACGGGGATTTAACCCCGATGGCAGCATTAACAAAGATTTAGACAGTCGTTTAGAGTTGGAATTACGTTTAGACCAAAAAGAAACCTCTGAGCATTTAATGCTGGTTGATTTAGCACGTAATGACGTGGCGCGCATTAGCGAACCGGGTACTCGACACGTAGCAGACCTGTTAAAAGTAGACCGCTACAGCCACGTGATGCACTTAGTTTCCCGCGTTATCGGTCAATTACGCAGGGATTTAGATGCACTGCACGCCTACCAGGCATGTATGAATATGGGTACCCTAGTCGGTGCGCCTAAAATCAGTGCGTCAAATCTGGTGCGTCAGGTAGAAAAAAAACGCCGTGGCAGTTACGGGGGTGCAGTCGGTTATATCAATGGCAGTGGTGATATGGATACCTGTATTGTTATCCGCTCGGCATTTGTAAAAAATGGTATCGCACAAGCGCAGGCAGGCGCAGGGGTTGTATTTGATTCAATACCCCAATCAGAGGCCGATGAAACACGCACTAAAGCCGCAGCGGTCTTAAATGCGATTGCATTGGCTCATGGTACAACACTTGCAGAAGTCTCTGTACCCGATGTCTCTGTACCCGATGCCTCTTTACCTGAGGACTCTTTGCCTGAAGTCGTTTCATCAAGCAAAATATCATCAACCGTAGCCCATGGAGAGTAAAAAATGGAGATAACTCAAAAACAAACACTCTTTTTTCTGGATAACTTTGATTCTTTTACTTATAACCTGGTTGATCAATTTAAGGCATTGGGTTATCCGGTAAAAATTTACCGGAATAATATACCCGCCAAACAGGTTAAAGCACATATTGATGCTTGTGAAAATGACCCGGTTTTAATTCTTTCACCCGGTCCCGGTACGCCAAGTGCGGCAGGCTGCCTGATTGAACTGATCGGTTTATGCCGAGGAAAAATTCCGATGATTGGGGTGTGCTTAGGCCACCAGGCGATCATCGAGCAGTATGGCGGCACAGTCGGTCAGGCGGATCAAATTATGCATGGCAAATCATCACTGATCGAACATTGCGGTGACCGAATGTTCAGCGGTTTAAGCCAGCCGCTTTCCGTTGCGCGCTATCATTCTTTAATTGGTACCTTTGTACCGCCATCGCTTGAGGTCGTGGCACATTTTAATGGCATGTGCATGGCTGTTTATAATGAAGCAGATAAAGTGATAGGTGTTCAATTTCATCCTGAATCTATTTTAACCTGCGAAGGTGCAAAATTATTAGAGAGCAGTTTAAATTTAGTTACGGGGAACAGTTAAATGAGTCCATTCAATATACATGACATTTTAGAGCAGTTATACGCCGCTAAATCACTGACCTGTGGACAAAGCCAGGCATTCTTTGAGCGGGTTGTTCAAGGGGAAGTTGATCCTATCATTTTATCTTCGGTGCTAACGGCATTAAAAATGAAGGGTGAAACAACGCAGGAGATTACTGGCGCCGCTAATGCTCTGCTTGCACAGGCAACACCTTTCCCGCGTCCCGATTATGACTTTACCGATATCGTTGGCACCGGAGGAGACGGTTTAGGGACGATTAACATTTCCACTGCCAGTGCCTTTGTTGCCGCTGCCTGTGGCCTAAAAGTGTGCAAACATGGCAGCCGCAGCGTATCCAGTAAATCCGGCTCGTCGGATTTACTGGCCGCTTTTGGTCTCAATCTGGATATGAGTGCGCAGCTTTCGCGCCGTTGTTTAGATGATTTAAATATCTGTTTTTTATTTGCCCCGCAATATCATGCGGGCATGCGTTTTGCAGCCCCAGTACGCGCCGCATTAAAAACGCGTTCAATTTTCAATCTGCTGGGTCCGTTAATTAACCCGGCTCGTCCCAAATTTGAACTGATGGGCGTGTATGCACCTGAACTGTTAAAACCTATTGCAGAAGTGCACAAACAATTAGGAATGAAGCGGGTTATGGTGGTTTACGGCAGTGGTCTGGATGAAATCGCATTGCATGGTGAAACCCAAGTGGCAGAACTGATTAATGGTGAAATTAGAGAATATACGCTAACACCGGAAGATTTTGGCGTTCAACATTACCCCGTCGAGGCAATTCTTGGTGGCACCCCCTCAGAAAATAAAGTGATCATTGAACAAATATTACAGGGTAAAGGCAGCGACGCACAGCAGGCGGCCGTGGCCATTAATGTTTCCGCTTTACTGGTCTTAAACGGTAAAGCCGATAACTTTAAAGAGGGTACAAAACAAGCGCTGGATATGATGTTAACCGGTAAACCATTACAACTATTAAAAGCACTTGCGGAGCTAAGCCAATGTTAAACGATAAAAGCCTAGAAGATACTATTCTCGGAAAAATTATAGCGGATAAGGTCGAGTGGGTAAAAGCGCGTCAGCAAATAGAGCCCCTGATAAGCTTCAAAGATAAAATTACAGAGAGCGATCGCTATTTTTATGAAGCATTGGATAAACCTGACACTGTCTTTATTTTAGAGTGTAAAAAAGCCTCTCCGTCAAAAGGGTTGATTCGAGAAGATTTTGATTTGGATCTAATTGCTGGTACCTACAAAAATTATGCCAGTGCAATCTCGGTGCTAACGGACGAAAAGTACTTTCAAGGTAATTTTGAATATATCAGTAAAGTTCGGGAGCAAGTCTCCCAACCGGTGATCTGTAAAGATTTTATTATTGATCCCTACCAAATTTACCTGGCACGCTATTATAAAGCCGATGCGATATTATTAATGCTTTCTGTTTTGAATGATGATGCTTACCGGGCTTATCGCGACACGGCACACAGTCTTAACATGGGGGTCTTAACGGAAGTCAGTAATGAGCATGAGCTGGTACGTGCCATTGCATTAAATGCAAAAATCATTGGCATAAATAACCGTGATTTACGTGATCTAAGTATTGATTTAAATCGTACTAAGGAACTGGCAGCTAAAATACCGGCAGACCGAATTGTCATTTCTGAATCGGGTATTTACAACCACAGTCAGGTTAAACAACTGAGTAAATATGCAAACGGTTTTTTAGTCGGCAGCGCAATTATGAGCCAACCTAATATTGATAGCGCTTGTAGAAGATTGATTTTAGGCAGTAACAAAGTTTGTGGTTTAACCCATCCGAGAGCAGCTGCAGATGTTTATAAAGCGGGCGCAGTTTATGGCGGTTTAATCTTTGTAGATAAATCGCCGCGTTTTGTGGATCTGGAGGAAGCGCGTTTAGTAATGCTCGGCGCGCCGCTATTATATGTGGGTGTTTTTCAAAATGAAGAGCCTGAATTAATCAGCTATACCGTTAAACACTTAGGACTCGCCGCAGTACAATTACACGGTGATGAAAACCCAAAATATATTAAAGTGTTACGCGCTTTATTACCGGAAAAATGTGAAATATGGAAAGCCCATGGTGTGAGTGACAGTTTACCCGAGTTTGAAAAGTTTAATGTTCAAAAGCACCTGCTGGATACTCGAATCGGTGGACAAACAGGAGGAACAGGCAGAGCCTTTGACTGGGCCCTGCTGGCAACTCTAAGCAGTGAAATTAAAAGTAAAATAATACTGGCCGGTGGTTTAACCCCTGAAAATGCACAGCAAGCCTGTTTAATAGGCTGCGCAGGGTTAGATTTCAATTCAGGTGTTGAATCTGCGCCCGGCAAAAAAGATCCGCTAAAATTAAACGCCGCATTTTCAGCAATAAGACATTACCTGCAGCGCTAAAAAAATATTCCAAGGTGGAGACACCTTGTATAAAATAAAAGGTTCATAAAAATGGAAAAACTAAATCCTTACTTCGGTCAATTTGGCGGCATGTTTGTCCCCCAAATTCTGGTCCCCGCATTAAAACAGTTAGAAGCTGAATTTGTAAAAGCACAGACAGATCCTGAATTTTTGGCAGAGCTGTCTGAATTATTAACCGAATATGCCGGTCGTCCGACGCCCTTAACATTGTGTCGCAACCTGACTAAAGGTAAAAAAACCAAACTTTACCTTAAACGCGAAGATCTGCTCCACGGGGGTGCACATAAAACCAACCAAGTGTTGGGACAAGCATTACTCGCTAAACGCATGGGTAAAAAAGAAATTATTGCAGAAACCGGGGCCGGCCAACACGGTGTTGCAACGGCATTAGCCTGTGCGTTACTGGGGCTTAAATGCCGTGTGTATATGGGCGCTGTGGATTGTGAACGTCAAAAACCCAATGTATTCCGTATGCGTTTAATGGGCGCGGAAGTGATTCCGGTGCATTCCGGTTCATCAACATTAAAAGATGCCTGTAATGAAGCATTACGTGATTGGGCGGGCAGTTATGATACTGCGCACTATTTATTGGGCACCGCGGCTGGCCCGCACCCTTTTCCAACTATTGTACGCGAATTCCAGAAAATAATTGGCGAAGAAGCAAAGCAGCAGGTATTGAAAAAAGAAGGTGTGTTACCCGATAAAGTGATTGCCTGTGTGGGCGGAGGCTCTAACGCGATCGGCATATTCAATGATTTTATAGATGATCCAACGGTTGAATTAATTGGGGTTGAGCCGGGAGGACACGGTATTGAAACAGGTGAGCACGGTTGTCCTATTTCCTATGGTTCAAAAGGTATCTTTTTTGGAATGCATTCCTTAATGATGCAGGACAAACATGGTCAGGTTAAAGAATCTTATTCAATTTCTGCCGGACTTGATTTCCCATCCGTTGGCCCGCAACATGCGCACCTCGCCGAAACGGGACGCGCTCAATATGTTTATGCCACCGATGACGAAGCTCTGGACGCTTTTCAGGCTCTGTCTTTAAACGAAGGTATTATTCCCGCCCTTGAGTCGGCACACGCATTAGCACATGCTTTAAAACTGATTAAACATGATGATAAGGAGCAAATCATTATTGTTAATTTATCCGGGCGCGGCGATAAAGATATCTTTGCCGTGGCTGAAATTTTTGAAGAAAGAGGAACTCTCTAATGAGCAAACGTTATCAAGCTTTATTTGCCCGCCTTAAAACTGAAAATAAGGGCGCTTTTGTTCCTTTTGTGACTGTGGGTGATCCAAATCGTGCCCTCTCTCTGAAAATAATTGATACTTTAGTTGATGCCGGTGCGGATGCATTGGAATTAGGTATTCCCTTTTCAGATCCTGTTGCCGATGGCATTGTTATTCAAGAGGCCTCCGTTCGGGCTTTGGATGCCGGTGCGACACCCGATAGCTGTCTGGAAATAATTGCGGAAATACGTCATAAACATCCGACCATTCCCATTGGTTTATTATTGTATGTAAACCTTGTTTATCGTAATGGTATTGAAAATTTTTATGAACGTTGTGCTAAAGCGGGTGTCGATTCTATACTGATAGCAGATGTGCCGCTTGAAGAAAGTGCTCCGTACCGTGCTGCGGCTGAGAAGTTTGCCATTAACCAAATATTTATAGCGCCCCCCAATGGCGATCAGGAAACATTACAAAAAGTGGCTGAATATGGACAGGGTTATACCTACTTATTAAGTCGCGCAGGGGTTACCGGCGGACATGCAAAAGCAGGCATGCCGGTTGGCAATATGTTAGCTACATTAAATAAGTATCATGCACCACCGTCGTTACTGGGTTTTGGTATTTCCACACCTGAGCAGGTACGAGAAGCGATAAAATTGGGTGCTGCCGGCGCAATTTCAGGTTCAGCAGTGGTTAAAATTATCGAAAAAAGCTTAGATAATCCTGATAAACTGCTGTTCGAAATGCATAAATTTATCAGTAAAATGAAAGCCGCCACCGATAAAAAATAAACTGCTGAAAGTGCAATGCTTACTTTAGAGTTACTTTTTATAGAGTGACTTTGTACTTTTTTATAATAGGAAAAAACATGAAACAATTTTTTGAATTTATTCCACTGATTATCTTTTTTGTGGTCTTTAAGACGACCGATATTTATATCGCAACGGGAGCCTTAATAGTCAGCATGGGGTTATTGCTCGCTTTAAACTATTACAAAAACGGTAAAGTTGAGAAAATGCAGGCTATTACCTTTGGTATGGTGCTGGTATTTGGCACCTTAACAATTGTTCTGCACGATGACGTATTCATTAAATGGAAAGTCACCGTAGTATACGCCCTGTTTAGTGTCGCTTTACTGGTTAGCCAGTTTTTCTATAAAAAGCCAATTATCAAACAGATGCTGGGCAAAGAAATCAGCCTGCCCGCCAATATATGGAATAATCTGAACAGCGCCTGGGCAGTATTTTTTGCCGTATTATCAGCGCTCAATGTTTATGTTGCATTCAGTTTGTCACAGGAGACTTGGGTTAATTTCAAAGTATTCGGCTTATTGTCAGTCACCCTTGTATTTACGCTTTTAAGTGGCATTTATATCTATAAATACTTACCTGCACCGGCAGAAAAAAAGATTTCCAGCAATAAAAATCCAGAGGAATAAAAATGTTATATGTTATTTTTTCACAAGATGTGGAAAACAGTTTAAGTTTACGCCAACAGGTACGCCCCGCACATGTTGCACGCTTACAACAATTAAATGAGCAGGAGCGGTTAATTGTGGCAGGTCCGATGCCCGCGATTGACAGTGAAGATCCGGCTGATGCAGGTTTTAGCGGCTCGACTATTATCGCGGAGTTTGACAGTTTAGAAGCAGCACAAAACTGGGCGGATGCGGATCCTTACGTGGCCGCAGGCGTCTATAAAAAGGTCATAGTAAAACCCTTTAAAAAAGTATTACCTTAGCTTATAAAAAAAGGGACTCAATGAGTCCCTTTCTTATTTTCATATAAAATATTTACTATAAAAATTTAGTTCGAATGCAGCATACTGTTCAATTCAACCGCGCTTTTATTCGCTAAACATTCAATCTGTCCGGTCATTGAATTACGGCGGAAAAGCAAATCATCTTTATTGGCAAGTTCACGCGCCTTGACATAACCCGCTTCTTTACCTTCATTATCAAGCATTTTTACTTTTGAGCCAGCTGTTATGTATAATCCAGACTCGATAGTGCAGCGATTACCAAGTGGAATCCCCAAACCTGCATTAGCCCCTAATAAACTGTTTTCTCCGATCGTGATGACCATTTTGCCACCGCCACTTAAGGTCCCCATAATCGATGCACCACCACCGATATCAGTGCCTTCACCAACCATAACACCCGCAGAAATTCGACCTTCAACCATGCTGACGCCAGCCGTGCCTGCATTGAAATTGATAAAACCTTCATGCATCACAGTGGTGCCTTGGCCCACATGCGCGCCCAAACGTACACGAGAGGTATCGGCAATACGTACACCACTTGGTACAATGTAATCAACCATTTTAGGAAATTTATCCACACAATCAACGGTGAGTGTTTCACCCTTTAAACGCGCCTCTATCTGGCGGTCAGATAATTCAGGAAGATCTATTGCGCCTTTGTTGGTCCAGGCAATATTATGCAGGATACCAAAAATACCATCTAAAACTAAACCATGGGGTTTAACTAAACGATGCGAGATAAGCTGCAGCTTCAAATACCCTTCAGCGACACTTTGCGGTGCATCATCTGTTGCCAGAATAACTAAGACTAAAGGTTGGCTTGATTTTTCCGCTGCTGTTGCAAAATCAGCATTTGCGCTGTCATTAGCGCCATTAAAAGCAGCCGCTAAATATTCGGACATTTCAGCTTTTATTTCAATAACTTGATTACCCTGCTCATAGCCTGTAATAGCACCGATAACAGAAACCAGATCATCACTTGGATTCAAGATTGGGTTAGGAAAGAAAGCTTCAATAATTTTTTGATCGCGGTTTTTTGTGGCAGTACCTAAAGCAAGTGCAAAAGTCGACATTAATATAACTCCGTTTTAAAAATTCAATATAGTGTTTTATTAAATCATAATCAAGATGCGGATTACAGATTTATCCCCAATCACTTGCAGATGCACAAAGCAGCAGTTTGGGTACATGCAAAAACCGACCAAAAAGTGTTCAGTTTAGTCCACCGCTTAACGGTGTGGTGAGGTGTGGTTTTAGAATGCAGAAAGAAGACTTTTCTGGCTAACAAAGCTGAGATAAAACAGTGATTATAATAATAGAAAAGTGATCAGGGGTGTCACTCGATTGTGCAGTTTTTAACTTTAAAGATGGCACGAAACTTTCCGGCTTTTCGTATCAATTAAGGTATCTTCATTGCTTCAAATAGTGGATGAAAAGGCTATTTTTTTAAAAAAACTGTCATTATTTGAATTTAAAGCAAGTAAAA
Organism: Psychromonas sp. MB-3u-54; assembly: GCF_002836415.1. Taxonomy (GTDB): domain Bacteria; phylum Pseudomonadota; class Gammaproteobacteria; order Enterobacterales; family Psychromonadaceae; genus Psychromonas. The sequence continues at coordinate 46,450 of NZ_PJBP01000176.1, read as the reverse complement.
TTTCATGTCAAAGCCGCAACAAAAAACGGCGGAATCGAGTGTAACTGTTTTACGTTTCACTAAACGGAGGGGTATTTAACTGCCCGGCTAAACACCACAAAGGTTCGACGAGCGATGCATTTCATCGGTTTTATACGCTTGCAGGTATTTAAATTGCCGCTCACCCGCAAAGAGGTAATCGGCAATCATTTAATATCATTTTTTGCTTCGCTATAATTACCCTCTAAGCATATTTAATACTGCAGCAAAAAATTTGAATGTACACTGCATCGATGCTCAGAGGCGTTGTAAACGCTAATGCTGTAAAGACGCTATCAACTTTTATTTAAATCCCCGTGAGCTGCGCAGTGTCTCATAGGCACCTTGGATATTCTGTGCTTTTTCTTTGGCTAACGTCATCATCTCTTCGGGCAACCCTTTAGATGCCAACTTATCCGGATGATGTTGGCTCATCAGTTTCCGATAAGCACGCTTAATTTCTTTGTCCGTTGCAATCTCTTCAACGCCGAGTATTTTATAAGCGTCTTCTTTATTAGCCGTTTGGGTTTGCTGTTGCTGGCCTTGATGAAAATGTTGCTGACCTTCCATCATCTGTAATAAACGTTCCAGTTCAAACCTTGAAAAACCTAACTGTTGGGCAATATTATATAAAATGCTTTTTTCATTTTCGTCCAGTACACCGTCAGAATAAGCAACCTGCACCTGAATACCCAAAAACATTTGCAGCAGATTGCGTTCACCGCGCACCATTTGAGTAAACTGAGCAAGTGTCTCTTGAAGTGAAAACTCCCCCGCTTTACCCTGTGAAAACGAAGTCTGTGCCCGCTCTCTAGCTGCCCCCTGCAGACGCATTTGATCCATATAAGCGTTAGCAATTTGTATATCCGTTTGTGTTACCTGGCCTTTTGCTTTGGCAACATGTCCCATCACAGAAAACGTAGCGTTAAAAAATATTTTTTGCCGCTCCTGGCTGCTGGCAGCATTACCAAATAAACTGTTTTTCGCACTGAAGTTATTAGCCCGTGCGCGATCAAAACGATGCCCTAGCCAAATGCCCAGCAACATGCCAAAAATATTACCAAACATAAAACCAAAAAAGCCGCCGAGTAGTTTTCCCCAAATGCGCATAACGTTAAAATACCTTGTTTATTAGAAAGAGAAAGAATCAATATTGTGTTTGTTTTGTTTAACTGTTGCTTAGTTTGCCTCTTTTTTATCTAAAATACAGAACTTTAACATATTTATAAGTAACAAAGATTGGAGCTCAGTTAAGTTTGTTCTATTATACCAAGATCTATTTTATTTTATTTTATTTTAGCTTGGCGTTTTCAATTTCTAAGCAATATTTGTGAGTTATTCATGTTAAAAATATTACCTTCATTGCTCTTTCTCTTACCTTTATTTGCAAATGCAGCAGAAAAATCCGTGCCTGAAGAAAAAAGCACACAACAATATGCCGTTACCGATAAGGCATCAACCGCAGAAGAGCAGCCTACGGATCCAAAACGTGATACGGAACTTTTTTTCCGTCAATGTTATACACAAGTTCCACCGAGAGTCGATGATCCTAATACTCTGCCCGTTGAACAACAACCTATTAATATTGATGCGCAGAAATTATATGCTATTCCGAGTAAGTTGGTCTATGAGAAGGATGTTAATCTCACCCAGGGGGATAAAAATCTAAGCGCCGACAAATTAACCTATTATCTTGAACAGGAAAAGGTCATTGCAGAAGGTAATGTGAATTTTAATAATGGCCAAGTCACCTTGTTTGCAGACGTAATCGAAAGGCAATTAACCAGCAATAAAACGTCTTTGTACCAGGCTGATTACCAGTTTCACGGACGGGGAGGACGGGGAGATGCGAGTAAAGTTTATGATAATGGTGAGGATTTATATGAGCTGAATAACTCCTCCTATAGCGCCTGCCCGCCTGGCGATAACACCTGGTCAATTGATTCGACAACACTGTATATAGACAATAAGGCTGGCACCGCCTCAGCTTATAACGCAATACTAAAAATAAAAAATGTCCCGATTTTTTACTTGCCTTATATTACATACCCTATTGCGGACAAACGCAAAACAGGCCTTTTATTTCCAAGTTTTGAATTTGCAGACACCAATGGTTTGACCATCAGCCAACCCTTGTATCTTAATATTTCGGAAAACATGGACGCCACTATTACGCCGACTTATATGCAGGAGCGAGGCACACTGGTTGCGGGTCAATATCGTTATCTGTTTGATGCCGGCAGCGGTAAAATGCAAGCAGAATATTTAGCAGATGATAAAATTTACAATGAAGCCCGTTATCTATTCCATTGGGATCATGGGCTAAGCTTTGCTGATAACTGGCAGTTTAATCTAAATTATAATCGTGTCAGTGATAACGATTATTTTACGGATATTTCGACCAAATACGGTTCACGCAGTGATAACCAGTTATTGCAGACAGCCAGTTTAAAATATACTGAAAATAACTGGAACAGTGAATTAGAGGTCAGAAGTTTCCAAATATTGGGTGACGGGGACACACCGCACGAAGTATTGCCAAAACTTGCATTCAGTGCTTATCAACCCCTTAAATTTCATAGTTTACAATTAGACTGGTACTCCGAAATTTCAAAATTTAACCACAGCGATGACGATATTTATACCGGTACCCGACTCCATTTAGAGCCTAAATTATCACTGCCCTTGTATTACAACTCACTGTTTATTAATACTGAGCTTAAGTATATGCTGAGCTTTTATCAGCAGGATTTAAGCAATGAGACTCAATACGACTGGTATGATAATCTAAGCGAAACGGCGACGCGTAATCTGCCCTCGTTCAAAATTAATTCCGGGGTTAATTTTGAACGTACATTATCAATACTGGATAACCAGTACCGGCAAACACTGGTACCGCAAATTCAATATTTATATGTACCTTATCAGGATCAATCGGCGATCGGCATTTATGACAGTACGGAGATGGAAGTCGATTATTACGGTTTATTCCGTGATAATCGATTTTCGGGATATGACAGAATTTCAGATGCTAATCAGATAACCTTTGGTGTTTCAAGTAGCTTTATTAACCCGCAGGGAGAAAAGAAAGTACGTTTGGCGCTTGGTCAAAATTATTATTTGACTCCTTCGCAAACCTATATACCCGATAACGATAACGATAACGATGAGAATACGGCAAGTCGCTCTTCGCTTATTGGAGAGTTAGATGTTAATTTCGACAATGATTATTTTTTCCATACCGGATTAGCATTTGACTCAGATCAGGGGGAATTTACCCGATCCAATTTCACGTTGGAGAAACGCTGGATCAATAATACCTTTGCACAATTAAATTACCGTTATTATGCCAATCCGGAAGATGAAGATTGGGACATAAAAATTAATCAGCTGGGAACTAAAGTAAATTGGGCAATGAATTCACAATGGACCTCTTATCTCAGTTACTATTATGATCTGGATTACAATCATGCCTACGAGAGTCTTGTTGGCTTAAAATATCAATCATGCTGCTGGGCAGTCAACTTATCCTACGGTAGTTATATGGACTCCTATTCTGGTGAGGAAGATTCAATAAAAGATGATTATGAGAGCGAAGAAAGTCTTACACTAAATTTTGAATTAACCGGGTTGGGTGGTGTTGGCGTTAGCTCAGCGGGTGAAAGTTCATTTGATTACGGTCGTCCTTTTTACTTACAATAATGGAAAAAAAATGAAAGTTATTCAGAATATTATCCTGCCTTTACTTTTTGCGTCTTTGGCCGCAACGCAGGTGTTTGCACAGAAGATACCCTTAGACAAAATAGAAGCGGTTGTTAATCAAGACATTATTCTAAGCAGTGATTTGCAGCGCGCGCAACTTGAAATTCAAGCGCGTTATAAAAATAGCGAGCAAACGTTACCCAGCGGCGATAAATTAAGCAAGCAGATTCTTGATAAATTAATCACTGACCGTTTACAGCTGCAAATTGCACAGCGTATCGGATTGCGGATAAATGATGCGCAACTGCAACAAACGGTACAGCAAATAGCACAAAAAGAGGGGCTGACCAGCGAAAATCTACAAGAAAAACTTGAAAAACAGGGCAAAAATTACGCCGCATTTGTTGATACTATCCGTGACGAATTGACCATCAATGAAATACGTCAAATTGAGGTTCGCCGCCGTATTACTATTTCTGATCAAGAAGTTGAACAGATGGTAAAACGCATCAATACCGAGGGACAAAAAAATACTCAATTTAATTTTGTACATCTTCTTTTTAAGTTAGACAAACACAGTTCAGCGGCAGAGCAGCAAGCGGTTGAAAAAAAAGCACAGGATCTGCTTAAAAAAATAAAACTTGGGGGCAATGCATCACAGTTAGCACTGCTTAACTCTGAAGGGCCAAAAGCGTCTGAAGGGGGTGACTGGGGATGGAGAACGATCAATGAAATGCCCACTTTATTTGCAGACATATTTAATGAACAGCTGACTAATAAAGGCGATCTGATAGGTCCATTTAAATCAGACCTTGGTCTTCATATTATCAAGATAATTGATAAAAAAGGGGATCAGAATGTCATGACGGTTGAAGTCAATACACGGCATATATTGATTAAATCTAATATCATTCTTAGCGATCAAAAAGCGCAAAAATTATTGACGGGTTACCGTCAGGATATTATCAACGGCAAAAAATCCTTTGCAGCACTTGCCCGCGAGTATTCTCAAGATCCGGGTTCAGCCGTTAAGGGAGGGGAATTAGGTTGGGCAGATCCCAGTATGTATGTGCCTGAGTTTAAAGCATTAGCGCTCTCTCTACCCGTTGGAGAACTCAGCCAGCCGTTTCGTACTATGCATGGTTGGCACATTCTTGAGGTGACCGGTAAACGCGAATCAGATACCACAGCACAAGCAACCAAACAAAAAGCTTACAACCTATTATTTCAGCAGCGCTTTCCCGCAGAAGTTTATGCCTGGATGAATGAAATACGCCAGGAAGCCTATATTAAAATACATAATCCGAATTATATTATTGAGAAACAATAATGGTGAAGCGTTTAATTATCACCGCCGGGGAACCGGGCGGTATTGGACCAGACTTAATTCTACAACTTGCTAAACAAGCCTGGCCTGTAGAATTAATTATTTGTACAGACAAAAGGTTATTGGCTGAACGTGCCTTACAACTTAATGAACAAGTTAAATTGCTTGATTATGATCCGCAAACAGCAGCTAAAGCCAATCAGATTGGCAGCTTAAAAGTGGCTAATATTAACTTGCAGGTGCCGGTTAAAGCAGGGGAATTAAACATGCTGAATGCGCAGTTTGTTTTGAATACCCTGAGTTTTGCAAGCCGCGGCTGCTTGTCAGGCGAATTTTCCGCGGTTGTCACAGCACCTGTGCATAAAGCGGTTATTAATGATGCGGGGATCACTTTTAGCGGTCATACTGAATTTTTTGCTGAACAGGCAGGTGTTGATCTGGTCGTAATGATGTTAGCCACAACCGGACTGCGGGTGGCATTGGTCACAACGCATCTGCCTTTAGCCGATGTTTCCGCCGCCATTACCGAGTCCCGTTTAACGCAAATAATCCGCATACTGAATCAAGAATTACAAACAAAATATGCCATCAAGCAACCGCGTATTTATGTTTGCGGTTTGAACCCTCACGCGGGTGAAGGTGGCCACATGGGCCGAGAAGAGATTGATACCATAGAGCCGACATTAGAGAAGTTACGTGCAGAAGGGATCAACTTAACCGGTCCCCTGCCGGCAGATACACTCTTTCAGGAAAAATATTTAGCAGATGCAGATGCGGTTTTAGCCATGTATCATGATCAAGGCTTGCCCGTTTTAAAATATAAAGGATTTGGCAAATCAGTCAATATCACTTTAGGTCTGCCCTTTATCCGCACCTCTGTGGATCATGGTACTGCGTTAGACTTAGCCGGCACGGGTAAAGCAGATTCAGGCAGCTTGCTATGCGCTGTCGATGAAGCTATTACGATGATTCAGAGCACTAATAAATAATAAGCAACAAGGCAAAATCAACATGAATGATAAAACACACTTAGGTCACACCGCGCGTAAACGTTTTGGACAAAATTTCTTACACGATGATTACATTATTGACTCTATTGTTGCGGCCATAGCACCTCAATGGGAAGACAATATCGTTGAAATAGGTCCGGGATTAGGCGCACTAACCGAGCCGGTTGCAAGCAAAGTTAAAATCTTAAATGTCATTGAACTCGATAGAGATTTGGCAGATCGTTTAGCAGAGCATCCCGTATTAGGTGATAAATTAAACATTACCCAAGCCGATGCAATGCAATTTGATTTTGGGAAATTAGCCAGTGCCGAAAGACCGCTGCGCGTTTTTGGTAACTTGCCCTATAACATTTCAACACCGCTGATGTTTCATTTGTTTGAATATGCAGACAAAATTTCCGATATGCATTTTATGCTCCAAAAAGAAGTGGTAAATCGTCTCTGTGCAGGTCCTGACTGTAAAGCCTACGGACGCTTAACCGTCATGGCGCAATATTATTGCCGAGTTATACCTGTATTAGAAGTGCCTCCGACGGCTTTTATACCTGCTCCTAAGGTTGATTCGGCAGTCGTACGTTTAGAGCCCTATGATACCCCACCCTTTGTCGCTAAAAGCTTAAAATCCCTCACCCAAGTGTGTTCAATGGCATTTAATCAGCGTCGTAAAACAATTCGTAATGGTTTACGTGATTTGTTAAGTATTGAACAATTACAAGAGATTGGCATTGATACAACCAAACGGGCAGAAAATATCAGCGTTGAAGAATACGTTAATATTGCCAATTATGTATATGATTTAAAAGAAAACAAATAAAGATGGCCACCTATATAGTGGGTGATGTCCACGGCTGCTTTGATGAACTTCAAGCATTGCTTGAACTGGCGAAATTTGAAAAAAATAAAGATCAGCTTTGGATAACCGGGGATCTTGTCGGACGGGGTCCAAAATCGCTGCAAACATTACGTTTTGTTAAAAGCTTAGGTGACAGTGCCAAAGTGATATTGGGTAATCATGATCTGCATCTTTTGGCCATCCATCAAGGTATCCACCGTGATAAAGAAAGTGATAAATTAAGCGCATTATTAAATGCGCCAGACTGTGATGAGTTACTGAATTGGCTGCGTTTCCAACCGCTTTTTAGACGCCACCCTGAATTTAACTTTGTGATGGTTCATGCGGGTATATCCCCACAGTGGACTATTGAGCAAGCGCAAGGTTACGCGCAGGAAGTGCAAGACATTTTGCAGGGTAATGAGTTTAAAATGCTGCTTAAAAACATGTACGGCAACCACCCTGCCTCATGGAATGATAGTTCACAGGGTATTGAGCGCTTACGTTTTATCATTAACGCGTTAACCAGAATGCGTTATTGCCTGTTAGACGGGTCATTAGAATTTCACAGCAAACTTTCCCCTAAGAAAACCGATAGCACTGTCCTTAAACCCTGGTTTGAAATTAACACGATGGATCAGAGTAGTGACATAATATTTGGTCATTGGGCGGCGTTATCAGGCACAGCGACTAGAGAAGGGATTTATGCTTTAGATACCGGTTGCGTATGGGGAAATAAGCTGAGTATGTTACGTTGGCAAGATAAAAAAATATTTTCTTTCGCTTGCCAACATCAAAAAGTTCACCGTAAATAAATCAACTTACTCGATCTAGTGTTACAAATTGATAATTATAATTGTTTTGCGCGTCAGACTGATGCGCTTCAGTTTGTACTTCTTGCCAATTGGCGATCATTTTATAATCGGGAAACTGCGTATCACCCGCGGTTTTTAAATCGATAAAAGTAATATACAAACGGCTTGCTTGTGGTAAAAACTGCTCATAAATCGTCGCACCACCGATCACCATCACTTCATCACAATCCTGCACCAGTGCAAGTGCCTGTTCAACGGTTTGCACACAGCAAACCCCCTCTATGCGAAGATTTTTATCACGGCTTAAGACGATGTTTTTTCTTCCGGGTAACGGTCGCCCAATTGACTGGAAGGTTTTTCGGCCCATAATAATGGGTTTACCTAATGTCACACGTTTAAAAAACATTAAATCGGCAGGTAAATGCCACGGCATTTTATTATCCAAACCAATTACCCTGTTTTCCGCCATCGCAACAATCATTGAAATTTTCATAACGAACCCTGTTCAACTATTTTGCAGGAAGATTACCATAGAATACCAAATTCACTCATTTTCTCTTCATTTATGCGGATGAAAATGAATGTTATCCACGCATGAAAGCAAAGCATTGATTGCGGTAACTAGTTATTCTAATTATACAAAATCGTAGGGAACAATTTTGTGAAGTGAACATAACGATCGAATACAACTCACCTCCTTGTTAGGTTAGAGCTAATTTTTTCTGCGCAATCATTGATCACTTAATTAATTCTTCTGATATTATTAATCTTTGTCTAAAGCAGACACTAAAATCTTAAGCGCTTGTTATTGCTTAATTAACCCTTTAAAATATTTTTTGAATATCAAGATTAGGGACTAAAATGACTATTTCAGTAAAAAAAGGAATTTTCGCCGGCCTTGCAATCATCGCATTGATACTATGGATAGTATCAATTTGGTGGGGATTCCCCCCCGCAGCCTATGATGTAAAAGCTAAAGCGTTGACAGCAGCCAAAATAAATAACCATAAAATAGTGCCTGGTTATACAACAACAACCACCTTAATCGATGTCACCAGCTGGTTAATTGAAAAGCCTGGCGGATTTTTTTCAAATGATGTTACACCGCCGGGATTATTCATGGATAATATGCCTGCTTTTGAATATGGTGCGCTCGAGCAGATAAGAGATTTATCATTAGCCATGCGTTTAGATTTTAGCCGCTCACCGACCCAGACAACGGGCGATAACGATTTAGAAAAAGCACAGGAAAAAATCAATACTTCGCACAAAAACTGGGCGTTGCCAAGTGCCGAAAAGGAGTACCGCCAAGCTATTGCCTCTCTGCTGTATTATCGAACACGTTTAGTTGCAAATAATCAAACTGATGCACAATTTTACACTAGAGCAGATAATTTAAGTGCCTGGTTAAGTGCCGTGGAAAAACGTTTAGCTTCTCTTTCTCAACGCTTAAGCTCAAGTGTTGGGCAAGATAATGATAACAGCGCATTAAGCGCTGATCCTGCAACCGAAACAGCACAGCGAATGCAAATAAAAACCCCTTGGTTTCAAATTGATGACGTATTTTATGAAAGTCGCGGTGCAACTTGGGCTCTCTTGCATTTTTTGAAAGCCGTCGAGGTAGATTTTGCCGATGTCTTAGAAAAGAAAAATGCACAAGTCAGTTTAAAGAAAATAATTAAAGACTTAGAATCAACACAAGCTGTTATATGGAGTCCGATTATTTTAAATGGCAGTGGTTTTGGTTTGTTAGCAAACCATTCATTGGTGATGGCAGATTATGTATCGCGTGCCAACACGGCATTAATAGATCTGCGTCTTTTGTTAGGGCAAGGTTAAAAACATAACAATCCGCTTACAATATGTAAGCGGTGCTCGCCTCGATGATTCTGAAGTGATTTGAGTATCAACGTTTCGGCGCTGAAACGTTGATACCAAATGACATTGCCAGCTGATAGCAAACAACTAAAAAGGTGAACAGTCCTATTGACTCCCTCTAACAGCGGCGTGAGTGATAATGATTTTCCTGAGTAATACTTTAGCAGTGCATTAATTCTTTTGCTATCAAGACTATTTTTATAAAAAATGATCGTAAAATGATCATAACGCACCTTTCTTCAAATTTATTACGAGGTATTTATGCCCAATACGTTATATTCATTTCGCCGTTGCCCCTATGCCATACGTGCCCGTTTAGCCTTAACGGTCAGTTCACAATCTGTTTTTTTACGGGAAATACTACTTAAAAATAAACCGGCAGAAATGTTAGCGCTTTCATCCAAAGGCACAGTGCCTGTTTTACAACTAAGCGATGGGACTGTCGTTGATGAAAGCTTAGATATTATGGTTTGGGCGCTGGCACGCCGCGATCCAGACGGCTGGTTACAGGGTAATTTAACTGAAATGCTAAATTTGATTGATGAAAATGATGTGGAATTTAAAGACTGGCTCGATAAATACAAATATGCGGATCGTTTTCCAGAACATTCGGCGCATTATTACCGGGAGCATGCGGAAGACTTTTTAATGCAATTAGAAAATCGTCTCAGTAATAGTCCTTATCTTTTCGGCCAACAAATCAGCCTGGCCGATATGGCTATCCTCCCTTTTATACGGCAATTTGCAGGCGTTGATAAAGACTGGTTTGAGCAAAGTGCCTACCCGTTTCTAAAGGTGTGGTTAGCCGACTTCATCAACTCTCCATTATTTACATCGGTAATGAAAAAATACCCTATCTGGCTTGAATCCGAACAACAAACTTCCTTTCCGGAAATGCCATAATTTGTCAGATTTAATTAAATAAGCTACTGAATCTTAAAGTGAATTCGCACCGTTAACGGTTAAGACCTTTAAATTATCAATAGAATGAAAGTATCAACAAGGTAAATCATCAAAATATTTGAACAAACTATTCTACATTTCTATCTTTGCTTATCAAATAGTTAATCTACAATGAAACTGATTAACACTTTGTTAAGGTCACCTTTTAAAAGGGCAGTAAATGTCACAAACCGTCACAAAATATAATATCACCGCTAAACTCCTGCATTGGGTTTCAGCTCTGTTGGTTATTGGTTTATTTAGTTTAGGGCTGTGGATGGTTGATCTGGGCTATTACAATGACTGGTATAAAACAGCACCACACATACATAAATCCGTTGGCCTGTGTTTGTTTGCATTGACTCTGCTGCGGGTTGTCTGGAAACTGTTAACTGCCCATCCCGAAATTGAAGGTCAAAAGTGGGAAATACAAGCGGCTAAAATAGCCCATTTCGCTCTTTATATTTTATTGTTCAGTCTTTTTATTGCCGGATATCTGATTTCAACGGCTGATGGTCGTGCGATCGCGGTATTTAATTGGTTTTCCGTGCCCGGTTTTGGCTCATTGATTGAAAACCAGGAAGATATTGCCGGTGTTGTTCATTACTATCTGGCATTTACATTGATTGGCTTAGCCGCTTTGCACGCCTTAGCTGCCCTAAAACATCACTTTATTAATAAAGATAATACACTCAAGAAAATGCTCTAACTTAAACTCGAATAGGAATGAAATAATGAAAAAATCACTAATCGCAGCGGCACTCAGCACTGCGCTGTTCATGCCAACCTTCGCCAATGCCGCTGACTATAAAATTGACACAGCACACGCTTCCGTTAATTTTAAAGTAAGCCACTTAGGTTACAGCTTTATTCAGGGTCGTTTTAACAAATTCGACGGTCAATTTAGTTACGATGAAACGAATATTGCAGCCTCTAAAATAACCGTAAACGTGGATACCAGCAGCCTCGATTCAAACCATGCAGAACGTGACAAACATATTAAAAGTGACGACTTTATTAATGCAGGTAAATTTTCCGAGGCAAAATTTGTCAGCCAAAAATTCACTGAAAAAACGGATGGCAGTTTAGCTGTTAACGGTAATTTGACACTGCACGGTATCACTAAACCTATTACTATTGATGCTAACTTTGTTGGTGCAGGTGAAGATCCCTGGGGCGGATACCGCACAGGTTTTCAAGGCACAACACGTTTACAGCTAGTTGACTTTGGTATTCAGGTAATGGGTCCGGCAAGTTATGTGGACATGGAATTAAATGTTGAAGGTATACGTCAATAAATTCAATACGTTAAAAATGGCAAACCCGTAAAGGTTTGTCATTTTATTGACCACAAAAAATACAACGCTATTTAGCCATCACTGCTCCTCGGTAATAAAAACAACCTCCTTATCCTGCATCTTAACTTCAACCCGGCAGTTATCTGAGAATTCATTGCGCACAATTTTCATTGCTAATACATTTTCTATTTGACGCTCCACTTCACGCCTTAAGGGCCGCGCACCGTAAATAGGATCAAAACCGTCTGCCGAGAGTTTATCAATCACTGCATTATCAACTTCAAGCACAATTCCCCTCAGTTTCATCCGTTCGACTAATTCAGCGACAAACATCTCAGCTATCTGGTGCACATGGTCTTTTTCTAAATAATGGAAGACGATAATGTCATCAAGCCGGTTAAGAAACTCCGGTTTAAAGAATTTCTTAACTTCGTGCATCACCAAATCTTGGGTTTCCTTATAGTTTAGCGAATCAGAATGAATAAATCCGATCGGTCGTTTGTCAGGGGAAAGTGACCCGGTGCCCAGGTTAGAAGTGCCTATGATAACGGTATTGCGAAAGGATACTTTACGCCCTTTAGCATCCGTTAGTTGCCCATCTTCAAGAATTTGCAGTAACATATTAAATACATCAGGGTGGGCTTTCTCCATCTCATCCAGCAATACCACTGTATAGGGGTTATGACGTACACGTTCAGTTAATTGCCCTCCTTCACCATAACCAATATACCCCGGCGGTGCGCCAATCATTTTAGAGACTTCGTGTCTCTCCATGTACTCCGACATATCCAGACGGATTATTCTTGTTTCATCATCTAATAAAAAAGCTGCCAAGGCGCGGGCGAGTTCAGTTTTCCCTACACCGGTAGGACCGAGAAAAAGAAATGAGCCAATAGGACGACGGCTGGATGTAATACCGGCGCGATTACGACGAATGGCATCGGCGACAGCGCGAACAGCATCCTCCTGGCCTACGATCCGCTGGTGCAGTTTTTCTTCCATTCTGGCCAGCTTTTCTGATTCCGATTCAACCATTCTCGCAACCGGAATACCCGTCCAGCGCGCCACTACTTCAGCAATATCATCCGGTGTCACCATCGCATCTTCCTTGGCCTGGCCTTTTTGCCAATCACTGCGCGCATCTTTAAGCTTTTGATCGATCCTTAAAATCTCCATCTGTGTTGCAGCTACCTGTTCAAAATTTTGATCATTAAAAGCGCCGGTCTTATCGCGTAATAACCCTTGATGCTGTCGTTCAAGATCCCGTAAATTGTGAGGAATAGCGGTTAGACGAAGGTGTTTACGCGCGCCTGCTTCATCTATCAAATCAACCGCCTTGTCAGGTAAACAGCGATCCGCAATATAACGCTCAGAAAGTCGCGCTGCCGCTTCGAATGCTGATAACGCATAATGAACATCATGGTGCTTTTCATAACGCGGGGCTGCCCCCTGCAAAATAGCAATGGTTTCATCAATGCTCGGCTCGCGCACTAAAATAGGATGGAAACGGCGCTCAAGGGCTTTATCTGCTTCTATATATTTTTGATATTCATCCAAAGTGTCAGCACCGATAACCTGCAGGGTTCCTTGAGCCAGCGCGGTTTTCAGCAGACTGGGCGCATCAATACCACCGGATCCGGCATTAGCGCCAACCACGGTATGTAATTCATCAATAAACAGAATAACCTTGCCCCCCGCCTCAATAACGGCATCACGTACAGATTTCAAGCGCTCCTCAAATTCACCCCGCATCGAAGCCCCAGCCACTAACTCTCCCATATCCAGCGCGAGCAAACGCTTATTTAACTGGCTATCGGGTACATCTGCAGCCACAATCCGTTGCGCCAAACCTTCGACAATGACCGTCTTACCCACCCCGGGTTCACCAATCAAGGCGGGGTTATTTTTCTTGCGCCGGGACAAGGTTTGAATAATCAACTCAATCTCCTCCTCCCGACCGATAACAGGATCTAACTCCCCCTTGCGCGCCATCTCGGTGAGATCTTTAGTGTAGATATCCAATACATCTGGTTTTCCTTCTGCATCTTGACTATTAAGCTGATGCCCCCGTCGAATATGCTTTAGTGCTTGACGCGCCTGATCAACACGAATACCTTCATTGTTTAAAATATCAGCAACAGGCCCCGCATCCTTATGAAAAAAAGCAAGAAATAAAGTGCCTGTACCAATATAATCATCGCCAAAATTTTTAGCCTCGTCGTAGGCCACTCGAAACACTTCGACTATCTCCTGAGAAGCCAGAATTTGCTTTGCCTGTACGTTACTTGCGGGCGGGTAGTTTTGTCTTATCTGACCAACGATACGCAACGGAGCATCATCTTCATTGGGCAATAACTCCTGCAAAACCTTATGTCCTTCACTGTCCGGTTGAGAAAGTAACGCAACCAGCAAAAAATCGGGCGTCAATATATTCAGTCGTAAGCTTCCTAACTCGGCAAAAGAAAGCTCCAAACAGCCAATTACCTTCTGGGTACTCTTCTGAACATAATTATGTAACATGGCTCCTTTGGCCGCCGGATTATTCCAATCGGACATAATAAAATTCCTTACATTATGATTTCATGAACTTGAATTTAAGCTCTCCGCCAAAAATCTCTTACTTATAATTCTAGTATCCATAACTCGCCCTGCACTGTTATTTTTTAAAATACCAACAGTATTGGATACTTAATCATCATAATATTGATAAAGATCGGAACATTATAATCGAGATACGCAAACGACTTGCAGATCCAGATTCCTGAATCTGCAAGTCATTTGCTCATAAGCCTGTGCTGGACTATAAAATTATGCAGACTAATCTTTAATTAAGCTTTCCCATCCTGGGGGAGATTTTTCACGCCATTTTTTTAATGATGTTATCGATAAAATTTCAATAAGGTAGATCGACCATGGAATATAAGGATTATTACAAAATAATGGGTCTACAGCGCAATGCGTCGAAAGAGGAGATCAAACGCGCATACCGAAAATTAGCGCGTAAATATCATCCGGATATCAGCAAAGAGCCCGCAGCTGAAGCTAACTTTAAAGAGGTATCCGAAGCCTATGAAGTGCTTAGGGATCCCAAAAAACGCGCCACCTACGACCGTTTAGATCCAAATTTAAAATCCTGGCAGCAGGCGGACAGAGATTCAAGTTTTGAGTTTAGCAAAGGGGAATTTGACGATCTCCATGGCGGTGCCTTTAGCGATTTTTTTGAAGCGTTTTTTGGTCATAAAGATCAACATTCTGATTTTAACCGTAGTGCACAGTTTAATACTCGCGGATCTGACCACCATGCCAAAGTGTCGATTAACTTAGAAGATGCCTTTTTTGGTGCAACGCGTAGCATTAATCTGCAAACACAGGAAGCCGATAGTCGGGGATCAATACGAGCAGTTAATCGCACCCTTAATATTAAAATTCCCAAGGGAATCAAAGATGGGCAACAGATTCGTCTTTCCGGACAAGGCTCGAACGGTATGGGACAGGGGAAAAAAGGAGATCTTTATCTGGAAGTTCATTTTAACCCTCACCCCCTTTATAGGCTCGAGCAACAAGATTTGCACATGCAACTGCCGGTGACTCCCTGGGAAGCAGCGCTGGGCGCAACGGTCAAACTTCCAACGCCCGCCGGCGTGGTGGACCTTAAAATTTCACCGGGATCAAACAGTGGCAGTAAAATGCGCTTAAAAGGCCGAGGTATTCCGAGTAATCCTGCCGGGGATATTTACGTCATACTTAGTGTTGTCACACCGCCAGCGACGAGTGAGTCGGCCAGGAAACTTTATCAAGAAATGGAAAAAATAATGGCATTTAACCCAAGAGCTAAAATGGGGGTATAGAGCATGATCAAGCAAACCGTATTATCAGGGCTGATTGTTGAGAAAGGCACCATTTTCACTCTGGAGGAACTTAGCCATGCCTGTGGTAAGCCTGCCGAATGGATTTTAAATTTAGTAGAAGAGGGGGTTATTGAGCCGGTGAAAAACGATCAACAGCATTGGCAATTTAGTGGATACTGCCTGCGGCGTGTGCTTATTGTACAACGACTCGAATCGGATCTCGGGGTTAATCTTGCCGGGGCCGCACTCGCGTTAGAATTACTGGAAGAAGTCGAAACACTTCGAAATAAAATTGCATTATTGGAGTATTAAGCCGCCCTTTACTCCCTTAACAGGGTAATTATCGGTCAATAAATTTGATCTATAAGGCACCATTTTGTAAGCTACTAACGTGCTCAAAGCACTCTCTTTTCCATTAAATTTTTTGATTAACGTTGTTAAGGAAAAAACATGAAGATAAAATCAGCTTTGTTATTAGTGATGATGCTTTGCCTGAGTTTAAGTTACAGCGCAAATGCAGCAATACCTAATGTGACGGCTCAGGGAAAACCTTTTCCATCTCTTGCGCCCATGTTGAAAAAAATAAATTCTGCAGTGGTTAATATCTCCACCTATTCAACCAAACAGGCGTTAGTCAACCCGTTATTAAACGACCCTTTTTTCAAGCACTTTTTTGAACTCCCTGAGCAGGATAATTTACAGCAGCAAGCACCTCAAAAACGCCAACAAAGTGCAGGTTCAGGGGTCATAATCAATGCTCAGAATGGCATCATTATGACCAATTTCCATGTAATAAAAGACGCTGATGAAGTGCAGGTTTCATTGATCGACGGACGCAGTTATAAGGCGAAAATAATAGGTTCAGACCCGGAATTGGATATTGCTATACTGGCAATAAAAGCAAAAAACCTGACGCAGATCGCAATATCCGAGTCAATTCTGTTAGAAGTCGGTGATTTTGTCGTTGCCATCGGCAATCCTTTTGGTTTAGGTCAAACCGTGACCACGGGCATTGTCAGTGCGCTGGGACGCAGTGGTTTGGGGATAGAAGGCTATGAAAACTTTATCCAAACCGATGCTTCTATTAATCCGGGTAATTCCGGAGGTGCACTGGTTAATTTGAATGGTGAATTGGTCGGTATCAATACGGCTATTATTGCGCCGGCAGGTGGAAATATAGGAATAGGATTTGCCATTCCAATCAATATGGCTAAAGCGAGCATGCAGCAAATCACAAAATACGGTGAGGTTAAGCGCGGTCAGATTGGTGTTGCTATTCAGGATATTACGCGCGATTTAGGCGAGGCGCTGGAGCTTAAAAATGGTCAACTGGGTGTACTTGTTGCCGGTGTAACTAAAGGCTCTCCCGCTGAACAAGCGGGATTAATCGCGGGGGATATTATTACCGGTGTTGATGGTCAGATAACCAAGTCGACCGGACAATTACGCAGTCAAATAGGCCTGAAAAGTATCGGTGATACAGTCAAAATAACCTTATTGCGGGATGGCATGAAAAAAACAGTGGATGTGGGCATTGGCAAACCACAAACCTTGAGTGCGGTTGATTCATTCAAAGAATTGCATCCTTTACTCGCGGGCGCTTCATTTGCCAATAATAACAAGGGCAAGGGTGTCAAAGTCGTCGAAGTACAGGCAAATTCTCCGGCCGCCTACAGTGGACTGGAGGCAGGTGATCTGATCATTGCAGCGAACAAACGTCGCGTTGATGATTTATTATCCTTCAAAAAAGCGCTGGGAATGGCTAAAAACAATATCTTATTGCAGGTAAACCGCAATGGACTGTCTTTATTTATTGCCATTCGTTAATTAAAAGCATGCACATTGTTGCTCTGTGGTGAATAATTTCACCACAGAGCATAAACTAAATCACCTCCCCCCCCCCCCCCTTTTTTACCTTCACCAAAAGCTAAGCCTAACTCGATATATGTGCGGACAGCATTCTCGGCAGCAAAAAATAATACCAATTAGAAAAGAAATAGCAGTTATGTTTAATCTTATCCATAATAACCCACTGTGATTGAAACCCTGGATCAAAATATGGAACTGGAAGATGTTTACCGCAAAGACTTAAATCTCTTAATTGCATTAAAGGTATTAGTTGAAGAAGGCAGTGTCAGTCATGCTGCAGTCAGGCTTAATTTGAGTCAATCTGCATTGAGTCGAATATTAGGAAGGTTAAGAGATCTGCTTGGCGATCCGCTTTTTATTCGCAATGGCCAACATCTGCAGCCAACACAACGCGCTATCGAGTTAAACCTTGCACTTAATGATCCCCTGCAATCACTACGGACTCTGTTATCACCCGGTGATTTTGAAGCAATAAATTGTAAGCAGCATTTTAATATCGCCGCGACTGATTATGCACTGCAGACAATAATGCCCTATGCACTGCCCCGTATTTACCAAGAGGCACCCAATATATCCCTTGAATTTGTACCTCTTAAACATAAACAGATGATCAATCAATTAACCAGTGAAGGTGTTGATATGGCTATCTGCCATCCGGATTATTCAATTGCTCCGTTACAGCGAGATAAACTTGGCTTAGTCAGCGTATTTTGTATGTTGTCAAAGTCTCATCCCCTTGCCGATAAAATATTAACTCTGGAAAATTATCTTACCTATCCGCATGCCTTAATTGCTATTAGTGATGGTGTTAAAGCACTGCTTGATGAAGCACTCAGTGGACATCAAAAGCAAAACACGATTCTACGGGCATCTCATTTAGAAACGGCCTTAGCTATTGTTGACAGTATGCCGCTGCTGATTACCGTGCCTGCAGATCTGGCCTATTTAGTGGCAGAAAAATATGACTTGATTGTAAAACCCCTGCCTTTTGATTTTAAACCTTTTGAATATTCACTTATCTGGCATCCTCGTTCTGAATATTCTCAAGCACAAATTTGGCTGCGCCGGATATTAAAAGAAGAATGCAGTAAGTTAATTGAGCAGCGGATAAATGCGATGGGATTGGATTGATTAAAAAAAGCCTGCAGCAGCAGGCTCATTATTATTGCTTAAGCACTATAGTCTTTACAGCTTGATGACTGTGCGACCGGTCACTTGTCCATTGGTGATAGCTTCAGCATATTCTGCTGCTTGTTCTAAATCGATTTCGTGGCAGGCCTGCTGGTAATAACTGGCTGGCAAGATTTCAGCGATACGTTTCCATGCGGCCATACGGCGCGCATAGGGGCAGGAAACCGAATCAACACCTAATAATTTAACACCACGTAAAATAAAGGGCATAACGGTGGTTGGCAAATCAAAACCGTTGGCTAAACCACATGCCGCAACCGCACCGTCATAATTAATTTGTGACAGCACTTTAGCCAGTATTTTACTGCCGGCGGTATCCACGGCCCCGGCCCATAACTGTTTGTCTAATGGACGGATCGGCTCTTCAAGTTCAGAACGCGGTATAACACGGCTGGCACCCAGTTGTTTTAACAACTCACCATTTTCTTCCACTCTGCCGGTCACGGCGACGGCACGATAACCCAGCTTAGCTAATAACGTCACGGCAACCGAGCCCACACCACCGCTCGCACCGGTCACTAATATTTCACCGCTTTCAGGTTTAATGCCCGCATCAATTAATGCTTGTACGCATAACATAGCGGTTAAGCCGGCGGTGCCAATCATCATCGCTTGTTTGCCGGTCATGCCCTGCGGAAGAGGGACTAACCAATCAGCTTGTAAACTCGCTTTCTCTGCCATGCCGCCCCAATGACCTTCACCAACGCCCCAACCTGTTAATACAACATTATCTCCTGCCTGGTAACGCCCATCCTTAGATTCGACCACCTGACCGGCTAAATCGATACCCGGTACCATAGGAAATTGACGAACAACTCTTCCTTTGCCGGTAATAGCTAAACCATCTTTATAGTTTAATGATGAATAATCAACATCAATCAAGACTTCTCCTTCAGGTAACTGAGATTCATCAATTTGGCAAATTTCTGCAGTGGTTTTTTTGTCTTGCTGATTCAGGATAAGTGCTTTAAACATAGAGATACTCCGTAAATAATAAAGATGCTTTAAAGAATAGATATTTTAGGTCAAAACAATTTATGAAAAAAATGAAATTTAATCATATTATCTATGCATAAACCGCATAAATTGAAAATTTTAACTTAAATATCTTTGCTGTAGATGTTTCCCGTATAAAGCGGGGTTAAGGGTTTCACCTGTTGCTTGTTTAACTAACTGATCGGTTGGTAACAAACTCGCTTTGCTCCAAATGTTTTTATTTAACCAATTGAAAATAGGCGTTAATTTTTGTTCTCTCAGGCAGGCATTAACGTCCACCTGTTTTTTCATCGCGGTCATAAACTGCGCAGCGTACATGGCGCCCAGGGTATAACTGGGAAAATATCCAAACGCGCCATCTGTCCAGTGGATATCCTGCATACAGCCATTTTTGTAGTTACCCGCAGTTGAAAGACCTAAATATTGCTGCATTTTAAGATCCCATAATTCCGGGATATCCGTATAATTAATATTGCCGTTCATTAAATCACGTTCTATTTCATAACGTAACATAACATGGGCAGGATACGTGACCTCATCGGCATCAACACGAATTAATCCGGGGTTAACACGCGTATATATTTTCTGCAGATTAGCGGTCTCGAAGACGGCGGGATTATTATTCGGAAAATGTTTTAAAGCCAAGGGCACAAGTTGATCAATAAATTCCTTACTGCGACCCAACTGCATTTCAAAAAATAAACTTTGAGATTCATGGATCCCCATCGAACGCGCTTCACCGACCGGCAGCCCCGTGAGGATTTTTGGTAATCCCTGCTCATAACGGGCATGCCCGGTTTCATGGACAATACCCATCAAAGATTGTACAAAATCCGTTTCATCATAACGTGTTGTTATCCGTACATCCTGACTGGTTCCACCGCAGAACGGGTGCGCACTGATATCTAATCGCCCGTGATTAAAATCAAAATCAAGCAATTTCATAATATCCAGGCCAAGCGCATTCTGCTGCTTGGTTGTATAAATTTCCGTCGGTTTGATAAACTTCTGGCTGCTTTGGCGCTGCTGTATTTTCCGGGTTAAATCAGGTAACCAGGTTTTTAAATTTCCAAAAAGACCATCCAGCTGCTCGCTGGTAGTACCGGGTTCATACAAATCCAGCATGGCATCATAGGGGGTTTTATTAGCGGCATCCGCTCGAATCGACGCCTCTTCTTTAGATAACAACACCACCTCGGCAAAGTTTTTGGAAAATCCCTGCCAATCATTTTCGCCGCGTTGCGTACGCCAGGCGTGCCCGCATTTAGAACCGGCTAATGATTTAGCCTGTACCAAACGTTGCGGCAGCACCGTCGTTTTTTGCCATGATGCTTTCATTTCACGCAAACTCGCGGACTCAAGTTCACCGAGATTTTCCGATTCAGCATCAGCAAATAACTCGCCAAGATGCTCCGACGTTGATAACTGATGGATATGAACAGAGAGTTCAGCCATTGCCTGCGCGCGAGATTCATTGCCTCCCGCAGGCATCATTACCGCCTGATCCCAGCCACCTATTGCAGCGAGATGCTCAAAATTGGCAATTTTTTTATAATGCTCAGAAAGCTTGTTGTAGTACTTCATTATTTTATCCTAGGGATTAAAGGTGAATGCGTATTTATCTGCTTGGGAACACAGCAATATAGAAATGAATTTAAATTCGAACCGTTATTATGCTCGCTTCCTATCAATATCTATTATACCAGTATACCGGTGCGCATAAAGTTCAGCGCCAACTTACTGTTTTCAACTAAGTGACTTTAATTATTTATCACTTGATTTATTCTGATAAAAAAGGGAGTATTTGTATAGTCAATTAACAATAAGGTAAATGCATGGGTAAATCACCACGTTATATCCAAATCAGAGAATTTATAAACGAAAAGATCAGCAGTAATGTCTGGCCGGTAGGCAGTAAAATCCCAACTGAGATGGCGTTAACTGAGCAGTTTGGGGTCAGCCGTATGACAGTCAATAAAGCGATTCGAGATTTAGTGACGGCAGGATTGTTAAAACGAACGGCGCGGGTTGGCACTTTTGTCTGCCAGAACAAAATGGAATCCCCATTAATAGACATTCGTAATATAGCCGATGAAATCCGCCAGCGCGGCAAACAATACAGCAGTCAGGTGCTGACTCAATTAACCCTGCATGCTGATCCGCAAACGGCAATACGTTTAGGGGTGCCTCTTGATACGCCAATCTACTTTAGTGAGATTATCCACCTGGAGGATGACAGCCCGCTGCAGCTGGAGATGCGTTGGGTAAACCCATCGTTTGCGCCTGATTATATCAAACAGGATTTCAACCGTTCGACACCCAACGAATACCTGACAAAAAATTGCCCCTTAAGCTCGATAGAGCATAGCGTTGAAGCCGTGATGGTTAATAAACGCATTCAGGGACATTTGCACTTATCAACTCACCAACCCTGCCTGCTTTTAAACCGTCGAACCTGGAGCAAACAGAATCTGATCAGTGTCGCCCTGCTGTATCACCCGGCCGATAAATATAAATTGACCTTAAAGACTAAGATCTAAATGCTAAGCAGCGAGTTGCGAGCTACGGGGCACGAGCCGCCGGCCTTCAGCTGTCTGCTGTCTGCTGTCTGCTGTCAGCCGTCAGCCGTCAGCCGTCAGCGATGAGTCGCAGCTCGAAACTCAAAGCTCGCAGCTCAAAACTCGAAGCTCGAAGCTCGTAGCTCGTAGCTCGAAACTCGCAGCTCAAAACCACAAATTATTAACATAATGCTTGCGCTTTATTTTTTAACTGCTAATGTAATTGTATATACATTTAAACAAGCGGGAATAAAATGAATTTACTGTTAACCAATGCCACCCTTGTCACCATGGAAACGAACGACACGGGTTACCAGCTTAAAGCTAATCATTTTATTAATATCATTAACGGTAAAATCGCACAGATAGGTGGAATGGCATCCTGCCCGCTGTTGTCATCGGGTAAACAGTTCGACTGCGAAAACAAACTGCTCACCCCGGGGTTTATCGATTGCCATACCCACCTGGTTTTTGCCGGTAATCGCGCCCATGAATTTGAGCAACGCTTAACCGGCGTGCCCTATCAAGAAATTGCCCGTCAAGGCGGCGGAATCATGACCACGGTTAACGCCACACGGAAAGCCACGGAAGCACAACTGTTAGCAAAAGCCCTGCAGCACCTTTCTGGTTTGATTAAAGACGGCGTCACTACGGTTGAAATAAAATCGGGTTACGGTCTCGACCTTGAAAGTGAATTAAAAATACTGCGTGTCGCCAAGCAGGTTGAACAACAGGCCAAGATTAAAGTGTCCACCACGCTTCTGGCTGCACATGCTGTGCCGCCGGAGTTTAAAGACTCCCCGGATCGTTATATTGATTATGTGTGCAATACTATTATTCCGGCGGCAGTTGACGCGCAACTAGTTGATTATGTGGATGTATTCTGTGAAGGCATTGGTTTTAACCTACAGCAAACAGAACGGGTTTTTAGGGCGGCGTTATCTTTTGGTCTGGGCATCAAGGGGCATACCGAGCAGTTAAGCAATTCAGGCGGCAGCGCATTAGCCGCAAGAATGGGCGCAAGCTCGGTGGATCATATTGAATACCTTGATGAAACCGGCGTTAAAGCCCTTGCCGAAAGCGGTACGGTGGCGACCTTATTACCCGGCGCTTTTTACTTTTTAAGGGAAACACAATTACCGCCTGTCGAATTACTGCGCGCGTACAAAGTACCAATGGCATTAGCCACGGATTTTAATCCCGGCACCTCCCCGATAGCATCCCTTTTAATGATCATGAATATGGGCTGTACGCTCTTTGATTTAACACCGGAAGAGGCCCTGCGCGGTGTCACTTGTCATGCGGCAAAAGCATTAGGTTTAGCGCAGCAGCGCGGTCAAATCAAAGTGGGTTTTGAAGCAGATTTGTGTCTTTGGAATATCGAGCACCCGGCACAACTGGCCTATGAAATAGGCACTGGCCTGCTGGCAGCACGGATCATTAATGGAGGGTTATGCAATGACTGATAAAGTTAATCATCATCACCTGCACCAGCCGACAGCAGAAAACATATGGCAGGGAAGAACAGACGCAGAAGATGGCGCGAGCGGTAAACGTTTTCACCATATGGTCAGCCTTACGGCATCGGAGCAGGATGCTTCCGGCATTACTCTGTTGGGTTTTTGCTGCGATCAAGGTGTCAAACGCAACAAAGGACGAACAGGTGCATTTGATGCGCCGGATCTGATTCGTCGAGCATTGGCCAACAGCGCATGGCATCAGCAAACGGACTCGGGGAAAGCGTCCTTCTACGATGCTGGTAATGTTTTTTGCCATGGGAAAAACCTTGAAGAAAGCCAGCAAACACTGGCCAAACAGGTACAAATTGCGCTCAAGCAGGAGCATAAAGTAATAGTATTGGGTGGTGGTCATGAAATCGCCTGGGGCTCTTTTCGAGGACTCGCCGCGCACCTGCAGGAAACAAATAGCAGCTCGCCTAAAATAGGCATAGTCAACTTTGATGCGCATTTTGACCTGCGATCCTATGCACAAGACAGCGCGCAATATTCGGGGAGTTCCGGTACCCCTTTTCGCCAGATAGCCGATTTTTGCAAGGACCTGGGCTGGGCATTTAATTACGCCTGTTTAGGCGTCTGCAGAGCAAGTAATACTCAAGCATTATTTTCCTGTGCCGACAGTCTGAAGGTTTTTTACCGCGAAGATAACCAGCTTGCAAGCCACCTGATGGAAAAAAGAATCTCTGAGTTAACCCGCTTTATAGCGCAAGTTGATTACCTTTATCTGACCATTGATCTGGATGTTTTCTCTGCGGGCATAGCGCCCGGTGTCAGCGCGCCCGCTGCAAGAGGACTTTCTTATGAGACGGTCGAGCGCTTGCTGCAGCCGATTTTTGAGGCAAGCAATAATAAGGGTAAAGCAAAACTGCTGTTAGCGGATTTGGCAGAATATAATCCGGCATTTGATATCGACCAGCAAACCGCCAGATTAGCGGCGCGACTGGTCTGGGATATCTCCCATGCCATGTTTAAACATAGTTAGACCCACACCCGTCTGTTTGTGAAGGGATAATTCATACCAATTCCACTAAATAGGTGGTCTATTTAGGCGCCGGAAAAATGCATGAAAGCAAGACATTGATTGCAGTAACTAGTTGTTCTAATTATAAAATCAATAACGAAGCTAGCGTGTATTTTAACCAGCATAAATGAACAGAAAATTAATGGATTTGGTATTACTATTACGAGGAAAAAAAAATGACCGATAAGCGTTTAGATACTTCGCGCACCATTATTGCACCACAGGGTACAAAATTGAATGCTAAATCATGGCTAACGGAAGCGCCCCTTAGAATGTTAATGAATAACCTTCACCCGGACGTGGCAGAGCACCCGCATGCCCTGGTTGTATATGGTGGTATTGGCCGCGCTGCACGTGATTGGCAGTCCTATGACAAGATTGTCGAAGTACTGCAACGTTTAGAGAATGACGAAACCTTATTAGTCCAGTCAGGTAAACCCGTCGGTGTCTTTCAAACCCATGAAAATGCGCCACGGGTACTGATTGCCAATTCAAACCTCGTCCCCCACTGGGCAAACTGGGAACACTTCAACAAACTCGATAAACAGGGTTTAATGATGTACGGACAAATGACCGCGGGCTCTTGGATTTACATCGGCTCTCAAGGCATTGTGCAAGGTACCTATGAGACTTTTGTGGCGATGGCGAAAAAACATTTTTCCGGCAGCGCCAGCGGTCGCTGGATATTAACCGGTGGTTTAGGGGGCATGGGCGGTGCCCAACCCCTTGCTGCCACTATGGCGGGCTTTTCAATGCTGGCCGTAGAATGTGATGAGTCGCGCATTGATTACCGTTTACGGACAGGTTATGTGGATCAAAAAGCGACTTCGTTGGATCAGGCATTAACCATGATTGAACAGGCAAAAGCGGATAAAAAACCCACTTCAATTGCGCTGCTTGCCAATGCCGCGGATATTTTCCCGGAGCTGGTTAAACGTCAAATAACCCCGGATGTGGTCACTGACCAAACCTCGGCACACGATCCCTTAAACGGTTATCTGCCACAAAATTGGACCATGGAATACGCGGCGAAAATGCGTGAAATCGACGAAGCTGCGGTAGTTAACGCCGCTAAACAATCCATGGCAGTACAAGTTAAGGCGATGCTGAATCTGCAGTCTGCGGGCTCGGCAACGGTTGATTACGGCAATAATATCCGGCAAATGGCGCTTGAAGAAGGAGTTACAAACGCCTTTGATTTTCCGGGATTTGTACCGGCTTATATCCGTCCGCTATTTTGTGAAGGTATTGGTCCTTTCCGCTGGGTTGCGTTGTCTGGCGATCCAGAAGATATTTACAAAACAGATCAGAAAGTAAAAGATCTTATTCCCGATAACCCGGAGCTGCACAACTGGCTGGACATGGCACGGGAACACATTCAATTTCAAGGTTTACCGGCACGTATTTGCTGGGTCGGTTTAAAAGATCGGCAGCGTCTGGGACTGGCATTTAATGAAATGGTTAAAAATGGCGAGCTCAAAGCCCCGATTGTGATTGGCCGTGATCACCTCGACTCAGGCTCAGTCGCCAGCCCAAACCGCGAGACCGAAGGCATGCTCGATGGCTCCGATGCGGTGTCAGACTGGCCGTTATTAAACGCTTTATTAAACACTGCCAGTGGTGCCACTTGGGTATCACTGCATCATGGTGGCGGTGTCGGTATGGGCTTTTCCCAACATTCGGGCATGGTCGTTGTCTGTGATGGTACCGACGATGCCCACCAGCGTGTCAGCCGGGTATTAAGAAACGATCCCGCCACGGGGGTGATGCGTCATGCCGATGCGGGTTACGAGATAGCGAAGAAATGTGCACGCGAGCAGCACCTTGATTTGCCCATGCTGGATATTGAATAGCTGAATATTGAATAGCAAAACACATTAAACTAACTATTATTTGTCATGATTCGCCATCTAAGCGATCATGACTGCGGAGAAAACGATGTACGAATTACAGATTAAACCGGGCCAATTGAAACTTTCTCAACTGCGTAAAATCAGCCGTCATGCGCTTAAAGTCAATTTAGCCCCAAGTTGTATCGAGGCAATTCATGCCAGTACACAAGTTGTCAATCAAGTGATTGCAGAAAATCGGGTCGCTTATGGTATCAATACCGGTTTTGGGTTGCTGGCCAATACCCGTATTGCACCGGAAGACTTAGAAACACTGCAGCGCAGTATTGTCCTTTCACATGCGGCCGGTATCGGCGAATTGATGAGTGATGAAACCGTGCGCATGATGATGGTCTTAAAAATCAACAGCCTGGCACGGGGTTTTTCAGGCATTCGTTTATCTGTTATTGAAGCATTAATGACCCTGGTAAACGCACAGATTTATCCCTGTGTGCCGAAGAAAGGTTCAGTGGGCGCATCGGGTGATTTAGCCCCTCTAGCGCACATGAGCACGGTTTTATTAGGTGAAGGTGAGGCACGTTACCAGGGGGAAATAATTTCCGGTGCCAAAGCGTTACAAGTTGCCGCTATGCAGCCTATTACTTTGGCCCCCAAAGAAGGACTCGCATTATTAAACGGTACTCAGGCATCCTGCGCCTTTGGTTTAGAAGGCCTGTTTGCCGCTGAGGATCTGTTTGCTTCAGCGACCTTGTGCGGGGCAATGACGGTCGATGCAGCATTAGGCAGCCGGCAGCCCTTTGATCCTCGAGTACATCAAGTACGCGGCCATCAATCACAAATAGATTCAGCCTTAATCTATCGTCATATACTTGATACACACAGTGAAATAAGTAATTCACATACGGCTTGTGAAAAAGTACAAGATCCCTATTCTCTGCGCTGTCAGCCGCAGGTAATGGGCGCATGTTTACAGCAAATTCGTAATTCTGCTGCTATTTATGAAATTGAAGCAAACTCTGTCTCGGATAATCCTTTGGTCTTTGCCGAGGACGGCGACATTATTTCTGCTGGTAATTTTCATGCCGAGCCGATTGCCATGGCCAGTGACAATTTAGCCTTAGCCATTGCTGAAATTGGCAGTTTATCTGAACGCCGTATGGCCTTGTTAATCGATAGTGGCTTAAGTAAATTACCGCCATTTTTAGTCAACAACGGCGGCGTTAACTCCGGCTTTATGATTGCACAGGTAACGGCTGCAGCCCTTGCCAGCGAAAACAAATCACTCGCTCACCCGGCTTGTGTGGACAGCCTGCCAACATCGGCAAATCAGGAAGATCACGTTTCAATGGCAACCTTTGCCGGTCGGCGCTTAAAAGATATGGCTGAAAATACCCGTGGAATTTTAGCAGTGGAGTTATTAGCCGCCGCCCAGGGACTGGATTTTAGAGCCCCGTTAACATCCTCCGCGTTAATAGAAACAGCGAAGGCTGAATTACGGGAGCGTGTTGATTTTTATGATAAAGACAGATATTTTGCACCCGATATTAAACACTCAAATCAGTTGTTAATTGAAGCTATGCATAACAAACTGATCCCGAAAGGTTTGCTGCCGAGCCTGTAAAAAATATCAGGAAAATTTGCGAATATAACGCCTATAAAAAAACGCTGAATGATCAGCGTTTTTTTGTATTGCCTAACTAGCTGTCACGCACCAATCAGTGAGTCGCTTTCTCTCCCCAAATCTTCTTGAGACGCTTATCCCGCCCACAATTCCAACGATAAGCTTTATACCGAAGCGGGTTGTTTTTGGCATAGTCCTGATGATAACTTTCGTCACCTTTGATAGGATAAAAAACCGCTGCCGGTAAAACGGGTGTGACAACCATTTTATTCGCAAACTGCGCTGCTATCGCAGCTTTAGATTGTTCAGCTATTTTTTTCTCTTCGGTACTGGCGACAAAAATAGCACTCAGGTAACTGGGCCCTTTATCGCAAAACTGCCCTCTCCCGTCAAAGGGATCGATATTTACCCAGTAATAGTCGAGCAGCGCTCGATAACTTATTTTATCCGCATCATAGGTGATTTCCACGGCTTCATAGTGCCCCTGGTGATCACCGTTATAGGTTGGTTTTTCTAATTGCCCGCCGGTAAAACCTGAGACGACATCACTCACCCCTGAAAGTTTTTCAAAGTCTGCTTCCATGCACCAAAAACATCCTCCGGCCAGGACGGCTTTGTCTGCCAGCACATTGGCGCTGTACAACAGACAACAGCTTAAAAGTGAGAGTCTCAATTTAGATTTCATGAAGCTTATTCCTTTATAACAATTGCGCTTCGGGGCGAACGTAATAATAACAATGTAACAAATCCGATAAACAGGCACTTGGAAGATATGCCTGTTTATTTTGCAAAAACCACCGACTTTTCACCGTGTAAAAACACACGCTGTTCAATGTGCCAGCGCACCGCACGTGACAATGTCTGACATTCAATATCCCGTCCCTTAGCGGCTAAATCCGCCGGATAGTGACTGTGGTCAACGGTTTCAACTCCCTGCGTAATAATCGGACCTTCATCCAGATCGTCACTGATATAATGGGCAGTGGCACCGACTAATTTAACCCCTTTATGATAGGCCTGATAATAGGGTTTAGCACCTTTGAATCCCGGCAGTAGTGAGTGATGAATATTAATCGCCCAGCCCGCCAATCGTTGACACATCTCACTGGATAAGACCTGCATATAACGCGCAAGCACTACTAAATCAGCATCACAGTCTTGAATGATTTTCCATACCATCGCTTCCTGTTGGGGTTTTATGTCTTTATTAACCGGCAGATGAAAATAGGGAATACCATGCCATTTAGCCAGTTCTTCAAGGTCTGGATGGTTGGAGATAATAGCGGGAATTTCAATATTTAAATCGCCGGTGCGGTAACGGTAGAGTAAATCATTTAAACAATGATCATGCTTGGACACCATGATCACTACTTTCGCCTTATCGTCTTTTGCGGTCAACGTCCAATCCATCTCAAAGCTTGCCGCCTTAGCTTTAAAGCCACTGATAAAATGTTCGCGGTTAAATGCGCTTTGCCGATCCGGTCTAAATTCTATACGGATAAAAAAGCGTTGCGTATCGATATCATCAAATGAGTTGATTTCATTAATATAACAGCCCTGCTGAGACAGGTAAGCGGTTACGGCATCGACCGTCCCCAGACTGCCGGGACAGCTTGCTGTGATAATCTGTGTATCTGAAATTTGTTCCTGCACCTCTTTTGAAAGTGACATCGCGACTCCAAGTATTAGCAGAGACTAAAGGTATCTTCTTTAGTCAGAGTTTAGTTATACCAAAAGAATTAATGAAGTGATCAATGATTGTGAAGGAAAAATCAGCACTGATAAGGCGTGAGTTGCAGGAGATAGTTGTTCTCACTTCAAAATTCACAACGCAATTAGAGATTATTTTAACCAGCAAGGGTGATCACCTTTTTAGTTCTTTTGGTATTAAGTAGCTCTTTATAACAGATTTTACAGCCTAAAAAAGTTGGCTCGATCATTTAATTAACAATTAGGTCCTTCATCAGGCAGTCTTTGAACAAGTATTGTGCAGTCTTCA
The DNA here is from genome assembly GCF_002836415.1 of Psychromonas sp. MB-3u-54. Taxonomy (GTDB): domain Bacteria; phylum Pseudomonadota; class Gammaproteobacteria; order Enterobacterales; family Psychromonadaceae; genus Psychromonas. Next base: position 16,158 of record NZ_PJBP01000176.1, on the reverse strand, counting down.
AACAAGCAGGGTGCAGTCGGTTAAAATTGCCTCCACTTCCCCTAAACAAGAACCGCATCCTGTGCCGGCACCGGTGTGTTCACTGACGGCTTTCAGGTTATCAAGTTGCTGCTCCGCTATCGCATTTTTAATGGTTTTTTCACCCACTTGTTTACAGGCGCAAATCAGCTTTCCGCAGGCGAGTTTACCTTCGACCTGCCCGGAAATAAGTGAGCGTTCAATACTGCTGTCGACCGTTTCCTCAAGCAGGTTTTGCAACCAGTCTAAATCTTGCTCCTGCAGATTTTTGCCGACAATATAAGCCTGCTGCATTTTTTGATCGGTAATATTAGCGTAACGGTAAATCGGTGCTGCGCTTTTAGCAGCGGGAGAATTCGTCAGCGTTTTGCCGCTATTATGGTCCATTAAATTGGACAGTTTAATGGTCATCTCAAGAGGAGGAAACTCGGCGGCAAGACGATACAAATAACCCGCTGCGACTTTTTGTTTTACCCAATAATCAAAATCGGACAAGTCCATTGGCGTCCGGCTGAGTAACCAGGCTTCACTTTTGTATGCCCACTTAACAAGCTTAACCGGAGTAAATTTAAATTCCGGTTGCCCTGAATTTGGGTCCACATTGGCTTTGATCAGGGCGCAGATATTCGCCTTACTCGCCGTTGTCTGACTCCAGTGGATCGGCATAAACAACTGCCCGGGTTCAATATCTGCTGAAACCGCTAAACGTACTAGTACCGAACCGCTGAGACTGCTGATAGTCACTAACTGACCGTTCTCAAGTTGTTGCTTTACTGCGTCAATAGGATTGATTGAAACAAAGGGTTCCGGTTGATATGCGCTTAAGCGGCTGGAAAGCCCCGTTCGGCTCATTGTATGCCACTGATCGCGGATTCGGCCGTTATTAAGCACAAAAGGGTAATCTGCACTGCAGCGGCTAAGAGGTTGCTTTTGTGAAATAGGGATTAAGCGCGCTTTTTTGTTTTCCGTAAAAAAAAGGTTATCGGCAAACATACGCTGATTAACCACCTCTTTTTGATATTCAGGCACCGGCCATTGTTGCGGCGTAAGCTGATTGTAATCATTAGCACTGAGACCCGCTAGACCAATCAAATTTAGCGCGCGTAAGTTGCCGTCACGGTTTCCCAATCCAGTCATTTTGACATATTCATCAAAAACCTGTCCTTCATGGGCATAATCAAAGGCCTTTGCAAAACCCATTTTTTTTGCCACTTCACTGATTATCCACCAGTCGGGTTTACCTAAACCCGGGGTGGGTAAAATTCGCCGTTGACGGGAGATTCGACGCTCCGAATTAGTGATTGTTCCGGACTTTTCACTCCAGCCCTGGGCCGGTAATAACACATCGGCAAAAGCGCTGGTCGCCGTTTCTTTAATGCAGTCCGAGACCACCACTAACGGACATTTTTTTAATGCCGCCTTAATTTTACTGCTGCCCGGCAAGCTGACAACGGGATTGGTGGCCATTATCCAAACGGCTTTAATAGTACCGTCATCAATTGCATCAAACAGTTCAACGGCTTTTAAGCCGGGTTTTGTTGCTAACTGCTCAGTCTGCCAAAATTCACTGATTCTTTGATGATCCTGCTCATTACCAAACTCCATATGCGCAGCCAGTGTGTTCGCCAGACCGCCAACTTCTCTGCCGCCCATCGCATTGGGCTGACCGGTCACCGAAAAGGGTCCCATGCCCTCTTTGCCAATACGTCCCGTTGCCAGAAAACAGTTCAAAATACTGTTTACTTTATCTGTCCCTTGAGATGATTGGTTTACTCCCTGAGAATAAATGGTAATCACTTTTTCGGTCTGAGAAAAATGCTTATAAAACAATTCCAGCTGGCTTTCCTTAATACCCAGCCGTTTTAAAAATTCGTCCCGATCCTGACATTCATCTACGGCACTGGCTAAGCTCGCTTCAAAACCCTGGGTATATTGGTCGATATAATCCCTGTCTATGGTTTTATTTTCGGCAAGATAAGCTAATAAACCGTTAAACAGGGCAACATCACTGCCCGGCTGAATGGCCAAATGACAATCTGCAATTTCACAGGTCGCGGTTTTGCGCGGATCAATAACCACAATAAAAAGTTCAGGACGTAAGGCCTTAGCGGCTTTTAAGCGCTGAAATAAAACCGGATGGCACCAGGCTAAATTAGAGCCGGTGATCACCACCATGTCGGTTTTTTCAAGATCCTGATAACAAACAGGAACAGTATCAGAGCCAAATGCACGTTTGTGCCCGGCCACCGATGACGACATGCACAGTCGCGAATTGGTATCAATATTGCCGCTGCCAATAAAGCCTTTCATCAGCTTGTTAGCCGCATAATAATCTTCAGTCAATAACTGCCCTGACACATAAAATGCAACGGAATCAGGCCCGTATTGCTTTATTGTGTCGGAAAACTTATCGGCCACCAGCGTTAAAGCATTCTCCCAACTTGATGGAGCCCCATTGACTTCAGGGGTTAATAATCGCCCTTCATGGACAACGGTCTCGCCAAGCGCCAAACCTTTAGAGCACAAGCGCCCATAATTTGCAGGGTGATCCTGATCACCTCTAATATCCAATAAACCGAGTTTGTTGGGTTTTGCTTCAACACCACAACCAACGCCACAATATGCACAAGTGGTTTTTGTCCATAAGCTTTTTTCTGCTGTCATGTGCCCTCTCTTGATTTCAGCTTTTAGCTGCTGCTTTATGTTTAATGAAATTTTATCTATCGAGTTTATTTGTTAATTGAATAATGCAATTTACGCGCCAAACCTTGATCAAAATAAAAATTTATTAGAAAAAATCACAGTTAACACCACACAAACAAACAGTTAACAAAAAACAGCAGTCAGCTCAGCAGCATTCTCCTTAAGCTGCCAGCCATAAAAAAGAGGATCAAGCTTAAATGCGGATCATTGTGGTGCTAGCCGCACTATTAACGCACCTGTTTTTTATCCCAATAAGGTCTTTGCTGTTTATCCGGAATATTTAAACCTGCAGATAATCCGACTAGTAACAACATGATTTAAAAAGCTTTAAATTTTTAATTTAACGCTTGATTTGTTTATTGGCACTATATTTGCTTTAACAAACCCATAACACTGAATTAACAAAAATCGATAACAGCTTGATGAAAAAAAATAAAAACAGGTGACAACATGAACACACAAAAAAGTAACAAGGTAGTTACCACTTTTGTTTTACACGAAAAAACAACGGCTAACAGAACCTTACTAAAGGACAATAAACCGGCAAATTATGGCAGGGTTTTTTTAGTGGGTGCCGGCCCCGGTGATCCGGATTTGCTTACGGTGAAAGCACTTCGTCTAATCCAAAAATGTGATGTTATTATTTTTGATAATCTGGTCAGTAAACAAATTAGAGAGCTGTTTTCTGCGCAGGCTGAACTCTTATATGTGGGTAAAGCCAAGAATAATCACAGTATTCGCCAGTCCGAAATTAATCAGCTGTTAATCGATAAAGCCCAGCAAGGATTAAGCGTTTGCCGTTTAAAAGGCGGTGATGCTTTTGTTTTTGGTCGCGGCAGCGAAGAGATGCTGGCGCTGAAAGCACATAATATTAAAGCCGAAATCGTGCCGGGCATTACCGCAGCGGCAGGCTGCGGAAGCTACGCAGGTATTCCCCTTACGCATCGAGGTCTTTCTCAAGGTTGTACTTTTGTCACCGCGCATGCAGAAAAAACCCTGGATATAAAATGGCAGGCACTTGCCAAACTGGATCATACCCTGGTCTTTTATATGGGCTTAAGTAAAGCCGAATTAATTGAAACGCAGCTGATAAAAGCAGGCTTGGATAAAAATACGCCGGTCGCTTTAATTGAAAACGGCTGCTGTCCGCAGCAAAGAGTGATCACCGGTCATCTAAACCAACTTTCCTCATTAGTAAAAACACAACAAATAAAATCACCCGCTCTGATTATGATTGGCAAGGTTATCTCCTTAGCTGAGCAATTACAGTGGTTTAACGAAAAACCATCGGTCGATAGTGCGATTAATGAGTTAACACAATTATCAGCTTAAAAATTTATAAGGATTTTAACATTATGAACAAACAACGCATTGTGGTGGTCGGTAACGGCATGGTCGGTCACAAGTTTATAGATACTCTGATTACAGATGAAAGTGTTGATTACGAGATAATTACGTTTTCAGAAGAATCCCGTCTTGCCTATGATCGGGTTCAACTAAGTGGCTTTTTCTCCGGTAAAACAGCCGATGATTTAGCATTAACCGATGCGACTTACTACCAGGAAAATGGTATTAACTTTGTGCTTAACGATAAGGTTGTCACACTTGATACCAAAAATAATCAGGTGGTCACCAACAGTGGCCGTATTGAACCCTACGATAAATTAGTACTGGCAACGGGTTCATTTCCTTTTGTGCCGCCAATAGCAGGCAATGATAAAGAGCATTGTCATGTGTACCGTACTATTGATGATTTAGAGGACATAACAGCCTCTGGAAAAAGCAGTAAAGTGGGGGTTGTTGTCGGTGGCGGTCTGTTAGGTCTTGAAGCTGCCAATGCACTGGTTAACCTGGGTTTAGAAACCCACGTGGTAGAATTTGCACCGCGTTTAATGGCCGTGCAGTTAGATGACGGTGGCGGTCAATTACTGCGCCGTAAAATTGAAGCCTTAGGGGTACAGGTACACACCGAAAAAGCGACCACAGAAATTGTTGATGGTGAGAACTGCCGCTACCGAATGAACTTTGCCGATGGCAGTTTTCTAGAAACCGATACGATTGTTTTCTCGGCGGGTATTCGTCCTCAGGATGAACTGGCCAGACAGTTTGATTTAAAGATTGGCGAGCGTGGCGGTATTGCTATCAATGACCAGTGCCAGACTAATGTTGAAAATGTTTATGCGATTGGTGAATGTGCATTATGGGACAATAAGATTTTTGGCCTAGTTGCCCCCGGTTACCAAATGGCAAAAGTTGCGGCAGCCCATATTAAGGGTGAATCACTTACCTTTACCGGCGCTGATATGAGCACCAAACTTAAATTATTAGGCATTGATGTTGCCAGTATTGGCGAAGTACACGGTCAGACACCCGGCGCACAGTCTTATACCTACCACGATGAAATTGAACAGGTTTATAAACGTTTGATTGTCTCGGAAGACGGCACCAAAATTGTCGGTGCGGTTTTAGTCGGAAATGCAGAGGCTTACGGCACATTATTACAATTATTACTCAATGATATGACCCTGCCGGAAAACCCTGCGGTGCTTATTCTACCGAGTACCGGTGATGAGCAAGCAGCTGGATTCGGGGTCGAAGCCCTGCCTGAAACCGCGACTATCTGTTCATGTTTTGATGTCTCTAAAGGCGATCTTACCAGTGCCGTGGCAGCCGGGTGCTGCACTATGGGAGATTTAAAAGAGCAAACCAAAGCATCAACGGGCTGTGGGGGCTGTAGTGCACTGACTAAACAAGTGTTAGACAGTGAATTAGCGAGCTTAGGTTTTGAAGTCAATAACGATCTTTGTGAACATTTTGCCTACTCAAGACAAGAGCTTACGGACATTATTCGGGTTAAAAAAATAACCTCTTTTGATCAATTGCTGGAAAATTACGGCAGCGGTTTAGGCTGTGAAATTTGTAAACCCACCGCCGGCTCTATTTTAGCCTCCTACTGGAATGAATATGTATTAGAAGATAACCATATTGAATTACAGGACAGTAACGATCTCTATCTTGGTAATATTCAAAAAAACGGCACTTATTCCGTTGTACCGCGTATCGCAGGCGGTGAAATCACGCCGGATAAATTGATTGTACTCGGTGAAGTTGCCAAGGAATTTGATCTTTATACCAAGATAACCGGTGGTCAGCGGATAGATTTATTTGGCGCGCAGTTACATGAATTACCCGTTATCTGGCAGCAACTAATAGATGCCGGTTTTGAAACCGGTCACGCTTACGGTAAATCCTTACGCACGGTAAAATCCTGTGTTGGTAATACCTGGTGCCGTTTTGGGGTTGATGACAGCATGACCTTAGCCCTCAATCTTGAAAATCGTTATAAAGGTCTGCGTTCCCCGCATAAAATAAAATTTGCCGTATCCGGTTGTACCCGCGAATGTGCAGAAGCCCAGAGCAAAGATATCGGCCTTATTTCCACCGAGAATGGCTGGAACATGTATGTCTGTGGTAATGGCGGTATGCGCCCCCGTCACGGAGATTTATTTGCCTCGGGCCTTGACGAGCAAACCCTTATTAAATATATAGATCGCTTTTTAATGTTCTATGTCCGCACCGCAGATCGTCTCCAGCGTACGTCAGTTTGGATGGAAAACATGGAAGGCGGATTAGATTACCTAAGAGAAGTGGTGATTGAAGACAAGCTTAATCTGGCCGATGAACTTGAGCAGGAAATGGAAAATAACATTGAAAACTATCAATGTGAATGGAAAACCACGCTGCAAAATCCAGAAAAACTAAAACGCTTTAAACATTTTATCAACAGTGATGATACCGATAATCAATTGGCATTTGAACTCGAGCGCGAGCAGCGTATACCCGCTCAGCAAACAATCAAAGTCGTAGAATTAACGGCATAAGGGAAAAATTATGAGTCAATGGTTTAATATTTGTAAATCTGAAGATCTTGCTCCTAACAGCGGCATTTGTGCGCAGTTTGAAAGTCAGCAAGTAGCAATTTTTTTCTGTCAACGTAATCAGGATTTATATGCGGTTTCCAACTTTGATCCTATAGCACAAGCGAATGTTATTTCGCGCGGAATAATAGGATCAACGCAGGGAGAGACCTATGTTGCATCACCTTTGTATAAACAGCGTTTTAATTTAAAGACCGGCGTCTGTCTGGATTTACCTGAGCATGTATTAAAAACCTATGCCGTGCGCATTGAAGCCGAACATGTGCAACTGCAGTCGATAGGTTAATTTTAAACGCTTAATCGTGCTCTATAGGGCTGTTTAGCCTATAGAGCATAAAAAATTTTAAAGGAAAGAATCATGGATAAAACCTCATTTAATATCGCCTCTTTTACCGGAAAGATGAAAATCCTGCATTTAAGCTGGATGGCCTTTTTTATTACTTTTGTGGTCTGGTTTAACTTTGCCCCCCTGCTGCTTGCGGTAAAAGAATCCTTGGGTTTAAGCACCGAAGAGATAAAAACATTATTAATTCTTAACGTCGCTTTAACTATACCCGCCCGAGTAATTGTCGGTTCATTAACCGATAAATACGGGCCAAGAGTGGTGTACTCCGCACTCCTAGCGGTTTGTTCTATTCCTTGTTTTATGTTTGCTTTTTCAGAAACATTTTTAGAAGCGGCGATCGCCCGTTTTCTGCTCGGTTTTATCGGTGCAGGTTTTGTAATCGGTATCCGTCTGGTGTCAGAATGGTTTCCACATAATGAACTTGGCACCGCCGAGGGAATCTACGGCGGTTGGGGTAACTTCGGCAGTGCAGCAGCAGCCTTTAGTTTACCGACTCTGGCATTATTGTTTGGCGGTGAAGACGGATGGCGCTATGCAACGGCTATCACAGGTTTGATGAGTTTAGTTTTTGCCTTTGTGTTTTATGCTAATGTTAGCGATACTCCAAAAGGCTCTACTTATTTTAAACCGGCCAATTTAACGGCCATGGAAGTGACCTCCAAGGGCGATTTTTTCCTATTATTAATAATGAAAATTCCGATGTACGCAGCCCTTGCGTTACTTGCATGGAAAGTCTCTCCAAGCAATATCGCGATGATTTCAGCTGAAGTTACCTATGCCATTTATGCGATACTGATTGCACTTTATATTTATGAATGGTCACAGGTTTGGAAGGTTAATAAATCAATTTTCACTACCCCGGTTCCTGAAATTCATCGGTATAAATTCAAACAGGTGGCTGTATTAAATGTGCTTTATTTTGCAACCTTTGGATCTGAGCTGGCGGTTATCTCCATGCTGCCCTTATTCTTTTTGGAAACCTTTGAATTAACGCCAGTCATGGCGGGTATGGTCGCATCGGCTTATGCCTTTATGAACTTAGTGTCCCGACCCGGTGGCGGTTGGATTTCCGATAAATGCGGGCGTAAAATAACCCTGGTTATTCTAACCGCCGGACTTGCATTGGGTTATCTGTTAATGGCGCAAATTACCAGCGGCTGGACGCTGTGGATTGCGGTTGCAGCGGCAATGTTATGTTCTTTCTTTGTGCAGGCAGGTGAAGGTGCAGTATTTGCCACCGTCCCCTTGATTAAACGCAGAATGACCGGACAGATTGCGGGTATGACCGGTGCTTACGGTAATGTCGGTGCGGTAGTTTACTTAACCATACTGTCATTTGTTGATTATCAAACTTTCTTCTACGTGATTGCCGTGACTGCGTTTTGTGGTTTGGTGACCTTATCTCTGATGACCGAGCCTAAGGGACAAATGGCCGAGCTTAATCCCGACGGCAGTGTCACTATGATTGATGTTAGCCATTAATACCAAAAGAACTAAAAAGGTGATCATCCTTGCTGGTTAAAACCATCCCTAACTGCGTTGTGAGTTTTGAAGTGAGAACAACTATCTCCTGCAACTCACGCCTTATTAGGGCTGATTTTTCCTTCGCAATCATTGATCACTTAATTAATTCTTTTGGTATAAGAAAACGGCGGGTGTTGATTATATTAACACTCGCCCTTTTTTTCTCTATTGTCTGCCAAGGAAAAAATTAATTTGAATATCCCAGCTAAGCAACCTAATAAGGCACTTGAACTGATTGTCGGGGGATATTCCGAAAGCGGTAAAAGAGAGATTAATCAAGATGCTTTTGCGGTCAAAATACCGACCTCCTATACAGAGAAAAAGCATAAAGGAATTGTCGCGAGTATCGCAGATGGTGTCAGCTGCAGCACTAAGAGTCAGCAGGCGAGCCATACCAGTGTCACCCAATTTATCAATGATTATTATTGCACGCCCGAACATTGGGGAACCAAGTTATCCGCCAGCAAAGTGTTAAATTCACTTAATGCCTGGTTATATCAACACGGTAATAATGACCAGATACGCCACGACGGGCTAATCACCACCTTCAGCTCGGTCATTTTCAAATCCACCAGCGCTTATCTTTTCCACGTTGGGGATACCCGTATATATCGCTACCGCGACTCACAATTAACCCAGCTCAGTAAAGATCATAGCCGCACTCAATACGGTAACAACACAGTCTTAACCCGTGCACTGGGGATGGATTCCCATTTAGAGGTCGACTTTCAAACAACCGATCTGCAGCAGGATGACCTATTTTTTTTATCATCCGATGGTATTCATGACTGGCTGAGCAAAACTGAACTGGCAGAACATTTTTCCACCTTAAAGCCGGAAGAATTAAATGCGGCAGACTTCGAAGTCCTGGCCAAAGCAATAGGTCAACATGCACTTGATAACGGCAGTACCGATAACCTGACTTGTTTGCTGCTGAAGGTTAAAAGCCTGCCGATCATCGCGGTTGACGAATTACAAAAAAGATTAACCGAATTAACCATTCCGCCAGCATTACATGAAGGGAATGAAATTGATCACTTCCTAATAAAAAAAGTGATTCATGAAGGCCCGCGCAGCCATGTTTATCTGGCTATCGATAAATGGTCTAAAGGTTTTTTTATTTTGAAGATGCCGTCATTAAATTTCAGTGACGATCTGGTTTATCTCGATGGTTTTTCAAAGGAGCAATGGGTCGGCCGAAAATTATCACATTCGAGCATAATGTCTATAATGCCGAAAGTGGATGAATCACCTTTTTTATACCATATCTGTGAATACATTAAAGGTATTACCCTCAGGCAGTGGATCTATGACAACCCCAATCCCCCCTTAGAAATCGCCAGAGAGATTATCCATAATATTGTTGCTGCGGTAAGAGTATTACAGCGCTCCGGTATGGTGCATCGGGATTTAAAACCGGAGAATATTATGATTTCCGACGAGAAAAAAATAACTATTATTGATTTTGGCACCATTAAAATAGACAGTTTGGATGAAATATCGGTGGCTCCCGAAAGCGAGCAACCTTTAGGCGCCACGGATTATATTGCGCCCGAGTATCTGAATGAAGGACACGCCAGTTCAGCATCGGATCTGTTCTCTATTGGCGTTATTGCCTATGAGTTATTAGCGGGACACTTACCCTATAAATCACTTAATTCTCAATCCTTAAGCCGGGCAAGAAAGGCACAATGGAAATATCGCCCGGTCAAACAGTTTAGGCCTGATCTCCCCGACTGGATTGATTTAACACTGCAAAAAGCGACACATCCTGTGTTGGCGCAGCGTTATAATGCCATGAGTGAGTTTACTCAAGATCTCTACACGCCCAATACTAAAATGCTCAGGAACCGCGAGCGTGCGCCCTTATTAGAGCGCAACCCGGTCAAGTTCTGGCAAATTTTAAGCACCCTGTTATTTTTTACTGCCTTAATAGAATTAATAATACTGTTGGACCATTAAGCTTTAGGGCCTGTTTATATTTCGGGATTGTTGTTGCAGCAGCTTGTAGATTCTTTCTACAAGGCAGAGATTATGCAGTGTTGTTATTATACATAAATAAGCGATAACGCCTACGAGTGAGCGACAATCGCATCACTCGTAGGGTGCGCTTCAGCACCGATTAACACTGTTTGCGGTGCATAGAATGCACCCTACCGCTAACATAAGACCAAACGCATTAATAAAATGATCCGATTTATTATTCAATCATCACTACTGTTTTATGAGCGTAACTGCAGAGTCACCAAGACAATACTATGGATGCTCGGTGCTTTCCCCGTCACGGTCAAAATAGCATTAACCTTACTGCAGGGGATTAAGTTTATAAAATTAAGAGCGTAACTGCAGGGTCACTAAGACCACACCATGGTCGGTGCTTTCCCCGTCACGGTCAAAAATGGGATTGATCAAATGCCTGTCGTAGGTATTATATTCACTGACTTCAAATAAGCTTGAATGATAGTTAGCATCAAATTCACAGGATAATAAAATATAATCTAAGACCGAACTCGATGCACCAAAATAGTGTGTCGGTTTACGCAGAATATGCTCAGTATTATTTTCTGTTCCCTGAAATAAATCCCATGAATCATTTAGGCAGTACTTTTCAAGATAGGCATCACTGTCCAATTTTGACACAAAACGCAGTGAATCCGTTACAAGATGATTTAATACCCCGTCCGCCAGAATATTATTAAAATCGCCCATTAAAATCATCGGTAATCCAGTTTCTTCACGGCGCGCTATCATATTAACCAATAACAGTGCGGCTTCGCTGCCGCGCTGAATAGTGGAACCCCAACCACCGGCAACTTGTGCTTTCAGTTTTTCGATAATATTTTTTTCACCCGACAAGCTTTTATTCTCTTCATGCTCAAGCATCGGACGTTTAGATTTAAAGTGCACCACATAAAAATCACAATCGCCTATATGGGGCAAGTTAATGGTTGCGCGTAATACCTGCCGGCTAAAGGAAAAATCCTTCTTAAGCCCCATTGCAGCAACCAGGGTTTTATCTGCCTGCACCGCTTCAATATCAACAATGGGATATTTTGAGGCAATAGCGACCACCGGGCTGCGACAGATAAAATCATCAATAATTTCCGGCTGATCAACCACTTGAAAAAACTCATAACCTTCCCCTGCTAATAATTCAGCGAGTGCTTGAGGGCTGAACACCTCCTGAAATCCGATTACGTCAGGTTCAAACTCATTAACATAATCCGCTATCCACTTTTGTTTTTTAGCCCATTGTTCGGCACTGTAAATCCGTTCAAAATCGTAATATGCAAAAGGGGGTTCAAGATAATTAAACAGATTAAAAGTCGCTATCTTAATATGGGAATGAGGAATAGATTCAGCAGCATTGCTAACTGCTGTTATTTCAGGGGGGTGATTAAATGACAAATTATTTTCTCTGTAGTGTTTAGGCCGCCAGTATAACGGAAATCCGCCCTGTCTGCAGATAAGCGCACGTAATAAAAATAATCATCACCCCTGCCCCTCTGCTGAATGAAGACGGTACAAAGGTAGGATCTAATGTTCTTTCAAAAGGTGATGTCTCTCACTGTATTAGATCTTATCTTAATAATTCATGAAGATAATGCCTTTAATACTTATCTAAAAGAAATTCGCGCGGATGGGAAACACACAAAATGGCAAAAAATATTATCCTGAGATTTTGTATTCTAATAGGCCGCACCAATTACCGATTACCGATTACCGCGGATTTTGGTGCATAAAATGCACCCTACCGATAAACAGACTCTGTAGGCGCGCACCGATTGCCTTTGGAGCAATCTTAATGCTTTGCTATGAGTTGCGCTTAGAAAAGAGAAAGGGCAAACAACTTTTAAGTTGTTTGCCCTTTCTCGCTTTTGAGTTTTGAGCTTAGTTATAAAATGCCTGCAAAGGAAAATTTATCATCTGCAGTTAAGCTACTTTAACCATGCCGGACACCTTTAAAGCCAAAGTTTTGTCAGACTTCCAAGCAAATCTGAACCGCCATTTGCCGTTAAGTATTGCAGTAAAATGGGCGCAAATTGCTGCACCATGCTCGCATCTAACCCAAGCGCACTGAATGCGCTTTGCACACCCGCCATATCCATTACCTGATTAAGCATTTGCGATGATAATGTAGTAGATAATTCCGCCGGAATAATACTCTTTAATAATGAGCTGTCCGTGCCAGACAGATTTTGACTGGCCATTGATAACAACGCAGCCGTACCACCAGCAGCTTGAGACTCAGTCACACCCAATTGCGTCGTTAAGGAGCCCAGTAGATCACTACTTGTACTTTTAGTGCTGACGCCAGTCAGTGATTCGGTGGTCTTTAACAAAGAATCGAAACCGGCGCTATTGGCTGGAGTAACTATTGTTACAATGGATATTACTAAAATTAACTTGAACATTTTTTTTACGTTAAACATTTTCATTCCTGCTTTAGGGCAATTGTTGATCTGCATTTTCCGCTAACTTTACAAAATAATTCACCGGACGATTTTAGGTTTAGATTAAATCTACATTTTAAGTTTAGATTAAATCTACATTTTAAGATGCAAATAAAAACAGATTTTAACGAATTAAATATTTTTCGACTTATTAAAATCCGTCTTTAGGAAGAATCAGAAAATAGGCATGCCCCTTTTTATGAAAATTTGTCCATTTCAAGGGGCAGGAAATTTATGATTAAAGGCAGTGCGGAATGTCGAATAGACTTAATCTCCGCATTAATATTGTCAAAGCATTGCCTATAGTATTAGTATCAATAAATAGACGTTTTATGCTTTTTTTTGAAGGCGCTGAAAAATATATAAAAAACTAATCTCATCCACAATCATTAAATGTTATAAAAACAAAGCTCAGCGTTTAATCTCAATTTAACCCCTTTATAACGGGTTGAAATTTAAATAACACCGATAAGGAAAATTCAATGAAGCTATTTCTTAAATTATTTGCGGGATTGGTGGTTATATTGATAGTCGCCGTTGTACTGTTGATAACCACAATCGATCCCAATGATTATAAACAGCAAATTCAAACGCAAGTTAAAAAGTCCATTAACAGAGATCTGGCGATTAATGGCGATATTAGCTGGGCGTTTTATCCGCAGTTAGGTTTTAGCAGTGGCGAAATTGAACTGCGTAACCTTGACGGATTTAATCGACAAAATTTACTCAAAATTGATCAGGCCAACCTTGGTCTCGATATTCTCCCCCTATTAAAAGGACAAATTAAAATTGGTGAATTAACCGTCAATGGTTTGGTTGTGAACCTCATCACCAATAAAAACGGCAGTTCAAATCTCGATAATATGCAGGCGAGTGGCGCGTCCGCGCCGCAAGAAAAAATCCCCGAGAAGGACACAAGCCGCGAGACTGAAAAAGAGGGCTTTTTTGCGCTGGAAAATTTGCAGTTAGCGGGTATTAATATCAATGATGCGCAAATAGAGATTCAGGATCTTAAAGCCGCTACCACCCATAAAGCCAATATCAAAAAAATTCAACTCGGACAATTTGCACCTGGACAGGAAACGGATTTATCCGTGCAGGCCGATCTGATCCTCGATAATCTGCAGGCGCAACTGGATTTGCAATCAAAACTCCTGCTAGCGTCCGATTTTTCAACGGTTGAGCTTAAGCAATTTTCTCTTACCACCTTATTGACGGGTGAAGCACTGCCCAATGGGAAAATAGACAGCTCGATTAATACGGATATCAAATATGATCTCAACAATGCAAAAGCGGAATTAACTGATTTAATCATTAAGCTTGATAAAATCCAGTTATCTGGACAGCTTTCGGTACAAACCAAGCAGTTAACCACCGTACGTTTCGCCCTGAAGGGAAATCAATGGGATCTGGCGCCCTATTTACCTGAGCCTGCAGAGCCAGCCACTGAAACAGCAAGCACCGAAAAAACCACTGCTAAACAAATGGAACAGGAACCGGATCTCAGCATATTAAACAGCCTGGATATCAATGGCACACTGTCCATCGAAGGGCTAAAAGCATCGGGTGTAACCATTGGAAAAATTGACTCCAAAATTATAGTGAATAAGGGCAAAGCACAACTAACGCCATTAACCGCGGAGCTTTATCAGGGATTGTTAACCCTCGAGGCATCGCTTGATGAGAGTAAAGGATTAAATAGGTACCAAATCTCGAGCAATCTAAACAATGTACAAATACGTCCTTTGCTCACCGATGCAGCTGAAATTGATTTTCTTAGCGGTACAACCGACTTTAACTTTGCAGGTAAAGGACAAGGTTTAACCGCCACTAAAATAAAAACCGGGTTAACCGGAAAAGGTGATTTTAAATTATTGAATGGTGAGTTATACGGCATTAACCTTTCTCAGGAAGTGCGTATCCTAAAAGCGAAACTGACCGCTGCCCCACAACCCACCGAAGCTAATATTAAAAAAACCGATTTTGCATCATTAACCGGAAATTTCACTATCGACAACGGCATAGTCAATAACCAAAAATTGTTAATGCTTTCGCCTGTGATGCGCCTTGATGGTAATGGACTGGCCGATATTGTAAAAGAAACACTGGACTATCGTTTAAGTGTCACCCCATTATCAAAGAGCACCGAAACAACCGAACAGAGCGATCTGAGTGGTTTAGTTATTCCCCTGCTTATTAAAGGGCCTTTTTCTGATCCTAAATTTACGTTGGACACCGAAGGCGCTATAAAAGAGCGGCTTAATATGGAGAAAAAACGGCTGGAGGAGAAACTTAAAAAAGAATCTCAACAAAAAATAGAAGAGCAAAAAAACAAGCTCGAAGAGAAAGTAAAAGATAAACTAGGCGATAAACTCAAAAATCTGTTTGGTTAAGCAATTTTAGACTGATATCTCAGCGGATATTTTGATGAATATCTTGATGATAGAGAAAACACTGAACGTGGAAACGTTCGGTGTTTTCTTTTTTTAGGCACAATAAAATGCTTAACGTCTTCTCGCATAAGTCATATTTTTTGTTTTTTTGTAATAAACTTAAAGGCTCTACCACAGAGGCGCTGCGCACTACACAGAGTAAAGAATCCTATTATAAGTCCGCGTACACAATATAATTTCATCAACCCCTTCTATTGAAGGGGATAATGAAATTATCTCATAAATATATAATACAAACTTAAGTCCAAAGACACTAATACCGCTAACATGCGGTTCATCCCCGTAGGCACGGGGAACACCGTTTCTTCTGCTGCCTTCGCTTCTTGCTCGGCGGTTCATCCCCGTAGG
Source organism: Psychromonas sp. MB-3u-54 (assembly GCF_002836415.1). Taxonomy (GTDB): domain Bacteria; phylum Pseudomonadota; class Gammaproteobacteria; order Enterobacterales; family Psychromonadaceae; genus Psychromonas. The sequence goes on along the minus strand of NZ_PJBP01000176.1, from coordinate 374 downwards.
CACGGGGAACACTTTTTTTCTAACATTTTTTGGCAACTCAATAGCGGTTCATCCCCGTAGGCACGGGGAACACTCAGTCTAGCCTGAAATTACAATGCGTTTACACGGTTCATCCCCGTAGGCACGGGGAACACCGTCATATACTATTTAAAAACACAGATGAAAACGGTTCATCCCCGTAGGCACGGGGAACACCAACTGCCGTACAAAACACTGTTTCCATGACGCGGTTCATCCCCGTAGGCACGGGGAACACCGCCGAACATTCCAACAACATCCTTCCCGCCACGGTTCATCCCCGTAGGCACGGGGAACACAATAACGTAGCAAGTGCGACATGAGATGGCGACGGTTCATCCCCGTAGGCACGGGGA
>NZ_PJBP01000175.1 GCF_002836415.1 Psychromonas sp. MB-3u-54 | reverse complement strand
GCGAATTTTGCGGAAGCAAAGTGTCATGAGCGGGCTAAGCTCTGCGTGCCCTGGATAATCAGGCGACAGCCTGAGTTATGAGCGGACGAGCTCTGCGAGTCCTGTTCCATCGCCAGTTTATTGCACAAGCTAGGCTATTAAATCCAGATAAATCCCTGTTGACTAAGGTCAGCAGGGATTTTTTCGTTCAAGCGCGTGATGTGATAGCCCGTAGGGTGCGCTTCAGCACCAATTGCCGATGGTTGCGGTGCATAGAATGCACCTTGCCGATAATATAGTAACAATTTCATTGATTAACTTTACATATTTATCCAATCTCTTGAGCAACTTGTAGGGTGCGCTCAGCGCACCTATTGCCGCTGCTTGCGGTGCATAGAATGCACCCTACGGATAACATAATAGCCATTCCATTTAATGAACTTCCCATATTTATCCAATCTCTTGAGCAACTCGTAGGGTGCGCTTCAGCACCGATTGATGCTGCCTGCGGTGCATAGAATGCACCCTACCGATAATACCAAACGCATTCAATTTATGATTAATGCTTTCAAAGGCAAAATTTACGCTCATAAAACCGCTGGGATGATTTTAAATAGTAAATCGGATCACTTAATTAATGCGTTTGGTATCACTAACGGGGGAATATCTGTAGTTACGCGGCAGGTAAGGCTCACTGCACGCGTCAAAGGTATAAAAAAAGGGAGCCACATTGGCTCCCTTTGTGTTTTATAACTTTATATTTTTATAAAATATAGCGGCTTAAATCTTCATCTTCAAGCAAATCATCCAAGATGTTAGCAACGTAATTTTCATCAATGGTAATTGATTCACCTTTCCGTTCTGAAGCTTCATAGGAGAGTTGATCAAGAATACGTTCCATCAAGGTGTGTAAACGACGTGCACCTATATTTTCGGTGGTTTCATTTACATGCCAGGCAGATTTGGCAATTTTATCTATACCATCTTTGCTAAATTCAAGCGTTATACCTTCGGTCGCTAATAGCGCTTGATACTGTTCACTTAAGGAAGCTTTAGGCTCAGTTAGTATTTTTGCCAGATCTTCTTCTGTCAGTGCTTCTAACTCAACCCTGATTGGTAAGCGTCCCTGTAATTCGGGAATAAGATCTGAAGGTTTAGCAACTTGGAATGCACCGGATGCGATAAATAACATATGGTCAGTTTTCACCATCCCATGCTTAGTACTAACGGTAGAACCTTCAATTAAAGGTAATAAATCACGCTGTACACCTTCTCTTGATACGTCAGGACCGGAGTTTCCACCACCCTTACAAATTTTATCTATTTCGTCGATAAATATAATACCGTTATTTTCTGCTGAAAAGAGTGCTTTTTCTTTAAGGTCTTCTTCATTCACTAATTTTGCCGCTTCGGACTCAACCAGCAGTTTCAACGCTTCTTTTATTTTCATTTTGCGTTTGTTGGTTTTATCTTTACCGGACATATTTTGAAACATACCCTGCAATTGATTGGTCATTTCTTCCATACCGGGAGGAGCCATTATTTCAACCCCTATTTGCGGGGCAGGCAGATCTATATCGATCTCTTTATCATCTAATTTACCCTCTCGCAGTTTTTTACGGAAAGACTGTCTTGTTGCACTATCTTCTGTTTTTACACTTTCCCAATCATTGTTTGTTTTAGCGGGTGGAATAAGGATATCTAGGATCCGATCTTCGGCTAAATCTTCTGCCTTATGGGTAACCTTTGCCATTTCTTCTTCGCGAGTCAGTTTAATGGCTACATCGACTAAATCACGAACGATAGATTCTACTTCTTTACCAACATAGCCTACCTCAGTAAATTTAGTTGCTTCAACTTTGATAAAAGGAGCATTAGCGAGTTTTGCTAAACGGCGTGCAATTTCTGTTTTACCTACACCGGTAGGGCCAATCATTAAAATATTTTTTGGGGTGACTTCTTGACGCATTTCTTCATCAAGTTGCATACGGCGCCAGCGATTACGAAGTGCGATAGCAACAGCGCGTTTGGCATTGTCTTGTCCAATGATATGGCGATCTAACTCATGTTTAATTTCTTTTGGTGTCATATTTGACATAGTTATATACCCTATTTTTTACTTTTAGTAGTAATTTCATCAGAGAAATCAATGCATTCAATAGTGTGACTTTCATTAGTAAAAACACAAATATTGCCTGCTATAGCCAATGCTTTTTCGACAATTGTTTTCGCATCTAAATCGGTATTTTCTAACAATGCAATCGCTGCCGATTGTGCAAAATAACCACCGGAGCCAATCGCCATTAAATCATTTTCCGGTCTGACCACATCACCATTACCGGTAATAATATAAGAAGAGTTTTTATCTGCTACTGCTAATAGTGCTTCAAGTCTGCGTAAGTTTCGATCGGTACGCCAGTCTTTCGCTAATTCGACCGCTGCTCGTTCAAGATTACCCTGGTGTGCCTGCAGCTTAGCCTCAAAACGCTCTAACAGAGTGAATGCATCGGCTGTACCGCCAGCAAAGCCAGCGATTACCTGATTGTTATAGAGTCTGTGTACTTTACGCGCGTTACCTTTCATAACCGTATTGCCAAGAGAAACTTGACCATCACCACCGACAACAACTTGGTTGCCACGACGTACTGAAACAATGGTAGTCATATTTTTACCTTAAAAGTGAGAAAGAGAATGGGCCGTAAAAAATAGGCACTTATGTAGTTAATATATGTGGGGGATAATTTGTTTTTCAAGGGAATAATAGCAATTCCAATAAATTGATATTTAATGGAATTGCCATAAATTAGATTTATAGCAAAAGGAATAAAATTATAATATGAATTAAAAGGAGGGAATACCCATTTAAATCAACAGTCGAAGGATTTATGCCTATTTTACAACATGATCGCTTCATTATTTATTTTGCTGTCAGGTAACAAATGAATGTTTTTTTAAAAGGCTTTTATTTTTAACGCCAGAACCAAATTTGGCAACCGTTAATTTTAGCACGCTGCAGCTTATGACGGTGTTTTTCTGCCAATCTTTTACGTTCATAGGGCCCTAAAATAACCCGATACCAATTACCTGTTTTTCTTACTTCGCTGTTTAAACCCTGAAATGCAATTTTAGCTTTGAGTGACTCTGCATCACCCCGTGCGCGGAATGAAGCACACTGCATTTGATAAGGTCTGGTTGCCTCTTTCTTTTCGGGTATATCAACGGTTATTTTTTTGGTCTTAAGGGTTTTTTCATATTCCCAGATTGGTTGAGGTTTTTCAGGTAAAACGTCCTCTTTTTTCTGAACAGGTTTATTGACTGTTTGTGGTACGGACGGTTTTTCAACCCCAAACATAAAAAAACCAATAAATCCCATGATCAGTACAACAGCCAGAATAGCTAAGTAGGGAATAGATGTTGTTTTTTTTACCGCCGAGCGTTTACGCGCGGCGGCTTTTTTTGGTGCTCCCGATTTAGCCGATTTTCGTCTGTTTTCGGTCGCCATAGATTACATGCGCTCCAGCGTATTAATTCCCAATAATGACAAACCTTGCTTAAGCGTTTTAGCGGTTAATCCAGCCAGTTTCAGGCGGCTTTGTTTTTGTGTTTCCGTTTCCGCAATCAAAATAGGGCAAGCCTCGTAAAAGCTTGAAAAGAGTCCGGCTAATTCAAACAAGTATGAACATAAAAAGTGCGGCATACCCTGTTTAGCAACTTGCTTAATAATCTCATCAAATTGGATAAGCTTATTGGCCAAGTCTATTTCTTTTTCTTCGGTTAAAGAAAGCGCTGCAGTGACGCCGCCCATTTCAATACCTGCTTTATTAAAGATACTCACGACACGGGTGTATGCATAAAGCAGATACGGCGCGGTATTACCTTCAAAACTGAGCATGCTATCAAAACTAAAAGTATAATCACTGGTACGATTTTTAGAAAGATCGGCATATTTAACCGAAGAGATACCCACAACAGAAGCTATGTGGCGAAGCTCCTGTTCAGACATTTCTTTATTTTTTTCTTTTACTAACTCATAAGCACGCATTTCTGCTTCCGTTAGCAAATCCGCTAATTTGGCAACCGAACCTGAGCGAGTTTTAAAGGGACGTCCATCTTCTCCCATTACTGTTCCGAAGGGCATATGTTCAAGTGAGGTTTTATCATTAACAAAACCTGCCGAACGGGCAACTTCAAAAACCTGCTGGAAGTGTAAACCCTGGCGGGCATCTACAAAATAAAGAATGCGATCGGCATTGAGTTCATTCTGGCGATAACGCATCGCGGCGAGATCCGATGTTGCATAAAGGAAACCACCATCTTTCTTCTGAATAATAACAGGTAGAGGCTCGCCTTCTTTATTTTTAAAATTATCCAAAAAGACACATTTAGCGCCTTGGCTTTGTTGTAATAAACCCTGTTTATCAAGATCTTCTACAATCACCGCTAACTGGTCGTTATAACTGCTTTCTCCCCGGACGTCTGCACGGGTCAGGCTTACACCTAAACGTTGATAGGTTTCCTGGCAGTGTGAAAGACTGGTTTCATTAAATTGTGACCACAGTTTTAAACATTCTTCATTGCCACTCTGGAGTTCAACCACTAAATTGCGTGCACGGGTTGCAAAATCTTCTGATTCATCAAAACGTGCTTTTGCAGCCCGATAAAAAATCTCTAAATTAGCCAGATTATTTTCAATAGGCTCACCTTTGGCCCGTAATTCTTCCATATAAGCGAGCAACATACCAAACTGTGTACCCCAATCGCCCACATGGTTCTGACGGATAACTTTATTACCTTGAAATTCTAAGGTCCGCGCTACCGCATCACCAATAATAGATGAGCGCAGGTGACCAACATGCATCTCTTTGGCCAGATTTGGCGATGAATAATCTATTACTATTGTTTGCGGATTCGCTTCTATCTGCACATTTAGTCTTTCATTCGAATAAGCGCTATCAATCTGTTTTTCCAGAAAGTTAGGATTAATAAAAAAGTTAATAAATCCGGGGCCCGCTATTTCCATTTTTATAACTAAGGTCGATTCAGGTATGTTGGCAACGATCAGTTCAGCAAGATGGCGCGGGTTTTGTTTGGCAGGTTTTGCTAACATTAATGCTAAATTATTTGCGTAGTCACCGTGGGATTTATCTTTGGTGCGATCAATATTGATGCGAGGCTGGGTATCCGCAGGAATAATTTGTTGTTTTATGAGGCAAACAATAGCTTGCTCGAGTAGTTGCTGGATATGCGCTTTCATAGATAAATTACCAATAGATACGGGACAATAATAAGCGCAGATTCTACCGTTTATAAGCGATGAAGACTAGGTTAAAATAAATACTTGAGAGAAATTAGATTAGATGCTTAAGCGTTTAGTCAGGTTAAGCATTAAAAAGGGGGAGGGAACACTATAATAGCCGCTTTAGAATAATAAGTTTTTGAGCATCGTTTTGAACCCCTAAAAAGAGAGTAAATATAAGATAACCTGAGTCAAGTCGGTAAGGATGATGAATGATTGACCGTAATAAATTACATATATTCGAATTCATGGCGGGCAGTCACTACATGGTGTAAGGTTTCCTCTTCCTGATTTGCTAGCTTTCCAAGCGCTATTTCTGCCTCTATGGTGGGTGAATCATGGGCTGCGGTCTGCAGTAACTCTATAAGTTGTATGTCAAAGCGGATTGCCAAAGCGACAACATCATCAAAGGATAATTCAGCTTTTAATTCCGTCTGCTGACATTTGCTCAAAAAATGTTGATCAAATTCACTATCTAAGTCAGTTTCTAATAAACCGGAGGGGGCCTGTTGCTTATATTGATGAAGCTGCAGGCGGGATAACTGCTCTTTATTTTTCATAAAATCGAGTAATAATTTTACCTTCTCATTATTTTCCTCAAGGCTAAGTCTAAGATACAAATCAGCTAGGGCCTGATGACATTCCTCTATATAGATAAGGAAATCCTTTATAGGCTTAGGGCGCATAATACACTCCTTAATATGAACGGTTCGAATAACCTCTACTATAGAAGTTATCATTAATTTTGCCGCTAAACAGGAGTAAGTTCTCAGTACCGTAAAAAACAGTTATATAAAGTTTAATTAAGCTTTTTTCATTTAAACATCAAAAATATCAATATATACTCGATTTTCACCTTATATTGATACAACTGCCTATGCTATCTCTAGGCGAGCGTAAGCGGTCATTAACCATTTACTGCCGACACCCATGAAATTCACTTGTAAGCGACTGTTTTCTCCGCTGCCTTCCTGCGCAATAACAGTGCCTTCTCCAAATTTAGGATGTATTACCTGCTGGCCAATATTAAAGCCTGAAACCCCCTGACTTTCCCGAGTAAATGCGGGCTGCTTAATGCTTGGTTGCTGGACTCTTCGTACCTGAGTTTTAAGACGAATATATTCAATATCCTGTTCCGGCAGCTCGCTAATAAAACGCGAAGGAGAATGAAATTTTTCTTGTCCGTATAAACGGCGGCTTTCCGCATGACAAAGGGTCAGTTTTTGCATCGCTCTGGTCATACCAACATAACAAAGGCGACGTTCTTCGGCTAGACGCACTTCATCATCGGCGGATTGCTGCCCGGGAAACATCCCTTCTTCGACACCCACCATAAAGACTTGCGGAAATTCCAAGCCTTTTGCTGCATGCATCGTCATTAATTGTACGGCATCATCAAACTCATCGGCCTGATTATCACCTGATTCCAGCGCTGCATAGGCTAAAAATGCTGTCACTTCACTCATCTCCTGCTCTTCGGCAGGGATCACAAAGGATTTAGTTGCGGAAACCAGCTCTTGTAAATTTTCTATACGGCTGCGTGATTTTTCACCTTTTTCATTTTCGAACATGCTATGCAGACCGGAGTGACGGATAACATGATCAACGGTCTGAAATAAAGGCAGCTCAGAGGTTTCACTTTCGAAACGCTTTATTAATTCAATAAACCCGGATAATGAAGTTTTCGCACCCGCACTCAGTTGTTTTTGTTCAATTATAAACAGACTCGCCTGCCACATGGTATAACCCTGCTCGCGGGCACAAAGTCGAATCTTATCAAGGGTGGTATTACCAATTTTACGTTTAGGTTTATTGATAATACGTTCAAATGCCGCATCATCTTGATGATTATTGATTAAACGCAGATAGGCGATACTGTCTTTTATCTCTAAACGATCAAAGAAGCGCTGACCACCATAAATATGATAGGGGATCTGCTGTGCCATTAACTGTTCTTCAAAAAGACGAGATTGTGCATTGCTGCGGTATAAAATGGCACACTCAGCCAATTTTTTACCGCTATTTTTCCATAATTTTAGCTGCGAGGTAACATAACGTGTTTCATCATAATCATTAAATGCGCTGTAAATGGCAATCGGCTGGCCATCTTCGCCGCTGGTCCATAACTCTTTCCCCAATCTATCACTATTATTTTTAATCAGCTGGTTAGAGGCATTTAATATATGCCCCGTTGACCGGTAATTTTGCTCTAAACACACGGTGACCGGATTGTGCTTTTCTCTTAAAAAACGTTGAATATTCTCAACGTCAGCGCCGCGCCAACCATAAATTGACTGGTCGTCATCTCCGACTATGGTCAAATAACTGTTGTTCTCGGTCAGCAGGTTTAACCAGGCATATTGAAGTTTATTGGTATCTTGAAACTCATCGACCAGCACATGACGGAAACGTTGCTGATAATGTAATAACAGAGAAGGGTTATTTAATAACAATTCGTGGGCACGTAATAATAATTCTGCGAAATCAACTAATCCGGCAAGTTGGCAGGCCTCTTCGTAGGCTTGATAAACCTGCAGGCGTTGTTTTTCTTGCTGGCTATAACCAACCTGAATATGTTCTGCCCGTAAACCCTCATCTTTTTTATCGTTGATGTACCATTGTAGCTCTTTAGCGGGGTAATATTTTTCATCTAAATTAAGACTTTTGATAATACGTTTAACCATTTTTTTCTGATCATCGCTATCAATTATTTGAAACTGTTCAGGTAAATTGGCTTCTTGATAATGCAGACGCAATAAACGGTGGGCAGTGCCATGGAAAGTACCTATCCACATCCCACCTATCTGTTGCGGGCAAATATCGGTAATACGGCCACGCATCTCCTTGGCGGCTTTATTGGTAAAGGTAACCGCCAAAATAGAATATGTTGGAATGTTTTCTACCTGCATCAACCATGCGATTCGATGCGTTAATACACGTGTTTTACCACTACCGGCACCGGCTAAAACCAGCATGTTTTGCTCGGGTGCGGAAACAGCAGCACGCTGGTGATCATTTAAATCATCAATTAAGTAGGAAACATCCATAACAAAAGACCTGTTTATTTATTCAGTAAAAGAAAATTATAGCAGTTTATATAGTTGATCTAAACGACTGATTTCCACCGTTGGCAATAACATCGCACCACTCAGAGACTGCTTATTCGGATTAAACCAAACGGCTTGTGCTCCATTGTTTTGAGCGCCATAAACATCACTGATTAAATGATCACCGACATGTAAAATATCACTGACTTCAATATTCAAACGTCTAGCCGCTTCAATGAACAGATCGGCTTCCGGTTTGGATTTAAAACCATTACCGGCTTTTAAAATAAACTTAAATTTATCATTAAGTTGGATTTTAAATTCATCAACATTACCATTAGTAATAGCGATTACCGGGTAAATTTTTGCGAGCTTATTCAATAGTTGTAAACTGTCTTTTGGGACTACAAAATCACTGCGCAGTTTTAGAAACTCAGAAAATGCATGCTGTGCGTACTTTATGGCCTTATACTCTGGAATCCCGTAAATGATCATGATTCGAGTCAGTGTCTGGGTTCTCCATAAAGAAACATCATGTCTTATTTCGGGAAATTCCGCCACTTCAATTTCTTTGTATAATAACCACTGTTTTTCGGTCAATTCTGCCAGTTCAGGATAGGTCTGGTTAAGGTGCTCAATAATAGATTGATTAGCTTTTTTGATGATTGGGTGGTTGTCATAAAGGGTATCATCAAGATCAAAACTAATGGCTTTAAAAGGTCTAACTGTTCGGTAGTATTTCATAGTGACGTATCCATCTCTGTGGTTATTTTTTACGTTTAGCACGCGGGTGTGCCTGGTCATAAATTTTGGATAGATGCTGAAAATCCAGGTGGGTATAAATCTGAGTTGTGGCTAAATCTGCGTGACCTAGCAAGGTTTGCACTGCACGCAGATTACCACTTGATTCAAGCATATGGGTGGCAAATGAGTGGCGTAATTTATGCGGATTTATATGGCCCGGCAAGGCTTGTTTTAATCCCCATTTTTCCATTCTAGCCTGTACATTACGCGCTGATATGCGCTTTTTTTGTTTAGAAACAAACAGTGCTTTTTCGTCCTTTATACAAAATTCAGGACGGATTTTAAGCCAAATTTTAACAGTCGCAACCGCTCTATCGGTAATAGGTAATAATCGTTGTTTACTTCCTTTACCCGTTACCATGACCTCTTTTGCAGATAACTTTATATCTTGTAAATTAATACCCACTAACTCACTCAGGCGTAATCCAGAAGAGTACATCAGTTCCATCATGCACTGATCACGGATACTGAGCGGATCTTTTTCATCTATATCAAGCAATTGAAACATATCATCAACGGACACATTTTTAGGCAGTGGTTTATCCAATTTAGGTGCTGATATACCCTTTGCCGGATTGTTGCTTAAAATATCAAACTGCACTAAATAGTCTAAAAAAGAGCGTAAAGCGGAAAGTTTGGTTGCAATGGAACGGGCTTTAAGGCCCTTTTTATGCAGCGTTTTAACCATTAAGCGCACCAGTTGACCATCTAGCTCTGTCCAGCAGCCTATTTTGTTTTCATTTAATAAGGTAACAAATTCAGCTAAATTACGCTGATAGTTTGTGATGGTAACCGGGCTCAAACCACGCTGGCTGGCAATATGATTTAAGTAGTTATCAATAAGAGGTTGTAAAGCACTCATAGTTTTATTCCTGCCAAAATAAAAACATTTAAGTCATCTTGGTTTTGGAGAATGAAAGCGTTATTGCTGGTGATATCAATTTTATTATTTATAACCGAGTTAAACAATAAACTCTAACCAATTTATTGTTCTTTTGGGCTTAATAACTGAATAATTTATAGGGGAAACGGGAGAGCTGAAGCCATGCATGTTCCGCATGGGTAATTTCACGGTATTTTTCTGCCCCATGTTCAGATTTTGATCACAATTAGTTTTTTTTTAACCTGATATCAGGTTTTAGTTCGTTTTTTATACATAATTTTCACACATAAAATCAGAACCCCTTGCTGGTAGACTGTAAAAAATTATTTTCCAGACGGATAACGTGATCAAACTCTATTTATAAAGAAGTTAATACAAATATATTTTTTTTTAAAATCCATTCCATGTTACTTTCTAAAGAGAATTTTTATATTATTTTTTTATATGAAAATGGTTTTTTATATCTTTTTGATATAATTGATTAATTGCTTTTTCTGTTACCTCATCAGCTGAGTCGCAGAAGTTAACATTATAATTTACTGGAGGATAATATGTCTATGAAAGACAAACGTTCAGGTTCAGTTGCACCTAAAGAGCGTATTAATATATCTTATAAGCCAGCGGTAGGTAACGCTAAAGAAGCCGTTGAACTTCCTTTCAAACTGCTAGTTTTAGGAGATTTCACTCAAAATCAAATAGTTACTTCTCTGGAAGATAGAAAGTTAATTAATATAAATAAATATAACTTCTCCGATGTCATGAATAGCTTTGATCTTAAAGTTCAATTTAGTGTAGAAAATAAAATCACTAAAGGAAATGATGAGCCAATTGATATATCTCTAAACATCAACAAGTTAAGTGATTTCGAGCCTGATAGCATTATCCAACAAGTCGATGAATTGAAAAAAGTGCTTGAGCTTAGAGAGGCTTTAAAAGCATTGAAAGGTCCAATAGGTAATTCCCCTCAAATGCGTAAACAAATACGCCACCTTTTAAGCGATGAAAAATCACGAAATGAGTTAAAACTTGAGCTGGGTTTATCTGCTAATAAATAATTAGGATATGCACCTGTAAGTGGATGAAATTATTCTATTGCTGATCGGCCTAAACAGATATGGCTTAGCAGATAATGACAAAACATCGGTGCCTCTTAGGAGTAAAAAATGGTAGCAATAAAAGAAAAATCATTAATTGGAAGTATATTAGGTTTAAGCAAGCTTTTAAGTGACCAATATAGTTATGATATTGCAAGTCAAGGGATGGAAACTCTGCTTACCCAAGTACTTGAAGCTGATTGCGATTTTGATGATCTAAGAGTCGATAAACGCTATGTTGAATCTCTAATTGATGAGCTTGATGAAAAACTCAGCAAGCAAATGGATGAAATTATCCATAATAGTGTTTTTCAAGCACTGGAATCGCCATGGAGAAGTTTAAAACTGCTAACCGATAGAACAGATTTCAATGAAAATATAAAAGTTGAAGTCTTATCCGTATCCAAAAATGAGTTACTGGAAGATTTTGAAGATGCGGCTGATATAATTGAAACAGGCCTTTATCGTAAGGTCTATACCGATGAATTTGGGCAATATGGTGGCGATCCCTATGGCGTGATTATTGGAAATTATTATATTTCCCCTTCAGCTCCTGATATGAATTTACTGAGTCATATGTCCAGTTTAAGTGCGATGACACATGCTCCATTTATAACAAGTGCAAGTGAAGCATTTTTTGGACTGGAAGATTTTTCAGAATTGCCTGAGTTAAAACAATTAGAAGCTATGTTTGAAGGCCCGCAATATTTAAATTGGCGTAACTTTAGAAGCAGTGATGATGCCAGAAATGTCGGCCTTACTTTACCTCGATTTATGTTGAGGCGAACATATGGTGAAAATATTCCGGTAAGTGCTTTTAACTATAAAGAAAGTATTAATAATAAGTCAGAGTACCTGTGGGGCAATGCGGCATTTGCTTATGCAACTCGATTAAATAACAGTTTTGCAAAATATCGTTGGTGTCCAAATATCATCGGTCCACAATCAGGTGGTGAAGTAGCTGATTTACCTATTGATATCGTTAATGATAGCGGCACAGATAAAGTTTTCGGACCGGTGGAACTTAAAGTTTCAGATAGGAAAGAATTTGAATTGTCTGAACTTGGTTTTATTCCTTTTACACTCCGAAAAGACTCTGACAGTGCGGTCTTTTTCTCCTCTAATTCAACTCAATTGCCTAAAAAATTCACCAATGATGATGAAGGACGACAGGCTGAAATTAATTTCCGTTTAGGTACACAACTACCTTACTTATTTATAGTAAACAGGCTGGCTCACTATATTAAGGTATTACAACGCGAAAATTTAGGCAGTTGGAAGAGTAAAACAGAGCTAGAAACAGAGCTTAATAAATGGATAAGACAATATGTTGCCGATCAAGATAATCCTTCTGCAGCAACAAGAAGTCAACGACCATTAAGAAAAGCTGCAATTTCAGTTAGTGACATTGATACTGAAGTAGGTTGGTACTCTGTAGGTATGGAAGTTACTCCTCACTTTAAGTTTATGGGAGCCAGTTTCACACTATCTCTCACCAGTATTTTAGAACGAGCTTAATTTTGTGCGACTTAAAAAAATAAAGGAATAATTATGCCAACTGAAATTTATATGTCTATTAATGACCCTGATGGGTGTTTAACTGAAGAATCTTGTTCAAAAGAAAGTATCGGTTCATTCTTTAAGGCCGATCATGAAGAAGAATCGTTAATTCTAGCTTACGATCATAAAGTAAGTGTACCAACCAATTCATTAACGGGACAGGTGACCGGAACAAGGAAACATGAGTATCTGGAAGTCAGTAAATTTATAGATAAAAGCTCCCCTTTATTACTGAATACGGTGACTTCTCCATCCGAACTGGAAGTCATTTTAAGATTTTTTAGAACCCCGGATGAAACCAGTGCAGGTGAACCCGTAGAGTATTACAACATCACTTTGCAGCGCGCTAAAATTGTAAGTATTAATACAATATCGCCTAATATTTTAGATGAGGCAAATGACGGTTTAATGCCCTATGAAAAGGTCAGGTTTACTTATGGGCAAATTCAAGCAGATCATGTGGTTTGTGGAACAACTGCGATTGATGATTGGTCCGGGGAAGGCGGTTAGGTTATAAAGTATGAATAATTTCATTTCTAACTCATCAATATGGATACGCATCACTTGCATATCTATATTGCTGAGTGGCTGTAGTTTATTGCCTAGTAGTTTATTGCCTAATAGTCAGGTGAAAGTACAGGAAAAAGATAATCTTGATTATTGGTCTGATAGCGCCGGATCTTGGCAAAACTGGGATGAAAATCATCCCAGTAATGAACTTGTGACTTGGACATATGATAAAGATGGCATTCAAGTCAATTTCGTTGCCAGTCCAGAATTAAATATATTTGGACAACGGTCTCACACATTAATAGTCAAAGTTGTTCAGTTATCTGAAGTTACTGGCATCAATACGCTTTTTCAGACGAAAGAAGGAATTGCCGCTGCGTTAACGCAAGCAACTGAAATGATACCTAACGCTGTATTTAGTGAATCATTTGTTTTGGGACCAAGGCAAAATGTTATGTTCAGGCTAGCCCGTCAAGAAAATGCTAAATATATTGCTGTTATTGCGGGGTTTGCTGATCTGGATAGACGGCAAGCGGTACGTGTTATTCCTATTTCTGTTAATACTACCTTACAAAAGCCGATCGATGCCGAGTGGACTACTTTTGACCAGATAACCCTTGGCTATTTTGTAGAACAAGAGCCTCAACCCGATATTGTCAGACCCTCAAATATTAAGCTTAATATTAACTTTGGTGAAAACAGTATTACAAAGTTCACCGCGACAGCTAAATAATTTGGAGATTGAATAATGGATTCAATGAAGTCGATATATTGGAATCAGGGGTTATTTTTAAAACCTCAGCATTTTCAACAGGTGGACAGATATACGTCCAGCATGTCTAATCTGTATTCTAAGGTTAGAGGGGGTGCAGAATCAGGTATTTCTGAATTAAAAATTGATCAGACTGCTTTGAAAACAGGCTTATTAGTCATTGAAAAGTTGGAATGCATATTAGAGGACGGCACTTTAATTATATACCCTGGAAATTGTCAAATTCCACCATTAAGATTAGAAAAAGATAAGTTTGATAACAGCGATAATATAGATATATTTATTGCTTTAGCACCCATTTCTGCAGAGCAAAATAATTTAGTTTCAAATTCATCACCCAATGCTCGCTTTAAGCTTGCTGCTGATATCAATAAAAAAGATATCTTTGATAATAATGAACAAGCAACATTATCAATGTTAGATTTTAATTGTAATTTAGTCGCAAGTTATAGTTTGAAAAGTACCTCCGGCTTATCTCTTCTTAAGGTAGCTGAAATATTTTTATCTGTTGATCAATTCGGGCTTTCAGAAACCTTTATTCCTAAAATAATATTATTAAGCGCTTCTGAAGTACTTAAAAATTTAGTCAAATCAACTAAACAAAGTTTAATCGGACGATTTGAACAACTTCAAAATATAACCTCTTTTGAATCCGGACTTGTAAATAGCTCAAATAACTTATCTGTCGGTTTAGCGATGATGTCCATTAGCAATAAGATTGCTACATTTATCCAATTTGAAGAAAATCCATCAACACAAGTCTCTGATATTTATCTGGCTTATCGACAATTAATCTCACAATTGAGCATGTTTTCGACAGAAGTTTCAGTTATTGGTGAAACCCTTAATGATAATCATGCCGTTATCCCGTTTAATCAAAATAATTTAAGCGATTGTTTTTCTAAAGTGAATAATCTGACAACTAAATTATTAAACGAATTGACCGTTCAGCCTGAGCTATTAGTTAATTTAATTTATCAGGGTGATTCAAAATTTGTAGCCCAACTATCGCGTGAATTCTTAGATCCTGGTTACCGGATTTATCTAAGAATTAGAACAAAAGAAAACCTAATTGATCATTTAGATAATATTCTTAATTTTCTAAAAGTGGGGGCCGATGGACAAGTTGATGTTTACTTGAAAAGAGCACTTCCGGGTGTTCAATTGTCGTATTTAGATAAAAAACCCCAAGGTGTTGCTACTGTACCTAACAGCTATTATTTTGATCTTGATAGGCAGTCCTTCCAATGGCAGAAAGTAATAGAGTTAAGCCGAATTGGTGTTATTTGGAGTGACTATATAGAAGATGTTGTTATTGATTTGATCGCTGTTCAAGGATAAGTTATGAAACTAATAGATAAATTTATTCCTGTTTTTCAAGTAATTAAAAATTTACCTCAAAACATATCTGATGATTCAGAGATGACATTAATCGATCTCGAGCAACAATTTAAAACATTATTATCTAATGTTAAGTGTTCTGGTTATTCAAAAGAGCAGAATCAACATGCTCTATTTTCAGTTTGTGCACTGGTCGATGAAATTATTTTAGATTCAGAGTGGAAGCATAAAAATGGATGGGCGAAATCCCCATTACAAAAAAAGTATTTTGATACACATAAAGCAGGTACCGAGTTTTATGAAATCCTTGATACGTTAAATGAAAACGACCTTAAAGACCAAGATGTAAGGGAAGTTTTTCTTTACTCATTAGTTCAAGGCTTTTCCGGTTGTTATTTTGAGAGTGGAGAAGAAAGTGTTAAACAAGAAATTATTCAAGCAAATTATGCTCTTTTATCAAAAGATATAAAAATAAACTTATTTTCGCCACAGGTTCCCATCCGTCGCTCTCATGAAATAAGTAACGCTAATAGAAAAAAACAAAAAGAGTTGCTCACTACATTCGGTCCAATAGGTGTTCTTCTCTTGTCGTATTTTTTCTTGAGAAGCAATATTCTTGATAGTGTTTCCCAAATTTTAAGCCAGATATAAGTGGTATTCTAATAATGAAAAAATTCCTTAAATTTTTACTCGTCGTTTTTATTTGGTTAGTCCTCTTTGGCGTTTGTGTAGCTGGATCTTTATTATTAGGCGCCACTGAAGTTGAAGGCATACAAGTTTTCTTCGCTATTTTCATCGCCTGGTATGGTATTAAATTTTGTATCTATCTTTATAAGCGCTGGCAAGCAAAACAACGAGTTGAAAAATTAATTAATATTGATGCGTCAACCAATGAGAAAACAAAATTATCATTTTTTCAATTCTTATTTCCGAAGTCCATTGATAAGCATATCAAACGAGTCCTAAATAGAATTAACCGTAATGTCAGTGCCGATGAAAATCAGCAAGAAGCGGATTTTGTTATGCATATTAAAATGGATAATAAACATGCAGACTGGTTACACAGTGAAACAGTAAACAGACCTCAAATAGCCGATCCAATTTTCAGCGAATATAAATATATTCAATGGATTGTTCTTAATCATCTTGTGATTCTGGATGTTGACTCGTATTTAATTAAAAATGCTGATTCTGCCGCTAATAATGAATGGCTGCAGTTACTGCATGGTTTAGCATCAAGCGAAAAATCAAAATCCTTAGATGGATTATTAATCTCGATTCATGTTGCTGATTTAGCTGATCCTGCCACTAGAAACCAGATTGCAGATCAACTTCGAAAAAAATATGAAGAAATTAAAGAGTATTGTGGTGTAGAAATTCCTTTGAATATCACACTTCTTGGATTAGAAGAGCGCAAAGGAGTTGATGACTGGTTAGCACAACTGAGTAATGATTGGAAAACGCAAACATTAGGCATTATTAACCAACAGCAAGAGCCGGTAAAAAACGTTGTTCAAAGCTGTTTTTCGAAAATCCAGACTATTTTTAAACAAGGATCTTTAGATTACATTGTTAATCAGGGGTTCGATCAAACCGTTGCCAATTTACCTCATAAAATCAAAGATATTGAAGACTCTGTCGAATTATTCTGCTCGCGTTTATTTTCAAGCAATAGCTTTCAAGGTAAACCGATTTGTTCAGGTCTGTTTCTGGTTATGAGCGAAGAGAATAAAGCGGTCTTTGTTGATGATCTGTTAGAGCAATCTGCCCTGTGCTGGTTGCCTGCAATTTCAGTGAATAAAAATACTGTGAGTGATATTGAAAAAAACAAACGCACACTGACTTATTTATCTGCAGCAACAGTGCTGGTTGTTCTGTTGGGGGTTCTGTATAACGCCGATAAGAATAATATTGAGCAAATATATAAAAATTACCAATCGCAACTTTCAAAATCTGAAGATCAGGTAAAAGTGAGAGAAAATCTTGAAAATAGATATCAATTAATCACTAAACTAAATGATGTTAATATAAGTTATTGGCTACCCCTTTCAAAGAGTGTTTTTAATATACCTATGTTAAAAGCTGAACTGGCGAATGATATTCAGGATATTTTAATATCTCCGGTAGATAAGCACTTTCAAGATAATATCAGACAATTATCGAATAAAAATATCGATGGTAAAGTTGATTATTTGACAATATTAATGCGCAGAATAAATGTGCTAAATGCAGCAAGTCAAGGGGCTTCATTAACAGATTTAACGGAATTACCCCAGCCTTTTGATAGCGCATATATTGATAATATGTCACCTGATATGATTGATGGATTAAACAGTTTATATATTAAAAGCTTATTTATGAGAAAAGATGCAAATGATGCAAGCTATCTCAAAAACTGGCAGCAGCAAATAGTAAAGTATCGTAATGATATTTCTACCTTATTATTATCTTCAAATGGAACCATGGACTGGTTAATTGATTGGGTTAATCACAACGGAAAAGTTGATTCGGTACAGCTTAAAGACTACTGGCAAGGTTCTAAACATATCCAATCACCTGTTTCAATTGAAGGTGCATATACGCTGGCAGGTAAAACCATTATTGATGATTTTTCAGAGCAAATTTTATATGCTCTGGGGGAGGAACACCCATTTTTGTTAAAGTTTTTACCTGTATTTCAACAGCAGTATCAACATAATTATGTCGCAAAATGGGGGGCTTTCTTAAAAAATTTCCATACTGGAACGGAGACACTGAGTAGCCGAACAGAATGGTTAAATGTGATCAATAATTTAACCACCGGGCGAAATATTTTTTTCAAATTATTAAATGATGCTGATTACCAATTAACACCTTTTAATACTTTAGAGGAGAAGCCTGATTGGTTTGATTTCTCCCTTTATTACCAAGATATGTTAGCCCTGGGTGAAGACGTCGCCCAATCTAATCCTAAAAAGAATAAAGTATTTACCAAGTTAGCTTTAAAGGTGGTTGGCTCATTAGGTCCAGTAGGTAAGGCCATTTCAGGTTCCGGGAAAAAGGCGTTAAAAACCAAGAAAAAATTGGATAAAGCGAGTGGTTCCGGTCCGGGAGCATCTGAAAGAGAGTTAAATTTACAAGCCGCCGGTAAAAGCCTGGATGAATATAAAGGACTCATTGCCGATTTAGTATTCAATATTGAACAGCAAAAAGAGTCACAAAAAAGCATTCGCGCGTTTTTTGAGTTTGAAAATAACCCGATAGACGAAGGCACTGTTTTAGCCAATGCGAAGCTTAATATTATGAACCTGCAAGGGTTAATAGGTAAAGCGGGTAATTCTACGGAATCATTTTGGAATATGTATATTGGCTCTATTTTAGTGCTAGAAAACTTTATGCTTGAAGAAAGCGCCTGTTTGCTTGAAAAATCATGGGAAGAAGATTTTCTTTATGAATTAGAAGGGGTACCGGATTATAAGCTGGATGAGTTTGCTTATGGTGAATCAGGTGTTTTATGGTCATTTTTTGATAATACATTACAGCCCTTTATTCAAAATAAGCGCGGGGGAGGTTATAGCTTCAAAAAAGTGGCAGAGAAAAAAATTCCTTTGTCACCGGATTTATTAGATTACTTAATCCGAGCTAAAGACTTAAAAAACCGTCAGAAGTTTGAATCCTTTGATTTATTGATGACTGCAAAACCAACAGATACAAATGCAAACTCACTATTATATGTATCAAAAACAGATATTAATCTGATTTGTGAGTCAGAAACACAAACGCTAGTAAATAAGAACTATATCGTCAATAAGCTTTTTAGATGGGATGAAACATGTCGTTCTGTTAGCTTAAAGTTCAAAGTGGGTAACAAGATACTTGAGAAAGTTTACAGTGGTGAAGATGCTGTATTCAATTTCTTAAATGATTTTAAATACGGCGTTAAACGCTTTGAATTGGAAGAGTTTCCTGCCTATTTTTATGAATTAAACAGTTATAGAATTGAATACTTTGACGTTAAATTAGATATCAAAGGTGCCGATAGATTAAGACAAGCATTATCTATCAAACCACCTAAACCACCTGAATCAATCGCGCAATGTTGGATGTAAAGTATGCTTGATGTCAAACACATTTCATTTTTGCCGAAGCAGGGAGGTACTGTTCCCTTTAAAACATTAATCCTTGCTCCGCTTAGTGGCCGTAATGCTATTGAGCAGTTGCTCGAACCAACTGAAATTAACATCCGTAATTTTGATACTGTAATCAAAGAGTTTTCACCGACTGTTGATATAGATATAGTTAACTCTGGACTGTGCCAATTACTGAATGTGAATAAGCAAATAATAACCCTAAGTTATACTATTGATTGCTACTCAGATTTTTCACCGACGGCAATCATCAAAAAAGAACCTTCTTTACGGGAAGTTTCACAAATTATCAATGCCATACATCGACAACTTCAGCAAGATGGAACGACTTTTAGTACCGCTCCCTTTGAGCTTCAGCACGTAAAAATAGCAGAGTTTGAAAAAGAGTCAGTTAAAAGGTATGAACTTGAATTAATTGTTTGTGAATTAGAGTTAATTCTATCTCGAATATTAAACCAAATTTTGCATCAAGCTGATTGGCAACTGCTTGAGGCATCTTGGCGCGGTATCTATTGGCTATGCAAAACAGCAGAAAGCAGTCAGTCTTTGATTATTGAATGTGCCTCTGCAACTAAGCAGTTACTTTGGGATGATCTTTTCACTAATGCTGACTTACTCGATTCAAATTTATATCAGCAGGTTTACGTTGATAGTATTGGTCAATATGGCGCGGTTCCCTATGGTGCTTTATTAATTGATGATTATTTTTCCGGCGTGGGTTCAGATCTTACTTTGCTTAAAGCCATTACTGAGGTGTGCAGCAAAGCGCATCTACCTGTTGTCACGGGCGCAAATGCGGCCATGTTTGATGTTAATGACTTCAATACATTGCAGGATTCAGATTATATTTCTGAAATTCATGCTGGACACCGATATATAAAATGGCGCAATTTTATATCAACAGAAGAAGCCAGTTTTCTTGCTTTAACAATGCCGAGGTTATTATTTAGGAATGCCTATGATAAAGGTGATCTGGCACTAAGTTGGTTTCAAGAAAACATAGGTGATAGTCACGAAGACTGCTTATGGGGTAATGCAAGTTTTGGATTTGTTGATAATTTGCTTAAAAGCTTTCAAGAAAGTGGTTTTTGTACTTTTATTTCGGGTATGGAAGGTGGCCGATTAGATTTGTCGGCGGTGTTAAATAAGTCATCTAACCTGCCCATTGAAATTGCTTTTTCTGAAGAGAAAGAAGCCGAGTTAATAAAGTTAGGCTTTAATCCTGTCTGTACAAGGGCTTATCACAATATATTACTCTTTGAGTCAGCAAATTCTGTTCGTTGGGGCAATATAAAAATTAATTACCAAACCCAAAACATTGACACCATTGCCAGTGCCCAATTGCAGTATTTATTTATTGTTATGCGCATTATTCATTGTTTAAAAATCATCTTCAGAGAAAGTGTCGGTGCGACGACCAATTCAACCGAGTTATCTCATATTTTAAATCGCTGGATCAGACAGTTTGTTTCCGATGTTGAAGCTCCTTCTAAATCATTACGTGCACAAAGACCGTTAAAAGATGCAAAAGTCCTAGTCGTTGAAACAAATAATATAGGATGGTTTGAGATTGAAGTAGCGCTAAGCCCGCACATGAAATACTTAGGCAGTACCATCGCCATTAATACGCTTATTTTTATGAATGAAGAGGTCAGCTAATGGAATTTTCTGGTTATATGAAAATTGAAGGTGATGTTCAGGGAATTATTGAAGGCTCTTCAATTAGAAAAAACCGAGAAACGAGTATTGATCTTTTTTCATTTAAACATGAAATTAAATTACCCACTAATGCGCAGTCAGGTATGGGAAATGGTCCGGTTATTCATCAGCCGATTGTATTATTAAAAGAGGTTGATAAAAGTACTCCAAAGCTATATCGCGCATTGGTTGAAAAAGAACGATTAAATAAAGTTGAATTCGAATGGTTTCGATATACGGCACAAGGTGAAGAGCTTGTTTATTACCGTGTTGAATTAGTAAATGCGCATATTATATCAATCTCTCCCTGGACGCCTGCATTAGAAAAGTCTGAGTCAGAATACTTACGTTTTATGGAAAATGTAACATTAGCCTATGAAGGTATTACCTGGAGTTGGGGGCCGGATGGTGATGTTACTTATCAAACCAATTGGCGGGGTGAGCAATAATGTTAAGGCTTTCTGAAAAGCTTAACTTGCTGACCGTTAAAAATGAATCAGCTAAACAGCTTGAACCATTAAATATTGCAACATCGGTGCGTAACTATTTACAAAAAATACTCAATACACGTCAGGGTAGTGTACTGAGTGCGCCCGATATGGGAATGCCTAAAATTGACCTTAGTGAAGGGATTGTTGAACAAGCAGATAAGCAAAATGTGCTTAATATGATCAAAATCTTACTTGAAAAGTATGATCCCAGAATCGAGTCGCTACATACCGAATTAAAAGAAAACAATAATATAACGGTTATTTTGTCATTTCAATTATTGGTGACAACCCGATCAAAACATGTCGTTACTCTCTTTGGAAAATTACAATCCGATAGTACATTTGAACTGGAATTACAATAATGGATTTAGCAGACCTATACCAACAAGAGTTAAAGCTTTTAAAAGAATCATCACAGGTTTTCAGTAAAGAATATCCTGCCATTACAGAAAGCTTAAATAGAGATATAGTTGACCCTGATGTTGAGATGATCTTACAGGGTGTTTCCTATTTAACGGCGCAATTTAAAAAAGAGTTAGATGATCAGTTCCCCGTTGCACTGCAGGCACTCTCACAAGTATTAACACCGACCTTAATGCAGCCTATTCCGGCAGTCAGCATTCTATCGTTAATGCCTAAAGTAAATTTAATCTCTCCTTTAATGGTTAAAAAGGGGACTGGGTTTGATTCTTCTCCTGCAAAACTCGATGAAGAAGGGCATGAACGGATATCTTGCCGATTCAGTAGCGCTTGGGAGGTTGAAGTCTTGCCGGTACGTGTTGCAACTTTAGTGATGCAGCAGGTTGAAAAAACAATTAATCGAGTACAACAGAAAGTTGTTGAACTAAAGGTGGGTTTTACATCAGAAAAAAATGATCTCGCTAATTATACTTTTGATAAACTGCGTTTTTACATTAATCAGCCGGCAAGTGATGCTTGTATTTGGCTACAGATGTTTGCCCAAAATTTGCAGTCAATTCAGATTACAAGCTCCGCTGGTATTACTGACATTTCAGTAAAGAATTTACAATTAACAGGGTATGGCGTCGAGCATAATATTTTTGATGCCGGCAATTCATCAAATCAGCATAGCCTTTTGCAGGAGTATTATACTGTTCCTGAAAAATTACAGTTTTTTGAAATTAACCTGCAGCAGTGGCAGCAGCGCAGTGGTGATCAATTTTCAATTGCTTTTCAATTTACCTCTCCTACTTGGAGCCTGCCTGAATTTAAAAGCGATCACCTAAAACTATATTGTACACCGGTGATCAATGAATTTGAGCACTTTGCTGAGCCGATGGCGATGAATGGTATTCAACTTGAATTCCCATTAACCGCTCAACAGCGTAATTTATCCACTGAATTCGTTTTGCCTATTGTTGATGTTCTGACGGTTGAAAGTATCAAGCGAGAACGGGAAAAAAATAACCGCTATCAGAATGTTATAAGCCCCGGCAATACAAACAGTAAAGCGGGTGGCTTTTATTATTTTAGAAAGCATGGCGTTCATGACGGGGACGTAGCCAATTGGTTATCACTCGAATTTGAAGCCGGAACAAGACCTGAAAGTCGAGAAGTACTACGTGTAAAGGTCAAATGTTGCCATGGTGAGCTTGCGGCTAAATTACCTCCCGATGAGATTAATGTACCGACCAGCAGCAGCCCTGAATTAGTTTCTTTTACCAACCTGACAACCAGCAGTGATTATCTGCCCGCGCAAATTATTTCTAATGAAGCTTGGCAGGTGGTATCGGACCAGGCATTAAGTTTACAAAATATAGAAACCGCGGATCAGCTTAAGCAACTTTTACGTCATCACCTTCCAGCACAACTTAAAAATACGGCAAAATATAAAACGCTGGAGCATCGAATTGCTGCGGTTAATGATATTAAAATAACTGCTAAGGATCATTTTGAAAAAGGATTATTGGTTCGGGGAGTGGAGTATTCAGTTCATATAAACAGTGACCATTTTATTAACCAGGGGGAAATATTTTTATTTTCAGCCTTGCTGAATCAATTATTGGCATTACAAGTGCCTATTAACAGTTTCAGTCAATTAATGGTAACTGAATCCCGTACCGAGGAATCTCAACGCTGGGCAATTAATTTTGGCGGTATCGCTAAATGATCGAAAAAGAGTTACTCAGCAATGCGACCCAATACAGTTTCATTGAAGTCTATAAGCTATTATGCGAACTGGCGTTAAGCAATAAACTTGATCCGCTGCATGCTATACGCATCAGGCCGGTATTAGGCTTACAACATGCCCGTACTCAAGTGGTCTCTGTGACTAAACAGGATCAACCGTCTTTATATTATCTGAACGTTAATCTACCCGGCCTTTACGGTAACGGTTCCCCCTTACCCAAGTTTTTTACCGAAGAGTTGATTCAGGCATCGCATAAAGATCAAAACCAAACACGCCTGTTTTTAGATATTATTCATCAGCGTCTTTATCAGCTCTTGTATGCGGCAAACACTCAGCAATCCCCGCATTACCTGGATCAAGGGCGTAAAAATGTTTATCAGTTTATGCTTGCCATGATTGGCTTTAAAGATGCATCTTGGTTAAAAGATTTCCCTGATCAAGCCTTTATTTTAAGAAATGTTAATATTATTCGTCATCAAAAAGGTACCGTTGTCGGGCTGCAAAAGCTGCTGCAGAACCTATTTAAACAAGCGCAGATAAGCATTGAGCAGTGTGTTAACCGGGATGTCAGTATCGCAGAAGAGCAAAAACTGGCCTTAAACCAACAGGCGAATCAAATTAGTTTCAGTGCTGTGCTCGGCGGAAAAATGCAGGATATTCAATCTAAAATCATTGTCTCTATCTCCCCCCTGAGTGCGAAAGAATATAAACAATGGTGCTTAACGCCTGAATATTGGCATGCATTACAAAATATGATCAAGTATTTTATCGGCCAACCTTTGTTGGTGGACTTACGTATAGATGTGATAGCCGATACTAAATTTAACTTAAGCTTAGTGCCAGAAAACGAATTTTCTTTAGGCCGCAATGCATGGTTAAAAAGTAGTAATACCGAGCAGCACATAACGGCTTCCATAAAACTCCTATAACGAATGGGTGTCGTTCTTTTGAAGCGACGAAAAGTGTTTAATAAACATGCACAAAAGCCACACTTGGTTGTTTTTTGACCTAAAACATCACTACAAACGAATTAAACTGTTTACTGAATAAAGGATCTCTGTGTATGAGTCAATATCATTTTAAATTCATCTGTCAGGATCATGATTCGCAGGACAGTGAGCTGACATTATTGAAATTTTCCGGTCAGGAAGGTATCTCCAGATTATTTAATTTTACATTGGAGCTTAAATCCAGTGATCTTAATTTAGATGAAGACAGCTTACTGGATAAACCCTGCCGAATCGAAATTTATGATGGCGAGCAAGCTAAACCTATCCGTATTATCCATGGTTTAGTCAATGAATTTGAAGATATTAACTACCTGCCTGACTGCACCTTATACCGCGCTAATATTGTACCGAGAATCTGGCAGTTGGGGCTTTTTGAAACCAATGAAGTGTATCTAAACGAAACTATTGAGCGAACGCTGAGCGTTATATTAGAGGAAGCCGGCTTTATTGAAGGGCAAGACTTTCGCTTTGAACTTGCCCGCACTTACCGTAAATGGCCCTTCAGGCTGCAATATAACGAAACCCATTTAGATTATCTGCAGCGCATTATCGAGCGTGAGGGTATTTATTATTATTTCGAACAAAGTGATAACGCCGAAGTGATTGTCTTTGCTGATAATAACCAGGCGTTGCCGTCAATTGCCCAGCCCGACCAAAGTAATAAAATTGTATTTCAGGCTAATAGCGGTATTAATGTCGCAAGCAAGGCTTGCACAGTGACAAATATTATCTGCAAGCGTCAGACGCTGCCGAAAAAAGTGACATTACGTGATTTTAATGACGAAACCCCCTCCTTAGATATCCGCGGTGAATATATTATTAATAATCGGGGCATGGGAGAAATTAACCTCTACGGATTAAATATAACCTCACCCGAAGAAGGTCAGCAATTGGCGGAAATACATGCCAATGCTTATTTAAGCCGTCAAAAAGTTTATATAGGTGAGAGTGATGCGGCTACGATGGCTGTAGGTCATACCTTTAAGCTTGCCGATCATCCCAGGGATAAGTTTAACCAGTTAACCTATTTGTTGGACAGTATTGACCATGAAGGTACCAATTTAAATCAATACCAGGAATTACATCCGGAAACGGATCTTGTAGTGAATTACAGCAACAGCTTTACCGCGCTTTCAACTGAGCATGAATTTGCCCCTAAAAGACAAACGGTCGCCCCGGAAATTAACGGTACGCTTAATGCGGTTATTGATGCTGAGGCGGATTCCGGCTATGCAGAGCTGGATACGTTTGGCCGTTATAAAGTAAAATTGCCCTTTGATAGAAAAGATCGCAATGGCGGCAAAGCTTCACATTGGGTACGTATGATGCAGCCCTATGGCGGCGCAAATGAAGGCATGCATTTTCCGCTGCGCAACGGCACGCGGGTATTATTGGGCTTTATTGGCGGCGATCCGGACAGGCCTTTTATCAGCGGCACTATTAATGACAGTGGCGAGCAGCAAAGTATTGTCACCGCTGAAAATCAAACCAACAATCTTATAAAAACCGCCTCGGGTAATAAAATAGAGCTGGAAGATAAAGAGGGTAAAAACCGCATTAAACTGCAGACGGGTGATAATAAAACCTATATGCATTTAGGTGCACCCAATCACGCTGGCTCTGGTTTTGTTTTAGTTACTGCAGGCATAGAGCGTATCGATGTCTCAGGAGGTCTGCGCCATACTTACACCGTTGGATCTAGCAACTATATTGCTTTACCTTCTTTTTTAGCGGCTGAAACCTACAAACAAAATGACAAAGTAAAATTCCTTAACAAAGTTTATAAATCTCTAACTGCCGGCAATATTGATAACTCGCCGGATACTGCAACAACCCATTGGCAGGAGCAAGTTAGTTATGATTTAACAGCGATTAGAGACCCAGAAGATAAGACCAGTATGTTTAACTTTTCTAATAAATCTAATATAACTAATGCAGGGGGAGAGCTGCTCAATACAAATAAAGAAATATCTGGAAAGTATTTGGTGGAGCGTAAAAGTGGCCCCCAATATAACTGGAATAGTGGTGAGCAGTATAATTTTTACTCAACGGGTAGAGATTATTTTCCAAATAATCAGAGTAGACACTATTATTTTGGAAATCACTGGGAAGTGTCTTGTTCTCGTTTAGATGAAGAGGCAGAAGTGAGCGGGCCAAGTGATGTAGTTAACACAATGATTAGCTTTGGTCTAGACGGTATTAAACAATACGAGAAGAGTGGAGATATTCCAATTGATGATCTTGATACGGTATTAACAACCAAAGTTACTAGCGTATTTGATCTTGCTAAAACAGAATGGACGGCAGTTGTGTCGGCTCTAGCAACAGCTAGTCCGCAAATTGATCTCGAATGTGTAAACAGCGGGATGGATGCTATTAAAAATGCTGCTGGTGTGAGTCTGCACACAATTATGAGTGGGGCGCCAACTCATTATTATCAAGAATCTGAGCATAGCCCTTACGTTCTTCACTACAAAATTTCAAGTGAGCAGAAACACAGTTTTACTATTATTCAAGACAACAATGTCGAGAGTGTGAGAGGTCAGTTTAACTCACTCAGTACGATTCATGGTCGAATAGCGGCTAAGCTTTCAGAAATATTGGATGCTAAGATAACTGCCGCACCTGCAATTACCGCAGCGGAAATAACAGTGCCAGGCTATTCAGTCGATGTGGTGAATGCGCGTTTTGATGAATTAAAGCAAGCATTAAAAACGCAATGCTTGGGAAATATTGGCGGAGTATTGATGCCTATATTTCAAGATGAAGGCGACGATGATAATGAGGCAAAAGACAATGTCCTTGGATTTGAGCTGACATCACGGAGCAGAGAATGCTTTACAGCAAGCGGAATAACAGCTAAGAAAGACGACTATAGGGCCTTATTTGAAGGGATTAAGACGGGAGCTATTACTCATATTAAAAGTAACTTAAATAATATTTTTAGTAATGAGCAAGCTGCTAAGATTGAAGATCTGACTAAGTGGAGCAAGCTTTTATCTTGGTCAAAGGTGCAAGTTGCACGGACTGATTCGTTTAATTTACAAGAAGGAAATATTTTTGACTTCGGTGGTTATTGGAACTACAACCTTGGCAATTCTTATGCTGAAAATTACATGGCACAATCTGTCAATATAAACCAAAAAGAAGATCGAGATCTTACCGATGTTGGAGGGCCTGACTGGAGCAAGTTAACCATTCCCCGATCTTACTTTGATAAAGTTACGCCGCCCTCTAATATGAGCTGGTATTGCAGCGATGGAGTTTGGGTAGAAAAAACATTTGAAGGAAAGTCATACGAATTCAATTACAAAAAACATTCAATTGAAGTGAGTAACCGTTGTAATAGTGTAGAGGTCTCAATAGGAGGTTCAAGCCATGAGGTGAAATTTAATGGCAATGACGTAAAAACATTTGAATCAAAATCAGGTGGTGGTATATCAGAAGAGTGGAAAAGCACGCCAACAGGAAGTCGTACTGAATATGAAAAAGTAGATATGGCCGAAGGTGGTGCTCCAGGCAAAGTAACAGAAACCAGAGTGAGTACTTATGGTAATCCAACATCCTATGAAATAGTAAGTGAACCGGCTCCCGGAAGTAAATTTAGCTTTAAAGGGGATGGTTTACCGACTTTAGAAATGAAAATGGAAATTGATGTTGGATCAACAGTATTGTCTACCCACATTGGAGTAATGAATAATTCAGTAACAATGGATGCTACAGCCATGATCAACTCAGTGTCGATCGATGCTGCAGTTATGAAAAACGAAGTATCAATTTCAGGTTGTCCACTCGAAACCGAAATAGGAATCGGACCTGCGGGACTTAAAAAGTTTGAAACAGATTTACCAGGTTTTAAGTTAACAGCAGCTATGGTAGCTCTGAAGGTGCGACAAGAAGCAGCAGTAGACATAGCTGCTCATAAAGTGGTTATAAAGCAAAAACTAGCTGAAATTGATAAAGGCACTGTTTCATTGGGTGCTAGAGCATGTGATTTAAGGAATAACTTAATCACTTTATTAAACTAAGTTCACATTAATTAATTGCTCATAATTAATTGCTCATAATTAATTTTTTCTGGTTAATAGTAAATTCTTATTGTCAGTCATTTGAGGAGTAGTGCTTTATCGGTTTTATAATAAAATACAGACGGTTTTTAACTAATTGGATATTCATTTAAATAATGAAAAATATTAAAAGCTTACAGGCTTCATTATTAACCAATACTTTTAAGTATCAACAAAAATACTTTTTTGTTGCATCGACTTTATGGGGCTTCTATCTGGATTCGGGAGAAGCTGTCCTGGAGCAGACTTTATGGCCAATTATTGCTGCTAATCTGGGTAAAGATAATCTGTTTGATGAGGCTATCAATAAAGATAGCAGTGAATTTTTGGTGTTTGCCGATGCCTTTGCGCCT
Source organism: Psychromonas sp. MB-3u-54 (assembly GCF_002836415.1). Classification (GTDB taxonomy): domain Bacteria; phylum Pseudomonadota; class Gammaproteobacteria; order Enterobacterales; family Psychromonadaceae; genus Psychromonas. The sequence continues at coordinate 34,404 of NZ_PJBP01000175.1, read as the reverse complement.
CAGCTGCAACCCGCTCCCCGAGTGGATGTGTCCGTTAGTTTGGCCGAGATTACAAAAACCTTAAATGTTTATGGTGAGCGCTACTGGCAGGGGTTAGGGCCCTCTGCAGCAGTGCCTTTCACGCAAATGCCGCTCAGTTCTGAGCATGCCTATGGCGGCAAAGCGCACCTCTATAATAAAGACGGAAAAGGCCTTCCCGGCAATGATTCGAATGAGGTTTTAAGCTTTTTACCCAATATTGAACACCCTTATTTTCCTGTCATCTCTAAAAGAATCCCTGAACATAAAAGCGCCTATACCCCTCAGGGTTTTGCTGCTATTAATAGCGAGTGGCCACAGCGGAAAAAATTAATCGGCACTTATGATGATGATTATCTGCAAAACCATATGCCGGGTTTAGCGGCGGATATTAATTGGGATTATTTTTACACTGCGCCGCCGGATCAACGCTTTGACCGTTATTTAAAGGGTGATGAACCCTTTTGCATAACCAATATGAATGAAACCAAGGCTGAAATTAAAGGAAAGTTACCCGCTGTTGTCGGTCGCTGTTTTATCGAACAAGAGATCTCTCTAAACAAGCTTGAGCAAGAAGCGTTAGAAAACTATTCAGATGCACAAAAACGTGATGACAAATTAGTCACCTTTAAAGAAATACCTTTAAATTTAGACACGGTTTATTTTTTTCCCAATGACAATATTGGCATTGTTGTGCACCGTGGCACGATCGAGATCAATCATCCGCAGGCTAAAGATATTAAAAAGCTGTTAGTGGCGCATCAAAGCTTAACTGAACCCACTAAACCCGGCGCTTTTTATCAGGAGCAGATGCAACTGCGCTCTGACCCTGAAGACGGGTTTAAATATATGATGTATTCGGCGCCTTTAATTCCGGAAGGAGTGAGGTGCGGTTTTAAACAGCTTCTAGGTGATGAAGAATATAAGCAGGCGATGGACGATAATATGAGCGCCTTTGCCGAGGGAAAAAAACAGCAGGCCGAGCAGAAAATGGATGAGGCTATCGACAAACAAGTGGCGGAATTAAGAGCCAATGGCATGGACAAGCAAGCCGATGAGTTAGTCGATAAAATAAAAAATCCGACTCAGGATATTGAACTGCCCGAAGATGCCAAAAAACTGCAGGCCTTAACGGATAAAATATTACCGGGGATAAGCGCGATGAAAGAGGCGCCTAAACTCGATGATCTCGACCTGACTAAGCTAAACCTCAAAGCCATGGATGAAGTGCAGGCACATATGGAGGCGATGGCTGAAAAACAAAAAAAAGAAGCGTTATTACAGGTCGAGCAGCAGCTTGACGAATTAAAGCAGCAAGCCATCCAGCAGCCTGAAATGGCAGAGCAGCTCGATCCGTCAATAAAACAGCTTGAAGAGATGTTGGCAGGTATTGATACTATTCCTGTCTTAGCCCGTCCCGATACTATTGAGCAAGATACTCAGCTAAGTGCTCAGCTTGCACAAGCCGCAGAGCAGTTGACCGAACAGAAAAAAATGATGGCGGAGCATAACATTCAGTTAAGCGAGGAGCAGCAGCAACAAATGAATGAGCTGGAACAGCTGTTAGATAACAAAGAGCTGTCGGCGCAAATGCAGGAGGCTAATGACTTTATTAATGACAGTTATTTAAAAGGGGCGCATTTTATAGCAGAGTCCAGCTCTCCCCATAAAGGTCAAGAGCCTGAGCTGGTGGCGGCGCTGTTAGCCGGCTATAACACAAAACAAGTGATCACGGCGAAAGATTTCGCCTTTTGTAAGCTAACGCAGCAGAAATTCAAACAGATAGATTTAAACCATGGTTTTTTTGAATACGCTGAATTAAATAATATTGTCTTTGAGCAGGCTGATTTAACGGCCATTAATTTTGCTCATGCCAAATTATCGAATGTGAGCTTTGATAACTGTGCGATTGAAGGGGCAAATTTAGGCGCAGCAGAGCTCAGTGCTTGCCGGTTTAAAAATATGAAGCTGATTGAGATCACTGTGGCACATTCGAGTTTGACTGATTGTGAATTTACCGATTGTGAATTTGGTGAGCGCATGGATATGCTGCTGGAAACCAAGCTGCGCCGTTGTAAATTTATAAATTGCACCTTTCCGAAACTAAATTTTATTGAACTGGATTTAACCGGCTGTGAGTTTATTGATTGTGATTTAAGCGAATGTAATTTTATTAAACCGATTTTGACCGACGGGAGCTTTACAGGCTCGACCTTAAATGGCACCAACTTTGTAACCGCAGAGCTTAATAACAGCTGTTTTGAACGGGCAATAATGAAAAACACCCGTTTTGTTGGCGGTTGTTTATTAAATGATGCCCGTTTTAATTTTGCCACCATTAATGAAACCAATTTACGGGATTGCCAGCTAAACAACTGTGATTTTTCCGATGCGGATATCAGCAAAAGCGATTTTGGTGAATCGAGTATTAAAAACAGCCAATTCAAGCGCACTATTGCCAAGCAGGCACAGTTTATCGACAGTAACTTAGCTGGCAGCCAGTTAAAAAAATCGGATTTTATGGAGGCTAATTTAATGCAGGCGGATATTCGTGGATGTGATTTTTCAGGCGCGAATCTTTATGGTGCCAGTTTTTTAAATGCCACCCTGGGCAGCACTTCATTTTATGGCGCTATATTAGAAAACACCCTATTAAAAGATTGGAGACCCTAACGGATATGGCTGAGCAGACAAAGCTTTCTAAACAAGCCTTACAAAATAGAATTAAAGGTTTAAGTGAAGAACCGCCCGCGATAAGTGAGGTTGATTTTTCGAATCAGGATTACCGTGGTATTGATCTTTCCGGCGGCGCTTTTAGCCAAGTTAATTTTACAGACTGTGATTTTAGCGACGCTAATTTACAACAAGCTAATTTTGTTGAATGTAACTTAAATAATGTGGATTTTAGTCGCAGTCAGCTTGCTGGTTGTAATTTTGTTAAGTGTACGGCTAATAAAGCACTTTTTAATTCGGTCACGGGTGAAGGCGTTAATATTATTGAAAGTGATTTCAGTCTTGCTGTATTTGATGGCTGGTTATGTAAACAGTTGAATGTGGTTGAAAGTAATTTGAAGGGGAGTGGTTTTCAAGGATGCCATCTCTTTGAAGCCAACTTTATCACCTGTCAGCTAAACAGCTCCCATTGGGTAAACTCAGTGCATTATCGCAGTAACTATATTGACTGTGAATTTGATCAGGCTAATTTTGACCATGCTGAGTTAGAGCTGGTCTTTTTTCAAAATGCTAACTTTGATAACTTTGATTTCACTAAGGTGGTGATTAAAATTTGTCAATTTAGAGAAAGCAGCCTGCAGAATGCTAATTTTTCGCACTGTAATTTAACCCAGTGCGGCTTTATGGAAGCCAAGCTCAATAGAACCAATTTTAACGGCGCGATTGCCAATAATGCCATGTTTATCAAAGCACAAATTAATAATAGTGATTTTAGAGATTGCCAGCTGCAACAAGCACTGTTTAATGATGCAAAAGTAAGACAAAGTAATTTTGCAAAGGCAAAATTAGCGCAGGCACAATTTACCGATGCCGATCTTTCACAAAGTAGCTTTGATGGCTGCGATTTAACCTATGCCGATTTTTCTAATGCAAATTTGAGCGGCGCGTTAATCAGTCATGCCAGCTTATATCGAACTAACTTGCATTGCATTATTGAAGAAAAGACTAATTGGTTTGGCAGCAATAAAAGTATCGCATTAGCCACAGACAAAAAGAAACAGGCGGCTGAAAATTTTAGTAAGTAGTCAGTCTGTAAATAGTTTATAAAAAATAACCTAAGGAAATGATTATGCTTAATAATGTTATTTCAATGCATTCACCAACAACCGCTTCTCTGTTTTCTGGTTATGTGAAAAAAGAAGTAAAAGATGTGTTTATTGTGCAATCGGTGAGTGGTGTTTTTCCGGCTAAACATGCTGCAAGCTGTTTGCTGCAACCGGAGATCGATGACAAAGTGTTGCTGAGTATGACCGATGGTGAGCTCTATATTCTTGCTATATTAGAAAAGTCATCACCGAAAAGTAAGCTTAAATTTAAAGGCGATGTCTGCTTGGAAAGTGATGCCGGCCTCTCGTTAAGCAGCGCTAAAGCACTGCAATTAACATCGTTACAATCAGTTTCTCAAATTGCACCAGAAATAAATGCATTGTCAAAAAAACACAGCTTAACCACAGAGCAGTTATCGGCACACAGTCAAAAGATGACCGTTAAAAGTGAGCAGGTGCAGGCGCATGTAAAAGAACTGCATGGTATGTTTGAACGGGTTTATCAAAAAGCGGATCAGGTTATACGCTGGGTTGAAACGATTGAAACCCTCAATATTGGCAACTGGGTGCACAATATTAAAGGCACGTTGAATTCTCGCGCGCAAAATCAGGTGATCACCGCAAAAAGTGATATAAAAGTGGATGCTGAACGCATCCATATGGGGTAGGGCAGTTTATGTTTGCAAAAACTCAAATGGGCGGAATGGATTTTGCCATGCCCGATGTGTGTTTAACCCCTATTCCATCGCCTGCAGGCCCTATTCCGGTTCCTATTCCATACCCGAATATTTCAATACCTATGATGGCAATTCCTACTCAGTTTAAAGTCTTGACCGTTTGCATGCCTAATCATAATTTGATGACTATTACCCCTATGTCAAACGGGGATAATAGCGGTTTAATGATGAATCCATTATCGGGCATGGTAATGGGACCCAGTAAAAATTTAATCGGCAGCTTTAAAACCTTTATAGGGGGAATGCCAGCCACCACCATGCTTAAACCTACTGGGCAAAATGGTATTAGCCCGGGTGCCTTTGGCATGAGTTTAGCGCCTAGCCAGGTCAAACTTCTGATTATGGCGTAGTCCGTAATGTCAGCAATAATCCTTAATAACAGTACGGAAGGACTTAATAAATGAAAACCTCTTTTGGGAAAAAATTTGGCATATTGATGCTGTTTGCAATGATGGCATTGGTCGGCAGCATGCTGGTGTTTTTTTATCATTATAGCAATACCATGATGAAGAAAGATCTTCAGGATAAGATTCTTGATGTTACACGCACAGGAGCTTTTATTTTAAAAGAGGAAGATCGTGACTTAATTGAGAAGTTTCGTGATCAGGTTTATACCCTTTTACCGGCTGATTATGAGGATCGAGTTGATCGTTATATTAATAAAGAAGGAAAAGGCGAACTTTTAGATTCTGATGTTTATGAGTCGCTGGAACATGAGCTTGACTTTCATTATATAGTGCAATTGTTGCGACGTATTAAGGAAGGAAGCAAAGATCAAGTTAATAAGTTATCTATCTTGCCTCAAAAAAATATTCATGAAGCAGGCGCTTCAAAAATAGCCTGGACTTATCTTTTGGTGAAAATCCCAGGTATACCGGTTGAAAAATCAATGATGTTTCTCGCCTTGTCTTTTTATTTGGCAGATGATAATTATGCAGCTACTCCGATTAGCACCTTATATACTCCCGATGATGCATCCTTAACGGCAATTAAAGGTAAGCTTGGTATTTCTGATGATTGGTACGTAGGTGCTGAGTCTGGGGATACTGTTATGTCGGCGGTCATTCCGCTAAAAAATGAACAGGGTGAAGTTATTGCTGCATTAGGGGTAGATTATCTTGTTGGTAGTTTTAGGGAGCGTATTGCTGAACAGAAATTCATTAGCATTATTGTGTTTGTTGTCGCAATTGCTATTGCTTTGGTTTTAACCTTTTTTATAACCGCTTGGATTTCAATTCCACTATCAAAACTACGGATAGGTGCAGAGCAACTTTCTAAGCATGATTTTGAACACCGAGTTGATATCAAAAGTAATGATGAATTTGGCCTGTTGGCGAATACCTTTAATAAGGTGAGTGATGAGTTAGGGAGATTTACTCAGGATTTGGATGGTATCGTTAAGGCAAAAACAGCACGATTAAGTAAAGCTCAGGAAGAGGTACTTGCCCTAAATAGTATTCTTAATCAAGAAAATGCCCACCTTGGCGCAGAGGTAAAAAATCTTATTGCATTAAGAGAGCGTACTCTTCCTTATTTAAATCAAAAACTAAAAGTGAATGGCTATGAAATCACTTTTAATTATTTGCCTTCTCAGGCTGTATGCGGTGATTTTTGGCAAGTCAGGCTTGATGGAGACAGTGTTGATATCGCCTTAGGGCTTGTTTCCGGTTATGGTCTTGAAACCGCTATGATAGCGATGCAGGTTCAAGGGTTATTAAAAGCGACCGGTGGAGATATTAAGCAGCGTTTTAATACCATTAATCAATATTTATTTGAGCAAGATAAATCTATTAATTTAAAGCTGTTATGCAAGGTTTTATCGCTACAAATCCATAAAGATAAAATCAGCTTATCCGGGAGTGGGGAAAAACCAATAAAATATGCTCCAAATAGATCTCATTTTATTGATCTGGCCAATCCGCTACCTCTTGGTGTTGAGCCTAATATCGCCATAGATAATATTCAGATGACCTTAGTTAAGAATGAAGGGATATTATTATTTAGTCATGGTTTTAAACATGCATTAGCCAAGCTAAATAACTTAAATATAAATGAATTACAAGCGGAAGATATAGTCAGGCTAAGTGGGCTTTATGATCCTAATAGTGCTGAATTATTAGATAAATTTAAGGCTCAACCTTGGTTTGATGATTTTAACCAGGATATTAGCTTTATCCTTATTAATCGTAAAGGAAGCTAATGATGCATGCTTTATCAGTGAATGATGGTTATCTGTTTATTGAAGGTGAGCTGAAGTTGATTTTTCAACCTGATGTGAGCTTATTCCAGTTGAGCTCTATTAAGAAGGCGCACGATTTTTTAAAATTTCTTAAGCGTAATAAAGTAACGGTACTGCAACTGGAAATAGATAAACTGCAGACACTTGATTCCAATTGTGAGTCTTTCATTTATCAGATAGGTTGCTATTTTGCAAAGGAGAAGCAGAGCAGCTTTTTGATTCAGGCTGATGGTGATAATGAAATACAAAATAACTTAATTCGTAATTTGTTAGTCATAACTCCTGCTGCAAAAGTGACTTTTGTTATAAATTGAAGAAGAATGTTTGCGTTAATTAATATTCCTTAAAGCTTTTTGTTGTGCCAAGTATTAGATCAATATAAGTTCTTAATTAGCTTTTTTTACGGGTCGCTGTCGCTTATAAACCCCAGAAAAATCTCATCTTTAGTGTGCTCAGTAAAGCATTTTACAGTCGAAAAAGTCATGAAAAAAGTGTGGAATTAAGGCATGAAAGTGGCTGTAGCTGTATAGGCCGCTTACAAGAGGTAAATTGTTAATGATTTTGATCTATGAAAAGGGAGCGAAAGAAAAATGAAAATAACATTAAAAAAGCTAAAAGTATTTTGGGCTGCTTCAGCAATTATTGCGCTTTCGCTTACTCTTAATTTTCTTCTTAATATGTCGTCCTTTGAGGATGTTTATAAGAGCACTTTAATTTCGAAATACAAGCAGATAAACAGAAACTTAGATACAAAACTAGAAGCTGGCGTTAGTTATGGTAAACCTTTATATAAATTTAGTGGAATTGATGATCTTATAAATGAAATTATAAGCAAAGAAGAAGATGTCACAAATGTTTTTGTAACACTGAAATCAGGAAAAGTTTTGTACAGTTTTGATAAAAAATATATCGAAAAACATGTACTAGATGAAATTATTCCTGGGGAAAAAGAGTTGAACTCTAAGGAGAAAGTAAGTGTTTTTAAAATAGAGAATAATTACTTTCTTTCTTCGCCGATTTATTATGAAAATTCTGAGATAAAAGGTTTTTTATATATAGAATTTAATACAAAAGTCATTAGCGATAAAGTAATGGTGGTGGTTAAAGAGAGTTTTAATTTTGTTGCTATCGTTCTTATTATCTCAATGTGTCTACTGCTGGCTCTTATAATACTGCTTGATATGAAAAGCCAACGGAAAAAATTTATAGTCATAATGGCAATTATCACTGTTTCACAGTTTTCTTATTCATATATAAATATTCAACATTTTGAAAACCGTTATCTGCAGCTTTTAAATCAGAATGTGTCAAATTTTGCAGAGAATATTGAAGACGAGATTGTTTATTTTAATAATTTGGGGCTGCCTATTGAAAGACTGAAAGGGTTTGAAAAGTACCTCGCGAAAGAAATTCAGGAAGTGCCTGGGGCTTTGGAGGTCTACGTTACAGATGAAAATCGCAACGAGCTTTTTTATGCTGATGCAAATGGAGGTAAGAGAAGCAGGTATCAGAGTAAACAGGGAGAAGTTTTTTACGATAAAAATCAGGCAAAGTATTACCAAACACTCAGGGTTGATCTTGCAGGCCAGGATAGTGGAAATATTATACTGCGATTAAATGATTCGCTTATCAATAAAAAAATAACAGAACAAATACTGGATGCTGCAACCATTCTTGTAATATCTCTTATCATAAGTTACAAGATTCTCCTGCTTGTTTCAATACAGAGAAAGCAGACTTTAGATGAAAGTAAGGAGGAAAAAAACAGTCCGAAAAAAGATACAAATGTTGTAATACAGCTTTTGGCATTTATTTTTTATTTTGGTGAAATGCTGCCAATATCTTTTATTCCGTTGCTGGCTGCTGATATGTACAAAAAAGAATCGCTCGGTTTCTTGGGAATGTCGGAAAATATGATTATAGGGCTTCCTATCACTACCTATATGTTGGGAGCGGCCATTTTTGTCCTTGTTATTGGTTTCTTCGCAGGAAAAGTCTCAGAGAAGAAAATATTTGTGGGTTGCTCTTTATTGCTTGTGATCGGTGCTTTTGGTGCGGCATTCTCGAATGACATCGGGCTATTATCGTTCTTCAGATTTATATCAGGGCTTGGATATGGTGGAATCTCAATAAATGCCACTTCATTAATTCTTCGTATATTCAAAAAAAATGGCAATGTTGCAACAGGTTTTGGTTATTGGGCAAGCGGATATGGTGCAGCAGCGATATGTGCACTTCCAATCGGCGGAATACTTGTATACCGATTTGGATTTTTTTATGCACTTGGAATATCTGGCATCATTAGTGTAATTCTGATGTTATTTGCCATCTTCTTTATACATTTTCAACAAAGAGAACAACCTAAAACTGAACCTAAAACGGAAAAAACCAAACTTCATCTAAATATATTTAATGATAGGAATGTATTTGCAAACTTTTTTTTCAGGCTGGTTCCTTTTCACCTTGTGTTTATAGGGATATTTCAGTTTATCATGCCGCTTACCATGAATAAGGAAGGAATATCCGAGGCAAATATTGGAAGAATTCTGACAATATTTGGGTTGGTCTATCTGCTTATGCCCTTTGTGAGCAAATTAGTTAATAAAGTGAAAAATGATAGAATGTTTATTGCTTTTGGAAGTATGTTGATAGGTGCAGTACTCTTGACGCTCAAATTTTCGGATAATATTGTTGCATTTATATTTGTCATTGCTGGGATATCACTTGGAAGTATGATCGCTGATGCAGCAGAAGAGTCATTTATTACTTCAACAAAGAAAGCAAAAGAGATTGGAGAAGTGAAATTTATGAGTATATATAATTCGTATGAGAGGCTCATAATGGTTTTTGCACCTTTACTCTGTAGCTTTGCTGTAACGCAAATAGGTTTTTCAGATAGTATCTTTTTTATTGGTTTGTTCACAATGGCATCATCAGTCGTTTATGTATTTGTAAGTAAAAACGTTCAACAAGAGGCTTAATTATTATGTCAGATAGAAGAATGAAAGTAGCGGTTGTTTTTGGTGGTAAATCTACAGAGCATGATGTGTCTGCTATTTCCGCAATACATATACTTGCAAATATTGATATGGAAAAATATTTTGTTGAACCATTTTATGTGAAAAAAGATGGCACATTTGCAAATCACGAAGAACTAACGCTTTGCTTGGAAAATCGATTAAATGAGCAGAGAGATAAAATATTTCCAGCAGGAAAAAAAGGTGAAATTGAGCTGAAAAAGTGGATAGCCAAAGGTGCTTCTTCAGATTTTTTAGGCGCAATTACCGAGAAAAAAATTGATATTGTGTTTCCTGTGTTTCACGGACTAAACGGAGAAGATGGAACCATTCAAGGAATGCTTGAATTCATGGGAGTACCTTATGTTGGATGTGGTGTAAGTGCATCTGCTTTTTGTATAGACAAAGAAGCCACTAAGGTAATATGCCAGGTAAATGATATACCGGTGATGGATTATACTGCAGTAAAAAAATATGAGTGGGAAAATTCAACCGAAAATATAATTAATGATATTCAGAATACGATTAATTACCCGTTTTATGTGAAGCCTGCGAGACTAGGTTCTTCAATTGGTATTTCAAGAGCGGAAAATGCTGTTGAGCTGAAAAAATCACTCAGAGACGCATTTAAATATGACAGTAAAGTACTAGTAGAGCAAGGCGTTGAATCTCCCAGAGAGCTTACTATTGGTGTAATGGGGGTGGATGACCAAGTATTATTAAGTGCAATAGGTGAATTTAGCCGTGGGGGTAAGTTGTATTTTGATTTTGATTCAAAATATGGCGGGACCAGCGAGAAGGGGGTTGTACCGGCTCTGCTGGAAGAAAATATACAAGAAATCATAGAGAAATATTCCCATCTGATTTTTAAAAAATTTGAGTTGTCAGGTTTTGCAAGAATAGATTATTTTTTATGTGGTGACAAAGTTTACCTGAATGAGATCAATACGATGCCGGGATTTGAAACGGGTGATACTTTTATGCGAATCTGGCAAAACAAAAATATGGACATGAAAACAATTATTGATAAAGGAATAGAGTACGGGGTTTTAAGCTTTCAGAGCAAATCAACAAGGTTATATGAAGTGGAGCTTAACCGGGTTAACTAAATATATATGAGTCGTTCAGCAACCGTTTATGGATACCTGATACAGTAAATTGAATGCTCTATTTAGCCTTTACGTAGGCAACAATCTTATTCTTGTGGGAAGAAATAACTATGTCTGTCAGGTACTCAATGAGCAAATCTTGTTTGCTCAGGTGCAGGGAAAGTCTTCATCGCAGGTCTGATGATCTTCATTAAGTAAAAAATTAAGTATTTTAAAAGATCACTGGTATATTTCATCTGCACTTCTTATAATATCAATAGGCAGGTCATACCCTAGTTTTTCTGTCGTTTTAAGGTTTATGGAAATTTTCGGCATTTTTTCATACCTCTGATCTAAAGTACTCGGTGTTTCCCCCTTTAAAATACGTGCAAGTTTTTTTGCATTGTAAAGGCCAGATTCTTTTCCCGACACCCCTATCATGACACCTTTTTTTACAGCTTGAGCCCCTTCCATTGTAAACGAAGGCAACTTGTAATCAATCAGCTTATTTACAACATTTGGAAGGTTTTCAGGTTCCAGTCCGCCAGATATCCCAAGAAACATGGCTTCAACTTTTGGAGATACTCGGTCCATTGCACTCAGGTACATATCGTAGGCTTGATGGTACTGTTGTTGTGTAGGTTCAGTCATCACATCGTTATCTACTACCAGATCTATCCCATTCTCTTCTGCTACTTTCTCCACATCATCCACAGCCGCATACCATCTGCCATTTTCACTATTTTCATATATTATTCCCAAGCTTTTAAATCCGATCACTTTATAAAATAGCCTTACCTGTCTGATGTACTGATTGGGATCAATTCTAGCGGTTAAGAAATCTTTTCCTGATTTATCTATTGATTCAACAAACCCAGAACCAATAGGATCAGACACTGCATCCATTAAAGTTACTGTTCTGTATTCCTTATTCTCAAGCACCTTATGACTTGCAAGTGTCCCCAGTAAAATTACTGCATCAAATTCTCCGTCTATTGCTCTTTGCATTACTTTTTTAAACTGCGGATCTGCTGCATTATTTTCATCTGCTCGAAAACTAAAAAACGTGTCCGGAGAGAATTCTACATAGTCACTATAGTCTTTCCCATTTATCCCGTTAATAAGCTCTCTGTTGGAAGTGTAGTGATCTTTGACAACGACATTATTTTCTTTTATCCAGCCGGTAAGCTGCATCCCTTGGAGTATTGCGGTAAGTACTTCATAATATTCAGGATAGTCATCACTCTGTATGACAGCTATTTTATACTTTCCGCCACCCAATTTCTGTTCCGGACTAAAAGAGTCTTTCGTTTTATCTGTCTTTTTTATTTCAGTTTGGAATTTTAGGCTATCTTCTTTAAAAATAGATTTTATAGAGTCTTCCGAGTTGCAGCCAAATAAAAATACACAAAAAACTGTAAATAAAAGCTTTGTAAATTTATTCATTTTATTTCCTCTCTTTGCTTTGACGTGTTCTGTGTTCAGTGAGAAACAGTGTTTCTTCTGATGCAAAAGGTTATATTCCATTTTCTACACTCTAAGCTCAGAACATGGGACATAAAAAGTGACCATGTAAATTTGATTAAGTTAGTGTGAAAAATAATTCTGTTATAGATATATACCACTGATTGTCAATATGTTGCATAGTTTTGCTGATTTATATTTTTCAGAGAAAAACAAAATTCAGCAGTAAAGAGGAAAATGACACTTAATAGGTGCCCGTACCCTGTTCGAAGGGGTCAGGCATAAGCGGATAAAAGGGATGTTAAATTTGAATTTGTCCATCAAAGACAAAGTCAGCCGTGCCGGTCATTTTTACACTTTGACCAGGTTGCCAAAATAAGCGCAGTTCACCGCCGGTTAATTCAATCGTACAGTGGGTATTTAATTTATCCTGTAATTGACCCACAACTGCTGCCGCACAAGCACCGGTGCCACAGGCTAATGTTTCACCTACACCTCGCTCCCAAACTCTTAAGCGGGCATGATCACGGCTTTTTATTTCTAAGAAACCGACATTTACCTTGTTAGGAAAACGTTCATGATTTTCTAATAACGGACCTAAGGTTTCAACTGGCGCGCTATCAATATCATCAACCAACACCACACAATGTGGATTACCCACGGAAACCACTCCGCATAGAACAGTATGGTCTTCTACACGTAAGATATAAGTTTTTTCTTCTTTCTGAGCTTCAAAAGGTACTTTTGCAGGCTCCAGAATAGGTTTACCCATATCCACGGTAATATTACCGTCATGTTCAATTTTAAGCTGAATTTTGCCCTTAGCGGTACTGACGTTAATCACCCGCTTTTGTGTCAAACCTTTCATTTTAACAAAACGGGCAAAACAACGCGCACCATTACCGCACTGCTCGACTTCACTGCCATCTGCGTTAAAAATACGATAATGAAAATCAAGCTCAGGATCATAGGGGGGTTCAATCATTAATAATTGGTCAAAACCAATCCCAAAATTACGATCCGCCAAACGGCTGATCGTATCTTTTGAAAGGAATACATTTTGCGTGACGTTATCAATGACCATAAAGTCATTACCCAAACCGTGCATTTTTGAAAATTGAATATTCATTATTTCTCGTTGTTAAAATTAAGCCAAAGCCGGTTTTATTTATGGAATCTATTATATTGGTAAAACGTGCTCTCCGCGCCATAAATCTTTAAGCTCTTCGCGTTCACGCACAACAAAGGCTTTTTGGTCATCGACTAATATTTCTGCCGCCCGGCAACGTGAGTTGTAGTTAGAACTCATGGTTGAGCCATAGGCGCCTGTACTACGGATTACGAGATAATCACCTTCAGCTAAGCCAAGCAGACGATCTTTCCCTAAAAAATCACCCGTTTCACAAATCGGACCGACAATGTCGTAGCTGCGCACGGGGCGATCTTTACCATCTTTATAGTCACTGTTTAGCGGAATAATATTTTGCCATGCACTGTATAACGCCGGACGGATTAAATCGTTCATCGCCGCATCAACAATGGCAAAATTTTTGTAGTCATTCAGTTTTAAAAATTCAACTTTAGTAACCAGTACACCCGCATTGGCCATAATTGCCCGGCCTGGTTCAAAAATAAGTTTGAGACTACGACCGGCCATTCTATTAATGATTGCGGTCATATATTCAGCAGGCTCTGGTGGCGTTTCATTATCATAAGGAACACCTAAACCGCCGCCTAAATCCAGGTGAGAGATAGTAATGCCTTGCTGTGCTAACAAATCGATTAAAACTAACAATTTGTCTAACGCTTCAATAAAAGGCTCTATTTCAGTCAACTGCGAACCGATATGGCAATCCACGCCTTTTACTTCTAAAAACTCAAGATTTTTCGCTATTTGATAAACGTCTAGCGCTTGTTCAATTTCGATACCAAATTTATTCTCTTTTAAACCGGTAGAGATATAAGGATGAGTACCTGCATCAATATTAGGATTAATGCGGATTGAGATGGGGGCTTTGACATTTAGAGTCTTTGCAACACTATTAATGCGGTACAGTTCCGAAACAGATTCAACATTAAAACACATAATATTTGCTTGTAGTGCCGCTGATATTTCGATTTCCGTTTTACCTACGCCTGAGAAGACGATTTTTTTCGGATCGCCACCGGCTTGAATCACCCGCATTAATTCACCGACAGAAACGATATCAAATCCAGATCCCATTCTCGCCATCAGGTTTAATACCGCTAAATTAGAGTTTGCTTTAACAGCGTAACAGATCAGATGGGGATGCTTTCCTGCCGCGCTATCAAAAGCTTGCCAATGACGCTCGATGGTTGCACGAGAGTAGATATAGGCAGGTGTCCCTGTTTTTTTTATAACTTGCTCTACAGGTAATCCTTCAACAAAAAGACGGCCATCATTTTGATAATTAAAGTGATCCAATTGTAAATCCTTTTTATTTACTTAAATATGTAAAATCAATGTATTAAAAAAGCAAATTTCTTTTATTCGTTTGCATTGATTTTTGTAGTGTCGCTGTCAGCTATTTCTGGTGATGATTGTACATTTTGTTGTTTAACAACAGGTGCCGGTTCGGGGGTTCTATACAGCGGCCCGGTTTTACCACAACCCGCTAATACCCCTGCAAAAAACAAGACTGTCATAAATAAATTAATGTTTTTCATGCTTTTTCCCAGCGAGTGATTGTTGCGCCACCTTGATAATGATATTTTTGCACGCAAATGGCTTAAATAGTCTGATTTCTGCATCTTTATGCAGTTTGCGTATATAATCGCATTTCATTGTTAAAAAGCAAAGGGGAAGTAATGTGAATGATAGTGAATTTATACAATTAGCAGATCAGCTCTACCAAAAGATAGAAGAGAAAATTGAAGAATCCGGTGCCGATGTGGATTATGACCAAAATGGTAGTCTATTAACACTTGAATTTGAAAACCATAGCAAGTTAATTATTAACCGTCAGCAACCCCTGCATCAAGTTTGGTTGGCGACATTAGAAAATGGACATCATTATGACTACAATGATGGCAAATGGATAGATGATCGCAGCGGTGATGAGTTTTTAACCTTTTTATCGGCGGCTATTTTTAAACAATCAAAAGAAACGGTCGATTTTAGCTGAATAAAAGGCATTGTTCTGCGGAATCTATTTAGAAATACCCCAATCATTGCTGCGCGGTAGATTGTTATGTTTTTTATATGAAATATAATCTGTATTGGGTTGTTTCTTTTGTTTTTTAAAGTAAATAATCGCGAATATTTTCAATGGAGTGAATAATGTTTAAATTCTTTTTTGTTTATCCGGCTATAGCATTAATTGCTATTTGGCTGGCAAGTGATACTGAAGTCGGAGCTTCGCTGTATGCACTTGAGGATAATTATATTAAGCTCGAATTTCCAAAGGAAAGTTTGCGCTCGGCCAACAATCCCGATCCTTGGTACAGCTTTTATTGGAATGCAGGTTCTGCCCGTGAAGGTTTAAATAAAATTAATGATGCTGTGGTTAAGTAAATGTAATTAAGTAAATATAATAATGATGTTAATGATGCTGTGGTTAAGTAAATGTAATTAAGTAAATATAATAATGATGTTAATGATGCTGTGGTTAAGTAAATGTAATTAAGTAAATATAATAATGGTTGAATCAATATGAAAACAGTTGTTTTTCCCGGTTCATTTGATCCGGTCACATTAGGTCATATTGATCTGATCAGCAGAGCCAGTAAACTCGCGGAAAGAGTGGTTATTGCCGTGGCAATCAACACCAGTAAAAGAACTTTGTTCAATTTAAATGAGCGTTGTGATTTATTATCCAAAGCAACGTCTCATTTAAGCAGTATTGAAGTGATCCCTTTCTCGGGTTTATTAGCAGATTTTGCTAAAGAGCATAATGCCCAAGCCCTGATTCGCGGGATACGCGGTACGACGGACGCGGATTATGAATTGCAATTGGCGCAAGTGAATAAAGCCTTAAATACAGAATTAGAAACCATTCTGTTACCCGCCAATGCCGCCACCGGTTTTATTTCATCAACAGTGGTTAAAGAGGTCTTTAAGCATGATGGAGATATTGACCCGTTTGCACCACCTTGCGTGAAACAAGCGTTATTGATAAAACGCTCCGAGAATAGTTAACTCAGCCTTCGGCATGACACTATTTGTAACATCTTGGTTGTTTGTAAGCGTTCGCTTATAGCGAATGGTTAAACTTTCATTGTTGGTTTTCCGCCCTGACGGCGGGTTAGATGATGAGAAACCGAAACGCAGTTTCGCAGTGCGAGAGAATCATGCTCTTTCAACAGCAAAAGAAAACAGGTCACGCGGAGCTTAGCCCGCACGTGATAATATGCTGTCGCATAACTCGCCCAAAAGAATGCCGTATACAGGGACGGCTGGGCCTGTCCTGCTCATACGCCTGAACTGGCGTTCAATTCGCTCATTTTTCCACTTGCTAAAGGAATTAATTGATCAAGAAAAATGGTCGAAAATTGCCTAAGCACTGTGGTTTGGCATTATTCATATAACGGGTGTTATGGTAAATGTAGAGATACGTCTAACTTGCTTTGAGGCGTAAATGAATCACAAAATAAACAAAGTATTACAGTAAAAAGCAATACTTGCCCTTTCCACTTGAAAGCTATCTTAGTTTACTAGCACTCTTTTTTGGATTCGCATCCATCAGTATAATATTAAAATAACTTTTACCTTTTTTCTTACCGTCTTCAATGAAAGAAAGCAACTTACGGTATGAGTTTGTCGAATGACCCGAGTCAATGACGACGTATATACCTTTGTTTATTTTTTCACTGATTAGGTACTGCGAAAGCTGCCTTGTGTAGCCTTCAAGTGCGCTTAGACTCGAAGATAGCTTAAGCTCGACGCAGACTTTTGAATTATTTCCTTGAGAAAACTTAAAATCAACATTTCCCCTACCACTGCTTGGCTCAGGTGACATATCAACGCCAAATAATTCACTGACTCGACCAAGAACAGCAGCAAATACATTCTGAAAGTGCTTCTCTGGTTCGTTTTTCAAGCTCTTCCAAAGCCCTTTTTCTTCAATCTGATGCTTGAAAGATTCAATCTCAACCAAAAGCCAAATATATAGTTCGTCTTCGTCCATTTTTAGCTGAAAGTATGAATTTTTCCGATCCATAAGAAAGCCAACGTTATCGTCAATAATATTCAAATGACTTTGGATGCCGATAAAGTTTTTGGTTTCGATTCTTCTTGCGATCTGCTCTCCAATTTCAAATAAGTGGTCAAATAACAACCATGAGCTAAAAATACCATGGTCAATATCACCACTAAACTCATAGTCTGCGATTAATCTATCTTCAATTCCCCCCTCTTCATCGTAGACGTTGAAAGGGCTTAAGATTCTATCTCTCGCATATTCTTTCCTGTTTTGGTTGAAGTGACATCTGATCTTCCTAGTTAAAAATTCATAGAAACTAGGTATGTCTTTCACTTTTGCTTGGAGATTACCATATTGGTTCGAATGGTAATTATCATATCTGTCATTACTAGTAGCTCTATCGTATTCAAGGAAAACTGCCTTCGCTTGAGAAGATTGAGGATGTGTCAAAGAGGAGGTGTACTTAAATATATGGTTTCTCTCCTCAATGACAGATGACTCGATATATATTTTGAGTTGTTTAATTTCATCAGTCATATTTAAACTATTCCATATTATCTAAGCTTTGGTTGGTTATACATATAAATTTCAATACATTAACAGATGTAAGACGAAACCATTAGTTACTTCTTTTTAAGTTTAATAGGCATAGTGAGCTTGGCCCTCTAACAGGACAACCATATATGCTTCAAAGTGATTAGAGACCTACAAATTTGTAGCCTTAGTGTGTGTGCGTAAAATACCTATTATGTTAAGTCGTGGATTTTTCTTATGAAAATAGCAGTTTCAGTATTAAATCAACGTAAAACGTTTAAAAGTAATGATCAATCAACCAATATCAAGCTTGAAATGGCAAATCGAAAAAAAATTTTTTACGAATATTTTTTGAGCATAAAAAGGATTTTTCCATTTGTGGTTTTTCTAAGCTCAAATAACTAAAAGAGTCTGCTTTGCGTTTAGATCACAAAGGCTGGGTATCTATTTTTACATTCCTATGAACTTTTATTTGTTATGTAATTCAACTTATTAGAATACCAATCCAATGCGGCGACGTATTTCCCGTCCATTTTTCTTGCTCAATCAATTCTTTTAGCAAGAGAAACCTTGGATGGTTTCTCTAAGCGAGCGATGCACATGGATGTGCATTCGAGCAGGTGCGTTAAAAAAGAATTGATTGAGTAAGATTAAAAAAATGGCTCGGGCAGCCTTTCTTTTGGGCGAGTTATGCGACAGCACATTGTCACGAGCGGGCTAAGCTCTGCGTGACCTGTTTTTTTTGGCTGTGCAAAGAGCATGATTCCCTCGAACTGCGAAACTGCGTTTCGGTTTCTCATCATCTAACACGCCGTCAGGGGCGGAATACCAACAACAAAAATTCAACCATTAGCCCACAAGCGAAAGCTTACTGCAAATCAACACGGATATATTCTTGCTGTTGAGAGAGCATAACTTCCTCGAACTGCGTTTAGCTTGATCATCGCCTACAAGCCGTGAAGGGTAAAAGACTAGCAATCAGAGTTAAGGGTAAGCATCCACAAGCGAAAGCTTACTGCAGGCTAATACGGCGTGTTTATGCAGGTATATTGGATAAAAACAATCATCAAGGAAGCTAGCTCTGGCAATTTGGGCAGTACACACTGGCTCTTGCGGCTAATTTAACGGCTTTTAAAGGCGTTTCGCAGTGCGGGCATTGCTGACCCGTTTTACCGTAAACCTGTAGCGTCTGTTGGAAATAGCCGGGTTTACCGTCACTGCCGACAAAATCTTTCAGGGTGGTGCCGCCTTGCTTTATCGCTTGTTGTAAAATTTCTTTAATTGCAGCAACCAATACTTGATAGCGTTTTTCAGAGATATTGCCGGCCGCCCTTAATGGTGAAATCCCACTGTTAAATAAGGCTTCAGTCGCATAGATATTACCGACACCGGTTACGACTTTTTGATCCATAATAAATTGTTTTACCGGCAGTTTACGTTTTGCAGACCGATCGTATAAATACTTCGCACTAAAATCATCATCGAGGGGCTCAGGGCCTAGTTTATTTAGCAGCGAACAGTTTTCCGGTGTTAAACCTAACCATAAAATGGCCCCGAAACGGCGCGGATCCGTATAACGTAATAAACAATCGGTGAAAACAAAATCGGCATGGTCATGTTTTTTTGGCGGGCTATTCAATGGGCAAATTTGTAAACTGCCCGACATGCCCAGATGAATTAACAAGGTACCGCTGCTAAAGTTGAAAAGCAGGTATTTAGCGCGGCGATCGATAGAAAGTAAAATTTTATGGTTAATTTCTGATAATAAATCCTGCGGTATTTTCCAGCGTAATTGTGTATGCCGCAGCACAACATCCTGGACAGATTTATTAATAAGGTGCGGGCTGATCCCTTTTCTGCTGGTTTCTACTTCCGGTAATTCGGGCATAAAATTCTCTCTTTGAACTGATATTCTCAGTGTACTGACTCTTCGAATAAAATCTATGCTTGGTTTATCTTTCGGAATATAAATAGAAGGCATTGAGAGGAAGCGGGAAGCGTTATATTTGTCACTAAACCGAAGGGAGCGGAAATGCAATTTTCCAGATGACTGAAAATGCACATGAATAAAAAAATCTCTGTTTTTATGTTACAAAATATAAGTGAATGAGTGCTTAAAATTAATGACTATCGGAATGATTTACGGATAGAGAATTTTTGAATTTGACTGAGCGGAGGTAGTATTAAAAAACAGATATCAAGTTTACGGGAGGGGTTTGTTATTTTACGAATGATAGGTTTATCGTCTATTTTAGACAGAAAAGTCCGGATTAAGTCTTTTTTAGATATAAAAAAACCCAGTATAAACTGGGTTTTTGCAGACTAAATCAAGATCACTTGATTTTGCCTTCTTTGTACATAACATGCTTACGTACAACAGGATCAAACTTTTTGATCTCAAATTTTTCAGGCATAGTCTTTTTATTTTTATC
This sequence comes from Psychromonas sp. MB-3u-54, assembly GCF_002836415.1. Taxonomy (GTDB): domain Bacteria; phylum Pseudomonadota; class Gammaproteobacteria; order Enterobacterales; family Psychromonadaceae; genus Psychromonas. Next base: position 13,934 of record NZ_PJBP01000175.1, on the reverse strand, counting down.
AGTAGTATAAAAATGGCCAGTACCAGCACTTGAATTTAAACGAATTTTATCACGCATTTTAAAGCTCCTTAAACTTTTTCACCCTTGGCACGGATATCAGTTAATACTGAATCAATACCTTTTTTATCGATGATACGCATCCCTTTAGTAGTTAGGCGTAGTTTCACAAAACGGTTTTCACTTTCTACCCAAAAACGGTGTGTTTGTAGGTTAGGTAAAAAACGACGTCTTGTCCGGTTCTTTGCGTGTGATACATTGTTACCAACAGCTGGACGCTTGCCTGTAACTTGACATACTCTAGACATGTCGTGATTCTCCAAATAATAGTTTTACTCGAGCAAAATAGTCGAACACCTTTTTTAGCCGTCGCCAAAGGCGTCGAGGGCGCATTTTATACATGATTGAGTATGAAAGATCAACAAAACTCTGAGTTTATACCTTAAATCCACCCATTTTCTGCAAATGAGGTACATTTTCTGTGCCCAACGACCAAATGATCTAAAACTCGGACGTCTATTAATTGCAGTGCAGAAACGATTTTTCGAGTGATTATTTTGTCCGCTTCGCTTGCTGAGGGATCGCCGGAAGGATGATTATGGACCAGAATAATTGCCGCTGCATTTTCAGATAATACTTTTTGCGCGATAATTCTGGGATGGACTGTTGCGCAGTCGATTGACCCAAAGAAAAACTCATGGAAGCGAATAATACGATGTTGTGTGTCTAATAATATGGCCGCAAATACCTCATAGGGTAAATTGTGCATCTTAGCGATTAAAAAGGCTTTGGTTTGTGTGGCGCTGGTTAAAGCATTACCTTTACTTAAGGGTTCTTGTAAATAGCGGCTGGACATTTCAAGGACTGCCTGCAATTGCACATATTTTGCCTGTCCTAACCCTTTTTTTTCACAAAAATCCGATTCTGATGCCGCAAATAAAGCATGTAAAGAGCCGAATTCACTGAGCAGCTGTTTCGCGAGTGTGACAACATCAACACCGCGGCAGCCAGTACGTAAAAATATGGCGAGTAGTTCCGCATCGGAAAGTGCTGCTGTGCCTTTTTGCAGTAATTTTTCTCGCGGCCTTTCCTGATTAGGCCAATCTTTTAATTTTGTCATGAGCTAATATTCCGATAATTAACTATTGTGGCTATAGCTTGGCAGCAGTGAATGCGGGAAAGGCAGTAAATAAATTGCTATTAAGGCAATTTTTGATAAGTATAGCGCAGCCATTAAATTGCGATTAAATCTAGTCGATTTATTCACATTTTGCTTAATTACTTTGCTATTCTATAGCCTTCTTATTTGTTATATTGAGTCTCGTAAATGTCTGATAATCCTATTTTGAGCGGGAAAAAAATATTACTTGGTATTGCCGGTGGCATTGCTGCGTATAAATGTGCAGAATTAACGCGCCGTTTAAAAGATCAGGGCGCAGATGTCCGAATTGTGATGACGGCTTCGGCGAAGGCGTTTATCACGCCTCTCACTATGCAGGCTGTCTCCGGACATGCTGTTGCCGACGATTTGTTAGACCCTAATGCAGAATCCGGGATGGGGCATATCGAGTTGGCCAGATGGGCGGATCTTGTTTTGCTTGCGCCTGCCACTGCAAATTTAATCGCGCGCTTACGTGCGGGCATCGCGGATGACTTATTAACCACGTTATGTTTAGCGACATCCTCTCCTATTGCCGTTTCGCCGGCAATGAATCAGCAAATGTATCTGGCACAGGCAACACAAGACAATATCAGCGTATTAAAGCAGCGCGGGGTACTTATTTGGGGGCCAGGACAGGGCGCGCAAGCCTGTGGCGATATAGGGCCCGGCAGAATGCTTAATCCGGCTGACATTGTGGATCACGTAATGGATTATTTTAATGACAAAAACCGCTACCTCACGGGTGTCAATATCACTATTACGGCTGGACCTACCCAGGAAGCCTTAGATCCTGTTCGTTATATCAGTAACCATAGTTCCGGTAAAATGGGTTTTGCATTGGCGCAGGCGGCACAAAAAATAGGGGCTAATGTGACTTTAATTAGTGGCCCGGTGCAGTTGAGCACGCCGAGCGGGGTGACTCGATTAAATGTGACAAGTGCATTAGATATGCACCAGGCCAGTTTATCCTGCCTTAATAACTGCGATATTTTCATCGCTTGTGCGGCTGTTGCCGATTATAGAGCTGAGACGGTTGCTGAGCAAAAAATGAAAAAACAGCCGGGTATTGATGATTTAACTATTAAGTTAGTAAAAAATCCGGATATTATTAAAGATGTCTCAAATCATCAAAATCGTCCTTTTTGCGTTGCTTTTGCTGCAGAAACACAGGATCTTGAAGTTTATGCAAAAGACAAATTAAAACGTAAAAATGTAGATTTAATTGCAGCGAATGATGTTGGAAAAAATGGCCAGGGTTTTAACAGTGAAAAAAATGCGTTAAGCGTATTTTCCTGCGAAGAGCGATTTGATATAACGCTTGCCGATAAAAAAGTGGTTGCCGGGCAGCTACTTAAAATAATAAGCCAACAATACGCTTTGAAAAATAAAGGATTGAAATAATGAAACAGATAGAGCTTAAAATTCTCGACCCCCGCATTGGTAACGAGTTTCCGCTTCCTGAGCATGCAACAGCGGGATCTGCCGGGATGGATCTGCGTGCTTGTATTGATAAAGCCTTAATTATTAAGCCTGGAGAAACGCAGCTAATTCCTACTGGTATTGCAATCCATATTAGCGACCCTAAACTGGCAGCAACTATTTTACCGCGCTCAGGACTTGGCCATAAGCATGGTATTGTTTTGGGAAATTTAGTGGGTTTAATTGACTCGGATTATCAAGGTCCGCTAATGGTTTCTTGTTGGAATCGAAGTACAGATAGTTTTTGCCTTGAACCGGGTGAGCGATTGGCGCAGTTGGTTTTTTTACCCGTCGTACAGGCAACATTTGAAATTGTTGATGAATTTAAGGGGTCTGAACGAGGTGAGGGTGGATTTGGTCACTCAGGAAAACATTAATTTCAGTTCAAAACAGCAAGGGAAGTTGTAAATTATGGTGGCAAAAACAACTAAAAAGAAAGTAAATCGCAAGGAAGATATTTTACACGCATTGGCTAAAATGCTTGAAGGTCAACCTGGCCAGCGTATTACAACTGCAAAATTAGCAGCTGAAGTCGGCGTTTCGGAAGCCGCATTATATCGCCATTTTCCAAGCAAAGCGCGTATGTTTGAAGGATTAATTGATTACATTGAATCAACCATTTTCGCCCAAATAAATTTAATTAAAGAACAGCAAAAACAAACATTCGTACGTATTGAGCATATATTATATTTTTTATTAGGTTTTGCAGAGCACAATCCGGGTATTACGCGCATTTTAACCGGGGATGCTTTATTGGGGGAAAATGAGCGCCTGCAAACCCGTATTGAACATGTTTTTTCAAAGTTAGAGTCACAACTCAAACTGATTTTGAGGGAAAAAGCCATTTTTGATGGCGGTAAACTGAGTATTGATGAGGCTATCGTCGCGAACTTATTACTTGCTTACGTTGAAGGGCGTATGAGTCAATTTGTACGTAGTCAATTTAAACAGAAACCAACACAATATTTTAATACTCAATGGCCATTTTTATACCGGCAGCTGCAACAAAGTTAATCATAAATAAAGCGTTAAACTGCGTAGAAGAAGTGAATTACAGGCTGATCATCTGCACAGTTTAATTTTCTATTTTTTCATTAACTTTTTAACGCTTTCCGGAATGCCTGTGGCTTGATTTTTATCAAGGTCTCCATCTTCTGGCAGCGGTTGTCCAGTGTACGCATGTAAGAAAGCTTCACATAATAACTCACTGTTAGTCGCATGGCGTAAGTTATTTACTTGACGACGGGTGCGTTCGTCGGTCAATATTTTAAGGACTTTAGTGGGTATGGAGACTGTTATTTTTTTTACTTGCTCACTTTTTTTACCGTGTTCAGCATAAGGGCTGATATATTCACCATTCCATTTTGTCGACATCTTTATTACCCCATAAAACTAGAAAGGTTATTTTACCTTTTGTTGCTTATTTTGGCAATCTATACGTAAAGAGGGCTAGATGTCTATGGCTCATTTTCTTTAGTTGTACTGGTAAATGACGATAAAACAAGCTCTTTATTGTCAGATAATTCAATTTCATAAAACTGCGGTAAGTTGAAGTTGATTCTGTCATCTGGCTTGTTCATTTCATTGTTATTTGAAGCATAAAATCGATTTACGTTTTGTACCAAATCATCTTTACCACCCGTAAAACTATGCAGTGTTTCTATCTCATTATCAGCATTGGCAATATACACATTAAAACCATCATGATAATTTTCAAAAAAGAACTGCACTATACCTTCACTGATATGTGAGCCAATAACTGATACTGTTTTATCAAAATAGGTGTTTTTTAAATTAAGGGCACTATTAGATACTTTTTTATTGGAAATATGGCTGTAAATATCAACAAGGTTTTTTAAATGTTGTACTGAAACGCCCGTTTGTTCAAAGTAAAAGGCAAAATTTTCTTCGCCTGTTTTTAAGGTTTGCACGGATCGCTGACTGAGAGAGTCTAAACGTAACTGTATGTATTCATTTAGTTTTGAGCTAAATGCCTGACTTATTTGAGCCTGAAACTGGCAACTGTAACAAAATAAGTCTATTTGCTCCGGAGGTTGAGCCCCTTGATGCATTTTCCCCAAAATAGTATGCAGCGCATCAATAACGGATTGATTACTATTAAAGTGTAAGGTGCGCACCTCATTCCAAGAGTTTCGATAAATAAGGTCAATACTGCCAATTAAACACTCTTTATCTTCACCGTAAGAAAAAACATCTCCCAGTTGATCATCTTCACTTTCGGAGGTACTTTCCCAGTGCCGAGTGGGATCCCTTTCAAGATTTAAAAAAATGGTTAAGTGTTTAATCTCACAAGGGCGGCTTAATGCATTGTTGCTTGCTTTGGGAATATAAATAGGAAAAACCGAGTAAAGATCTTGAATAAACTGGTTTAGTTTTTTATCCACAAGATCAGACCCTTGATTATAGATATATAATTGTGTCTCCTCTTCGTACAATCCATTCATATGGCACCAGGCAACTAATTTGGCAATATATTTAGCATACATTAATGTCGGTGTATTGATCAGGGTAAAGCTATCAAGAGAGCAGTTATACAGGTACCATCCTGCCGCATTTTTTCTATTCTCAGGCACTTGAATAAAGCTCAGATTGGGCTCCGATAGATCCGGTGATATTTTAGGATTAATTAAGTCTACTTTACCCGGTAGGCTTTCGTGCGCGGCATAAAGTTTGCGCGACAGTATACCTAAATCTTCAGCACTGATTGAACCTTCAATATTATTATCACGCGCGAAGCGCAGTAATTTACTGTAACTTGCCATCAAAGTACCAAGCAATATATCTTTAGCGTTACTGACCGCTCTCACTTTCCATTTTTTTCGATTATCTAAGTCTGCAATATGATCCTTATTCCAGTCCCATCGTTTGACAAATTTCGTTAAAACTTGGCGCCGCCAGGACGGTGGATCAATAGTACAAATTTTTGAAAGATTTTCTTCCGTTTTTAGATAAAAGCAAGCGCGTACCACTTCAAGGCGTTTAAAGTCGTTAATTTTATTTAAATACGAGGTTACTTTTTCCAACATTAAGCAATAGGGATCCAGATATTCAAGATCCGTCTGTTGTTCTTGAAAGCGTTTTTTATAATATAATGCAATCAGTTCAGTATTGGGATATTCCCAAGAATAAGCTTCCATAAGAATGGTTTTTAATACGGCTTTATAGGGTGTATCTATGCCCTTGTAAAGTTGCCAAAGTGTTGCGCCAAAATACTCTTCAGCTGGAATGCGGTCAAATCCGCCTAGATCTAACCAGTCATCGGGATTTAATCCACCGTTATCATAGAGTTTTTGCACATATTGGTTGTAATTTTTTTCATGTTCAAAGGGGACTTGCCACCATAAAATGCGTTTTCCAGCGATATGCAGTTCAGTGCGATAAAACTCATCAAGTAACAATAAATGCTGCGAAGTACCACATGCATCCATGGTCATATCGGATTTATTATCAATCCGAAACTTGTTATCAGGAATTAAAAAAAAGTTAAGTTCGACCCCGTAACCCTCAGCCCAATGGGTTATTAACCAAGATTTATTCTTTAATAGTTCGACACGCTGTGCATCCATTTGATGGGGATAACAAATCCAAATGTCCAGATCACTTTCGGAAGATTGACCTATTGAGGCCGTACTGCCCATTGCATATAAACCAATGATGTCCGCTTGCGAAGCTTTTTTTTGTGGTTCATCTTGAAATGACAATAAGTTATTCAGTTGTATTTTTAAGTTTGCTGAGTGAGCTTTTTGGGACTCTTTTAGATATAAGGGTGATTTATATGCTTTGGTTTTTAAGTCAGTTACTTGAGTTTTTTTCTGTGGCTCATCTTTAAATAATAATAAGTTATTTAGTTGTCTTTTTAAGTCTGCCGGTGTTGCTTTTAAGACAGTTGCTTGCGCTTTTTTTTGAGGCTCTTCTTGATAGGAAAATAATTCACCCAGTTGTTTTTTCTGTTTTTTCGTAACATTAAATTGATGTATACCAACGGGAGTATCACCCTTAGTATATCCTGGAAGGCTGGGGTGATTATAATGGAATAAAAGAGGGAAAGTATGAAACACAGTAAGGGTGTCTGCATCCATCAATAATTCAGCTGATTGTATTCGCAGGCGAGTTAATTCGTCAGCTTTATCACGTAATCTTTTTATTTCTGGATTCAACGGAGAGCCTGCTACCCATTTCATTAATCAATGAACAAGGGAGTAAATGAAAGTGTGATAAGCCTAGCATTTTTTAGTGCAACGGTAAATGTCAACTTTTTGTATTCTACTGCAATATAAAGTCAATCTTCTTTATAAAGAAGGACTTAATAAGCAAATGCACAACGATTAATAAAGAAACAGATTTCTTACCTGTTGTGCATTTTAGCTGAGTTATTAATCGTCTATTTCATAGGGGAGAGGAGCATAATAAAGGGTTGAACCTTCTATGCCTTGTATTTGATAAACACTTTGTGAATCGCTGTTTTTTGGTAAAATGGCTAATACTTCGATATGTCCATCGCCGTATTGGCACCCGGAGATGATAGTACCCACACGCTTCCAATTATTGTTTAATGAAACTTGTACATTTTGTCCAGCTTGGGGGGCTTCAGTTGCTTGGCCAGTGAGAATAAAGAGTGCCCTTTTATTTGCTCCTCTGTATTTTGTCCGAGCAATGGTTTCTTGACCAATATAACAACCTTTAGTGAAACTGATACCATTAAGGGCCTGCAGATTGAGCATTTGAGGAATAAACAACCCAGATGTTTCCTGCTCGATAAAGGCGATTCCTGAAGCAATATTCATCGCGTTCCATAAACTATCATCATAAGTACTGGCCTGATCTTTTAGGTCTTCAGTTAACTGCGTTGCTTGCTGGTTTTTTACAATCATTAAATAACGTAATGATGGATAGGGTTGTTTGATGATAACGCCCTGGTCATCATCTAGCAGGCTACTCTCTTCATGAGTCACTGACATATCGAAATTCTTGGCAATATAAGCCGCCGATTTACAGCCGGCTAAACCCAATAATTGGTATTCAGTTTCTTTTTTTATTTCAACTTTCGAAAAGGTCGCATATTTTTGTAATTCAGGTAGCTGTTTTGCCGTTACTGATTTCGGCTGAATCAGTAAAATTCTATCATTTAAAACAATGACTCGAAAAATACTCCACACTTTACCCTGCGGGTTACACTGCGCGGCCAGTGTTTGCTGTCCTGGTTTTAAAATCGTCAAATCACATGTGAGCTGTCCCTGTAAGAAGGTGATACGATCTTCACCTGTTACGCTGATTAAGTCCCAGCTATTTAGTGGGCATAATACTAAGTCGGGTAACTGGCTAATATTATTGAGTTGACTAAGTTTAAACATTTTAGGCCTCATCTCTCTAGGGTTATGATATTTTACCATGGTATAGCTCACAACATAATTTGTCAGTAGTTGCTGTTAATAATTTATTATTGTTATGATGTATACCCATGTTACTTAAAGATGCATTTTCAAGTAATTTGGGTATTTATACCCATGTCACTTCAAAATGCTTTGTCAGGCGCAAGGTCGGAGACCAGAGCAAGACGCAACATGAGGTAATGGTTATTCCCTTTTCGATTGGTGCAACGCAGCGCTGGTTTTCGACCTTGCGCCCCTTAGGGCAAGGAAAATTGTGCCAATCTGCGTTGTTATAAAATCTCTATGTAGAATAACTATACTTCAATTTTATGCCTAGCATCTCAGCACAATTTTTCTTGCTGACTTTGCATTTTGAAGTATCATGGGTATATGCACTTTATTTTAAATAGGAAAGCAAAGAAATGGCTGAAGCCGTCAATAAATCGCGTTTATTATGGGCATGTCGCCGAGGTATGTTAGAGCTCGATGTGTTATTTATCCCTTTTGTGAAGGAAGCTTATGATGACTTATCTGATCCGGATCAGCTGACCTTTGAACGTTTATTGACCAACGAAGATCCGGATTTGTTTGCCTGGTTCATGGGCCATAAAAGCTGTCCCGATGCCGAACAGGCCAAGATCATCGATGTCATACTCAAGCGCGTTAAAGTATAACATTTGTGTAAACACCTCACTCTACGGAGGTGTTTTTGTTTTTACCTTGTACTCTTCCCTGATTCTATTATTACTGCTGGTTGTTGAACTAACTTGGCTAAGCATTACGTTATCTCTTTTTTTACTGGGAATTGCGGCCTATGGCGGGAAAAAATCCTATGCCGATACTTACAATATAAAGTTAAGTGATACCGGAAAAATGGAGGTGGTGTTTGCTGATAAGGAGTTGATCAGCGGCGAAATTGGGGGCTCTTCGTTTTATAATGGTTTTTGTTTATTTATTCATTTGCAAAGCAGACCCACTGACTTAATTACCCGGAAAAAGCCCTTCAAGAAATTTATTGTGATCTACAAAGATGCCGTTAAAGAAGATGAGTACCGGTTATTAGCCCGATTGATTAAAATCGGGCGGTAGTCAATGTTAACTGTCTTTTTCGGGACTGAGAATGGTGGGTTTTGGATTGTCCAATTGTTCGGGGTAATCAAGATTGTAGTGTAAACCCCGGCTTTCTTTTCGTTTCATTGCACTTTTTATTATTATTTCAGCAACTTGTACTAAATTTCTGAGTTCCAGCAGGTTGTTGCCTACTTTAAAGTTACTGTAATATTCATCGATTTCTTGCTGCAATAACTGTACGCGTCGCAGAGCTCGTTCTAAACGTTTGTCGGTTCGAACAATACCAACATAATCCCACATGAATAATCGCAGTTCATGCCAGTTGTGCTGAATGACGACCGCTTCATCGGAATCATCTACTTGACTCTCATCCCATTCAGGAATTTTTGCAAATTTTCGCTCTTTATAAAAAGGAAGTCGGTTAATAATATCTTTGGCGCAGGCATGTGCATAAACAATACACTCTAATAACGAATTAGATGCTAAGCGGTTTGCGCCATGCAAGCCGGTATAAGAGACTTCTCCAATCGCATATAATCCATCTATATCCGTTTGCCCATGGTGATCAATCATCACACCTCCACAGCTATAATGTGCTGCGGGCACAATAGGCATAGGTTGCTCGGCCATATCGATGCCGAGTGACAAGCAGCGATGGTAAATAGTTGGAAAGTGTTTAACGATGAATTCTTTGGATTTATGGCTGATGTCTAAATACATACAATCTGCACCTAAACGTTTCATTTCATAATCTATTGCCCGCGCAACAATGTCACGAGGAGCGAGCTCTGCACGTTCATCAAAATCAAACATAAAGCGTGTACCATCCGGCCGCAGCAGATAAGCCCCTTCTCCGCGGAGCGCTTCAGTTAACAAAAAGTTTTTAGCATCAGTATGGTATAAGCAGGTAGGGTGGAACTGATTAAACTCCATGTTGGCAATACGGCAGCCACTGCGCCAGGCTAAAGCAATACCATCACCGCTGGAGACATCTGGATTACTGGTATATTGATAAACTTTACTGGCACCGCCTGTTGCCAGTGTTACAAAATTCGACTTAATGATTTCAACTCGTTCGGCTTTACGGTTCCAGACATAAGCACCTAAAATGCGGTTTGCCGGCAGGTTTAATTTTCGGCTGGTGATTAAATCAACCGCATTATAACCCTCCATCAGGTTGATATTTTTATGTTTTTTGACGGCGCTTAGTAAAGTCGTTTCTATCTCTTTTCCCGTCGCATCAGCAGAGTGCAGAATACGGCGATGAGAATGCCCGCCTTCTCGCGTGAGGTGGTAGTGTGTTTGCCCATCCCCATCAATTTCAGTATCAAAACCCACGCCGGTATCAATTAACCATTGAATACTCTCTTTCGCATTACTGACGGTAAAGCGAACAGCTTCTTCATCACATAAATTAGCGCCTGCGATTAATGTATCCTTTATGTGATCTTCAATACTATCGTTATCCGAAAAAACAGCAGCAACTCCCCCCTGGGCGTATAAGGTTGAACCTTCAGAAAGCTTACCTTTACTTAATACATTGATTTTGGCGTGCGGGGCGAGCTTTAATGCTAATGAAAGCCCGGCAGCGCCAGCGCCAACAATCAGGACGTCACAAGTATGTTGCTTTTCACTTATTGATTTACTTTCTGTCATAGCGTTATATGCTCTGTTATTAAGGTCATTTGTTAGTATGAATTTCATTTTGATATCAGTCACTTTAAAATGAGAATCTATACTTTTCAACTACTTTAGGTATATTAAAGACAAAGTCAGTCCAAAAAAATCAATTTTTTTCATTTTTTCGGAACTTTATTTTTTATTCAAAGTCATAAGTGTGGGTGCTAATAGGGCTCACCAACATTATTAATAGGTAGAGAAGCCCTAATGAGTGAACGAGATTTAGATTTACAACTGGTTCGGCGTATTCAAAACGGGGATCAAGTTGCTTTTACATTGTTAGTTAGAAAATACCAAACTCGCGTTGCAAATATTTTAACGCGTTATGTGCGTAATACTGGCGATATTGCCGATGTAGCCCAAGAGGTATTTATCAAAGTACACAACTCTCTGCCCTCTTTTCGTGGAGATAGTGCTTTTTATACATGGTTATATAGAATTACAGTGAATACAGCTAAAAATTATTTAACAAGTCAAAGCCGTCGACCGCCAGCATCTGATATCGATGCAATGGAAGCCGATAGTTTTGATGGCAGTGATGCATTAAGGGAAGTTGACAGTCCTGAGGGAATATTAAGATCTCAGGAAGTAAAAAAAGTAATTTTAACAACTATTGAGCAATTACCCTCAGAACTAAAAGCGGCGATTACGTTTAGGGAACTTGAGGGTATGAGTTATGAACAAATAGCAATTATCGAAGATTGTCCTATCGGTACAGTTCGATCTCGTATTTTTAGAGCTCGTGAAATGATAGATAAGCATCTGAAACCTCTATTAGTAGAAGATTAATTGGGAAGCAAAATGAAAGATGTGAATGAACAACTGTCAGCGATTGTTGATAATGAATTTATTGATGAGAAGTTAATTGATGAACTACTGATTAATAAAGATAAACAGGATCAATTTTGTCGTTATCATTTAATTGGTGATGTGATGCGTGGTGATGTTACGGATCAATTCATTAATTTTGATATTAGTCAGCAAGTCATGGCTGAGATAGAAAAGCCTGCTAAAACGGCTCCTGTTGCGGAGTTTGATAGCAGTACAGCAACAGCGCTGCAAAAAGGTGAAAATAACGTTATTTCTTTTGTTAAACGTTTTGGACAATACGCGATCGCCGCATCTGTTGCGGGCGTAGTAGTGTTAGCAAGCCTTGTTACTTCTGAACCAGCCTTTGAAAATAACAGTGTTGGACTTGAAGTGTTAAAAACGGTGCCGATGGGCGCTGCAAATCCGGTCAGTTTGCAAACAACTAAAAAACAATCGCAACTGGAAGTTAAAAAACATAATGACCGATTAGAAGCGTTATTAAATGATCATCAATTACAATTACAAACACAACCTTAAATAAGGTAGTGCTATTAAAGACTTGCAGTTTATGTAAACATTTAAATAACCTAAAGATACAACTGCAAACACAGGCTTAATTACTGCTGTGTTAATATTTTCTGCTCAAGCAAGCGAAGACAAACAGTCAAAAAAGATAACCTAACTGCTATTAAATACTAGCAGTTTATTAAAACGGCTTATAAAGATTTAAATTATGAAATATTATATTTAAATAACCTGAAATATACAGCTGCAAACACAACCTTAAGGTAAGTAATGAAATTGATCGTATATTTTAAAACGTTAATTACTGGGGTGTTAATATTAATTGCTGGTGCCGCATTTTCTGTTCAAGCAACAGAAATGAGCAACGATCAAGCAGTCAAAGAAGATAATTTAACTGCTATTGAATACTTGCAGTTTATGCAAACTGCCTATAAAAATTTAAATTATGAAATATTATATTTAAATAACCTGAAAAATACAGTTGAGCCGAAACAATTACTCCATGGTGTTATTAACCAGGAAGAAATTGCATATTTTCGTTATTTAAACGGTGCAATGCGTGAGTCTTTACAATACTTGCAAAAAATAAGTTACTTTGAACAAGGCTCACAACCCTATACGTTGCAATCTACTCGCAACCAAAGTGTTTTTGCAAATATTGCTAATTTTAATTATGAGAAGGGGTTAGAGTCCTACGAATATATTATTTTAGGAAAAGGGCGCATTGCAGGTAAAACAGCCATGGCAATACGCATGATAAGTAAAGATCAATATCGTTATAGTTATATCATTTGGGTAGATCTTGATACCCATTTGCCATTACGCTTAGATACTATTAATAATTCAAATATTATTCTCGACCAGATAATGGTTGTTTCATTAAAAGTCAGTGAGCAGGTTAATCCATGGTTAGAAAGTTTAAGTAATCAAAAACTGCCTGAATTATTCCATTTATCGCAAACATCTAATCTTCAGGCGTCTTTATGGCAGGTCGATTGGCTGCCTGCTGGTTTCAATATTGTTAAAGATGATCAGCATAAATTAGTGATGTATAAAAACGAACCAGTTTCCTACATAATGTTAAACGATGGTATTGTTTCTGTTTCTATTTATATATCAGCTAAAAAAACAACATCAGAGCAGCAAAAAACAATTCAACGCGGCGCAACGGTTTTATATACCGATCAAAAAAATAATTTTGAGATTAATGTAATTGGTGAAATACCGGTCGCCACTGCCAAGCGTTTAATAGAGTCAATTTCAATAGTGGAATAAAAAATGGTAGCTGAACAAGGGAAAATAATCGCAATAGAAAAAAGTGAGGGTGAAACCCTTGCTCATATTGAATACATTTCAAAATCTGCCTGTTCCTCATGTCAAAATAATGATACCTGCGGTGTGGGTGTCGTATCAAAATCCTTTTCAGACAAAGCGCTTCAATTTACCATCCCCTATGCAGAGGAAATGGCAGTTGATAAGTTTGTTGAACTGAATATTAACAATAATGATTTAATAAAAAGTGCCATGTTAGTCTACCTCGTCCCTCTGCTCTTTTTTATCACTAGTGCATTGATAGCCAAACAGCTTAATATAACCAATGAAGCCTTTATTATATTAATAGCAATTAGCTGGGCGGCGGTTGGTTTTGTGATAACCCACTTCGTTAGTAAAAAATTGTACCCTCAAAAATCTATCAACCAGCTAATCAGCAGCAAAACAATACAATAACGGCTAACTAAAGAACATTTTGTTGGTTAATTAACCGTTCGCGCATTTTATTGAAATAATAGTCAATAAAGCCCTTGCCAAGGTTCATAAAA
>NZ_PJBP01000174.1 GCF_002836415.1 Psychromonas sp. MB-3u-54 | reverse complement strand
GCTTTCGAGCCTTCGACCTTCGAGCCTTTCATCGGAAATCTTCTTGTCGTGACTATTCCCTTCTTTTATATAAAAGATCGCATTTTTAACTCATTCATTTATAATGTGCCGCGCTCGCTAACCACATCTTTAAATAATAAAGCCGTTTTCCACCTTGGAATTAAAGGCAGCAACCCAAACAAAATAGATAGATTTTAATAAATCACTTGCCTTTAGGAGCGCTGAACCTAGGGGCGGTAGCGTGCTTTAAATTGCTACTTTTAGTCACTTCTTGCATTTAATTCACGTTTAGAAGATGGGTTAATGTTACCTTACTTGTAGTTTTTGATAACTAAGAACAGTTTTGAAGTTAGCTATACAGAATAATTAAACTCACAATTATTAAAAAGAAGATAAAATGAAAATTTTAGTGACAGGAGGGGCTGGTTTTATTGGCTCAGCGGTTATCCGCAATATCATTAACAACACAAAAGATAGTGTTATCAATGTTGATAAATTGACCTATGCAGGCAACTTAGAATCCCTATCTGAAATCGAAGCGAGTGAACGTTATTCATTTGAGCAAGTTGATATTTGTGACCGGGCAGAGTTAGATCGTATATTTGAACAATATCAACCTGATGCGGTTATGCATTTAGCGGCAGAATCTCATGTTGACCGCTCGATTGATGGTCCTGCTGAATTTATTGAAACCAACATTGTTGGTACTTATCAGTTATTAGAAGCCACGCGGCAATATTGGAATCAATTGGACGAAACCCGCAAATCAGCATTTCGTTTTCATCATATTTCAACGGATGAAGTTTACGGTGATTTAGAAGGCCCGGAAGATCTCTTTACAGAAACAACATCCTATGCGCCAAGTTCTCCTTATTCAGCTTCAAAAGCATCAAGCGATCATTTAGTTCGCGCATGGCAGCGTACTTACGGGTTACCCACGTTAATTACCAATTGCTCAAATAATTACGGTCCTTATCATTTTCCTGAAAAGCTTATTCCCTTAGTCATTCTTAATGCGTTAGAGGGCAAACCCTTGCCTGTATATGGCAATGGAATGCAGATTCGTGATTGGTTATATGTAGAAGACCATGCTCGCGCTTTATATAAAGTCGTTACTGAAGGACTTGTTGGTGAAACCTATAATATCGGCGGACATAACGAGAAAGCCAATATTGAAGTGGTTAAAACTATCTGCAGCTTATTAGAAGAGTTAGTCCCGAATAAGCCTAAAGGTGTTGAGTCTTATCAAGATCTTATTACTTATGTTAAAGATCGGCCCGGTCATGACGTGCGTTATGCCATTGATGCAACAAAAATTGCAAATGAGCTTAACTGGACTCCGACTGAGACATTTGAAAGCGGTATGAGCAGTACTGTTGAATGGTATTTAAACAATAAAGAATGGTGGACTCGTGTATTGGATGGTTCATATAGTTTTGAGCGTCTAGGCACCGCAAGTACAAGTGAGGAGAATAAATGAAAGGCATTATCTTAGCTGGAGGGTCGGGAACGCGTTTATACCCTATTACTCGGGGTGTTTCAAAGCAACTATTACCAGTATATGACAAACCAATGGTCTATTATCCAATCTCAACATTAATGTTAGCGGGTATCAAAGATATTTTGATTATTACTACTCCAGAAGATATTGACAGTTTTAAACGATTATTGGGTGATGGTAACGATATCGGTGTTAATTTTGAATATGCGATTCAGCCAAGTCCAGATGGGTTAGCTCAAGCGTTTATTATTGGTGAAGAGTTTATTGATGGTGACAGTTGTTGTTTGGTGCTGGGAGATAATGTTTTCTATGGACAGTCCTTTAGTCAGACTTTAAAAAATTCAGCCAGTCGAACAAAAGGTGCAACAGTCTTTGGTTATCAGGTAAAAGACCCTGAACGTTTTGGTGTCATTGATTTTGATAAGAATATGAAAGCCCTTTCGATTGAAGAAAAGCCCGCTAACCCAAAATCTAACTATGCGGTCACCGGGTTATATTTTTATGATGAACGAGTCGTTGATTTTGCTAAAAAAGTAAAACCTTCTCACCGAGGTGAATTAGAAATCACCAGCATTAATCAAATGTATCTTGATGATAATTCTTTGAATGTTGAATTGCTAGGACGCGGTTTTGCCTGGCTTGATACTGGAACTCATGAAAGCTTGCATGAAGCTTCATCTTTTGTGCAGACAATTGAAAATGTTCAAGGATTAAAGGTCGCTTGCCTTGAAGAGATATCGTGGCGTAATAATTGGTTAAGTGATGAACAGGTTCTTGCACTTGCTAACCCTATGATGAAAAACGAATATGGGCAATACCTAAAACGTTTAATTGAAGAATCAAAAGCGAAGGCATAAAGATATGCGCGTATTAATAACCGGAAGTAAAGGACAGGTTGGTCATTGCCTAACGGAACAGTTAAAAAGTCATTCGAATGCGCAAGTCTTAGCGTTAGATTCAAAAGGCTTAGACATCACTGATCAATCTGCTGTCCAAGCAGCAGTGAATGAGTTTAAACCAACCATCATCATTAATGCTGCCGCATACACCGCAGTTGACCGAGCCGAAGATGAGGTTGATCTTGCTTACGCTATTAATCGTGATGGTGCAAAGTATTTAGCAGAAGCTGCACAAAGTGTAAATGCGGCTATTTTACATATTTCCACGGATTATGTGTTTTCTGGCGATAAAGAGGGGATGTATACTGAGGCCGATCTAACCTCACCACAGGGAATATACGGTGAAAGTAAATTAGCCGGTGAGAAAGCCGTTATTGAGGCGTGTCCCCGGCATATTATTCTGCGAACGGCATGGGTATTTGGTGAGCGTGGTAATAACTTTGTCAAAACCATGCTCCGTCTAGCCAAAACCCACGATACCTTAGGTATTGTGGGTGATCAATTTGGCGGGCCAACCTATGCAGGGGATATTGCATCGGCATTAGTCGCTATTGCGAAAGTTATCTTTAATGGTGGAGAGGATAAGTTTGGTATTTATCATTTTTCTGGCTTCCCACATGTTAGCTGGTGCCAGTTTGCTCAAGCTGTTTTTGATGAAGCAGTTGAACAAGGTGCGCTGAATAAGTCACCGATTGTTAACTCAATTACAACGGCAGATTATCCTACGCCAGCTAAGCGGCCAGCTAATTCAGCATTATCAACAGCATTAATCAAAGACAAGTTTGGGATTGATGCGAGTGATTGGAAGGCTGCGCTGCAGAATATTAAAGCGTATATAAATATATAACAGATTGAGTTTATTATGAAAATTATTGAAACAAAAATCCCTGATGTGAAAATCATTGAGCCAGCCGTCTTTGGTGATGAACGTGGTTTTTTTATGGAAACATGGAATCAAAAATCATTTGAAGAAAAGGTCACAGGTAAACCAACTTTATTCGTGCAAGATAATCATTCTAAATCGAAGAAAGGCATTTTACGTGGTATTCATTATCAAACTGAAAACATCCAAGGCAAACTTGTACGCGTTATCTCAGGTGAAGTGTTTGATGTTGCGGTAGACATACGTAAGGGCTCATCTACGTTTGGACAATGGGTGGGAGAATACCTCTCTGCAGAAAATAAAAAGCAAATGTGGGTGCCAGCAGGTTTTGCGCATGGTTTTTTGGTTACCAGTGATGAAGCTGAGTTTGTATATAAATGTACTGATTATTATAACCCAAATTCTGAACACGCTTTGCTTTGGAATGATAATTCTATAAATATAAATTGGCCAATTGAATTGGATCCGATACTTTCGGATAAAGATGCTAATGGTAGAAAGTTTTCTGAAATTGCTTACCTATAAGTAAAAGAAATAATGATTGATCTTTTAGCTAGCTTCTAACACTAGGCTTATTAATTTAATAGAAACATATTTTTAGTAGTGTTATTTCACCGTAACTTGCTAATACCTCAGTTACTGA
Source organism: Psychromonas sp. MB-3u-54 (assembly GCF_002836415.1). Classification (GTDB taxonomy): domain Bacteria; phylum Pseudomonadota; class Gammaproteobacteria; order Enterobacterales; family Psychromonadaceae; genus Psychromonas. Next base: position 60,093 of record NZ_PJBP01000174.1, on the reverse strand, counting down.
GTAATTAATGTCTGGTATGAAAATATCGTTATCCTTGAGTTAATTACGTATCAGAAAAATGAAATTTCAATATAATTTAGTTAAATGATGTTCATAAATAGTACCTTGTTATCCGCTTGTCAGCTCTATAGTTATCGTCAATAGGTCTGCTTTATCTCTTTTTTAGTTAACTTTTTTATTTAAAGTGAGTTTTTCTAAAAAAGTGGAACCAAAAGTAAATCGATGTGTGACATGGAAATAAACATATTGACGGATATAGAATAAAAAATTTATACCTCAACCCGTCGTAAATCAATGTGGCAAAATGATTGGTATCATAAAAATGTACACCTGCATTAAGTCATTGTGAAAAGATTAATCTAAGGAAAGTAACTAGATGTACAAATTACCATTTATATTTGTTCGTGACATTTATAGCAGTCGTGAACTATTAAGAACAATGACTAAACGTGATTTACAGAATCGTTATTTAGGATCATTACTTGGAGGTGTATGGGCTTTCATTCAACCACTTGTTACTCTTCTGGTAATGTGGTTTGTTTTTCAAGTTGGCTTTAAAGCTCAGCCAACACCAGATGGAGTGCCATTTACTCTGTGGTTAGTTTCGGCAATGATTCCATGGTTTTTCTTTTCAGAAACGTTATCAAATGCGACTAATTCAATTATCGATCAGGCTGATGTTGTCAAGAAAATTGTATTTAAAGTTAGCTTGCTGCCAATCGTAAAAATAATTTCAGCCTTAATTATTCATTTATTCTTTATTGGTATCCTTCTTTCTATCGCGATTGCGTATGGTTATTATCCCACACTGAATTGGCTACAAATTCCCTATTTTCTTTTCTGCTCATTGGTTTTACTACTCGGAATTTCATGGATCACCTCCTCTATCGTGGTTTTTTTCCGTGATATTGGGCAAGTGGTTGCAGTGGTTATTCAATTGGGCTTTTGGGGAACACCTATATTCTGGCAGGTGGGGATGATACCAGAACAGTACCAATGGCTGTTTAAGTTAAACCCTGTATTCTATATAACAGAAGGCTACAGAAACTCAGTAACTACTGATATTTGGTTTTGGGAGGATGCTTCATGGACCTCTTATTACTGGCTTGTAACCGTATTTATTTTACTAATAGGTATTATTTGTTTTAAAAAATTAAAACCACACTTTGCTGATGTGTTGTAGAAGGCTGTAAAATAATGAATGACATTGCTATAAGCTGTAATAATATAACGAAAACGTATCCAATGTATAATGATCCAAAGGATAGATTTAAAGAAGCTCTTCACCCTTTTAGGAAAATATATCACAAAGATTTTTACGCCCTCAAAGATGTAACCTTTGAAGTGAAAAAGGGGGAAACAGTCGGAATAATTGGACAAAATGGAGCTGGAAAATCGACGCTTCTTAAAATTATCACTGGTGTTTTAACTCCAACTTCAGGTTCCATTCAAGTCAATGGAATAATTTCATCGATACTTGAACTAGGTACAGGTTTCAACAGTGAACTCACCGGAATCGAAAATATCTATGTCAATAGTTCATTGATGGGGGTCTCTGAAGAAGCGGTCGATAAAAAATTGGAACGCATCATCGCTTTTGCTGACATAGGAGACCACATCAACCAACCAGTCCGGGGTTACTCATCTGGTATGTTTGCACGATTAGCATTTGCTATCGCTATTAGTATTGACCCAGATATACTGATTGTGGATGAGGCTCTGGCCGTTGGAGATATGAATTTTCAGGCCAAGTGTATGACCGCGATGAAGCGTATTCAGGACAATGGAACAACTATTCTTTTCGTAAGTCATGATATCAGCAGCGTTAAGAGCTTGTGTGAAAGAGGTGTATATATAAAAAAGGGAAGCGTTCATGCGGTAGGAGACGCCGGACATGTTGCTGAATTATATATGGCTGATATGCGCATGCAGCATAATGCAGACAATCAATTTACAGGAGTTGAGCCTGCAGCTGCAGTTGAATTAGTTAATGCAACTACACAAAATAAGATGGACGAATTAGCTATAGAATTTGATAAAAAAGTTTCTCTATTCAGGCATGGTACTGGTGAAGCTAAGATTACGTACGTTGAAGTTTTAGATATCAATGACTCCCTTGTAGAGGAAGCTGAATTTAATCAGCAAGTTAGAGTTAAGATACATATCAAAAGTTATGTTAATAAAAAAATATCTGTGAATTTTCATTTACTTGATGATAAAAAGATAAATATAGTAACATGTAACTTTCTACAAGCAGGAACTAAACTGTATGCTGTCAAACCAGGTGACTGTTTAATAGTTGAATATGTTTTAAATTTGCCTTTGCAACACAATGTCTATTCACTCAATACAATGATAACAAGCCCAATAATCCCTGATATAAATATAGAATATATAGATGTGGTACCGGACTCATATAGTTTTAAAATAGCTAAAAGGCCAAATAGCACTCTGTGGTCCAAAGTAGATCTTTTTCCTAAACTAACAATTTCCAAACTATAGGTAAAATGCAGTAAAATACGGCTCTGTTCCAGTTAATGGTTGCTAGCTTTTTTGTCACATTCGCACTTTGTAAAGATTGAGATTACAGTGATTTTTTATTTTTACAATGCACTGTAATTTAAGACATTACATTGGCGACAAAAAATGAACTAGAAAACATCCTAACACACTGATAATTAATGAATAAGTAATAATTAAACGGTAGATGAAATGAAAGGAAATATTTTAATAATAGGCGCTCCAAGAAGTGGTACAACTTTATTATCTGGTTTGGTTACTGGTAATGAGAAATGTGTGCCAAATATACCTGAATGCACCTACATAACCCAAATAGTAAAGCATTATCATGATATTGTGAATTACTCCGATAAAGAACGATTCAGTATTTATGCAAAGGATCAAGAAACCTTGTTAGGTGTGTATAAAAAGCATGTGGATAATATGCTTGAAGTTGTTTTAAGCCAATTTAGAAATGTTAATTATGACGCCTTAGTCCTAAAAGATCCTGAATTATCTCTATATGTGGATCTTGTTTCAACTTTTTTTCACAAGAGTAAAATAATTTATATTGTAAGAGACCCGAGGGCAATCATTGCTTCAATGCTAAAAGTTTTTGCAAAAAAAAATAGTGGCTTATTTGGTGCAAATGGGTACTGCTCGGATGAAACTTTATTGCAAGTCGCAAGCGATATATATAATTACTTTTATGTCATACATGAGTCTAGAGCTTACAAGGACGGCATGATTCATATCGTGGGATATGAGGATATTGTTGAAGGCGATCTTGATGTGTTTGTTAATCTGGAAAAATATTTAGGTTACAAACTGAGTCGTAAAGCCTTTGAAAGAAATGCATTTGAATTCGATGAAAATGATTCTACTTTTTCAAAAAATTATGGTCAAGATATTGTGAAATGTACTAGTGACTATAGAGATTCACTTTGTCCAAAACATATAAAGGTAATAGAAGAAATGTTCAGTGGGCTTAACTTGATTTATAATTGGTGGGGTTAAGTGTGGTAAATGTTTTTTAAATTAATGATGTTTTATATCGAGTCTATTTTTTAAAGCATAAGTCTAGCACTGTAATTAAGTTGAATATATGTTTGCAGTGTAGCTCTTTTGCTAGAATCTATTTTAGAGAATTGTAAAACATTTAAAGTTGTATGGGATAAATTAAAGTTCCCAATGAAATTCTATACACCAGGTAAGATTTCTTATGAAAAAGTTAGTTAGACAGTTATTAAAATCTATTTATCCGCTATTGCCAGAATTTTTACGAGACACTATAACTTCAAATAAAATTTACTTACTTCAACTCATGACTTATAAGTTGAAAGTTAAAAAAGTTAAATTGGTTGCTGAGCCTGAGTTATTAGGCGCAAATTGTAAGTTTCTCATTCATAAGATAGACAGATATGAAAAAGTAAATTCACCTATCTTGTATGTTGATAAGCAAGAGTGTAAACGATCATCTATTGAGGGGAAGTTGCCAGATACTAAAGTCATTTATTTGGAAAATGTTAGTGTGCTAGGTGCGACAGATGCGATCATTTCTGATGATAAGATGTACCATCAAGAGTTAAGTTTTATGGGGGCTATACACGATCTAAAACAACCGGATATATTCACCATAAGTAATTGTAATAGTTATGATTATCAAGTAAAGGCTTATGGCAAAGATACTATTGCTAAAGGTGTTGTAGTTAGCCTACTGAAAGAGCATTCAATTAATTATTATCACTGGATTACAGAGGTTATGCCTAAGTTAATCGAAATAATGACATGCCTTAATGAAGAAGAACATAATATAACGATCCTCATTGATGAAAATATACCCTCTCAAAGCATTAGTATAATTGATAAGCTCTTAGCTGGAATAAATTCGATCGAATATAATATAGTTAAGGTAAAAAAAGGTGAGTTAGTTTTCTGTCAAAGCTTAATTTATTGTACTCCTTTATGGATATCTCTTGATAATACTAGATACTTACCAAACCCTAAAAAAGAGTTTTTTGTATCGGTCGAGTCCTTAAAAAAAGTTAAGAGCAAAATAACTCAGGCTACAAAAAACAAGACGGACTTAACAAATAGAAAAATTTATTTACAAAGAGAAAATAATCGTCTTAGAAAAATAACAAATATACTCGAAGTTGAACGGTTATTGTATAAATACGGTTTTGATTTTGTTGATCCTGGCTCTCTTGACTTTGAAGAGCAATACAATTTATTTTCACAAGCAGATATTATTATTGGCGCTTCTGGTGCCGCCTTTACTAATTTATTATTTATGAAGAGTAATAGCAAGGCTATATCGCTATACCCCTCTGCACAAAGCACCAATTATTATGTATTTCAACCTTTAGCAGATGTTTCGAATGTGGAATTAATTCATTTTCTTACAATACCAAATGATAATTCAAACTCTGTGCATGGGGATGCACTAGTAAATATCCCAGGCTTAGAAAGCTTGCTGGATAAAAAACTTAAAACTTAAAACTTTGACTCTAAAATACCGAGTAAAATGAGGGTGTCGAGAAATATATGAAAAAATCGAACAAAATAAGCTATCAAAACCTCTAGTGTGAAGAGCGAGTCTTTATTCATTGTTGCTCGTAAGTACAGTAGATTAAGTTTATTTTAAATCCTTTATCAGGGCTATTATGGCAAGTATTTATTAGATTAAGTCAGAGAGGAAAAAATAATGGACATTAAGCTTATTAAATTTCAAAGCCATGGTGATGATCGTGGTTCGTTAGTTGCCTTAGAAGATAATAAAAATATCCCGTTTACCATTAAACGTATTTATTATCTGTTCAATACAAAAGACAAAGTCAGACGCGGCTTTCACGCGCATAAAAAGTTGAAACAATTGGCTGTTGTTTTGAAAGGATCATGCCGATTTATGCTAGATGATGGAAAAGAAAAAATAGAATTATTATTAGATAATCCTGAGCAAGGTTTATATATAGAATCCTTTGTGTGGCGAGAAATGTACGATTTTTCAGAAGATTGTGTTTTGTTAGTACTTGCTGACTCTTTTTATGATGAAGCTGATTATATTCGTGATTATCAAGAGTTTACAAAGTTGGCTAATCATGATTCATAATTTATCAGGTATATATTAAAAAAATATAAAGAATTTATGGAGTTGAAGAATGCCAATCAGTGAATATGCAATTGTTTCAGAAAAAGCAATCATCGGAAATAACGTTTCTATAGGCCAATTTACAACAATATATGACAATGTAACTATTGAAGACGATACAGTTATTGAGGGATATTGTGAGTTAGGAGTTGCAAATGATTTATCCCAAAGTGAGCACTTAGTGATTGGTAAAAACTCACTGATTCGTTCACATAGTATTTTTTACGAAGGCTCAACTTTTGGACGAAATTTAGTTACAGGCCATCGAGTAACCGTTCGTGAAAAGACAATCGCAGGGGATAATTTTCAGATCGGTACTTTATCAGATATCCAAGGGCATTGTACTATAGGTGACTATGTCAGGACACACAGTAATGTGCATATAGGTCAGCATTCAAAAATTGGTAACTTTGTATGGATTTTTCCTTATGTTGTATTAACAAACGATCCGCACCCTCCAAGTGAAGTAATGCAAGGCGTTGTTGTTGAAGATTTTGTGGTCATTGCTACGATGTCGGTTATTTTACCTGGAGCAGTAATATCTGAAGGATGTTTAATTGGGGCTCATTCTTCAATATCAGGGAAGACAACCAAAGATACAATATATTCAGGCTCTCCAGCTAAGAAAGTAGGACCCACTTCGAAACTGAAATTAAAAGATGGTACGAGAAAACCGGCATATCCATGGAGAAAACACTTTCATCGAGGCTACCCAGAGTCGGTAGTTGATAGTTGGTGTAGAGAGGAGTATTAAAATGAGTACCCTACAAATTGAAGAAATAAAGATAGGAATGAGCGAATCATATTCCCAGACAATTACTGATGCAGATGTGAAAAACTTTGCAGGGATATCTGGCGATAAAAATCCTGTTCATATGGATAAAGAGTATGCAGAAAACTCTAGGTATAAAAAAAGAATCGCACATGGCTTATTGAGTTCTAGTTTTTTTTCTGCACTTTTTGGAACTAAGTTACCTGGTGAGGGCTGTGTCTATGCGGCCCAAAATCTTCAATTTAAGCGTCCAGTTTATTTAGACGATACTGTTCAGGCAACCATAACAGTAATCGATATAGATCTTGAAAAAAGACGGGTTTTCTTTGACACAACATGTTTTGTCAAAAATAAGAAAGTTATTACCGGTACTGCCGAATTATATATGCCGAAAGAGAAATAAAATGATCCCATTTCTAGATTTAAAAATAATTAATGCGCAATACAAGACTGAATTAAAAGAAGCTTGCTCACGTGTTATTGATTCTGGTTGGTATGTATTGGGTAATGAAGTTGCTGAATTTGAAAAAGAGTTCGCCACTTATTGTGAAACTGAATATTGCTTAGGTGTGGCAAATGGTTTAGATGCGTTAGTGCTTATTCTCCGTGCTTATATTGAATTAGGTATTATGCAAGCAGGGGATGAAGTGATAGTGCCTTCGAATACGTATATTGCTTCAATTTTAGCTATTTCTGAAAATGGCTTGATGCCAGTTTTAGTTGAGCCGGATATTGACAGTTTTAACTTAGATCCAAAGCTAATCGAACAAGCCATTACCAAAAAGACCAAGGCGATTTTAACCGTTCACCTATATGGTCAAGTTACGGCAATGGATGAAATTAATACCATTGCTAAGATGCATGATTTAAAAGTGATTGAAGACTGTGCACAAGCTCATGGAGCTTTATATAGTAATAAAGAGCACAAAGCTAAAAAAGTAGGGAGTTTAGCTGATGCCGCTGGTTTTAGCTTTTACCCGGGTAAAAACCTAGGCGCATTAGGTGATGGCGGAGCTGTCACAACTAATGATAGTGAATTAGCCAATACGATTTCAGCACTACGTAACTATGGTTCACATGAAAAGTATAAGAATCTTTACAAGGGGATGAATAGTCGCTTAGATGAAATTCAGGCCGCAATGTTACGTGTTAAGTTACGTTATTTAGATGATGAAATTGTAGCAAGACAAACGGTTGCAAAGGCGTATTTACAGGGGATTAATAACCCTCTCATTGAGTTGCCTATCGTTGAAAATGTAACTGCACATGTGTGGCACCTGTTTGTCATTAAAACAAAGCAACGTGAGAAGTTAGCAAATTATCTAACAGAAAATGGCGTACAGTCATTAATCCATTACCCAATACCACCTCACCAGCAAGATGCTTATGACGAATGGAAAAATGTATCTTTTCCCATTTCAGAGAAAATACATGAACAAGTGTTAAGTATTCCGATTAGCCCTGTACTAACGCCTGATGAGGTTGATACAGTTATCAGGCTAGTTAACGGTTATATCTAAATTGCAATGGAACAATAATTCTGGTCACTTAGATCCAAGTAATCTCTTTGTAGAATCGAGGATATATCAGATATTACTTTTGCATGAGGCGATAAAATAAGGTTTATATTATCTTTATTATCATAATAGGTATCAAATTTTAGGTGTTTTTCCATTAGCTAAATTAAAAAATGTTGAACCGCTTCTTTAAAGTAATAATCCAATCACTGTAAAGCGACGAATCATAATTATGAGTTTAATATGCATGAAAGGACGTTATTGGAATAATTATTATGAATAAAATAAAAAAAATTTCAATATTAACTTTAACTTATAATAATTCACATTTATTAGGTAAGGCAATATCGAGTGTAAATAGACAAATAATTAGTTCTAAATATAAAGTGGAATATTTGGTAGTTGATGATGCCTCATCAAATTTAAATATCGAAAATGTTAAATCTAAATTAGAGGACTGCCCATTTAAATACAGGTTAATTGTAAACCCTCAAAATTTAGGTACCGTCAAATCATTTAATCGAGCTATATTGGAATCCGTTGGCGAGATCATTATTCCACTTTCAGCTGATGATGAATTTTATGATGAATATGTTGTGAGTAATATTATTGATGAATTCGAAAAAAGCCAAGCATTAATTCTTACAGGTATTAGGGTTCCGGTCAAAGACGATAAAGAATTAAATGATCTTCCATTAATAAAAGATAGACTTTTTTTTCAAGCTAGAACTTCTTTACTAAATAGAATTGTATTGAAAGGTAATATTATATCTGGATCATCAACCTATTATCACAAGCAGGCATTTGAGAAGCTTGGTCTTTTTGAAGAGCATTATAAATTATTAGAAGATTTCCCATTTTACGTTAAAGCACTTGCAAATAATGTAGATATTCATTTTTTTAATAGAAAAGTAATTAGATATAGTACGGGGGGGATAAGTGATAGTGCAACTATGAGCCCTATTTTAAAAGATGATTTCATAAAGTCATATCGTTATATAATCTCTTTGGATTTTCTTGGTTACTGGCAAAGCCGCTTTATTTTTTATTCAAAGATCCTTAATCGCAATGATAAACGTAAAGTTTCAAATTTGTTACGATACCCGGAACAATATCTTTATTCGTTTTTTTTGAAAGTTAAAAAATATTCAAACCACATAGATAACTAAAAAATCGCTAACTTATTCGTGTCGTGTTTCATTTAGTGAAGTATATCTGAAATTTTTATATTGATGTTAAAGATGTTTGGTTAATAGGTTAATAGGTTAATAGGTTAATAGGAGTTGGCTTTGAAGTACGATGTTATAGTTGCAGCTTTTAATGGTGAAAATTTTATTGAAGAACAAATAGATAGCATTCTTAATCAAACTATCAAGCCTGAAAATATATTTATACGGGATGACAGTTCTACCGATAAAACATTAGAAGTGCTCGCTAAGTACCAACAGCATGAAAGTGTTCACGTTATTAAGAAAGGTTGCAATCTAGGGTACATTAAAAATTTTGAAAAATTAATAAGCTACATTGAGTCGAAATATGTTTTTTTTTCTGATCAAGATGATGTTTGGTCCCCTAATAAAGCTGAAGTGATGTTAGGCGAATTACAAATCAGTGGTGATGGGCTTGTCGCTTTTAGCAATGCTTGTGTAACTGATAATAGCTTAAAGCCAATAGGCATATTATGGGACTTTGTTAAATACTCTCCAGATCAGAATTCATTACTGCGAGTATTGAAAAGTAACTTTGTAACTGGCGCAACAATGCTAGTAAATACAGCATTTTTAAACGAGCTAACTCCTTTTCCTGAGGAAATTCCTCATGATTACTGGATTGCTACAAATGCAGTTATTAGAGGTAGGCTTATCCCTGTAGATCAATTGCTTATATATTACAGGCAACACAATGCTAATGTAATTGGTATTAAAAACAAAGGTTATTATACTCGGCTAATTGACTTTATGAAGCCTTCTTCTTCTAAAAGAAGGATCGTTTTTTTTAATGAAAAATTATCACTGATAAAATTGATCAGTAAAGATTTTGATTTAAATGATCATCTGCTTGTGAGGTATTGTAATTTTATTAAAATAAAATCTTCAATTTATAGGGTTGATAAAGCGCTTCCTTTTCCTAAGCTATCGCAATTTTTTCTGTATTTTAAGATATCCTCTTTGAAAAATATTTTTCTTGATGTATATGATTATGCTTTTATGGGATTCATTAGGTAGAGCTTACTTGTTGCAATTTAGGGCTTATTATTTCAAACTTATGATTTTATTTTGTTAATGCCCTCTATGCTTCATTCTTCTGTAAATTAGGGTGTTTATGAAAAATAATGTAGCAGTATTATTGTCTTATTATAATGGTGGGAACTACATTGAAGAACAACTTACTTCTTTAAATGAACAAGTTGGTGTAAGTTGTGATGTATATATTCGAGATGATGGTTCTTCAAATAACAATGATATTGATAAATTAACTGATTTATGTGATAAATATCATAATGTTAAGATTATTAAAGGTAAGAACGTTGGCGTTGTTGGGAGTTTTTATAGCCTTCTCAAAATTGTCGATCATTATGAGTACTATTTCTTTTGTGATCAGGATGATTATTGGTATGAGAATAAAATTACTAATGCAGTGGCACGGTTAAAAAATCATTCTGATGCTGCTTTGTATTGTAGTTCGTATGATTTAGTTGATGATAAGCTTGATTCGTTGGGCAGTGCTAGTCCTAAACCTACTGCATCTTTTTACAATGCTATCTTTAAAAATTTTTGTACAGGTTGCACATGTGCGATCAATAACAAATTAAGACATGAACTACTCAATGATTATTACAACGAAGACATTCCAATGCATGATTGGTGGTTCTTATTAGTTGCGTATATAAAGGGAAGTGTAATTTATGATGAGCTCCCATCTATTAAGTATAGACAGCATGCATTAAATGTCGTCGGAGGTACGGATAGCGTTGCGTATAAAGCTAAAAGGTTTGTTACACACTTAACTAAGAATAACGACGTTAGATCCCGTATGATGCGTGATTTAGTTAAGAGTAGTCATGGAGTTACATCTGAGTATGTTAATGAAATAAAAAAAATTTTGAATTCACAAAACTCGTTCGCGTTAAGATTGAAAATTATTAAAGCTCACAAGTTTTCTTACACCTCTAAGCTCGATTTGTTATCTATATACTTGATAATTTTGCTGGGCAAATATTAAATTTTATTTATAACGTTTATAAATAAAAAGATTTAGTACAGGCGAATTGTAATAGTGCAATCAAATACATTAATTAAGTGACCAACATGGTTATAGTTTACTCCAATTATATGAAAGTTCTGGTACAGAAAAGCAATGTATTGAGGCTCTTTTTGAATGTGAATGGCGAAATGGATTTATCTGTTCAAATGTGTTTCGAATAATCATTGTTCCCTAAATCAAGGACGATTTACTAGTATAATCGTTGCCACCATCTAACAACAGTAATAGCCAATACAATATTTGAACTACCACTAACATTTTTTGAGCGTTCACCTAATTTAGTGGCTCTGTTCCAGAACATTGCTGCGAGCTTTTTATCTACACCTAACTCTTTGTAAATATTGAAATTACAGTGTTTGTTGTGTTTTTATAGCAGATTTTGATTTAAGAGATAACAATGGTGACAATAACTAACTGACAGAGAACAATTTTAGCATAGTTTATTAAGGTTTAAGGGCATGACACATATTTACATATCGATTGTTTCTCATGGTAATGATGACGATATTATTAACAATTCTAATTTAAAAGAAATAAATGCACTTGAGAATGTCACCGTCATTATTAGAGATAACCTATCAAGCCAGAAACTTAAAGAGTATTGTCTCTCTAATCACTTCGTATATAGTGCTTCTGGTGTGGTGCTAGGTTTTGGGGCTAACAATAACATCAACTTTAAAGTTGCTTCTAATTTGGGAATGAACAACACGGATTGGTTTGTTTTATTTAACCCTGACCTTGATATATCTGCAGCAATGATTCAAAAACTGTCTGATTCTCTCAGTAATTCTTCAAGTCAGCTTTTTGCTATTAATCTTTATTTTGACGATAAGTTTTCTAAAATGGAGCATTCATTAAGAAGATTCCCTACTTTTCTTTCATTTTTTAATATCCTAAAAAGAAAATCGTTTACTGAAGCTTACGATAAAGCCAACTTAGCAGATGGCTCATTAGTTGATTGGGCTGCGGCTTCATTTTTAGTCTTTCAGGCAGAGTTATATGAAAAATTAAATGGTTTTGATGAAAGCTACTTTATGTACTTTGAAGATGTAGATCTTTGCTATAGAGCAAATAAGTTTTATAACCAGTATGTTGTTTATTTAAAAAACGTTAAAGCGATTCATGAAGGTGGATACCAAAATAGAAAGCTATTTTCTAAACATTTTAGATGGTATTTTTCGAGCCTGTTGAGATTCCTATTTAAAAGCACTTTAGAGACTAAAAGATGAAAATAGTATTAACAGGATCTACCGGTTTTCTTGGTAAGGCGTTATTAACTAAACTTGCAAATGAGCCTGTTGAATTAATTCAACTTGGCCGCAACAAAGATAACAAAAATAATCCTGATTATATTTACATCAAGGGTTTTGATTCAGCTTCTCAGTTTAATTTAGCCATTTATAAATGTGACATTGTTATTCACTGTGCCGCCCGTGTGCATATTATGGATGACAATTCAGCCAGCCCATTAAAAGCATTTCGTGAAGTAAATACTCACGGCACACTCAACCTTGCGCAGCAGGCTGCGGATGCCGGGGTTAAACGTTTTATTTTTATCAGCTCTATTAAAGTTAATGGTGAATCTACTGAACCGGGTGCACCTTTTAAGCCTGATACTGACTTTATCCCGACTGATCCCTATGGCCTGAGCAAATATGAGGCGGAAGTGGGTTTACGCAAAATAGCGGAGAATACCGGCATGGAGATCGTTATTATTCGTCCTCCATTAGTTTATGGTCCGGGTGTAAAAGCTAATTTTGCAGCCATGATTAAATGGGTTAATAAAGGCATTCCACTGCCTTTAGGCGGTATTACAGAAAATCGGCGCAGTTTAGTGTCACTCGATAATTTGGTTGATTTAATTATTACCTGTATTGATCATCCAAAAGCTGCAAATCAGACTTTTTTAGTCTCCGATGACGATGATATATCGACCTCTAAACTGCTTGTCCGTATGGCGACTGCATTGGATGTTCCCAATAGAATGTTACCTATTCCGAGTTCCTGGTTGACGTTCGCAGCTAAGTTAATTGGAAAACCTGCAGTAGCACAACGTTTGTGTGGTTCGCTTCAGGTTGATATCTCCAAAACCAAAGAGCTGTTAAACTGGAAGCCACCCTACAGCACTGTTGAATGTTTGAAAAAAACAGCGGATGCTTTTCTTGATCCCTCTGCACAAGTCTCAAATAATATGAATACTTTTCCGATCCGAACCCTAGATTTTTTAATGGCTTTCTTTGGCCTGCTGGTGACATTTCCTATCTTGCTTATTGTTACTATTATTGGTTATTTTGATACGGGTTCACCTGTTTTTATCCAAGAGCGAGTGGGTAAAAAAAAGCGTCCATTTAACTTAATTAAATTCCGCACTATGCCGGTTGATACTAAGTCGGTTGCCAGTCATCTTGCCAGTACAGCTTCAATTACTAAGTTAGGCTCTTTTTTACGTAAATCAAAACTTGATGAATTACCGCAGTTAATTAATGTACTGAAAGGGGAGATGAGTTTTGTCGGGCCGCGTCCTAACTTATTTAATCAAGAAGAGTTAATTACTGAACGTGACAGTCGTGGTGTATACGATGTTCTGCCCGGTATTACTGGCCTTGCGCAGGTGAATACTATTGATATGTCAACGCCTAAAAGATTGGCCGAAACCGATCAAAAAATGATTCAAACTATTAGCCTTAAAAAGTATTTCCAATATATTATTAAAACAGCAACGGGCAGTGGTTTGGGTGATCGGGTGAAATAGTGCTTTGTTGCAGAGTGCTCTGTGGTTAAACTTTATTCTTATTTATTCACCACAGAGAGCATAGAGGCTTCGCACACCGAGAAAAAACAATAACTGCCGAGCCTAAAAGCCCATTTCCGGTATTGTGTGCAGGACTTGTCTCTTTGGAACCGCGCCTTTAGGCGGGGCAATGTTTTGTAAAAACATCCTGCTAATAATTATTAATATGCTGCTTTAGTAAAGCAACAAGCCGAGCCTAAAGGCCCAGTTCCGAAGGTAATGCCGGAATTCTGGCTTTGGGTGGGTAAAGTAACATTGCCGAGCCTGAAGGCCCAGTTCCGAAGGTCATACTTGAATCTTGGCTTTGGGCGTGAAAGTAATACCGCCGAGCCTAAAGGCTTAGTTCCAAAGCAACTCCTAAAAGGACGAGTGCCAAAAAATAGTTATCAACTCTATCAATAAAAGCCATATGAAACATCAAGCATATAATACAATTCACATCCTCTGAGATTCATTTATACTGTGTTTCTTTTGGTTGGGTCCGACATTTTAATGGTCAGGAGTTAATCTGTATTTCTATTTTCTAGGACGTTATGTTCATTATTAACAAAATCTTCTCAATGCCGCGTGTATATAAACGAATTATTAGTCTTTTTGTTGATACGATTTTTATTACTGCGGCTTTTTTTAGTGCTTTTTTTACCCGTTTAGATGATATTGGTTTCCTTGATACAAGTGAATATTGGCAGGTGCTTGTTGTGGTATGGATAAGCACTCTTTTGTTGTTTACTAAGGTCGGGTTATATCGTGCTATTTTACGTTATCTAAGTGTGCATGCCCTGTTAACCATTGTGCTTAGCTGTTTTGTGTCTGCATTGCTGCTTGTTGTTTTTGGTTATTATTTTGAGGTGTTCCTGCCCCGGGCTATTCCTATTATTTATTTCGCTTATATTGTCTTACTCAGTGGTGGTTCAAGGTTATTGGTGCGGGTACTTGTCTCACAGTACTTTACCAAACAGAAAGAGCGGGTCATTATTTATGGTGCGGGGGATTCAGGAAGGCAACTGGTCAATCTACTGCGCCATGGTAATAAATTTCACCCTGTTGCTTTTATTGACGATGACCAAAAGCTTTTCAAAAGCGTTGTTAGTGGTTTGACCGTTTATAACAGTAAAAATTTAAAACGTTTAATATCACGAATACAGACCAATAAAATCTTGTTAGCCATGCCAAGAGCGAAGCGGTCGCAGCGTAAGGCGATCATTAACACTTTGACTGAGTTGCGTGTAGAGGTAAAAAGTGTGCCAGCTTTTGAAGAAATAATAAATGGTTCAGCATCAATCGATCAGCTTCGTGATGTTGCGATTGAAGATCTTTTAGGTCGCGATTGTGTGTTAGCTCAGCCTGAACTCCTTAGTGCAAATATTAAAAATAAAGTAGTGATGGTCACTGGGGCGGGCGGTTCAATCGGATCTGAACTTTGCCGGCAGATTGTGCAGCAGGCTCCGAAGATTTTGATATTATTTGAGTTGTCGGAGTATGCCTTATACAAAATAGATAAAGAATTATCGGAGTTGGTGGCACGCAAATTTTTAGCCGTGCAAATTATTCCTTTGTTAGGCTCAGTGCAGCGCAAAAACCGTCTACAAACAGTATTAGAAAGTTTTACGGTGCAAACACTTTATCATGCGGCCGCCTACAAGCATGTGCCCATGGTAGAGCACAATGTGGTCGAAGGGGTACGTAATAATATTTTTGGCACTTATTATACTGCATTGGCAGCCATTGCAGCAAAAGTGGAGTCATTCGTTCTGATTTCAACGGATAAAGCGGTTCGTCCCACTAATGTGATGGGCACCACAAAACGCATGGCGGAGTTGACTCTGCAATCGTTAGCGGCAGAGGAGCATAATACGCGTTTTTGTATGGTCCGTTTTGGTAATGTTTTGGGCTCTTCGGGCTCTGTTATTCCGCTGTTTAAACGACAAATAGCCGAAGGTGAATATGTCACCGTGACCCACCCTGATATTATTCGTTATTTCATGACGATCCCCGAGGCCGCGCAATTAGTCATTCAGGCCGGTGCCATGGGTAAAGGGGGAGATGTCTTTGTGCTTGATATGGGCGAGCCGGTGAAAATCGTTGATCTTGCAAAAAACCTGATCAACCTGTCCGGTTTAGAGGTGAAAACAGCGCAAAACCCCTTTGGTGATATTGAGATAAAGTTTACCGGCCTGCGGCCTGGTGAAAAACTTTTTGAAGAGCTACTGATTGGTGAAAATGTCGAAAAAACAGCGCATCAGCGTATTATGACCGCGAATGAAAAATTCTTGCCCTATTCTGAGTATGAAAAAATTTTGCAGCGGCTTGATAAAGCTTGTCATAAGTTTGATCATGAAAGCATTCGGGAAATTTTATTATCAACACCTGCTGGTTTTAACCCGACAGATGAAATCGGTGATTTGGTTTGGAAGGCGAAACAGCAACAGGGGTGACAGAGTTGGTTTGATTCTAGTGTGCTATGACTAGGCAGGTAAAATGCCTGAAAGCTTGAAGGCTGAAAGCGCGGGATGCCAAAAGGCAATGCCTGCACATACTCCCGGAACTGTGCCTTTAGGCTCGGCTATTGTTGGTTATTGTTTTTGCCTGCTTGAAGGCTCGCTCCTAAAAAGAGAACGCAAATTTAATCAAATTGTTATACTATTTACATTTATAAATTAATGAAATACGTGTTGCGCGTAAGGAATTGGTCAGACTATGTTTAACAAAATTTTAGTGGTTTGTGTGGGTAATATCTGCCGTTCACCGATTGGCGAACGGTTATTACAAAAACATTTACCACAGCTGAAGGTTAATTCAGCCGGCATTAAAGCCTTAGTCGGCAGACCTGCAGATCCAAATTCCATATCCGTTGCAGCAGAAGAAAATATTGACCTGTCCCTGCATATTGCACAGCAACTGACGGCAGAACTGATTGCCGAACATGATCTGATATTAGTGATGGAAAGGGGCCATATAAATGCGGTCACTAAGCTTGCGCCTGCTGCAAGGGGTAAAACCATGTTATTCGGGCAATGGAATGGTCAGCAGGAAATTTCTGATCCATACCGTCAAAGCAGAGAAGCATTTGAATTTGTAACTGCAATAATGTCGGAATCCGCCCTTAAATGGGCAGAAAAACTTAATAAAGCTTAAATAAAGTTAAAAGTTTAACCACAGAGTACACCGAGGGCACAGAGGAAAGATTAGGATATTACTTTCGGAACTGAGCCTTTAGGCCCGGCTGTTGTTTTGCTAAGCAGCGTATTGATAATTTTCAACCGGATGTTTTTCCAAAACATTTGCCCCGCCTAAAGGCGCGGTTCCGGCATCAGTGTGTTCGGCACAGGTTATTTTTTTCGGAACTGAGCCTTTAGGCTCGGCTGTCGGTGGTTATTGTTTTTTCTCTGTGTGCGAAGCCTCTGTGCTCTCTGTGGTGAATTTTTTATTAAGTTTAACCACCGAGGACACAGAGGAAAGATTAGGATATTACTTTCGGAACTGAGCCTTTAGGCTCGGCACTTGTTACTTTGTTGAAGCAGCGTATTGATAATTTTCAACCGGATGTTTTTCCAAAACATTTGCCCCGCCTAAAGGCGCGGTTCCGGCATCAGTGTGTTCGGAACAGGTTGTTTTTTCGGAGCCGGGCCTTTAGGCTCGGCGGTCAGTGGTGATTTTTTCTCTGTGTGCGAAGCCTCCGTGTCCTCGGTGGTGAAGAATACAAACCCTTTCCAAGAAACAACTTTCTACTGCTCATTTTAGTTGATTTTTTAAAGTCTGATAGTAACCCTTTTTTGCAAGTTTAGAGCCGTTGTTGGATCTCTTATTGTAATATCACTCTGCCTATTGTTAAGTTAAATATGTTATTATTTGACTTTTATTATATTGGCAGATAAAAACTTGACTATTGTTAAGCCGAAGCGATCGCTTTTCCGCGATCCAAAAATGATTTAACATCAAGGCCTCAACGGTGGTGACCGAGTAAAAAAAGCTGTTTTAGGGTGTTAATAACCCAATTGAGAGGCAACCGGGAGGCGCAGATATGTTGATTAAGTTTGCTCAAGAAGTTCTTTTTCTGTAAAAAATAAGGATTATTGCGTTACAAAGGCAATAAAAATCCTTATACTGACGAGCTTTAATTTCAGGTGTGAATTTACACTGCGTTTTACAGTAAAACGAGTTAATTTGATGCCTCAGACAGTGTCTTTTGCACAAAAACGATTATTAATTTAACAATGGGTACAACGCGTTATGAGTACAATGAATACTGAAAATAAAACAAGTTCATTCGACGGTCTTAAATGGGGTGTTACAACCGTATTACTAGTGGCAATTATTGTTGGTAATTATATGGTTGGTGACTCGTTAAATATTTTAGTGCGTGTAGGCATTTTGCTGCTGTTAGCTGCACTTGCTGTCTTTTCTGCCGTTATGACGGAAAAGGGACAAGTATTCATCGCTTTCGCTAAAGATGCTCGTTTAGAAGTACGCAAAGTAGTTTGGCCTACACGTCAAGAAACAGTGCAGACAACATTAATTATCCTCGCCGTATCAGCAATTGTTGGTCTGATTTTATGGGGTCTTGATGGCGTACTCGTCCGCCTAGTCGCATTTATTACCACCGCAATTTAAGGATTTAATATGTCAGAAGAGTTACAAAAAAAGAGATGGTATGTGGTGCAAGCATTTTCAGGCTATGAAGGGCGTGTACAAAAAACATTACTCGAATATATTAAATTAAATGAAATGGAAGAGCACTTCGGCCAAATTTTAGTCCCAACGGAAGAAGTTGTTGAGATGCGCGCCGGACAAAAACGTAAAAGTGAACGTAAATTCTTTCCTGGCTACGTGTTAGTTGAAATGGCGATGAATGATGATAGCTGGCATTTAGTGAAAAGTATTGATCGCGTGATGGGATTTATCGGCGGCAGTAAAGAGCGTCCAGCACCGATTTCTCAAAAAGAAGTGGATAATATTCTTAATCGTCTTCAAGAGTCGCATGATTCTCCACGACCAAGAACACTGTTTGAAGCGGGTCAGATTGTACGTGTTACTGAAGGTCCTTTTGTCGATTTCACCGGAACGGTTGAGAAAGTTGACTATGAAAAGAGCCGTTTGAAAGTATCTGTTTCTATCTTCGGTCGTGCAACACCCGTTGATTTAGAGTTTTCTCAAGTAGAAAAAGACAGTTAATTATCAGAAAAAGCGGTTTAAATAGCCTTAAAGGTTAAAAAAACAGCAAAAGATCTTGTGGAGGGTGGCAGATTATAGTTATAATCTGCCGCCCTTTTTAATCGGGAAGCTATTTTCATTCGGAAGATAGCGCTACACCCAAATATAGGTAGTAATATTATGGCTAAAAAAGTACAAGCATATATCAAGCTGCAAGTTAAAGCTGGTATGGCTAATCCGTCACCACCAGTAGGTCCTGCTCTTGGTCAACACGGTGTTAATATCATGGAATTCTGTAAAGCATTCAATGCAAAAACAGATACCATGGAAAAAGGCGCTCCAACGCCAGTTGTTATTACAGTTTATGCAGATCGTTCTTTTACGTTCGTAACAAAAACACCACCTGCATCTTTCTTACTTAAGAAAGCAGCTGGTATCAAATCTGGTTCTGCAGTTCCTAATAAAGATAAAGTGGGCAAAGTAACACAAGTCCAACTTGAAGAAATTGCAACAATTAAAGAATCTGATTTAACGGGTGCCGATCATGAAGCGATGGTACGTTGTATAGCGGGTTCTGCCCGTTCAATGGGTCTGGAAGTAGAGGGCTAATATCATGGCTAAATTATCAAAACGTATGAAGTCTGTTCGCGACAATGTTGACGCGACTAAAGAATATGAAATCAATGAAGCTGTTGTTCTTTTACAAAAGCTAGCGACTGCTAAATTTACCGAAAGCATTGATGTATCAGTAAACCTGGGTGTTGATCCTCGTCGTAGTGATCAAAATGTCCGTGGCGCAACAGTATTGCCACACGGTACTGGTCGTACTGTTCGTGTTGCTGTATTTACACAGGGCGCAAATGCAGAAGCAGCTAAAGCTGCCGGTGCAGATATTGTGGGCATGGACGATCTTGCTGCACAAGTTAAAGCCGGTGAACTGAATTTTGATGTTGTAATTGCATCTCCAGACGCAATGCGTGTTGTAGGTCAATTAGGTCAAATCTTAGGTCCTCGTGGTCTAATGCCTAACCCTAAAGTTGGCACAGTAACACCAGATGTTGCAACAGCTGTTAAGAACGCGAAAGCGGGTCAAATCCGTTACCGTAATGATAAGAATGGTATTATCCATTCTACAATCGGTAAAGTAACGTTCACACCTGTACAAATCCGAGAAAACCTTGAAGCACTATTGGCAGCTCTTATTAAAGGCAAACCTTCAGGCGCTAAAGGTCAATTCTTGAAAAAAATTAGTCTATCTACAACGATGGGTGCCGGCTTAAAAGTCGATACATCATCTGTTAAAGCAACGGTAGCTTAATTTTTTATACACAGCATATTTTTATTGAAATGTGATGTGTGTATACAAGGCGGTAAATTATCTGTATAATTTGTCGCCTTACTTTGGAGGGCCTTAGGTCCCTTCTGAGACCGTAGGTGTTTAGCCTTAGTTAAACTTAATTTCCTACGTAGATGGTGCCGGACCCCAGACAGAATTATTCTACCTGGATCCGATTACCGAATTAGTGCCTCATCAATAATTTAACCTTGATGAGGGTGTTTAGCTGGGGTAAAACCCGGTGGAATCCAGGAGTAAAACCAAATGGCATTAGGACTCGAAGACAAAAAAGCTATTGTCGCTGAAGTCAACGAAGCTGCTAAAATCGCTTTGTCTGCTGTTGTTGCCAATTCACGTGGCGTAACAGTGGGTAAAATGAATGCACTTCGTGCACAAGCACGTGTAGAAGGTGTTAACTTACGTTTAGTACGTAACACATTAGCACGTCGTGCGCTTGAAGGGACTGATTTTGCATGTCTAGCAGATCTGTTTATAGGTCCTACGATCCTTGCTTTCTCAAACGAACATCCAGGTGCAGCGGCTCGTCTATTAAAAGACTTCGCTAAAGCTAATGATCAGTTTGAAATTAAGGGTCTAGCGTTTGAGGGTGAATTTATTGAAGCCGCTCAACTTGACCGTCTAGCAACACTACCGACATACGATGAAGCAATTGCGAAACTGATGGCTACTATGAAAGAAGCTGCAGCTGGCAAACTTGTACGTACTCTGGCTGCAATTCGCGACCAGAAAGAAGAATCTGCAGCATAATCGCTGTCATACTAATTATATTTAGATAGGAATTGAGTCATGTCTATTACTAAAGACCAAATCATTGAAGCTGTTGCTGAATTATCAGTAATGGAAGTTGTTGAGTTAATCACAGCAATGGAAGAAAAATTCGGCGTATCTGCAGCAGCTGCTGTTGCTGGTGCCGCTGGCCCTGCTGAAGCTGTTGAAGAACAAACTGAATTTGATGTTATAATGACAACATTCGGCGAAAACAAAGTTAAAGCAATCAAAGCCGTTCGTGCTGCTTCAGGTCTTGGCCTGAAAGAAGCTAAAGACGCTGTTGAATCTTGCCCAGTAGCTATTAAAGAAGGTATCTCTAAAGCAGATGCTGAAGCTCTTAAAGCTGTGTTAGAAGAAATCGGCGCAACTGTTGAACTTAAATAAGTCATATTTTATAACTTATTAGCCATGTAAATGGCATTGGCTGGTGATTATTTAATCACCGGCCTTTTTGCGCTATAGGATACCGTAATTTCTCATTATTTTTTACGGTGTCGGACACTTAAGGTGATGTTAAAGAACGCATCATTAACACGAAAATAATGTTCGCCGTTGTCTTATAATAGAGGTCTAAAAATAGACCAGGACAGCTATGATCACTTATCAGCGAGCAAAGGAACCACATGGGTTACTCTTATACTGAGAAAAAACGTATTCGTAAGGATTTTGGTAAACGTCCACAGGTGATGGAAAAACCATACTTGTTGTCGATTCAACTAGATTCATTCAAACGATTCATTGAAGTCGATTTAACTGGAGAAGTTGGTCTTGAGGCTGCTTTTAACAGCATCTTCCCTATCGCCAGTTATTCAGGCACATCAGAATTGCAATATGTCAGCTACCGTTTAGGTGAGCCGGTATTTGATGTGAAAGAATGCCAAATCCGTGGAGTAACATACTCTGCTTCATTGCGCGTTAAATTACGTCTTGTTATTTATGATCGTGATGCACCAGCCGGCACGGTTAAAGATATTCGTGAACAAGAAGTGTACATGGGTGAAATGCCACTCATGACAGAAAATGGTACTTTTGTAATCAATGGTACTGAGCGTGTTATCGTGTCCCAATTACATCGTAGTCCTGGTGTATTCTTTGACCACGATAAAGGTAAAACGCACAGTTCTGGTAAAGTACTTTATAATGCACGCGTAATTCCGTACCGCGGTTCTTGGTTAGACTTTGAATTTGATCCTAAAGATAACCTCTTTGTTCGTATTGACCGTCGTCGTAAACTCCCTGCAACTATTATGTTGCGAGCGCTTGAGTATTCGACACAAGAAATTCTAGCCATATTCTACGACACAACCAAGTTTGACATTAAAGACGGTGTCATCTCAATGTCGCTAATTGCTGACCGCTTACGTGGTGAGATGGCGTTATTTGATATTGCCGCAAACGGCAAAGTTTATGTTGAGCAGGGCAAGCGTATTACCGCTCGCCATATTAAACAGCTTGAAAAAGATAATATCAATACGCTTGATGTGCCTGTTGAGTACATTGCAGAGAAAGATTTGGTTGTTGCTAAAGATTACATCAGTAAAGAAACCGGTGAAATCATTGTTAATGCCAACGACATATTAACGCTTGAAATATTAGCGGAACTGACTCAGTCGGGTATTACATCTTTTGATATTATTTACACTAATGAACTAGATTGCGGTTCATTTATTTCCGATACATTACGTGTTGATAGTTCAAGTAATCGCCTTGAAGCGTTAGTTGAAATCTACCGTATGATGCGTCCGGGCGAGCCACCAACTAAAGACGCAGCAGAAGGTTTATTCCACAACCTGTTCTTTGCTGAAGAACGTTACGAGCTTTCTAAAGTTGGCCGTATGAAGTTCAACCGTCGTGTTGGTATTGACGGCGATGAAGGTGCTGGTATTTTATCCAAGGATGACATCTTAAGTGTAATGAAAACACTTATTGCTATCCGTAATGGTGACGGCATTGTCGATGATATCGATCATCTTGGTAACCGTCGTATTCGTTGTGTTGGCGAAATGGCTGAAAACCAATTCCGTGTTGGTTTAGTACGTGTTGAACGTGCCGTAAGAGAGCGTCTGTCTCTGGGCGATCTTGATGCAACTATGCCACAGGATTTAATCAATGCGAAACCTATTTCTGCTGCTGTTAAAGAGTTCTTCGGTTCATCACAACTGTCACAGTTTATGGATCAAAATAACCCGCTTTCAGAAGTAACTCATAAACGTCGTATTTCAGCATTAGGACCTGGTGGTCTAACGCGTGAACGTGCGGGCTTTGAAGTACGTGACGTACATCCAACGCATTACGGTCGTTTGTGTCCAATCGAAACGCCAGAGGGACCAAACATTGGTCTGATTAACTCCTTGGCAACTTTCTCACGCACCAACAGTTACGGTTTCTTAGAAACACCTTACCGTAAAGTTGAAGATGGTAAACCAACGGATCGCGTTGAATACCTTTCTGCGATTGAAGAAGGTTCATTCGTCATTGCACAGGCAAGCGCCAGTATTGATGAAAATGGTGTGTTGGACGAAGAATTGATCCCTTGTCGTCATCAAGGTGAGTCTACCTTTTTGAGCCCTGCGGATATCGATTACATGGATGTGTCACCACAACAGATAATCTCTGTCGCGGCGTCATTAATTCCATTCCTAGAACACGATGATGCTAACCGTGCCTTAATGGGCTCGAACATGCAACGTCAAGCCGTTCCAACTTTACGTGCGGATAAACCGCTTGTAGGAACAGGTATTGAACGTCGTCTTGCAATCGATTCGGGTGTTACAATTATCGCCAAACGTGGTGGTATTATTGATTATGTTGATGCATCCCGTATTGTTGTTAAAGTTGATGATAGCGAGCTCCTTCCTGGCGAAGCGGGTATCGATATTTACAATTTAACCAAATACACACGTTCAAATCAGAATACTTGTATTAACCAAAAACCAACTTGTAAACCTGGCGAACCAATTGTTCGCGGTGATGTACTGGCCGATGGCCCGTCTACCGATATGGGCGACCTTGCTTTGGGCCAAAACATGAAGATTGCCTTCATGCCTTGGAACGGTTACAACTTCGAGGATTCAATCCTTATTTCTGAGCGTGTTTCACAGGAAGACAGATTCACCACCATCCATATTCAAGAGTTCTCATGTGTCGCACGTGAAACTAAATTGGGTAGTGAAGAAATTTCTGCTGATATCCCGAACGTTGGCGAAGCTGCACTGAGCAAACTTGATGAATCAGGTATTGTGTACGTGGGTGCTGAAGTTAAACCAGGTGATATCCTCGTTGGTAAAGTGACACCTAAAGGTGAAACACAGCTAACACCTGAAGAAAAACTATTACGAGCTATCTTCGGTGAGAAAGCATCGGACGTTAAAGACAGTTCTTTACGTGTAGCTGCCTCAACCTACGCAACGGTTATTGACGTACAAGTCTTTACTCGAGATGGTGTTGAAAAAGATAAACGAGCGCTTGAAATAGAAGAAATGCAGCTTAAAGCGGCGAAGAAAGATTTAACTGAAAAGTTCAAAATCTTAGAAAACGCAATTTATGAAAAAGCCTTAGCTATTCTTGTTGGTGCCGGTCAGGATGAAGCGCGTCTGCTACAGATGCCTCGTGCACAGTGGTTAGAAGTGCAGATTGATGATGAAACTAAACAGTCTTATTTAGATCAAATCATTACTCAATACGATGAAGTCAAAGCTGATTACGATAAAGAGTTTGATGTCAAACGTCGTAAAATCACTCAAGGTGATGATCTTGCTCCTGGTGTTCAGAAGATTGTTAAAGTGTATCTAGCTGTCCGTCGTCGCCTGCAGCCTGGTGATAAAATGGCGGGTCGTCACGGTAACAAAGGTGTTATTTCAAACATCGTTCCTGTTGAAGATATGCCGCATGATGAGTTTGGTGTTCCTGTTGATATCGTACTTAACCCGCTGGGTGTACCGTCACGGATGAACATTGGTCAGGTTTTGGAAACTCACTTAGGTCTTGCTGCCAAAGGTGTGGGCGAAAAACTTGAGCGTATGATCAAATACCAGCGTGATATTGAAATTGCTAAAGTGCGCGAATTTGTACAGAAACTATACTCTTTCGGTGATGCGCCATGTCATGTTGATCTTAATGATTTTGATGATGAAGCGGTAATGCGTTTAGCTAAGAACCTGTACAAAGGTTTACCCGTTGCGACACCTGCATTTGATGGTGCCAACGAAGGCGAAATCCGTGAGTTATTACGCATGGCTGATTTACCTGAATCAGGTCAATTACAACTGACTGACGGCCGTACGGGTATTGAGTTTGAACGTCCTGTGACCGTTGGTTACATGTACATGCTGAAACTGAATCACTTGGTTGATGATAAGATGCATGCGCGTTCTACTGGCTCTTACAGCTTAGTAACTCAGCAACCACTTGGTGGTAAAGCGCAGTTCGGTGGTCAGCGTTTTGGTGAGATGGAAGTATGGGCACTGGAAGCTTATGGTGCTGCTTACACTCTTCAAGAAATGCTTACGGTTAAATCCGATGATGTTAACGGTCGTACTAAGATGTATAAAAACATCGTTGACGGCGACCATAGAATGGAACCAGGCATGCCTGAATCATTCAACGTATTGTTGAAAGAGATCCGTTCATTAAGCATCAACATTGAGCTAGATGAAAGTAACTAAGCATTAAGCTGTAGTAAATATGTGGCGTCTTGAAAATTAAGGCGCCTAGTTTTAACTCCTATGGGAGAGTAGCGTGAAAGACTTATTAAAGTTTTTAAAGCAGCAAAATAAAACCAAAGAATTTGATGGTATTAAAATTGGTTTAGCATCACCTGAAATGGTCCGCTCATGGTCATTTGGTGAAGTGAAAAAACCAGAAACAATTAACTACCGTACCTTTAAACCTGAACGTGAAGGTTTATTCTGTGCGCGTATCTTTGGTCCAATTAAAGATTACGAATGTTTATGTGGCAAGTACAAGCGCCTGAAACATCGTGGTGTTATTTGTGAAAAATGTGGTGTTGAGGTAACTCAGTCTAAAGTTCGTCGTGACCGTATGGGCCATATCGAATTAGCATCCCCTGTCGCTCACATTTGGTTCCTTAAGTCATTACCGTCTCGTATCGGCTTAATGCTTGATATGACCCTGCGTGATATTGAACGTATCCTGTATTTTGAATCTTTCGTGGTTGTAGAGCCAGGCATGACAGATCTTGAGCGTCGTCAAATTCTTCTTGAAGAAGAATATTTAGACATGCTTGAGCAGTGGGGCGATGAGTTTGAAGCTGTAATGGGTGCAGAAGCTATATTCTCACTATTAAAACAGCTGGATCTCGACCATGAGATCTCTGAAATGCGTGAAGAGCTAGGTACTACTAACTCTGAAACTAAGCGTAAGAAATTAACTAAACGTTTGAAACTGGTTGAGTCTTTCCACCAGTCTTCAAACAAACCAGAGTGGATGATCCTGACTGTATTGCCAGTGCTTCCGCCTGATTTACGTCCGTTAGTGCCACTTGATGGCGGTCGTTTTGCGACATCGGATCTAAATGATCTATACCGTCGTGTTATTAACCGTAATAACCGTCTAAAACGCCTACTAGATCTAGCGGCGCCAGATATCATCGTACGTAACGAAAAACGTATGTTACAAGAGTCTGTGGATGCATTATTAGACAATGGCCGTCGTGGCCGTGCTATTACCGGTTCTAACAAGCGTCCTCTGAAATCACTTGCTGATATGATCAAAGGTAAACAGGGTCGTTTCCGTCAGAATCTACTCGGTAAACGTGTAGATTACTCCGGCCGTTCTGTGATCACAGTAGGACCGACACTGCGTTTACACCAGTGTGGTCTTCCTAAGAAAATGGCACTTGAACTGTTCAAGCCGTTTGTTTACGGAAAACTGGAAGCTTTAGGTCTTGCGACTACTATCAAAGCGGCTAAGAAATTAGTTGATCGTGAAGGTGGCGAAGTTTGGGATATTCTGGAAGGCGTGATTCGCGAACATCCAGTACTGCTTAACCGTGCACCAACACTGCACAGATTGGGTATCCAGGCATTTGAACCCGTACTGATTGAAGGTAAAGCGATTCAGCTTCACCCGCTAGTTTGTGCGGCATACAATGCCGATTTCGATGGTGACCAAATGGCGGTACACGTACCGTTAACTATTGAAGCACAGCTTGAAGCACGTACTTTGATGATGTCGACCAATAACATCCTATCGCCAGCAAATGGTGAGCCGATTATTGTTCCTTCTCAAGATGTTGTACTTGGCCTTTATTACATGACTCGCTCTAAGATAAATGCTAAAGGCGAAGGCATGTGGTTCCAAAGCGCGAAAGAAGCGGAAAAAGCTTACCGTGCCGGCGCTGTTGGTTTACAAGCGATTGTTAAAGTACGTATGAAACAAGTTCATATTGCTGACGACAAGAGCCGTACAGAATCAATTAACATTATTGAAACGACCGTTGGCCGTGCGATTTTATCGTTAATCATGCCAGAAGGTTTGCCTTTTGAGCTTGTTGATTTACCCATGGGTAAAAAGCAAATATCGACTGCACTGAATGCCTGTTACCGTCTGTTGGGTATTAAGCATACGGTTATTTTTGCTGACCAATTAATGTATACCGGTTTTGAATATGCAACCTTGTCAGGTGCTTCGGTATGTATCGATGATATGGTTATTCCTTCTACTAAGAAAACCTTAGTTGAAGCTGCAGAAGCTGAAGTTCAAGAGATTCACGAACAGTTCCAGGCAGGTCTTGTAACTGCTGGTGAGCGTTACAACAAAGTTATCGATATCTGGGCAAGTGCGAATGAGCAGGTTGCCAAAGCGATGATGGAAAACCTTTCTAAAGATACTGTTGTTAATAGTAAAGGTGAAGAAGTTCAGCAAGATTCGTTTAACAGCGTTTATATGATGGCCGACTCCGGTGCGCGTGGTAGTGCTGCACAGATTCGTCAGTTAGCTGGTATGCGTGGTCTGATGGCTAAACCCGATGGTTCAATCATCGAAACGCCGATCACCGCGAACTTCCGTGAAGGTCTAAACGTACTTCAGTACTTTATCTCCACGCACGGTGCACGTAAAGGTCTGGCCGATACCGCACTTAAAACAGCAAACTCGGGTTATCTAACGCGTCGTCTTGTTGATATCGCGCAAGATTTAGTTATCACTGAAAAAGATTGTGGTAGTGAAGATGGTCTGTTAGTGACACCGCTTATTCAAGGTGGTGATGTTGTTGAAGCGCTTCGTGAACGTGTGCTTGGTCGTGTTGTTGCTCAAGACATCATTAAACCAGGAACGAAAGGCGAAGTCTTAATCGCCCGTAACGTTCTGCTTGATGAAAAACTATGTGACCTTATCGAAGAAGCCTCGGTTGACCAAGTATGGGTACGTTCAGTTATTACCTGTCAAACAGACTTTGGTGCTTGTGCGCAATGTTACGGTCGTGACCTTGCTCGTGGCCATATGGTCGGTCAAGGTGAAGCAATCGGTGTTATGGCAGCGCAATCAATCGGTGAGCCAGGAACACAGCTTACAATGCGTACCTTCCACATCGGTGGTGCTGCATCTCGTGCTGCTTCTGAAAACAATATTCAAGTTAAGAATACGGGTAAAATCAAACTGCATAACGCTAAGTTTGTAATTAACTCTGAACAGAAAGTCGTTGTGACTTCTCGTTCAACAGAATTAACTATTATTGATAAATTAGGCCGTACTAAAGAAAACCATAGACTGCCTTACGGTGCTGTACTTGAGAAACAAGATGGTGCTGAAATTACTTCTGGTGAAATCATCGCTAACTGGGACCCGCATACACATCCAATTATTACGGAAGTGGAAGGTACGGTTCAGTTCTTAGACTTTATCGAAGGTCTGAGTATTACTAAACAAGCCGATGAATTTACCGGTTTATCAAGTACTGTTATCATCGATCCGGCACAGCGACCTAATGCTGGTAAAGAATTGCGTCCGATGGTGAAACTTGTCGATCCACAGGGTAATGACTTGTTCATTCCTGGGACAGACGTTGCGGCTCAATATGCACTTGCTGCAAACGCAATCGTTAGTCTTGAAGATGGCGCGAAAGTACGAGTGGGTGATGCGGTTGCACGTATTCCTCAAGAAAGCTCAAAAACACGTGATATCACGGGTGGTCTACCACGCGTTGCCGATCTGTTTGAAGCGCGTACGCCAAAAGATGCAGCCATTCTTGCTGAAGTTTCTGGTACGCTTGCATTTGGTAAAGAAACTAAAGGCAAACGCCGCTTAGTTATTACCCAGGCAAACGGTGAAGCTTATGAAGAGATGGTGCCTAAATGGCGTCACCTGAACATCTTCGAAGGTGAGAAGATTGAAAAAGGTGAGGTTATTTCCGATGGTCCTGAATCTCCACATGATATTCTTCGTTTACGTGGTATTAGCCCGGTTGCTAACTACATCACTAATGAAGTACAGGAAGTTTACCGCTTACAGGGCGTAAAAATTAATGATAAACATATCGAAGTTATCGTTAACCAAATGCTGCGTAAAGGTACAATTACTGACAATGGTGATTCTGCATTCCTAAAAGGCGAGCAAGCTGAAGTTGCACGTGTTGTGATTGAAAACCGCCGCTTGGTAGCTGAAGGTAAAGCAATTGCTACTTTTGATTACCAGTTATTAGGTATCACCAAAGCATCTCTAGCAACTGAGTCGTTTATCTCAGCTGCATCTTTCCAAGAAACAACACGTGTTCTTACGGAAGCTGCTGTTGCTGGCAAGTGTGATCAATTACACGGCCTGAAAGAGAATGTTATCGTTGGTCGTCTGATTCCGGCTGGTACTGGTTTCGCTCATCATAGAGCGCGAGCTGCTGCGAAAGCTGCTGAACTGGCACCAAAAGTTGAAGAAGCAGTCGTAGATACAGGTACAGCTGAACAAAACTTAGCTGACTTGCTAAATGCAGTTGATTTTGGTGATTAATCACTAATTTCACGGTCAATAAAAAAGGTGCTTCGGCACCTTTTTTTGTATCTGGGAAAGTCACAAGGCTAGATAGCTGGAAAGCTAGAAGGCATGAAAGATCGTTCAAGCCTTTTTTCCTTCAAGCCATTACGCTTTATTTTCTTGTTTTTCCTCATTATTTAATCCAATATATAGCCACGCTAATTAATCTATTAAGGATGATCGACAGATGACAACTAAAGAAATCATAAACACAACAAAATCGCCGGCAGCAATTGGAGCATACTCACAGGCTATAAAATTTGGCGAGTTGGTCTTTACTTCCGGCCAAATCCCTTTAATACCAGAAACCATGGAAATAGTGGAAGGTGGGGTAAGCGAGCAGACTAAACAGGTAATGGACAACTTAATGGCTGTTTTAGCTGAAGCCAATGCGGATGCCGGCAGTGTTATAAAAACCACTTGTTTTATTAAAGATATGAGTCAATTTGCTGCTTTTAATACGGTTTATAGCCAGTACTTTCCTGAAAATCCTCCGGCCCGTGCTTGTGTTGAAGTAGCACGTTTACCGAAAGATGTTTTAGTGGAAGTTGAAGCGATTGCTATTAGCAAAGCTTAAGAGCTTCTAGCTACGAGCTTTGAGCTACGAGCTACGAGCTTTGAGCTTCTAGCTTCGAGCTACGAGCTTCGAGGCTAATCTCTCGCAGCTCGTGGCTAATCTCTCGCAGCTAATCTCTCGCAGCAGATAGCAGAAACTGATAGCAGACAGCTCGTGGCTTGTCACCTATTGATAGAGTGTTTTTAAATGGAACAACAAAAAGTTAAATTTTCAATTGTTGTATCTGGTGCGCCATACGGTACACAAAGCGGTAGTAGCGCTTATCAATTTTGTGCCGCCGCTCTTTCGGCAGGACATCAAATAGTCGGCGTATTTTTCTATCAGGAAGGGGTGTTAAACGCCAGTCAGTTAGTCAGTCCGGCGAGTGATGAAATTAACCTGCCGACATTGTGGGCAGCACTTGCCGGCGAATTTCAATTCCCTTTGGAAGTGTGTGTTTCTGCGGCACTGCGGCGCGGTATCATCGATCAGCAAGAGGCCGTACAATTAGGGCTTACGCAGTTTAATCTGCAAGCGCCATTTGTTTTAAGTGGTCTGGGGCAACTTGCCGAGCTGAGTGCAAATTGTGACCGTTTAGTGCAGTTCTAGGATTAATACTTCGGACACTTCTGACTGATTCTCTGATATTTAGATAAGTTATATAACTCGACAATATGAAATAAATTATTGATTTTATTAGCTAATATTGAAAACTAATCCAGAGTATTGAGGATCATAACGGGTATAAAATGGCGGAAAAAAAAGTAGGTGTTATTAATAGCAGTGCACCACACGGTCGCGCAAATGGACGGGAATCCTTAGATCTTGCATTGGCAATGTCGGCATTTAATGAATCACTGTCACTTTTTTTTATCGATGATGGTGTATATCAACTCCTTGGCAGACAGGATCCCGGCGAAATATTGCAGAAACATTACCAGCCACTTTTTAAAATGCTGGCACTCTATGATGTGGAAAATATCTATGTTTGCGTTCGATCGCTTCAAGCGCGAGGCCTAACCACTGAGATGTTGGTGGTGGAGGTAGAAGCTATCAATAAAGAACAGTTACAACAACAATTAAACCTCCAAGATCAACTGCTGAGTTTCTAATTATAAAATCAATAGCAAAGACTAAAACGCAGTTTTATGTCTAGCTAGCCTGCATTTTAACCAGCATAAATGAATCTAAAATTAATGGATTTGGTATAAGTATGATATTGCATACGGTAAAAACATCACCCTTTCAAACATTGGCAATTAATAATTGTTTAAATCTGTTGTCTGAACAAGATTCGTTATTGTTAATGGAAGACGCAGTTATCGCAAGTCATGCTGATCATGGACACTTTGCGCAACTAAAATTACTTGCGCAGCAAAATCGTCTGTTTGTTGTACAGGCTGATCTTGATGCGCGCGGCGTGACTCATTCGATAGGTCAAAGCTGTGATTATGCGCAATTTGTCAATCTGGTGATCCAGCATAAAAGCCAATTAGCCTGGTAACAGGGCTTAAAGGCGAGAAGGCGCTTGAGGGCTTGAAGACGGGAAGGTTTGAGCTTCGGGCTTTGAGCCTTCCAGCCTTAAAGCTTTTCAGCCTTAAAGCTTTTCTTCTCTAGTTGTGAGCAAAAACACAATTGCTTAATTATTGACTCCCTTTTGTATTCAGCGTAAACTCTTGCAACCCTTATTTAAGGGTTGATTTTTCATACACACACATTTTAGGAGCTATTTAAAGATGGCAACAATTTCACAATTGGTACGCAATCCGCGTAAGGACAAAGTTCAAAAAACTAGCGTTCCTGCGCTGGAAGCGTGCCCGCAAAAACGTGGCGTATGTACTCGTGTATATACTACTACTCCAAAAAAACCTAACTCGGCAATGCGTAAAGTTGCTCGTGTTCGTCTAACTAACGGTTTCGAAGTCACTTCGTACATCGGCGGTGAAGGCCATAACCTGCAAGAGCACAGTGTAATCTTGATCCGTGGCGGTCGTGTAAAAGATTTACCGGGTGTTCGTTACCATACAGTACGTGGTGCACTGGATACTTCTGGTGTAACTGCACGTCGTAAAGGTCGTTCTAAGTACGGTGCTAAGCGGCCTAAAGCATAAGCTTTTCCGTAAGTAAGGCCAAACAAACACTATTTTATTAATATGTTTTGGGTAATTTCCTGAAGCGCACGGAGAAAACAAGATGCCAAGAAGACGCGTCGTAGGTACTCGTAAAATCCTTCCAGATCCTAAGTTCGGATCAGAAGTTTTAGCAAAATTCGTTAACGTTGTAATGGTTGACGGCAAAAAATCTATCGCAGAAAAAATCGTATATGGTGCACTAGAAGCTGCTGCAAATAAAAGCGGCAAAGTTGCACTGGATCTTTTTGAAGTAGCTCTTGAAAATATACGCCCAAGCGTCGAAGTTAAATCTCGTCGTGTTGGTGGTTCAACATACCAAGTTCCTGTAGAAGTTCGCCCTTCTCGTCGTAATGCGTTAGCAATGCGTTGGTTAGTTGAAGCATCACGTAAGCGTGGTGAAAAATCAATGGCATTACGTCTAGCTGGTGAGCTGGTTGATGCATCTGACAATAAAGGTTCTGCGGTTAAGAAACGTGAAGACGTTCACCGTATGGCTGACGCTAACAAAGCGTTTGCTCACTACCGCTGGTAGGAATCTAGCACAAGCTTTTGCTTGTGCTTTTCGTTTCGATACAAGCTTAGTTATATTTATAAGGACATCATTTTGTCACGTACAACTCCTATCGAGCGCTACCGGAATATCGGCATTGTTGCTCATGTCGATGCGGGTAAAACAACAACGACAGAGCGTGTATTGTTCTACACCGGTGTATCTCACAAAATGGGTGAAGTACACAATGGTGCAGCAACAATGGACTGGATGGAGCAGGAGCAGGAGCGTGGTATCACTATCACCTCTGCCGCGACGACGACATTCTGGTCAGGCATGCAGGGACAGTACGAACAACATCGTATCAACATTATTGATACTCCGGGACATGTTGATTTCACTATTGAAGTTGAACGTTCGTTACGGGTATTAGATGGTGCAGTTGTGGTGTTTTGTGCCTTATCCGGTGTAGAACCTCAATCGGAAACCGTTTGGCGTCAAGCTAACAAATACCACGTTCCGCGTATCGTATTTGTGAATAAGATGGATCGAACGGGTGCTGATTTTGAAGCTGTAGTTGCACAAATCCAAGCTCGTTTAGGCGCAATTTGTGTTCCAATTCATTTGAATATTGGAGCTGAAGAGCAGTTTAAAGGGGTCATCGACCTGATTAAAATGAAGGCGATTAATTGGATCGATACAGATCAGGGAATGACGTTTGAATATTACGACATTCCTGCTGATCTACAGGAGCGTGCAGAACAACTGCACGAAGAACTTGTAGAAGCAGCGGCTGAAGCAAACGATGAACTGATGGAAAAATACCTTGAAGAGGGTGATCTTTCTCTCAATGAAATCAAAGCTGGTTTACGTATCCGTACGTTAAACAATGAAATTGTACTAGCAACCTGCGGCAGCGCTTTTAAAAATAAAGGCGTGCAGTCGGTGTTAGATGCTGTTATTGACTTTCTTCCTTCTCCTTCTGAAGTTGACGCAATTAAAGGCGTGGATGAAAAAGAGAATGAAGTTGAATGTCCAGCGACTGATGAAGCTCCCTTTGCTGCATTGGCGTTTAAAATTGCAACGGACCCCTTTGTGGGAACGTTAACATTTATGCGTGTATATTCAGGGGTGGTTAATTCAGGGGATCATGTTTATAACTCAGTGAAAATGAAGAAAGAGCGTTTTGGCCGCATCGTTCAGATGCATGCCAATGACCGTAAAGAGATCAAAGAGGTGCGCGCCGGTGATATCGCTGCTGCAATCGGCCTTAAAGATGTCACTACGGGTGATACGCTTTGTTCTCCTGAGCATAAAGTGATTCTTGAGCGCATGGAGTTTCCTGAACCGGTAATTCAGATCGCGGTTGAGCCTAGAACTAAGGCCGACCAGGATAAACTGACTATCGCATTAGAGAAGCTGGCTGCTGAAGATCCCTCTTTCCGTGTTGAAACGAATGAGGAATCCGGGCAGATCCTGATTTCCGGTATGGGTGAACTTCACCTGGATATTATCGTGGATCGTATGCGTCGTGAGTTTGGTGTGAACTGTAACGTGGGTAACCCACAGGTAGCGTACCGAGAAACTATCCGTAAAACGGTTTCAGTGGAAGGTAAATTTATTCGTCAGGGCGAAGGACCTAGCCATTATGGGCATGTCCATCTTAAACTTGAACCGCTTGAAGCGGGTTCAGGTTTTGAATTTGTTAACGAAATTGTTGGGAAGACTATTCCGAAGGAATATATTCCGGCCGTTAGCAAAGGCTGTGAAGAACAAATGAACCAAGGTGTGCTTGCTGGATATCCGATGCTGGATGTGCGAGTGACTTTATTTGATGGTTCATTCCATGAAGTTGACTCAAGTGAGATGGCATTTAAGATTGCAGGTATGATAGGCTTCAGAAACGGGGCATTAGAAGCTGATGCAACTATTCTTGAGCCCGTTATGAATGTTGAAGTGACTACGCCGGAAGATTGGATGGGTGATGTTGTGGGTGACCTGAGTCGTCGCCGCGGTATGATTGAAGGTATGGATGATGGCCTTGGTGGCGTTAAAATCGTGCATGCTAAAGTACCGCTTGCTGAGATGTTCGGTTATGCAACCGCATTACGCTCGGCAACTCAGGGGCGCGCATCTTATTCAATGGAGTTTTCAGAATATGCGGATGCACCTAAAAAAATAGCTAACGCAATTATTGAAGCGAAATAAAAAATAAATTAAACTATAACCTTTCCATGTGATGGCATGTGGAGAGGTATTAACTGATAAAGAAGGTACACACTGTGTCTAAAGCAAAATTTGAACGTAAAAAACCACATCTAAACGTTGGTACAATCGGCCACGTCGATCATGGTAAAACAACGCTAACAGCTGCTATCTCTGCTGTTTTAACTAAAGCACACGGCGGTGAAGTTAAAGATTTCGCATCTATCGATAACGCACCTGAAGAGCGCGAACGTGGTATTACAATCAATACCTCTCACATCGAGTACGATACTGATACTCGTCACTACGCGCACGTAGACTGTCCTGGACACGCCGATTATGTTAAAAACATGATCACTGGTGCTGCACAAATGGATGCTGGTATCCTAGTTGTTGCTGCAACAGATGGTCCTATGCCACAAACGCGTGAGCACATCCTGCTTTCTCGTCAAGTTGGTGTTCCTCACTTAATCGTGTTCATGAACAAATGTGACATGGTTGATGATGAAGAGCTACTTGAACTAGTAGAAATGGAAGTTCGTGAACTTCTTTCTGAATATGACTTCCCAGGTGATGACTTACCAGTTATCCAGGGTTCTGCTCTTAAAGCACTTGAAGGCGACCCAGCATGGGAAGCTAAAGTTATGGAACTTGCTGAAGCTCTTGATACTTACATTCCTCTTCCTGAGCGTGATATCGACAAACCATTCATCCTACCAATTGAAGATGTATTCTCAATTGCTGGTCGTGGTACTGTTGTTACTGGTCGTGTTGAGCGCGGTATCATCAAAGTTGGTCAAGAAGTTGAAATTATTGGACTACGTCCAACAGTTAAAACTACCTGTACTGGTGTTGAGATGTTCCGTAAATTGCTTGACGAAGGTCGTGCTGGCGAGAACGTTGGTATCCTTTTACGTGGTACTAAACGTGATGACGTTGAACGTGGTCAAGTTCTTGCTAAACCTGGTTCAATCAAGCCACACACTAAATTCGAAGGCGAAGTGTACATCCTAAGTAAAGATGAGGGTGGTCGTCACACTCCTTTCTTTAAAGGTTACCGTCCACAGTTCTTCTTCCGTACTACAGATATCACAGGTGCTGTTGAGCTTCCTGAAGGTGTTGAAATGGTAATGCCTGGTGATAACCTTAAGTTTGTTGTTGACTTAATTGGTCCAGTTGCTATGGATGAAGGTCTACGTTTTGCTATCCGTGAAGGTGGCCGTACTGTAGGTGCTGGTGTTGTTTCTAAAATCATCGAGTAATTTTTACTCCTTAGATTGAACAATACAAAAAAAGAGAGCTAAGGCTCTCTTTTTTTATGCCCGAAAGAAAAAAGCTGGAAGGCGGGAACGCTAGAGGGCGGGAATGCTACGAGCATTCGAGCTGTCGCTCGAGCCTTCCAGCTTGTTTTGTAGCGCTAAAAAAACGCCAGTTAAGGCGTTTTAAAATGTTGTGCTCTGGCGGTAACGCTTCGAGCTGTCAGCCGATAGCCGACAGCCTTTTGTGAAGGTTAAATCCCACTACCTTGCTCTTCTACATCATCTTCATGCAGTCCGCATTCGCGTTTCAAACCAAAGAATCGTGTATCTTCTTCGCTCATGCCCGCTTCCAGAGGTTGAGAGGTTTGTACATCACCCACTGAAACATAACCTTGCTCCCAAAGAGGGTGGTACTCAAGACCATGATCATTGAGATAGTAATAAACGTCTTTATTACTCCAATCAATAATGGGTAAAAATTTAAAACAGCCATTTTGAATGCTTAACACCGGCAGGTCACCACGGCTGGATGCTTGTGAGCGACGTAAACCCGAAAACCAGGTTTTTGCATTTAACTCTTTAAGCGCACGTTTCATCGGTTCAACTTTATTGATTAAGTTGTACTGAGTTAATCCGTCAACACCCTGCTCCCATAATTTACCGTAGCGTGCTTCCTGCCAGGCACTGCTGTGCTTGGCACGATAAGTTTTCAAGTTAAGATTTAATTTTTCGGTTAACGCATCAATAAAACGATAGGTCTCCGGAAATAGATAACCCGTATCCGTTAAAATAATAGGCGTATCCGCTTTTA
Organism: Psychromonas sp. MB-3u-54; assembly: GCF_002836415.1. Lineage (GTDB taxonomy): Bacteria > Pseudomonadota > Gammaproteobacteria > Enterobacterales > Psychromonadaceae > Psychromonas. The sequence goes on along the minus strand of NZ_PJBP01000174.1, from coordinate 22,388 downwards.
CTCGAGTAATTAAATGCAGGCAGACAGCGGCTTGAATGCCAAAACTTGATGATAAAACAAATTCACTTTCAAGGTGTTTAATCGCCCATTCAACACGTTCATGAGCGGTTTTCTTGTCAAGCTGGGCATTAATTTCTTTTAATGCCTCAGTCTGTTGTGCTTTATCTAAACTAAGCAGTTGGGTTAGATCTAATCTGTTAGTCATGAAAATCCTTAGAAGCGATAATGACCTCAGCAACAATAGCAGCACGGATAACAAAATCACCGAAACATTCACTGCTTTCGCGTTCATTTGCCCAACGACCAATTAACTCATCCATGGTCGTTATAATAGTCGCTTCATCAATATTTTCTTTGTACATCTTAGGCAAGCGGGTACCGTTGGTATTACCGCCAAGATAAAGGTTATAACGGCCTGGCGCTTTACCTATTAAGCCCACTTCAGCAAGCATAGGACGAGCACAACCATTAGGGCAGCCCGTTACCCGTAAAATGATATGGTCGTCGCCAATACCATGCTTGGTTAACAGTGCCTCCACATCGGTGACTAAAGCCGGCAGATAGCGTTCAGCTTCGGCCATCGCTAGCGGGCAGGTTGGCAGTGCCACACAGGCCATTGAATATTTGCGCTGATTGGTAGTGCCATCATCAATTAAACCGCACTCTCGTGCTAATGCTTCAATCGTCTCTTTTTGTGCTTCCGGTACGCTGGCAATAATAAGGTTCTGGTTGGCCGTCATGCGGAAGGTGCCCTGGTGCACTTTGGCTATTTTAACTAAACCGGATTTAAGCGGTTTACCGGGGTAATCCAGAATACGGCCATTTTCAATAAAGACGGTTAAATGCCATTTATTATCAATCCCTTTTATCCAACCGATGCGATCGCCACGCTCGGTAAATTGATAGGGGCGTGATGCCGCAAATTTAATGCCGGAGCGTGATTCCACTTCACCTTTAAATTTTTCAACACCATGGGTTTCTAAGGTGTATTTAACGCGGGCGTGAGCACGGCTAACACGATTGCCAAGATCGCGTTGTGTAGTGACGACAGCTTCTGCCACTTCAATCACTTTGTCGGCTGCAATAAAGCCAAAATCATCCCCTAAACGCGGGAAGGTGGTTTTATCTCCATGGGTCATTCCTAAACCAGCACCCACTACCACGTTGTAACCTATTATCTTTTGACCTTCAATAATGGCGACAAAGTTAAGATCATTACCGTGAATATCGACATCATTATAGGGCGGCAATGCGACTGCTATTTTAAATTTACGCGGCAACATAATGTTGCCGTAAATTGGCTCTTGTTCGGTTTCGTGAACTTTCTCACCATCTAACCAGATTTCAGCGTAAGCATTACTTTTGGGTAGAAAATGTTCACTGATTTTTTTAGATAGTTCGTAAACCTGAGTATGTAATTCTGACTGTTCCGGGTTTGATGTACAGATAGTATTACGATTAACATCACCCGCTGTGAACATAGAATCAATATTTGCCTTAAACTTAAGTTCCTGGAAAACTGACTTTAGATTACGTTTATAAATGCCGTGGTACTGGAATGTCTGACGTGTGGTAATACGGATACTGCCCGCATCGGTTAATTCTTCTGCGATGCGATCAATCTCTAACCACTGCTCAGGCGTGACTACACCACCGGGTAAACGGGCGCGTAACAAAAATGAGTATAAAGGCTCCAATTTCTGTTTTTTACGCTCAGCGCGATAGTCACGATGATCCTGTTGATATAAACCATGAAACTTAACCAACTGCACGTCATCAGGTATAAAAGCACCGGTAGTATTATCATTCAGTCCTTCCACTAATTTACCGCGAAGAAAGTTACTTTCAATTTTAATACGTTCGTTATCGTGTAATTTCTGGCTCATTAGTAGACATCCCTTTGGTAGCGTTTTGCTTGACGTAATTCAGTTAAATATTGTTCAGCATCTTCAAGGCTTTTCTTACCTTGAGTGCCGATAATTTCGATTAATGTTTGTTGGACATCTTTGGCCATTCGGTTGGCATCACCGCAGACATAAAAATGTGCACCTTCCTGTAACCATTGATAAATTTCACGGGCATTTTCTTTAAGGCGATCCTGAACGTAAATTTTCTCAGCTTGGTCGCGAGAGAAAGCTAAATCCAGATTGGTTAATAAACCTGATTTTAAGAAACCTTGCCATTCTGTTTGATATAAAAAGTCTTCATTAAATGTTTGCTCTCCGAAAAACAACCAGTTTTTACCCGTTGCTTCGGTTGCATCACGTTCCTGCAAAAATGCGCGGAAAGGTGCAATACCGGTGCCTGGTCCAACCATAATAACCGCTGTTTCAGGATTAGCGGGTAAACGGAAGTTGTGATTATCTTCGATAAACACTTTCACTTGTTGACCTTCCTGCAAACGATGCGCGAGGAATCCTGAAGCACCACCTTGGCGTACTTCACCGTCTGTATTCTCAAATGTCAGCGCACCAACCGTAAGGTGCACTTCCTGCTCGACTTCAGTTTGGCTTGAGGCGATTGAATATAAACGCGGACTGAGGTGGCGCAGTAAAGTCACAAATTTTTCAGCGGTGACTGCTTTACAGCCTCTTTTACTGATCACATCAATAATTTGATGCGTATTAGCAAAATCACGTAATTTACTTTTATCTGCAGCGAGGGTTAATAATTTTTTGCTCTTGGTTAACGTGGCATAACCTTCTACAAAAGCCGGATGGGTAGCGGTTAGCTCGAGGGATTCAGTTAACGCTTCTTTTAAGGAAACATTTTTATCATCTATCTTAACTTGCTCTTGCGGATCCAGTTTAAGTCTTTTGATTAACGCATCAACCAATTGTGGATCGTTTTCAAACCAAACCCCCAATGCATCACCCGCTTTATAATGCAGGTCTGAGCCTTCTAAATCAATTTCAATATGGCGGACATCTTTTGTAGAGCGTGCACCGGTTATTTTTTGGCTGGTTAGCAAACTCGCTGCAAAAGGGCTCTTTTTGTCATATTTATTGGCACTTACAGGGGTTTCGATCGAGGCTTTAGAGGGGGCTACAAAACCGCCTTTTTCAATAGTTTGTTCAACTTTATCTAATACCTGCTCAAACCACTCCGGGGTCTGTTGCTCGTAATCAATATCGGCATCTAAGCGATCGATAATAGCGGTTGCCCCAAGCGCAGTTAAACGTTGATCAAAATCTTTTCCTGTTTGACAGAAAAATTCATAACTGGAATCGCCAAGCGCTAATACCGCAAATTTTAAGTTGTCTAATTTTGGCGCTTTTTTAGTGGCTAAAAATTCATGGAAATCAATGGCATCATCGGGCGCTTCACCTTCTCCGTTGGTACTTACCACAACAATAAGATGCGTTTCAGCTTTAATGTTTTTAACTTTATAATCAGCCATAGAAACTAACACATTAGTAATACCTTTAGCGGTTGCCTGATCCGCCAATTGCTCTGCAACACCTTTACTATTGCCCGTTTGTGAGCCAAACAAGATGGTCAGGTGTTGACCCGAGCTAACAGCCGTTTCGACGGTTGCCGGCGCCTGGCTTACCGCAGCCAGATAACCACTAACCCAAGCCATCTGAACGGGTGTTAAATCAGCCATAGCCTGTTGCAGTTTTGATAGCTGCAATTCAGATAAAGGAGATGTTAAGGCCGAGATGTTGTTAAAAGCCATATTGATATTTCCATAATTCCATTAAGTATGCAGATATACTACGGTCTTATTTGGCAATGGCAAAAGATTAAAAACTGATTTTTTATAACAAAATAGAATTTAAGGAGAGGGGGCTTATTCTGAAGGGAGTTCAGGAGTGCTATTTTTTTACTGTTTATTATCAGTGTCTTATTGAAAAAAAGGGGCTGCAAAGCTAAGTTGCAATCCCTCCTTTTAATTTGATTTTTTTCTTTAAGCTTAAAAGTGCAATGCTAATCCGGCGAAAAGGCCTTTATTTTCCATTTTTAAACTGTTGATTTCTGCATCTTGATAACGGTAACCGGCGCGCACTGCGAGATTTAAAATTGAATCCGGGTTGAAAGTATAAGCGAGCCCCAGTTCGGCATCCGTTGCTTTATCACTTGATAGCGAGCCGCTTACCAATTCTGCAAAGGCATGTACGCCAGTGCCGGGGATCTGCAGTTTTGCTGCGGCATAAGCTTGACCCAGATTTTTACTCATATTGTCAATGTCACTTTCCAGACGGGTATAAGCCAAGCCTAAATCAAAATCGAACAAACTATTATCAAACAGCTGATAATACAATATCGCATTGGCTGTTGAACTATCGATTGTTGAGCCTGAATCTGTTTCAGTGCTTAGATCCGAATATTTCAGTTTTGCGTTGGGTAACATAGGGATGAAATGTTCGATCGCAAGGTAACCGGACAAGTTGTTGGTGTCTTTCAGCTCTTCTGAAAAAGACTGGCTAGTGCTCGTGGTACGGTAATCAATACCCGTGTATAGATCGAGATCGAGTATGGCCATGCTTGGCATGCAGACAACGCTTGCAATGACAGCAGTAACAATCTGTTTTTTCATTATATTTCCTTATTTATGTAATGGCATTAAGCATATTATTTGTGGATCTTAATTTTTTTAATCGGCGCATCAAAAATCAGTTGCTGGCCGTTATCAAAAGACAAAGACAGTGTAACTGACTCGCCCTCCTTGAGGGGCTGTTTTAGATTGAGAAACATCACATGATAACCCCCTGGCTGCAATGCAATCGAGCTTTCTGCCTTAATGATGATCTCTTTAACCTGACGCATTTTCATTAAACCATTATCCATTATATGCCGATGTAACTCGACACGATCTGCGATATCACTGCCGGCTGCAATTAGTTTAACTTCTTTTTTATGCGCATTTTTGAGCACCATAAAGGCGGCGCTGTTTTTACTGTTAGGCGGTGTCGCCCTTATATAAAGATCTTCAATGATTAATGGGCTGGCGAATAGTTGCGTGCTGATCAGTAATAATCCTGCGCTGAGCAGTGAAATCAAGCTTTTCATTAAGAGTCCTTATTTTTGGCGAAAAAGAAATAATAGATGGCGCCCGCGAATATTATCCACAAGCCAAATTTAAAGATCAATGATATGGCACCCAATAAAATAAAACTTAATATTATAATCACAGCAATAACGGTTAAGCTCATCACTGATATTCCAAACATAAACAGAATAAAAGCAGAGAGTAATAATGCGCCTAGCTCGAACATAAAAACGCCTTATAGTTAAAAAAAATGCAAAGCCCGATTGCCGGGCTTTGCATTAATAGTTCTTTTGGTATTCGTTAGGTATTAACCGCGTAATGCTTTTTCACCGCGCGCAATACCACAGACTCCTGAACGGACAACTTCTACAATTTCACTTGCATTATTAATCGTATCAATAAACGCATCTAACTTAACACCTGCCCCTGTTAATTGAATAGTGTAAAGATGCTGAGTGATGTCTACTATTTGACCTCGGTAAATATCACAGGTACGTTTTACTTCTTCACGATCTTCATTGTTAGAAGTACGTACTTTGATTAAGAGTAATTCACGTTCAACATGTGCACCTTCTGTTAATTCAGAAACACGTAACACGTCAACTAACTTGTGTAATTGCTTCATCATTTGCTCAAGTGTCGCTTTACAATCAACTTCAGTTGTAATCGTCATTCTTGATAATGTTAAATCGTTAGTTGGTGAAACGGTTAATGACTCGATGTTATATGCGCGTTGTGCAAATAAGCCAACAACACGAGCAAGTGCACCTGGTTCATTTTCTAATAATACTGAAATAATACTACGCATCGGTTCTCTCCGTTTGACTCAGGTACATGTCTTGCATACTGCCGAACTTAACTTGCATCGGGTAAACATGTTCTTCAGGGTCTATAGCTACATCAACAAAGACCACGCGATCTTTTAATTCAAATGCACGTTCTAATGCAGGCTCAAGCTGATCAATCGTATCAACTTTGATACCAATATGGTTATATGCTTCAGATAATTTAACGAAATCCGGCACGCTATCCATATAAGAGTGAGATTGGCGACCGCCATAAAACATTTTTTGCCACTGTTTTACCATACCTAATGAACGGTTGTTTAATAGCAAGATAACAACAGGAATGTTGTATTGCATGCAGGTTGATAACTCTTGAATATTCATTTGAATAGAGCCATCACCCGTTACACACACAACAGGGCGATCTGGGAATGCTATCTTACAACCCATTGCAGCTGGTAAACCAAAGCCCATCGTGCCGGCTCCACCAGAGTTGATCCATTGGCGAGGTTCTTTAAATGGGTAATATTGTGCGGCAACCATTTGATGCTGACCAACGTCAGAAGTAACGATAGCATCCCCTTTGGTTACTTTATATAAACATTGAATCACTTGTTGTGGCTTGATGTGTGTTTCAGATGTTTGGTAAGCAAGGCAGTCTTTAGCACGCCATTCATTAATTTGATCCCACCAAGCATTAATACTTTCACTGTCATTCGTTGCTTTAGTTTCTTCAAGTAGGTCTAACATCTGCTGAAGTACAACTTCAATCGATCCTACAATTGGCAGGTCCGCATGAATGTTTTTAGAAATCGATGTTGGATCGATATCTATCTGCATAATTTTTGCATTCGGGCAGAATTTATCAACATTATTGGTTACTCGATCGTCAAAACGAGCGCCGGCAGAGAAGATCAGATCTGCGTTATGCATTGAGTTATTAGCTTCATAAGTACCGTGCATGCCTAACATACCGATAAATTGTTTGTGTTCACCTGGAAATGCACCAAGACCCATTAAGGTATTAGTTACTGGTAAATTTAATTTCTCAGCTAGCTCAAGTACTTGTTTTGATGCGTTGGCAATAATCGATCCGCCACCGACATAAAACACGGGCTTTTTAGCGCCTAATAAAGCGGCTAATGCACGTTTTATTTGCCCTTTATGACCACTTAGCGTTGGTTTGTATGAACGCAGTTCAACGGATTCAGGATACTCATAGGGGAATTTGTTAAGGGGGCTTTGTACGTCTTTTGGAAGATCGATAACCACTGGTCCGGGACGGCCTGTTGATGCGATATAAAATGCTTTTTTGATCGCAATTGGAATGTCTTCAGCGGTACGGCATGAAAAACTGTGTTTTACCACGGGACGCGAGATGCCGATCATATCTGCTTCCTGGAAAGCATCATCGCCGATCCAATTGGTGGGTACTTGACCAGATAACACAACTAATGGAATAGAGTCCATGTAAGCTGTTACAATACCTGTAATACAGTTTGTTGCACCAGGGCCAGCTGTTACTAGTACACAACCCACTTTACCGGTTGCACGTGAGTATGCATCTGCCATATGTACAGCAGCTTGCTCATGACGTACTAAATAATGTTGAATTTTATCAGATTGAAAAATCGCATCGTAAATATCTAATACTGAACCACCAGGGTAACCGAAAATATGTTCAATACCTTCGTCTTGTAGTGATCGGACAACCATCTCGGCGCCGGATAACATTTCCATAACTTTCTCCTTTATACAATTGGTAAATTGCGTCACTTCCCACCTGTATCGGGTGAGGGTGAACCTTGATTACATGTGACCATGATTCATGACCTGCATTAGTGCTAGTCAACTTTACTTTAATGACAAATAATTGCATCAAATAAAAGATAAAAAAATCAACTTAATTTTGTTTTTTAGAAGAACGGCAAAATATTAGCCAAGAAGAAGGGGCTCAACAGCAATTTTCATGTCAAAGAATTAGGTACCGTCAACGGTCATTCAAGTGAATGCTTTATGCTCCGTTGAGCAAAAGTTAGGACGGCCTTACACCCCTTAAATACCCGTTCAGTAACTTTTAAGGCTGGGTTTCGAAGGATATTTATTTTTGATCTACTCTATTTATTTGTGCTCATATTGGTTAAAATTCGACTCATTTTTATCCATAGACTAATTGAGATTTTTAATGTTCGAAGTAAATCCTATTTTAAATAAAGTAAAAGATTTAACTGAGCGCGCACAAGTACTTCGGGGGTATCTTTGACTACGACGCCAAAGCTGAACGCTTGGAAGAAGTGTGCCGTGAATTAGAATCACCTGAAGTATGGAGTGAACCTGCACGCGCGCAGGCATTAGGTAAAGAGCGCAGTGCCCTAGAATTGGTTGTTGATACCATCGATGCGTTAAGTGCCGGAACAGAAGATATTCTAATGTTGGTTGAGATGGCCACAGAAGAAAATGATCAGGACAGTTTCGATGAAGCTCAAAAAGAAGTAAATGCACTGGAAAAAAAATTAGAAGTGCTGGAGTTCCGTCGTATGTTCTCGGGAAATCACGATGCCTGCTCCTGTTATTTAGATATTCAATCGGGCTCTGGCGGTACAGAAGCTCAGGACTGGGCAAATATACTCCTGCGTATGTACCTGCGTTGGGGAGAAGCTCATGGTTATAAAACCGAGTTGATGGAAGTCTCAGCGGGTGATGTTGCCGGTATCAAAGGAGCCACCATTCGTTTTACGGGCGAATATGCTTTTGGCTGGTTACGCACTGAAACGGGCGTTCACCGCCTGGTCCGAAAATCACCCTTTGATTCATCGGGGCGCCGTCATACTTCATTTGCATCTGCCTTTATCTATCCTGAAATCGAAGATGATATTGATATTCAGATTAACCCGGCGGATTTACGCATTGATGTGTACCGTGCATCGGGCGCGGGCGGGCAACACGTTAATACAACCGAATCGGCGGTACGTATCACTCACGTACCCACCAATATTGTGGTGCAGTGTCAAAATGACCGCTCACAACATAAGAATAAAGATCAGGCAATGAAGCAGCTGAAAGCCAAATTGTATGAACATGAATTACAAAAACAAAATGCCGAAAAACAGATCAGTGAAGACAGTAAGTCAGATATTGGTTGGGGCAGTCAAATACGTTCATATGTTTTAGATGATGCACGTATCAAAGATTTAAGAACCGGTATTGAGAGCCGTAATACCCAAGCGGTATTGGACGGTGGCCTGGATAAATTTATCGAAGCCAGCTTGAAGTCAGGATTGTAGCGACGAGTTGCTAGCTCATAGCTCAAAGCTCGAAGCCCATAGCTCATAGCTCATAGCTCGAAGCTCAAAGCTCAAAGCTCGAAGCTCGAAGCTCATAGCTCATAGCTCGAAGCTCATAGCCCATAGCTCGAAGCCCATAGCTCGAAGCCCATAGCTCATAGCTCGAAGCTCGAAGCTCAAAGCCCTCCCGCTTTTTATGCCGTGGGGTCGAGAATCAGATTAACAAACCAAATTTACAGTGGAAGATAATAGGAAATATCATGTCAGAGCAGAAAAAAACAGAAGCACCACAACAAGAGTTAAATGACATTATGGCACAACGTCTGGCCAAATTAGATGCCATGCGTGAAAAGGGACAAGCATTTCCGAATGACTTCCGCCGTGAAAATATCTCTGATGATTTACATACACGCTATGATGATAAAACCAAAGAAGAACTTGAAGAGTTAGCGGTTGAAGTCAGTATTGCCGGTCGTATGATGATGCGCCGTATTATGGGTAAAGCAAGTTTTGCGACTATTCAGGATATGGGCGGTCGGATTCAACTTTATGTTACCCGTGATAAGCTCCCTGAAAGTTTCTATAATACTGAATTTAAAAAATGGGATTTAGGCGATATCATTGGTGCAAAAGGCGTTTTATTTAAAACCCAAACTAATGAGTTAAGCATTAAAGTCACTGAAATCCGGATTTTAACTAAAGCACTGCGTCCGTTACCCGATAAATTCCATGGTCTTTCTGATACTGAAGCCTGCTACCGTCAGCGTTACCTGGATTTGATTGCTAATGACAGCTCGCGTCAGACATTTCTGTTACGTAATAAAATCGTTAATGCTATCCGTCAGTACTTAAATGATCGTGATTTTATGGAAGTAGAAACGCCAATGCTGCAATCTATTCCCGGCGGCGCAGCGGCAAAACCCTTTGAAACTTACCATAATGCACTCTCTTTACCTATGTATCTGCGTATTGCCCCTGAATTAAACCTAAAACGTTTAGTCGTGGGTGGTTTTGAACGTGTATTTGAAATTAACCGCAGTTTCCGTAACGAGGGCGTTTCAACCCGCCATAACCCTGAATTTACCATGATTGAATTTTATCAGGCCTATGCGGATTATATCGATCTGATGAACCTGACGGAAGAGATGTTACGCAGCATTGCAGAAAATGTACTAGGTTCAAGCATTGTGAACTACGGCGATCAAGTGTTTGATTTTGGTGCTCCTTTTATCCGTATTACCATGAAAGAATCGGTCCTGAAATACAATGAAGGCATCGAAGCTGTCGAACTTGAAAGTATGGCAAGCCTTAAAGCCTTAGCCGAACGTTTTAATGTGAATATCAAAGAGAACTGGGGTGAAGGCAAAGTCTTAACCGAAATCTTTGAAGAAACAACGGAACACAAACTGATTCAACCGACCTTTATAACGGCTTATCCGGCTGAGGTTTCCCCTCTTGCACGTCGTAATGATCAAGATCCGAGTGTGACCGACCGTTTTGAGTTTTTTGTGGGCGGACGTGAACTGGCTAATGGTTTCTCTGAGCTTAATGATTCTCAAGATCAAGCTGAGCGTTTCATGGATCAGGTTGCTCAGAAAGAATCCGGTGATGATGAAGCGATGTTCTACGATGCGGATTATATCACTGCACTGGAGCACGGTTTGCCGCCAACAGCGGGTGAAGGTATTGGTATCGACCGTCTGGTCATGTTATTTACCGACAGCCATACCATCCGTGATGTGTTGTTGTTCCCGCACATGCGTCCGCAAGCAAAATAATTGTGAAGATAGCTTTCAGTCATTAGCTGTCCGCTATTAGTTAAATTCAAAATAAGAGCCTCGTTTTTACGGGGCTTTTTTTGTCTATTTTCCCTTACGCTCCGAGTGGAAATGCCTAACCTATTTGGCTTGTTTGTTGGCCTTCGCTTGTAAGCGCTTGGTTTAACTTTTATTGTTGGTATTTTCGCCCTGACGGCGAGTAAGTTATGCTTCTAAATGCCGAAAAAAAGTAGGCCGTATACAGGGACAGTCAGAGCCTGTCCCGCTCATAAGCCTGAACTGGCGTAAATGACGGCGGCGTCCTGCCCTACGCCTTTCAGGCCGTTGTCGTAAACTCCAACGTTCAAATTTGTTCCTGATAAATTTATCGCTCCATGATTTTTGTTGCTAAAGCGTTTGGGCAGCGCAAGAAAAATGGAAGCGGGATCACCTAGCCGCATTGGATGGGTTATTCGTAAAAAAGTATGGGTTTCTAATTTATATTGTGGGTGTCCAATTTATATTGTTATATTCGTTATACAGAGAAGTTTATCAAATATAGCGTATTAGCTAACGCCAACACTGCGATAATATAACGCCAACTTATTGATGGGACGAACTTAATACGGAAATTTTTATTATCTAAACTTTAGATTTTTCTACCCTAATTAACCTACTTATAGTATGTTTTAATAAAGAGTGAATATTTAATAATAAAAACAAATAATATCTAATGGAGATAATAGATGTCGGACAAGAAAAAATATCGTTTAGTTACTCGTAGTGATTTTGATGGTTTAGTGTGTGCCATTTTACTCAAAAATATTAATTTAGTTGACGACATTCTCTTTGTTCACCCCAAAGATATGCAAGACGGGATTATTGAAATAGGGTCAGATGATATTTCGACCAACTTACCTTATGTTGATGGTGTTCATCTTTCCTTTGATCATCATTATAGTGAAACACTTCGTAATGAAAAACGAGATAATCATATTATCGATCCTGATGCTCCTTCAGCTGCTCGCGTTGTTTACGATTATTACGGCGGAGAAAAAACCTTCCCCGCTAGCTGGAAAAGTATGATGAATGCAGTCGATAAAGCTGACTCTGCTCAATTCAATAAAGAAGAAGTGTTACATGCTAAACGCTGGGAACTGCTCAATTTTATTATGGATTCTCGAACGGGTTTAGGTCGCTTCAGAAATTTTCGTATCTCAAATTATGAACTCATGATGGATCTAATTGAATTTGGGAAAGATCACAGCATTGACCAGTTACTAGAACTTCCTGATATTAAAGAACGAACCGATCTTTACTTTGAGCACGAAGAAAAATTTAAAGAACAGATTAAACGTTGTGCTACGGTGCATGGTAACTTAGTTACTCTTGATTTAAGAGAAGAGGAAATTATCTACTCAGGTAATCGTTTTGTTATTTATGCATTATTTCCACAATGTAATATTTCAATTCATATTATGTGGGGTCTTAAAAAGAAAAATACTGTTTTTGCTACCGGTAAATCTATTTTTGATCGCAGTTCAAAAACCAATGTTGGCGAATTAATGCTTAAATACAATGGTGGCGGACATAATGCAGCGGGGACTTGTCAAGTTCCACATGATCAAAGTGAAGCTAGTCTTGCAGAACTAATTTCAGCTATTAATGCAGATGGTTAACCATTTTATAAACGATAAATGATCATAAAACTCCTTCGATTAAAGCTACTTTACTTTTTCTCGAAGGAGACATTTATCTTCATAATGACAGCCCAACAAACCTCTCCGATGACTTCCTTTAAAAGCGATATCTAGCGTAAACATTAGCAATTAGATGGGTGTCCCGCTATTTTTTATCAGCCTCACCTAAAAGTGGGGCTTTTTTTATTTTTTTTTCATTACGCTCCGCGTGGAAATGCCTAACCTATTTGGCTTGTTTGTTGGCCTTCGCTTGTAAGCGCTTGGTTTAACGTTATTTGTTGGTATTCCGCTTTTGACGGCGGGTTACTTTTCTCTCAACAGCAAGAGAAAAGTAACCAAAAGAGTGCCGTTCCGAGACGTTTTTTTATCTTGCTAAATAAATCCCTTTTTAACGCACCAGTCCGGACAGCACATCCATGTGCAGAGCCGAACTTAGTAGAAACATCCATGTTTCCACTTGCTAAAGGAATTGATTGAGCAAGAAAAACGTACGGAAATTTTCGTAGCCGCATTGGTTAGATTATTTGTAAAAAGGTATGGGTGTCCAATTTATTGTTTAACGCACCAGTTCGGACAGCACATCCGTGCAGAGCCGAACTTAATGAAATCAACAAGGGCACGCAGAGCTTAGCCCGCTCATAAGCCTGAACTGGCGTAAATGACTCCGGACGTCATGCCCTACGCCTTTCAGGTCGTTGTCGTAAATTCCAACGTTCAAAATTTTTTCCGGACAAATTTGTCGCTCCATGATTCTGTTGCTAAAACGTTCGTTCATTGCAAGAAAAATGGAAGGAATCTCGTTGCCGCATTGGTTGGATTATTCGTAAAAAAGTATGGGTTTCCAGTTATTTTTCGTAGCCACATTGGTTTTTTTGTTGGCCTTCGCTTGTAAGCGCTTGGTTTAACTTTCTTTGTTGGTATTCCGCTTTTGATGGCGGGTAGATGATGAGAAACCGAAACGCAGTTTCGCAGTTCGAGGGAGTCATGCTCTCTCAACAGCAAAAGAAAAGTAACCAAAAGAATGCCGTATACAGGGGCCGTCAGAGCCTGTCCCGCTCATAATCCTGAACTGCCGTTCAATTCGCCTAGACGTTTTTTTATTCTTGTCTGCTCAATAACTTCTTAACGCACCGGCTCGGACAGCACATCCATGTGCAGAGCCGAGCCTAATGAAATCAACAAGGGCACGCAGAGCTTAGCCCGCTCATGAGCCTGAACTGGCGTTCAATTCGCTCCATGATTTCCTTTGCTAAAGTCATCGAGCAAACAAGAAAAACGTACGGAAATTTTCGTAGCCGCATTGGTTGGATTATTCGTAAAAAAGTATAGGTGTCCGATTTATCTATTACTGCCTGTGGCATAACTAGCAAAGGATCATGCCGTAGTTCTAAAAAAAGGGAGCAATATTCATAAAGGAAGATGAATGGACCGGTGCGGAACTGCATGCAGTATGGGGTCGGAGGCTAGATACTTCCGGGTACCAGATTATACCTTGGTTGGCAGTAACCACTTGAAGTATTAAGTTATTTTTGACAGTGTTTTTGATAGAACTTTAACACTTTTCTTTTAACATCTTCACTAACAGTAAAACCGTTTAAAATTCTATTGAAAACAAGATCATTACAGTCTTCTTTTACGGAGTAATTACCCTCTAATACTTGTTGCTGGATGCCTGCAACACTATATAGTTCTGCCATTTTATAATAAACAAAACTAGGTTTTACGATAAAAGGATGATCATTCATCTCAAGTACACAAGTATTATCATAAGGTGTATCTGGTTTTATAGATGATATATTAACAAGTAAAACACATTCTTTACCTTTATTAGGATAAAATTCAGGGTCACTACAAACAAAATGTAAATGGTGTTTGGAGTATGAAGGTATTAATATTGTACCTTGTCGAGTCGGAACTTGAGACACTAAGTTACACCAGAATTTGTTTCATTAGTTTTAGTTGTGTTTGTTCAGCACCTTGCTGTAACAAAGCGGTTGCGGTATCGTTAGATACGCCTTTAGCTAGTAGTATATCTAAAGTCTTTATAGGGAAGGAACTTCCATCGGGATCTTGCCATTCTTTGCAATGCTCATGTGTGTAGTTTACTATTTCCCAACGACGCATTGTACCAAACCCTTCAAACACCCGATCTAGTATTTTTGTCTCAGATAAACTTAATTCATCCAGATCATCTTCTAAAATGCCACCTTTGAGAGAAACTTCATAATTAGCTTCAGATGTAATGAAACGCCCCCAAATATCGTTTCCCCCTTGGATTAAATCATAAGTAGAGGACATAACTGGGCCATGAGGCATAGATACAAATTTATCTCCACTCATAGACTCACCCCATTTAACTAAAGCTTCTCGTTCAGCTAAGTAAAGGAGTTTTAATAGTTTCATATAAGACATTCTTCCCCCTCTTCGAATGAGAAGATAAGAAGCCATATGTGTAGCTTTCTCTTCTGAAAACATTTTTCACCTCAATTAATTTACATTAAAATTATAAACGCTTTAGCCTATATTGCAACGGTTAACCCGTTACCTTAGAACCGTTTTGTGTGTTTTTTTTTCAAAAAAAATAGAGTAAAGAGACACAACGTTTTAATCATCACTGTACATTTTAGGAGGTCTAACAGCTTTATAAGCATCACTGTGCACGAAAATCCGTGCTGTCTATAGCATGCTAAATCATCATGACAATATCTATTTAATCTCACCAAATCAAAACTTTAAGTGATTATTTAGTTAATATTGATTTGAGATAGGTATTAACGTGCGACCTATCTCCTTTTAAAAAAGATTTTAACTTATTAATTTATAAAATAAATTTAGCTATCCTCAAATATAACCTTCAGGGTGATACCTATCACCACCCAAACTTTTTAAACCAAACCAATGCGTCTACGAAATTTTCCGTACGTTTTTCTTGCTCAATTAATTTCTTTAGCAAGTGGAAAATGGAGAGAATTGAACGGCATTTCAGGCTCATGAGCGGGTTAAGCTCTGCGTGCCCTTTGTGTTTCACTAGGCTTGGTATGCACAGGCGACATAGGAATGGGACATCCAAATCATTTCTAAATAAACCAAACCAATGCGTCTACGGAAATTTCCGTACGTTTTTCTTGCTCAATCAATTCCTTTAGCAACCGGAAACATGGAGCGAATTGAACGCCAGTTCAGGCTTATGAGCGGGCTAAGCTCTGCGTGCCCTTTGATTTCATTAGGCTTGGCTCTGCATATGGATGTGCTGTCCGGACTGGTGCGTTAAAAAGGGATTTATTTAGTAAGATAAAAAAACGTCTAGGCGAATTGAACGGCAGTTCAGGATTATGAGCGGGACAGGCTCTGACGGCCCCTGTATACGGCACTTTTTGGTTACTCTTTTCTTGCTGTTGAGAAGCATGACCCTCTCGAACTGCGAAACTGCGTTTCGGTTTCTCATCGTCTACACGCCGTCAGGGCGGAAGACCAACAAAGAAAGTTAAACCATGCGCTCACAAGCGAAAGCCTACAAACAAACCAAATCAGCTGTGTGATTTTTAAGGTGTTGTAAAAAGGAAGTCATTGTCAGGGCGACAGCCTGAAAAAAATTAGCTATGGGGTTTTACAACGTTGGGGAATATTAAAAAGAAAAGGGGCCAAATTTTAGGCATAAAAATACCCGCTCGAGAGCAGGTATTTTTATCATCTTAGTTTATCAAACTGAATTACTCAGCAGGAACAACTTCAATGTTAACAATAGTAGTTACTTCAGAGTGAACTACTACAGCGATTTCGAATAAACCAGTGTTGCGTAAAGCGCCTTCAGGAAGACGAACTTCACTTTTAACAACAGGTACACCAGCAGCAGTGATTGCATTAGCAATATCACGCGTACCGATTGAACCGAATAGTTTACCAACATCACCAGCTTTAGAACCGATAACAACCTTTTCTAATGCAGCTAATGAAGCACCGCGTTTTTCTGCAGCAGCAAGGTTAGCAGCTTGTTTAGCTTCTAATTCAACACGACGTGTTTCAAAAGCTTCTAAGTTTGCTTTGTTTGCTGGAACAGCTTTTTGTTGTGGGAAAAGAAAGTTACGTGCGTAACCTGATTTAACAACAACTTTATCGCCAAGTTTACCAAGGTTAGCAACTGTATCTTGTAGGATAATTTCCATAATCTATAGCTCCTGTTTACTTGTGTAAATCTGTGTATGGTAAAAGTGACAAGTAACGTGCACGTTTGATGGCGCGCGCTAGTTGACGTTGGTATTTCGCACATGTGCCAGTAATACGGCTAGGTACAATTTTACCACTTTCAGTGATGTAATTTTTTAACGTAACAACGTCTTTGTAATCAATTTCGCTAACACCTTCAGCGGTGAAACGACAGAACTTACGACGGCGGAAGTAACGAGCCATGGTATTTCCTCAAATTTGTTCTATGTACTGAGCATGCAATACGAGTTTTCCAAGCTTATTGGCGCTTTGATGAAAAGTGATAAAACCACTTACTCTTATTTGCATACCTTTCGATAATTTATCTTTTAACTGACTGGCAAGTATTCCACTTGCTGCAACGGGCATATAACAATAAACGTTGCGTGGTAATTCAGCCTCTTCTTGCATAGAACGATGTTCAAGCACCAAATTACAGTGTTGTAAACCGCTAGGACTTTTTTTAAATGTAGGCTTTTCAGTTACTACACCCGAAAGTCGCAAAAAGTTATCAGTCACTAAGTAGCTTATGCTTCAGCTGTTGCTTCTGCTTCTGGTTCTGCTTTCACTTCTGGACGTGGAGCACGAGGAGCACGTTCAACACGCTCTTCTCTTGCTTTTGCCACTACAGAAACTTCAGTCACAGCAGCTTTAGTACGCATGATCATATTACGTAGCACTGAATCGTTGAAACGGAAAGCATTTTCCAAATCATCGATTACATTCTGGCCAGCTTCAATATTCATAAGAACATAGTGTGCTTTGTGTAGTTTGTTGATTGGGTAAGCCAATTGACGACGGCCCCAGTCTTCTAGACGATGAACTGTACCGCCAGCTTCTGTAATAGAGGCTGTGTAACGTTCAATCATACCATTAACTTGTTCACTCTGATCAGGGTGAACCATAAATACGATTTCATAATGACGCATATAAAAATCGCTCCTTACGGGTTAGTAGCTTCTTGATTTGGCTCAACCGTACCAATAGAAGCAAGGAACAAAAAAGGTGGTTGATTTAAGGCGGCAGATTGTACAATTTAGAGTCAACTTACGCAAGCAGTTATTTTGATAATAAAGGAATATTTGCGAAGCATTGTATCTGCTTGAGCGGAGCCCGAAAGCTCGAAGCTCAAAGGCTCGAAGGCTCGAAGGCTCGAAGGCTCGAAGGCTCGAAGGCTCGAAGGCTCGAAGGCTCGAAGGCTCGAAGGCTCGAAGGCTCGAAAGCTCGAAAGCTCGAAAGCTCGAAAGCTCGAAGGCTCGAAGGCTCGAAGGCTCGAAGGCTCGAAAGCTCGAAGGCTCGAAGCCCGAAGCTCAGTCCCTCCAGCCTTATCGCCTTACAGCCTTACAGCCTTACAGCTTTACAGCCTTCCCGCTTATTTCTCCCCGCGCTGGCGAACCACTTCAAACAAGCAGACACCGGTTGCTACCGAGACATTTAAGCTGGAAACGGCGCCCGCCATGGGCAGTTTAATCAGCTGGTCACAATGTTCACGGGTTAAACGGCGTAATCCTTTACCTTCCGCGCCCATTGCCAGTGCCATGCCGCCTTCTAATTTACAGTCATAGAGGCTTTGGGTAGCTTCACCCGCGGTACCGTAAATCCAGATACCTTTGTCCTGTAATGAACGCATTGCCCGTGCCAGGTTAGTGACATGAATTAAAGGCACAGATTCTGCTGCTCCACAAGCGACCTTGCGCACTACGGGGGTTAAGCTTGCTGAGTTATCTTTAGGGATAATCACAGCATGCACACCGGCCGCATCGGCACTACGCAGACATGCGCCTAGATTATGCGGATCCGTCACACCGTCTAGAATAAGTAAAAAAGGTGCTACGGTTAAACTCTCTAATAAACTGTCTAAGTCATTATCGTTTAAGACCTTAGCCGTTTTAACACGGGCAATAATTCCCTGATGTTGCTCACCTTCCGACTTATCATCCATCGCTTTACGGCTCATTAATTGAACGGAGATACCCCATTCATTTAATTTAGCAATAATATTATTAAGGCGTTCGTCTTCACGTCCTTTTAATGCATAAACTTCAATAAAACGTTCTGGTTGTTTCTCTAATAAGGCATCAACTGCATGGATGCCATAAAGTAATTCACTTTTGCTCATATTTTTCTCTAATTCTATTTGTTGATAATAGCTCAAGACTCGCAGCTCGCAGCTCGCAGCTCGAACGCTCGAACGCTCGAACGCTCGAACGCTAGAAAGCTAGAAAGCTCGAAAGCTCGAAAGCTCGAAAGCTCGAAAGCTAGAAAGCTAGAAAGCTAGAAAGCTAGAAAGCTAGAAAGCTAGAAAGCTAGAAAGCTAGAAAGCTTGCAGCTCTCAGCTCGAAGCTAGAAAGCTCGTAGCTAGAAAGCTCGTAGCTCGTAGCTCCTAGCTCCTAGCTCGAAGCTCGAAGCTCGAAGCTATTTGTTTGCCTGTTTTATTTTGTTACGGCGATCTGCGCGACCTACTTTTTTAGCTGTTGCCGTGGTTTTTTTTGTTTTTGATGAAGCTGTATTTTTTTCGCCCTGTTTTATCGTTCTTTTTCTTTTGGGCTTGTTGGCTTTTGGCTCTTGCTTAGCGGGTTCTTTCTCAACCGGCTGATCGCCTTTTTTAGCGTTATCATTGGCGCGCCCTTTAGACGCCGCTTTTGAGCGTGCTCGTTTATCTATCGGGCGATCGTTTTCACGCGCTGCCGTATTTTGAGCTCGTTTTCGTTGTCCAGCGACCGCTTGATCGGCTAATTCAAAATCGATTTTTTTATCATCTAAATTAACCGATAATACTTTCACTTCTAATGCATCGCCGATCCTAAAGGTGCGTCCTGTACGTTCACCCTTTAGGGTTTGTTTGCCCGCATCAAAGATATAATAATCAGACAGTAAACTGGTCACATGAACCAGACCATCGATCTGAATACCCGTTAAGCGTACAAAGAAACCAAAGTTGGTGACAGCGGCAATAGTGCCGTGCATTACATCACCCACATGATCCTGCATATATTCACATTTTAAAGCGTCACCTACATCACGAGTAGCATCATCGGCGCGGCGTTCAGTCATTGAACAATGCTCGCCTAAGACACCTATCTCTTCATGCAGATAATGATATCCGCCGGTATTGGTCCATTTTGATTTCAACTGACCCTTTGCCTGATGTTCGATTAAATATTTAATGGCACGGTGTAAGATCAGATCCGGATAACGACGAATAGGAGAAGTGAAATGCGCGTACTCTTCTAAAGCTAAACCAAAGTGCCCAAGGTTTTCATCTTGATAGACAGCTTGTTTCATCGAGCGTAATAACATGGTTTGTAAAAGCTCACTGTCTTCACGACCCGCAAATTCTTCAGCTAAGGCTGCATAATCACGTGGGGCCGGTTTCTCTCCGCCGGCAAGGCTTAAACCAAGCTCTGACAAAAATGAACGGAAGTTAACCAATTTTTCCTGACTGGGAGTTTCATGAACGCGGTATAACGCAGCAGCTTCTGCTTTGCCAATTAAACGTGCCGATGCAACGTTTGCCTGGATCATACATTCTTCGATGATCTTATGCGCATCGTTACGTGTTATTGGCTCGATAGATTCGATTTTACGGTTTTGATCAAAAATAAAACGCGTTTCTAAGGTTTCAAACTCCATGCCGCCGCGTATTTTACGCGCACGCTTGAAGGCTTTATAAAGGTGCTCTAACTCTTCGATATGAGGTACTAAAGGTTTGTACTGCTCGCGCAATGTTTGATCACCGTCTAAAATGGCGGCGACTTTAGTATAAGTAAAACGTGCATGGGAATTCATCACGGCTTCATAGAATTTGTAATCCGTGAGCACGCCGGCTTTAGAAATAACCATTTCACTGACCATACATAAACGGTCTACCTGCGGATTTAATGAACATAATCCGTTCGATAATATTTCCGGCAACATAGGCACAACCTGGTCGGGGAAATAGACCGAGTTACCACGATTAATTGCTTCTTTATCTAAAATAGTACCGGGGCGAACGTAATAGCTTACGTCTGCAATAGCAACCCACAGACGCCAGCCACCACCGGCTTCAGCTTTACAGAAAACCGCATCATCAAAATCGCGCGCATCTTCACCATCTATTGTGACCAGCGGTAATTGGCGTAAATCTACACGCCCTTGTATTGCTTCTGCAGGCACAGTTTCAGTAAAGCTTTCTAATTCTTTATCTAAACCTTCGGGCCATTGATGCGGAATATCATGGGTACGCAGTGCAACTTCAACTTCCATGCCGGGTTCCATATCTTGACCCAGTATTTCAGTGATTTTACCTTTTGCAGTCAAACGCGGTTTTGGACGCTGGAGAATTTCCACTACGACTATTTGTCCGTGGCGGGCACCGAGATTGTTATCTTGATTGATCAGAATATCTTGATTGATACGAGAATCATCGGGCACCACGACAGCAATTCCGTCTTCGACAAAATAACGGCCGACAATAGGCTCTTTACGTGCTTCTAATAAACGTACAAAACGCGCTTCGGTGCGGCCTCGTGAATCAACTTTAACCGGTTGGACAAGCACGATATCGCCGTGAAATAGTAAACGCATTTGATGCGCGGGTAAAAAAAGATCGCCACCTTCTTCTTCGGTTTTCAGAAAACCAAAACCATCTTTGTGGCCAATGACTTTACCTTTAATTAGATTCAATTTGTCCGGTAGTGCATAGGTCGCATTACGGCACCAGACTAACTGCCCATCACGTTCCATGGCTTTCAGACGACGACGTAACCCCTCGGCTTCCTCTTCACCGCTTAAAGAAAAAGCGTTAAACAGGGCATCACGGCTAATAGGTTTGGCTTGTTTTTCTAAATATTCTAAAATAAACTCACGACTTGGCACTGGATGCTCGTAAGTTTGCGCTTCGCGATCTAGGAAGGGGTCTTGGGTCATAATTGAAGACTCTATTTGTGGGTAAATTAGTGAAAGTATATCTGAAAATACAGAAATCATCTGATTAATGTTCCCTTGACAGGTTATTTTCAATAAAAAACACTAAAAAGAACTAAAACTTGCAAAAAACACTAGACAGACAGAGCCACAATCAGTAGTATTCGCGCCACGCTAAAGACGCGAGCACCCGTAGCTCAGCTGGATAGAGCGTTGCCCTCCGGAGGCAAAGGTCACAGGTTCGAATCTTGTCGGGTGCACCATTCTTTCGGTAGGTAAGTAAATAGTATAAGAAGTTTTAGTGGCGGATGTAGCTCAGTTGGTAGAGCCCCGGATTGTGATTCCGGTTGTCGCGGGTTCAATCCCCGTCATTCGCCCCATCCTTTTCAGATGTAAAACAGATTCTCGGTGATTAGCGCAGTTTGGTAGCGCACCTCTGAATTTGAGAAAAGAGTTGGACCAGGGGGGTACCCCACAGATGTAAACTGTAAATACAATTTTCGGTGATTAGCGCAGCTTGGTAGCGCACCTGGTTTGGGACCAGGGGGTCAAAGGTTCGAATCCTTTATCACCGACCACATTTAAAGAAACCGCTTTATGCTTAATCGCAGAAGCGGTTTTTTTTCGTCTGTAGTTTACGGCAACGGGTAAAAATAATTAGTTTGCTCGTACACTGAGCTGTCGCTTTACAAGATTGCTCGTACACTGAGCTGTCGCTTTACAAGATTGCTCAGACACTAATAAGCTATTCCGTTTAT
>NZ_PJBP01000173.1 GCF_002836415.1 Psychromonas sp. MB-3u-54 | reverse complement strand
ATGGTTTTTAAGGCGGCATCAAGCAAACTTTGCGGCGTATAAATTGTGTCTGTTGCCTTTAATAATTTTGCTCTGCTGGTCTTGTTTTTCAGTTCGCAGTAATTAAAGATAATACGATGTATTTCAGATAGATTATCAATGACATTAATACTGTTTATGCCTTTATTCAAATGGCTATCCAGGTAGGAAGAAAATACGCTATTGCTGCTCGTGTCACTTAATTTTAAATCAGTATTAAATTTTGTGCTGGATGCGATTGGGCAATAAGCGCCAAAATCATTACTGAACCATTTATCCCCCCACCAGCCAATTTTTCTCCCCTGTAAATGCTCACTTCCTTTATAGGATACCAAATAGAAATAAATGTCTGCTTTAGCGGTTTTGATATCTGCGGCGGACGCCATTAGGGCGGCAGCTCTAAAACAACTTTCATGTTCAATATAATGGCTGTAGGAAGATGTTTTTTCGGTAAAAGCTTTTAATAGTTGAAAATGAGCATAAGCCAATTTATCGGGGTAGATTAAATGACACCCTGTGGTTGGCTTTAATTCTCCGACTAATAACTGCTCAAAATGTTTTCTTTTCAAGTGTTGCTCATACCTCTTTATAAGCGCGGTTTCTAAATTATCGTTCTCATTGACAGATATTATTGTGTTTTTCTGCGCATCATAGACAGATTTCTTAGGCAGAGACGCCCTGGTTAAGTTGTTATTTTGTAATAACAGGTAACCACTATCAAGGTCTGAAGTCAGCAAGGTATAAAAGCCTCTTTTGTGAGCAAGATGAACTACCTTACCCTGAGTGTAGAGTGCCAAATGATTTCTCTGAATCACTTTTTCTTCATTTAAACGACTAAAGTTCACCAGAATCCGGGCTAATTTATCAAGGTAAAAATAATACAATCTGGCCGATAGTCCGGTGGCTTTAATGGCTTTTTTTATTTCCTGGTTGGCCGTGATCGTGGTGAGAATGAGTCTAAGCGCATTAATATTTTTAAAGTGCGGCAGGGTAAAAACAGCATCACAAGCAGCGCACTTTTTTCTTTGCGTGCCTGCTGATGTATAACCATGTGATATTGATTGAGTGCTTTGGCTGAAGAAAAAATATTGCGCGCATTTGGGACAACCGGTTAATTTTCTGGCGAAGTTAACCTCAAGCTTTTCATTTACAATCTTTGCAACGAGCTTATTATTTATCCAGGGCGGGTAGCTGCCGCATAGCTTACAGCCAATGGACAAATACCCTAACTGCCGACTTTTTTGAATGTAATCAGCACTCTCTGCCACGGCAAAATTTTCACAATGTACAGTTTTGCAACAGTTAAAATCTTTAGTGAAGGTAAACATATTGTCCCTTGATTCCCGGCTATCTAATGATTCAAAAATAAGTCTGTCGAAGTAATTTTCTTCTATGAAAATCAGCTAAATCCTGATCCACTCGAATGTTATGTGAATGTTATGAAATTAATCCAGGCGGCAATTCTACCCAATTTAATTTTAAAAAGGGTTAAAAAACAATCGTCCAAATCAATATAAGCGGGGTAATTAATTAACCAGTGCTTTTATGTGTTATAACCCACAAAATGACCATTAAATAGTAGCTTAGATTTAAAACAACAGATTATGTAAACACACTCAGTAAAATTAAAATATTCATTATTATCTCGGGCCAGATCACATTTCAAGAGGGGCTTTGCAAATAAACTGCATTCAATTACTCGATTACAGGGATCCTTTGTTATAAAAAATGCGTAAAACAGCAATAGTACGACGCTTTATTTTTAACAAATACAAATTTAAAAGGGGTAATAAAGCAGCGCAATTATTCGCTCAGAAGATAATAATTGCAGATTTTGCGACTATTAAAACCCTTTAACATATTAATTAAATAAAGCACTTAGCAGATAGTTTATTTAATTTTTTTAATCAAATTTATAAAATAAAATGGAGAGACAAGATGGAAATTGTAATGGGTTTAGTCGGAATATTATCGTTAATGTTAATTGCGCTAATATTTTCCAGTAATCGAAAAGCAATTAACTTTCGCACCATAGGCGGAGCATTTATTATTCAGGCGGCAATCCCTGCTTTTGTAATATTCACAGATTCCGGCGCAAGCGTACTGGGCAGTATATCCAGCGGAGTACAAGCCGTTATCGACAGTGCCAATGCAGGTATCGGATTTCTTTTCGGCGGTCTTGTTTCCGGAACAATGTTTGAAGTATTCGGCGGAGGCGGGTTTGTTTTTGCGTTTAGAGTACTGCCCATCATTATTTTCTTCGCTTCATTAATGGGCGTGCTTTATTACATAGGCGTGATGCAGTTTATTATCAAGATATTCGGCGGTGGCTTGCAAAAAGCATTGGGTACCAGCAGAACCGAGTCCATGTCAGCGGCGGCCAATGTTTTTGTTGGACAAACTGAAGCACCATTGGTCGTAAAGCCCTACATAAAAACCATGACCCGCTCAGAGCTTTTTGCCGTGATGGCGGGTGGCTTGGCATCGGTTGCCGGTGCAGTATTAGCAGGTTATGCATCATTAGGGGTTAGCCTTGATTACCTTATTGCCGCATCATTTATGGCCGCGCCCGGTGGTTTATTAATGGCGAAAATATTGGAGCCTGAAACAGAAACGCCGATCGACACGTTATCGGAGTCAGATATTGATGAAGAAGAACACAAACCGGTTAATGTTATTGATGCAGCGGCAGTCGGCGCTGGTGATGGCCTTAGTCTGGCCATGAATGTCGGTGGTATGCTGATCGCGTTTATCGCATTAATCGCATTAGTTAATACTATTTTGGGCTCTATCGGTGGTTTATTTGGTCTGGAAGCCCTGTCCCTGCAGCAAATCTTAGGTTATGTCTTTTCTCCTATTGCCTTTCTTCTTGGTATCCCGTGGTCTGAAGCAATGCAGGCAGGCAGTTTATTAGGTCAGAAACTGGTGGTTAATGAATTTGTTGCTTATATTGACTTTGTTAGCATTAAAGACACCCTAAGCGAACATACTCAGGTCATTATTACCGTGGCTTTATGCGGTTTTGCCAATTTATCTTCCATGGCTATTTTGTTAGGTGGTCTAGGTGTGTTGGCCCCTTCTCGCCGCCCTGATATCGCTCGAATGGGTTTAAAAGCGGTGCTTGCGGGTACTTTATCTAACTTTATGAGCGCAACTTTGGTCGGTATATTCTTTGCCTTAAGCGTTGCTTAATATTTGCCTTAAGTGTTGCTTAACACAACAATTAATAAACAAGCCCTTAGCGGTGTCAATGCGCATCACTAGGGCCAGCTTAATATTTGCCTTAAGTGTTGCTTAACACAACAATTAATAAACAAGTCCTTGGGTATGTCAATGTGCATCCCTAAGGCAAGCTTAAGAAGAACATAAGCTGTCATCACCCGAATTAAAGGAAAAAATTATGCACGACTTACAACAAGCATCCCGTTTAGCTATCCAATTAATGGATCTCACCACGCTAAATGACGATGATAACGATCAAAAAGTGATCCAACTCTGCCAAGCGGCACACAGCGTAGCAGGTGATACGGCGGCAGTTTGTATTTACCCGCGTTTTATTCCTATTGCACGCAAAACCCTTGCGTTGCAAAACACCCCGCAGATTAAAATTGCGACGGTCACCAACTTTCCGCACGGTAATGATGACTTGGATATCGCGTTGGCTGAAACACGGGCGGCGGTTGCCTATGGTGCCGATGAGGTTGACCTTGTTTTCCCCTACCGCGCACTGATCAAAGGCAATACTGAAATCGGCGCCACTATGGTTAAAGCCTGCAGAGATATTTGTGGTGATAAAGTCACTCTGAAGGTGATTATTGAGTCAGGAGAATTAAAAACCCCTGCATTAATAAAAGCCGCCAGTGAAATTTGTATCAATGCCGGTGCTGATTTTATTAAAACATCAACGGGCAAAGTACCCGTTAATGCAACATTAGAAGCGACTGAAGTGATGCTTGAAGCTATCAAAGCGTCCGGCCTTAATGTTGGTTTTAAAGCTGCCGGCGGTGTTAAGGATGCGCAGACTGCCGATGATTATATGCAATTGGCAAGCCGTATTATGGGCGATAACTGGGTGGATAAAACACATTTCCGCTTTGGCGCATCGAGCTTACTCGGCGCTTTATTGTCGGAACTGAATTTGGCTGCTAAAGCCACTAAAGCAGGAGGTTACTAATGAAACGCAGCATTATATTATTACTTGATTCTTTTGGGGTTGGCGGCGCAGCTGATGCCGATAAATTTATTGGCTCATTAGCCGATGGCAGTCCATTTGATGATATGGGCTCAAATACCCTAGGGCATATCGCAGAGCAATGTGCAAAAGGTAACGCGAATGAGGGCCGCCACGGGCCGCTTACTATACCAAACTTAAATAAATTGGGTTTTGGACGCGCTTGTGCTGAAAGCTCATCCACTTTCCCGGCTGGATTAGACCCGTTAGTTGAGCCTATTGCCGCTTACGGTTACGCGAAAGAGATTTCCACGGCAAAAGATACCTCCAGCGGCCATTGGGAGATTACCGGTGTGCCGGTCTTATTTGACTGGGGTTATTTTGATCAAAAACAAAACAGCTTCCCGCAGGAACTTCTGGATGAACTGGTGGAGCGTGCTGACCTGCCCGGATATCTGGGGAATTGTCATGCATCGGGCACCACTATTTTGCAGGATCTCGGCGAAGAGCACCTCAAGACAGGTAAACCTATATTTTATACATCGGCAGACAGCGTTTTCCAAATAGCCTGTCATGAAGAAAACTTTGGGCTTGAAAGACTGTATAAACTTTGCGAACTGGCACGCGAGTTAGTCAATAAATACAATATTGGACGTGTTATCGCCCGTCCGTTTAGCGGATCTGCAAGCGCCGACTTTATGCGTACCGGCAACCGCCATGATTATTCGGTGAAACCACCCTCACCCACTCTGCTTGATCGTATGAAAGAGTCCGGTGGTCAGGTTGTCAGCATAGGTAAAATATCAGATATTTTCGCTGAACAAGGCATTACTAAAGCGACCAAAGCAAACGGTTTAGAAGCGCTGTTTGACGCCAGTTTGAATGAGTTAAAAAAAGCGGGTGATCAAACTATTATCTTCACTAACTTTGTCAATTTTGATGCGGACTTTGGCCATCGCCGTAATATACCCGGTTACGCAGCCGCTTTAGAGTACTTCGATAAACGTTTACCGGAAATGCTTGAGTTAATGAACGATGATGATTTGCTGGTATTAACGGCGGATCATGGCTGTGATCCGACCTGGAAAGGCACCGATCATACGCGCGAGCATATTCCGGCTATTTTCTACGGTCAGTCCGTTAAGCCCGGGCCAATCGGATTACGGGAAACCTTTGCTGATATCGGTCAGTCAATTGCTGATTTTCACAAGTTACCTGCGCTGGACTACGGTAAAAGTATTTTCAGTTGATACTATTTTTAAGCGATTAACCTTTAATCTTATATAAAAACACAACTAATTGAATGACTGACAAGCGGCATCGTCAGTCACTCATATAATGGAGAAAAAAATTATGACAACCCCTCATATTAATGCAGTAGATGGCGCTTTTGCGGAAACGGTTCTGATGCCAGGAGACCCGTTAAGGGCGAAATATATCGCAGAAAACTTTTTGAATGATGCCGTGCAGGTAACAGATGTACGTAACATGCTTGGTTTTACCGGTACCTATAAAGGCAAACGGGTTTCGGTGATGGGCAGCGGTATGGGTATCCCTTCCTGCTCAATCTATGCAACGGAATTAATCCGTGAATACGGCGTAAAAAATATTATTCGCGTAGGCAGTTGCGGCGCAGTAAGTAAAGACATCAAGGTACG
This sequence comes from Psychromonas sp. MB-3u-54, assembly GCF_002836415.1. Taxonomy (GTDB): domain Bacteria; phylum Pseudomonadota; class Gammaproteobacteria; order Enterobacterales; family Psychromonadaceae; genus Psychromonas. Next base: position 58,263 of record NZ_PJBP01000173.1, on the reverse strand, counting down.
CGATGTGGTCATCGGCATGGGCGCTTGTACTGATTCAAAGGTAAACCGTACTCGTTTTAATAATCATGATTTTGCCGCTATCGCCAGTTACGATTTATTGGAAAAAGCCGTTAATTCAGCACGAGCACACGGCATTAAAGCGCGTGTTGGTAATCTTTATTCTGCGGATCTTTTTTATACGCCAGAAGATGATATTTTTGATGTAATGGAAAAATACAACATATTAGGTGTCGAAATGGAAGCCGCGGGTCTCTACGGTGTTGCGGCTGAATTTGGTGCCAATGCATTGTGTATCTGTACGGTTTCAGACCATATCCGCACCGGTGAAAAAACCACCTCAGATGAACGTCAAAGCAGCTTTAATGAAATGTTGATCATTGCTTTAGATTCCGTTGTTGCCGAATAAAACACACACCGAATGAGATCAGTGAATCCAATTGGTTACGCTGCCCGCGTGACCAAAAAGTGGATTAACGCAAAGATATTGGGCATCTGAAAAACCACATAATGACAAAAGTTCAGGGCATAAAAATAAAATTTATATGCCCTAGGGATACTTGACTTTAAAAATCGACATTAACGAGAAAAAGGTCGGTTTATACCAGAACATTGGGGGATTAAAAATGCTAACAACATGGCTTTTGGTGAATTTTTATGACCATTATTCTGCAGAAATTGACACCTTCTGCAGCGAACTCGAAAATCTACAGGAGGACAACAGATGATATTACTGCCGCAAGAAATTATTCGTAACAAACGTGACGGCAAAACCTTAAGCCGGCAGGAAATCGATTTTTTTATCAAAGGGATCACCAATAACTCAGTAACAGAAAGTCAAATTGCCGCCTTTGCAATGGCAGTCTATTTCCAGGACATGAACATGGATGAACGTGTTCTGCTGGTATCTGCAATGCGAGATTCCGGACAGGTAATAAACTGGCAATCTCTCAATCTGGACGGTCCGGTGATTGATAAACATTCAACGGGCGGAGTCGGAGATGTTACCTCACTAATATTAGGTCCGATGGTGGCGGCATGTGGCGGTTATGTACCGATGATTTCAGGTCGGGGACTCGGCCATACCGGCGGCACCTTAGATAAGCTCGATGCGATTCCCGGTTATAAAACCACGCCGGACAGCTTGGATCATTTCCGTAAAATAGTCAAACAGGTGGGCGTCGCTATTATCGGTCAAACCGGCGATCTGGCGCCGGCTGATAAACGTTTTTATGCAACCCGTGATATTACCGCGACGGTGGAGTCTATTCCGTTAATAACCGCATCCATTTTATCGAAAAAATTAGCGGCAGGTCTTGATGCTCTAGTGATGGACGTTAAAGCCGGCAGTGGTGCATTTATGCCGACTTTTGAGCAGTCTGAGGCTTTGGCCAACAGTATTGTTGGCGTCGCTAATGGTGCCGGATGTAAAACCAGTGCGTTAATTACTAATATGGATCAGGTACTGGCAAGCAGTGCAGGCAATGCCGTTGAAGTGCGTGAAGCCGTGCGCTTTCTTAAGGGGGAAAATGTTAATCCCCGTTTACATGAAGTCACCATAGCATTATGCGCTGAAATGTTGCTGTTAAGCGGATTGGCAGCGGATATAAAAGAAGCGAGGACAAAACTGCAGACCGTGCTTGATAACGGCAAAGCCGCAGAAGTATTTGCCCGAATGGTTAGCGCGCTGGGCGGCCCCGCTGACTTTGTTGAAAATCATGATAATTATCTGCAAAAATCGGCCATTATCCGTCCTGTTTATGCTCCACATTCAGGGATTGTACAATCCATGGATACCAGAGCATTGGGAATGGCGGTGGTGAGTATGGGTGGAGGAAGACTTCGCCCATCGGACTCGATTGATTATGCCGTTGGTCTAAGCGCTATTATCTCGTTGGGTGAGCCGGCAGGTCCGGAAAAACCGCTGGCGATGATCCACGCTCAGAATGAGGCGCAGTTCAGCGAAGCACAGCACACCATTCAAAGCGCTATTATTTGCGGCACGGACAGCGTTCAAGCTCAGACTCAGGTTTACCGCCGTATTCGTGTACAAGACATATTCTAAACTATCATCGAATATTGGACTGAGATTAAAGTTAGGAATGTAAATCAGCACAGCATAGGCGAACTATTCGCTTGGGCTTTTTAATGACAGAGGAATTATAATGGAATTAGATTGGGTAGAATGGTTTGGTTATTTAGCATCCCTAGTGGTGCTGATTTCCTTCACTATGTCTTCAATTATCAAGTTAAGAGTGATTAACATTATCGGTTGTCTGCTTTTTGCAAGCTTTGCCTATTTTATTGATTCAGTACCGACGATCTTTATGAATCTCAGCATTGCCTGTATTAACCTTTATTTTCTGTATCAAATTTATCGCAGCAAAGAAGAGTTTAAAATAATTTCAGTGTCGAAAGGTTCTGAATATTTTCAGCACTTTATTAACATTAATCGTCAGGATATTGAAAAACAGATAAGTCTGGAGCAGTTAACCTTTGCTGACACATTATTTTATATGCTGCGCGATAACAATATCGCCGGAGTGCTTGCGGGCACAAAAGAGGCTGACGGTACTTTTGTCATTATGCTTGATTACGTCACCCCCAGATACCGTGACTTTAAACTGGGCAGCTATTATTACAACACCCATCCCGAATTTCTTAAAGAGAAAGGGATCACCGCGCTAAAAACCACCGCCGGCGATCGGGATCATTGTTTATATCTTAATAAAATGGGCTTTGTTGCCCAGTCCGACAATCAATCACCAACCTATATGAAGAGGCTCTAATATTATGCACAAAAACTATTTTACTGAACTTAAAAAACTACTTGATAATGCTCAAGCGCCCTACTCAGGATTTAATGTTGCAGCCCTTGTTATAACCGGCAACGGCAATATTTATAAAGGTGTCAATGTCGAATCCGCTGCGTACCCGACAACTATCTGTGCGGAGCGTAATGCTATTCAGACAGCCGTCACCGAAGGCATGAAAAAAGGCGAAGTTAAAGAAGTTCATATACTCGCGCGTAACGCAGCAAAAACGTTGATTAAAGCACAGCCCTGCGGCGGATGCCGGCAAGTGATTGCTGAACAATCCGGCAATGACGCAGTTGTTTACAGTTATGCTTCAGCAACCGAAATTGAGCAGCACAGTATCACTGAGTTATTACCCTTTGCCTTTTTAGGTGCTGAATTATAACAGTCCAAAAGTCATCAATAAGTTATTACCCTTTGCTTTCTTAGATGCTGAATTATAACAGTCCATAAGTCATCACCGAGTTATTACCCTTGGCTTTCTTAGATGCTGAATTATAACAGTCCATAAGTCATCAATAAGTTATTACCCTTTGCTTTTTTAGGTGCTGAATTATAACCGCCCAAAAGTGAGTAATTTATACAGGAGTTTTATTATGTCAGACGTATTTCATTTAGGCCTAACCAAAAAAATGCTCGATGGTGCAAGCCTTGCAATAGTACCGGGTGATCCGGATCGTGTAAAAAAAATAGCGGAACTAATGGATGGTGCCATCTTTCTAGCAAGTCATCGCGAATATACCAGCTACCTGGCTTATATTGATGGTAAAGCCGTGGTGGTTTGCTCTACCGGTATCGGTGGTCCGTCCACATCCATTGCCGTTGAAGAGTTGGCACAGTTAGGGGTTACTACCTTCTTAAGGGTCGGCACGACCGGCGCAATTCAACCAGAGGTTCATCCCGGTGATATCATTGTCACCCAAGCGTCGGTTCGCCTTGATGGCGCCAGTTTGCATTTTGCACCTTTAGAATACCCGGCTGTTGCTGACTTTGAATGTACCACGGCTATGGTTGCTGCGTGCCGGGAAGCGGGTATTGCCCCCCATATTGGCATTACCGCATCCTCGGATACTTTCTACCCGGGTCAGGAGCGTTACGATACCGTTTCAGGCCGTGTAACCCGTCACCTTAAAGGTTCAATGCAAGAGTGGCAGGAATTAGGCGTACTCAACTATGAAATGGAATCATCGACGCTTTTTACTATGTGCGCTTCACAGGGATGGCGGGCAGCTTGTGTTGCAGGTGTAATAGTAAACCGGACACAACAAGAAATCCCGGATCAATCAACAATGAAAAAAACCGAAGTCAGTGCAATATCCATTGTTGTTACAGCGGCCAGAAAACTGCTGTCTTAACCCGCGGTATCAATAACAGCAAGCGCTCTATTCCCGGCGCTTGCTGTTAATTTATTAACAGAAAGAATTTCCATCGGAGTTTTTTAACGCGCTTAATGTGAAACAGGTTACAATAGATTTTTATTCTTAGCTGATTGAGTTTATGACCCAACCGACCATTTGCCGCATTGCATTAGCGATCCCTCTGCATAAACAATTTGATTATCTGCTGCCTGATTATCTGCTAAAAACAGATCCCAACAACCTGGTAGGCTGCCGAGTACGCATCCCCTTTGGCGGCAAACGACAACTTATTGGCGTGATCTGCGAAGTTAATCCACAATGTGATTACGCCATCGATAAACTAAAAAAAATAACTCAGTTAATAGATCAAACCCCTTTATTGAATAAAAATATCTGGTCGCTACTGCGTTGGGCAGCTTTTTATTACCAGCATGCTTTTGGGGATGTCTTTCAGCAGGCACTGCCGACGTCACTGCGTCAAGGTAAAGAGGCCGTTTTCAAGGGCCATGAACATTGGCAATTAACCGCTAATCCTTTTGATTTGAATGATTTTAAGCGTGCCCAAAAACAGCAGGCTGCTTTGCAAAGGTTAAGCGAATCGAGTTTATCTAATCAGCAGTTAAGCGCAGAAGGGATAAGTCGCCCGACGCTCAAAGCATTGCAGGAAAAAGGGGTCATTGAAGCCGTTGATAAACAGCCCGTCAGCAACCTCAATTGGTTAGCTGAATTTGAAGAATCAGCACAAAAACCCGCTTTAACAGTCGAACAAGCAGTTGCCATCAGCTCCATTAATCAGCAGGCAAAGGCTTTTAACTGCTTTTTATTAGAGGGGATCACCGGCAGTGGAAAAACCGAAGTTTACCTCAATATTATTAAACCGGTGTTACTTGCGGGAAAACAGGCATTAGTGATAGTGCCTGAGATCGGTTTAACCCCGCAAACCATTAAACGCTTTCAGGCACGTTTTAATGTCCCTGTTTATCTTAAACATTCGGGGTTAAACCCGAGAGAGCAACTCGATACCTGGCTGCACGCAAAACAAGGCAGCGGTGCCATTATTATCGGCACACGCAGCAGCATATTTTGTGATTTTAAAAATTTAGGCTTAATTATTTTAGATGAGGAGCATGATGCCTCTTTTAAACAACAGGATGGTTTTCGTTATCATGCACGTGATTTTGCAATCAAACGTGCCGCATTGCAAAAAATACCCATTATTCTAGGATCTGCTACGCCATCCTTAGAAACATTGAATAATGCCCTGCAGGGAAAATATCAGCATCTGCATCTTACCGAACGCCCGGGTAACGCCAAACCACCGACCAACAGCCTGATTAACTTAGCCGGTTTACCGTTAAAATCAGGACTATCCCCGCAGTTAATTGAGTTAATGAAAAAACACTTGGCTAAAAACAATCAGGTTATATTATTTTTAAACCGCCGTGGTTATGCGCCGGTATTAATGTGTCATGAATGCGGTTGGTTAGTTAAATGCGGTCGTTGTGATGCTTTTTACACTTACCATAAATCAGCTAATTACCTGCACTGCCACCACTGCACCTCCACCCTTCCCGTACCTCAGCAGTGTACTGATTGCGGCTCGACACAATTAAGCTCGACAGGTGTGGGCACAGAGCAGTTAGAGGAGACCTTAAACGACCTTTTCCCGAATCATCCGACAGTGCGTATTGACCGTGATAATACCCGCAAAAAAGAGAGCTTTAATCAATATTTAACCGATATTAACAGCGGTAAATATAAAATATTACTCGGCACCCAGATGCTTGCTAAGGGCCATCACTTCCCCGATGTCACACTGGTCGCATTAATAGATGTTGACGGGGCACTATTTTGTAATGATTATCGTGCCAGCGAAAGATTAGCACAGCTGTTTACGCAAGTGTCTGGTCGCGCGGGACGCGCAGAAAAAAAGGGTCAAGTGGTACTGCAGACCCATCATCCCGAGCACAGTTTACTTCAGGATCTTATCAATAACGGTTATTTTGAATTTTCCCGTAATGCGCTGCAGGAGCGCAAGCTTGCGCAGTTGCCACCCAGTACATTTCAGGCTTTATTAAGAGCGGAGTCCGATAATGCAACTCTGGCTGAAAATTTCCTGTCTTTATGCAAGCAAACCTTGGAACAAATATGCATCAACAATAACAGCCTTGATAAGTTATTAATTTTAGGACCGATTCCCGCATCAATGGAAAGGCGAGCCGGAAAGTATCGTTTTCAGCTATTATTACAAAGTGAACAGCGCGCCGTGATCACGCAAACACTGCATCGGGCATTACCCGCTTTTGATAACCTGCCGGAAGGGCGAAAAGTAAGATGGTCTATTGATGTTGATCCAATTGATTTTGTTTAAGAGGCTAGCTGCGGGTTGCGAGCTGCGAGCTGCGGGTTGCGAGCTGCGAGCTGCGAGCTGCGGGTTGCGAGCTGCGAGCTGCGAGCTGCGGGTTGCGAGCTGCGAGCTGCGAGCTGCGGGTTGCGAGCTGCGAGCTGCGGGTTGCGAGCTGCGAGCTGCGGGTTGCGAGCTGCGAGCTGCGGGTTGCGAGCTGCGAGCTGCGGGTTGCGAGCTGCGAGCTGCGGGTTGCGAGCTGCGGGTTGCGAGCTGCGAGCTGCGGGTTGCGAGCTGCGGGTTGCGAGCTGCGAGCTGCGGGTTGCGGGTTGAAAGCCGAAAGCTGAAAGCCGAAAGCTGAAAGCTGAAAGCCGAAAGCCGAAAGCTGAAAGCTGAAAGCCGAAAGCCGAAAGCTGAAAGCTGAAAGCCGAAAGCCGAAAGCTGAAAGCCGAAAGCTGAAAGCCGAAAGCTGAAAGCCGAAAGCCGAAAGCTGAAAGCCGAAAGCCGAAAGCTGAAAGCCGAACGTAAAAAAACCGAGATAAATCTCGGTTTTTTTAATCAGATAAAATCAGATTATTTTACAATAGTCAGTGTCGGTGGCTTATTTGGCTTAGTCTCTTGTTCAACATTTTCTACTGACCCGTCCAAAGCCTGGTAAGCGGCCTCTTCAGGAAAGATGGTTCCGGCGCCATTTTCGCGCGCGTAAATACCTTCTATCGCATATAAAGGCACATAAACCTGCATTGGCTGCCCTGAAAAACGGGCATTAAATGCGACAGCATCATCGTCCATTGAAAATTGCATAACCGATTGAGGCGCAATATTAAGGACGATTTTTCCATCTTCAACAAATTTCTGAGGTACTTCAACACCAGTTTGTGTTGCGTCAACAATGATATGCGGTGTGCATTCACTATCAACAATCCAATTATAAAAGGCACGAAGAAGATACGGCCTTTGCACTAACATATCAGTCATTATGCTCCCACTCTAATTTCACGTTCAGTTTCCGTCATTGACGCTTGGAATGACTCGCGTTCAAAAACTTTTACCATGTAACTTTTTATGCCTGCAACATTATCAAAACCTAAATCAATATTTAATTCAGGTAAACGCCATAACAATGGCGCCATGTAACAGTCAATCAGGGTAAAATCTTCCGACATAAAGTAGGCAAAGTGATCAAATACCGGCGCCACTAATAAAATAGCATCACGGAGTTTTTTACGCGCAGCATCCGCCGCTTCGGTATTACCATTCATGATAATATCAACCAATGGATACCAATCACTTTCGAGACGCTGCATCATTAAACGCCCTTTACCACGCTCAACGGGATAAACAGGCATTAATGGCGGGTGCGGAAAACGCTCGTCCAAGTATTCCATAATAATGCGTGAATTGTATAAAACCAATTCACGGTCAACTAACGTTGGCACTGTATTGTAAGGATTTAACTCTACTAACTCTTCAGGCCAATTCTCTTCATCAGCAAAAGTGATTTCGACTGTGACGCCTTTTTCTGCCAGTACAATACGTGTTTGATGACTATATAAATCTGAAGCACCTGAAAACAGTGTCATTACAGAACGTTTATTCGCAGCTACGGCCATGAAAATCCCCTAATATATGGATAAAATGTTGAATGTTTAAAAACTAAAAAGGCAATAGTGATAAATATCACTGCTGCCAATTAAATTAGGTGAGATAAAGTTCACGATTAATGAATGTCGCGCCAATACTCCTTCTTCAGTAAATAACTAAGAATGAATAAGATAACTAAAAAGCCCATCACCCAAAAACCTAGGGCTTGACGCTCTAATTTATTTGGTTCACCTGAATAGACTAGGAAGTTTACCAGATTTAGGACCGCTTTGTCATACTCATCGGAGCTCATTTCACCCTGTCCGTTACTTTCAAAACCGATGATGGTTTTATGCTCAACACCTTCATGCTCGGTTGTTTCATAGATAGCGGTAGGAATACCCTGTAACTCTTCCAGTACATGGGGCATACCAACTAACGGAAAGACCGTATTATTCACGCCAAATGGACGCGTTGGATCGGCATAAAAAGAGCGTAAGTAGGTATAGATCCAATCAGGACCTCGAAGACGTGCTTCTAAGGTTAAATCCGGAGGTGTCACTCCAAACCATTTCCCGCCTTCGGCTGGATCCATATTATTTTTCATCAATTCACCAATTTTACTGTCGGTGAACATCAGATTATTAACCATTAACTCTTCAGGGATACCCAAGTCTGTTGCTACCCGCTGGTAACGTTGGTGTGCCGTCGAATGACACGCAGCACAGTAATTCATAAACAGTTTGGCACCACTTTGCAGTGACGCTTTATCCGTTAAATCATAATTAGCTTTGTCCAGATGAACATTACCCGATGCAAAAAGCAGCGTTGGTAATAATGCCAATAAGGCAATCATTAATTTTTTCATTTGAATGTTAACCTCGTTGGTAGTGGTTTAGTTTTTTCATTTTTGCTGTATAGCCAAAGAGCAATAAAGAAACCGAAATAACCGACCGTGCCAACCTGCGCAAACATGGTTAATAAAGGTGTTGCTGGTAAAGCCCCAAGTACGCCTAAGACGATAAAACAAATAATGAATTGTGCAATATTAGCTTTATGTATCCAACTACGGTAACGAACTGATCTTACCTTGCAACGGTCTAACCACGGCAGGAAGAAAAGAATCACAATGGAACCACCAAAGAACATGACACCAATTAGCTTATCGGGTATGGCACGTAAAATGGCATAGAAAGGCGTGTAATACCAAACCGGTGCTATATGTGACGGTGTTTTTAAACCATTTGCAGGTTCAAAATTCGGCGCCTCAAGGAAGTAACCTCCCCCTTCCGGCATAAAGAAGAGCACCCCGCAGAAGACTAATAAGAACCCACAGACCCCCATAATGTCTTTTACCGTAAAGTAGGGATGGAAGGGAATAGCGTCGATAATATCTTTTTTGCCGCTGTATTGTTTATGGAAAGTAAACTGGCCTTTTGCCTCGGCAGAAGCTGTACCTTTTTTCACTTTAATATCAATACCATCGGGGTTATTTGAGCCCACTTCATGCAATGCGACAATATGTAAAAAGACTAAGGCAACCAATGCCAAGGGCAATGCGATGACATGTAATGCAAAGAAGCGGTTTAAGGTTGCACCTGAGATAACATAATCACCTCGGATCCACAGGGTCAAATCATCGCCAATAATCGGAATTGCACCAAATAAAGAGATAATTACCTGCGCGCCCCAGAAAGACATTTGTCCCCAAGGAAGCAAGTAACCCATGAAGGCTTCCGCCATCAACACCAGAAAGATCAACATGCCGAAGATCCAGATTAACTCACGGGGTTTTTGGTAAGAGCCGTAGATTAATCCGCGGAACATATGTAAATAAACCACCACAAAGAACGCAGAAGCGCCCGTTGAATGCATATAACGCAATAACCAGCCATAGGGCACATCACGCATAATATATTCAACCGATGCAAAAGCTAAAGCCGCAGAGGGATTGTAGTGCATTGTCAACCAGATACCGGTTAAGATTTGGTTAACCAGAACCAGCATGGCTAAAGAACCAAAAAAGTACCAAAAGTTGAAGTTGACCGGCGTTGGGTATTGCGCTAGATGTTTGTTCCACGTTTCCGTCATCGGGATCCGTGCGTCTATCCAGTCGAGCGTACCGGTGACTAATTTCTTAAGCATTAGGCGTCTCCTTTATCTGAGCCGATAAGAATCGTCGTATCACTCGTGTAGTAATGAGGAGGGATAACTAAATTTAATGGCGCAGGGACACCTTGAAAGACACGACCTGCCATATCAAATTTTGAACCGTGGCATGGACAGAAGAAACCTGACTCCACACCTTGGACTTGTTCCGAAAAGGAATCGGGTAGATAACTAGGCGAACAACCTAAATGGGTGCATATACCAACAGCGATAAAAATCTCAGGTTTTAGTGAACGGCCTGAGTTCGTTGCGTAACCGGGTTGTTGCGCCTCGTTTGAATCAGGATCACGTAACTGAGTGTCATGAGTCGGTAATTCATCAATCACTTTTTGTGTGCGGGATACGACCCAGACAGGTTTACCACGCCATGCAACGCGAATTAATTGTCCTGGTTCGATTTTACTAATATCAACAGCAACTGGTGCTCCAGCTGCTTTTGCTTTTTCACTTGGGCTCCAAGATTTCACGAAGGGTACCGCTACTGCAGCCGCCCCCACTCCACCAACAACAGCTGTTGTTAATGTTAGAAACTTGCGGCGACCAGAATTAACAGGCGCATTGCTCATTTAACCATCTCCATTGTGAGCTACTTTCAAGCAGTTCTCTATACCAAACTGATAATGCAATACATTATCAAACAGATTGCTTGATAGGGTATTGCATAAAACTCGCTGAATTCTAAAGAAATACCGCCTTACTTACAAGTGATTAACATTGTTTTGCGACAGGGAGTAGAGAAAAGCAGTGCTTAATTGACCATGCTCTCATTAACAGGGGGAACTTAGCGCCAATTCAGCATATAAATGTAAATTTAAAGGCGCTTACTTATCTTTATTCTGTGCTATCCATTATTGGCATTGCAGCATTTTTTGCCAGTGCGGCGAGATCTTTATCAACCCAAAACAGCGCTTTACCCTCTTCCCCTACCAAGTCAATTTTATCCAATATTCCTTTGAATAATTTTTCCTCTTCATGCTGCTCTGCAACATACCATTGTAAGAAATTAAACGTTGAATAATCATGCGTGGTAAATGCAGCGTGGGTTAATTCATTTATTTTTTTGGTGATAAAACATTCATGATCGAATGTCTCCGTAAAAAGATTTTTTAATGATTTATATTGATGTGGCGGCGCGGTTATAGTGCCTATAATGGGCAATGCACCTGTTTCACTGACGTAAGTGAACAAACGATTCATATGGGACATTTCTTCTATCGCATGCCCACGCAGTAATAAAGCGGCCCCTTCAAAGCCTTTATCCTCACACCATGCACTCATTTGTAAATATAGATTTGAAGAATAAAATTCCAGATTTATTTGCTCATTAAGCTTTTCAACCATTGATTCTGTCAACATAATATCCCCCTATATCAAAATAGATGTGTAGCAACTATTAAAAATAGATATGAAGGAACCATAAACTCAAAATGGCTAAATAACAAGCAAAAAAAAGCCCAGTATAAACTGGGCTTTTGCAACTCTTGAAAACGAAATATTAACGTTTTGAGAACTGTGGACGTTTACGGGCTTTATGTAGACCGACTTTCTTACGCTCAACTTCACGTGCATCACGGGTAACATAACCTGCGGCGCGTAGTTCAGAACGAAGTGTTTCGTCATACTGCATTAGTGCACGAGTGATACCTAGACGGATAGCACCTGATTGACCCGTACTGCCACCACCTTTAACAGTGATGTTCAGATCGAATTTGTCAGTAGCACCAACAAGTTCTAGTGGTTGACGAACAACCATACAAGCAGTTTCACGACCGAAGTATTGATCGATGTTACGCTTGTTGATAGTGATTTGACCACTACCTGCTTTTACAAACACTCGAGCTACAGAGCTTTTGCGACGACCAGTGCCGTAGTATTGATTTGCCATTGTTTTAATCCTATTAAATGTCTAAAACTTGTGGTTGCTGTGCAGAATGTTGATGCTCAGTACCAGCATAAACTTTCAACTTACGGTACATCGCACGACCTAATGGGCCACGTGGTAACATACCTTTAACAGCTTTTTCAATAACACGTTCAGGTGCGCGTTTGATAAGATCTTCAAAGCTAATCGCTTTAATTCCACCAATGAAACCAGTATGGTGATAATAGATTTTACCTTTAGCTTTATTACCTGTTACAGTAATTTTCTCTGCATTGATAACGATGATGTAATCGCCAGTATCAACATGCGGAGTGTATTCTGCTTTATGTTTACCACGTAAACGTAAAGCGATTTCGGTAGCCAAACGGCCTAAAGTTTTACCTTCAGCATCGACTACAAACCAGTCGCGTTTGACTTCAGCTGGTTTAGCAACAAAAGTTTTCATTAAGTTATACCCAAATTAATGATATTAAAAAATATGATTGTCAATATTGACAACCAAAAATGTATTTTGCCATTTCGTATCCCTTCGAATACGTCAAGCGTAAACAGATCCACCCTTTAAACTTTGGGGAGGTGGATAACGTGGGCGACAGAATTGTACAGAAAATGAATGCAGAAATCACCTTAATATTGAAATAATTATTGATAACATTAGGTATTTCTTTATCGTCGCTTTATTTATGCCCGACGAGCGGGCAAAAAGCCTTTAAGCTGTTATTTTTTGTTCAACATGGTGGGACTGCATTAAATAGGTTTTACTTTGCATCTCCGACAAACGTGATACACAGCGTTGGAACTCAAAATCAAGTTTACTCCCAATATAGAGATCCATTATATTAACTTCAGCAGAAATAATCACCGCCACATGGTGATCGTAGAATTCATCGATCATCGCAATAAATCGCCTGACGATATCATTATGTAAATCATCCATTTGCTTTATATTCGCTACAATAATAGTGCGGTATAAAATCGCCATTTCAATATAGTCCAGAACGCTTCTCGGACCGTCACAAAGTGATCCAAATTCAATGCTTAAAGTATCAATGCTATTGGCTATCGTAGGAATCAAGCGGGAATTAATTTCTATATCTTGTCCATAAACTTTATCCCCATCCGCTAAATTTTCAAACGCACTTTTTATCTGCAGAGAAGCACTACTGTCTAAAGGGTAATGATAAATTTCACTGTTTATTAAACGGCCAATGCGATAATCGCGCCCGCCGTCTAAATTGAACACTTCACAATGGCGCTTAACTAAATCAATAACAGGTAAAAAACGTGCTCGTTGCAGACCATTTTTATAAAGATCGTCGGGATGAATATTAGACGTTGCGACCAGCACAATACCCTGCTCAAATAACGCGGTTAACATGCCGGCTAAAATCATGGCATCGGTGATATCGTCAACATAAAACTCATCAAAACATAATACATCGGTTTGCGACGCAAATTTTTTGGCAATTTTAACTAAAGGATTCGCCTGTCCCTGCAATTCAGAAAGCTCTTTGTGCACTCTTAGCATAAAGTGATGAAAGTGCAGTCGTTGTTTACGCTGTGTTGGTAGACTATGAAAGAAAAGATCGACAAGGTAGGTTTTACCCCGGCCAACCCCGCCATAAAAATAAATGCCTTTAAAGCACTTTTTTTTGCTTGTTGGTGCAGTTACCTTATTAACCAAGCGTGACAAAATGCTGTTTTTTTTATTTTCAACGGGCGGGGTTTGCAGATCCGAATACAAACGCTGCAGCTGCTGTATGGCAATTGCCTGGGCAGGATCCTCAAAGAAGTTGTCTTTTTGTAAATCGGCACGATATAAATTTAGGGGGGTCACAGAACACTCACAAATTTTTTATAACATTATTGGAGCATCATAACAGTAAAGCTAAGTCGACAAAATTTGAATTTTCCGAAAAATAATTTAATTTTAGCGCTACCGAGACTATGATTTTTAGTAATAACCTTTTATAGGGAATTTGCCGTGAGAAAGTTAATTGCTTATTTTATTATTAATTACAGCTTAATCACATTTAGTGCAATGACAAATGCTGCTTTGCCGCTAACCATTGCCGGCAGTGACACTTTTAGTCTCGCCCCCCTCGTCGAAAAAACCAGCCCGGCGGTGGCTAATATCTCGATTGTCGTCAACCAGTCGAATCAGCAACTTTTGCCCGACTTATTTGATTTTTTTAGCGATGACGAACTCCTCTTTCTGAATCAACCCGTTATAGGCTTAGGTTCAGGTGTTATTATTGACGCTGCAAAAGGATATATCATTACCAACTTTCACGTTATTGAAGATGCACAGGAAATTAGAGTAACGCTGACATCAGGGCAAGAATTTAATGCTTTGCTGGTAGGTCACGATCAGCAGAGTGATATTGCCCTATTGCAGATCAACAGTAATAAATCACTCACCCAGATGCTGCTAGCCGACTCAGATCTAGTACGGGTTGGTGACTTTGTAATAGCAATAGGTAATCCCCTTGGACTTGGGCAAACAGTGACCTCTGGTATCATTAGTGCCCTTGGTCGAAGCGGCCTTAATTTTGAAAATTTAGAAAATTTTATTCAAACCGATGCGACAATTAACAGCGGCAGCTCAGGCGGTGCTCTGGTTAACTTAAGCGGTGAGCTCATTGGTATTAATACCGCCCTGTTAGCGTCAAGTGGTGGCAATATTGGCATTGGATTCGCAATTCCATCAAATATGATCAACAACTTAGTAGATCAATTATTGCAGTTTGGAGAGGTACGCAGAGGTGTTCTCGGCATCAAAGGTGGTGAGTTGACTCATCAACTGACAAAAGTCTTTGGGTTAGAATCGAAGCATGGCGCTTTCATTTATCAGATAAATCCGGACTCTGCCGCGGAACAAGCAGGACTGGAAGCGGGTGATGTGATTGTCTCTTTAGATGGTCTGAGCATTATATCCTTTTCGGCTCTGCGCGCTAAAATTGGTAGTCTAAGTGTTGGAAAAAAAGTTGAATTGGGTATTATTCGTGATGCTAAAGCACTCAGCCTAAGCGCGACACTAAAAGCTATCGAACCGGGTAAAATAAAGTTTATCCCACCACCACTGCATCCATTATTAGCCGGCGCGACATTAATGAATCCGGCGGGCGGGAATAAAAATAAAGGCGTATTAGTGGATCACGTTAAAAAAGGCTCTATCGCTGATGATTTTGGGCTACAGCAGGGGGATTTAATAATCGGTATTAATCGAAAAAAAATTCTAAATTTGACCGAATTAACCGAGTTTATTAAAAGTTCCCCCCCAGTATTAGCGCTGAATATAGTGCGTGAGAATAGAAAATTATATTTAATCTTACATTATAAAGCACAAAAAACAGACGGATATCGACCACAAACCGACCAAAACATAAAAAAATAGAAATTAAATGGTTCCAAATCATACTTTATCAAAAAAAATTCTGTAAAATGTGCCAATCAATACAAATATAAATACAAATAGAAATAGAGATAAAAACGTCTTTATTAATGAACACAATAACTATCGGAGAATAACGGTGAGAAAAACTAAAATAGTTTGTACTATTGGTCCAAAATCAGAATCAAAAGAGATGTTAGGTAAATTAGTCAAAAATGGCATGAATGTTATGCGCCTTAATTTCTCGCACGGTGATTTTAACGAACATGGTGGTCGAATTAATACTATCCGTGAAATTTGCCGGGAAACGGGTAAAAATGTTGCCATTTTGTTAGATACCAAAGGACCTGAAATCCGTACGGTTAAACTTGCCAACGGTGCTGATGTATTATTAACCGCAGGACAAGAGTTCACTCTAACAACTGATCAAACCGTTGTTGGTGACAACACTGTGGTAGCGGTAACTTACGAAAACCTAACCAATGATTTAGTGGTAGGTAACACGGTATTACTTGATGACGGTTTAATTGAACTAACCGTTAAACGTATTACTGACACAGAAGTTATCTGTGATGTCATGAACACCGGTGAACTGGGCGAAAACAAAGGTGTTAACCTGCCTGGCGTTAAAGTTCAACTGCCTGCTCTATCTCCTAAAGATAAAGGCGATCTGATATTTGGTTGTGAACAACAAGTTGATTTCATTGCTGCATCATTTATCCGTAAGAAAGAAGACGTATTAGAAATCCGTGAGTTATTAAAAGCTAACGGTGGCGAAAAAATTCACATCATCTCTAAAATAGAAAACCAAGAAGGTGTTGATAACTTTGATGAAATCCTAGCGGCTTCCGACGCTATTATGGTTGCTCGTGGTGACTTAGGGGTTGAAATTGCAGTTGAAGAAGTAATTTTCGCACAAAAAATGATGATCGAAAAAGCAAATGCTGCTCGAAAGCCTGTTATCACAGCGACACAAATGCTTGATTCAATGATTAAAAATCCACGCCCAACACGTGCTGAAGCTGGCGATGTTGCCAATGCTATTCTAGATGGTACCGATGCAGTCATGCTTTCAGGCGAAAGTGCTAAAGGTAAATACCCTGCAGAAGCGGTTGAAATAATGGCAACTATCTGTGAGCGTACCGATAAAGTAATGTCTGCCAGAGTTGATAATATTACAAAAGATATCCGTATCACTGAAGCGGTATGTAGCGGTGCAGTTAACAATGCTGAGCAACTAAATGCTAAATTAATCATAGTAGCAACGGGTGCCGGCAAGTCTGCACGTTCTTTACGCAAATACTTCCCAAGTACTCAAATCCTGGCCTTAACCAGTAACCCGAAAACAGCACAACAGTTGGCCTTAGTAAAAGGTGTTTCTGCTAAAATTGTTGAAGCTCAAAATTCAATGGAAGAATTCTACCAACTTGGTATGGATATGAGTAAACAGCTTGGTCTTGTTACGGCTGGTGATAAAGTGGTAATAGTCGCTGGTGCGCTTGTGGCTTCCGGTACTACAAATACCTCTTCTGTACACGTTATTGTATAATAAACAATCAGAATACTTAATACCCAAATTACTGAAGATGCTGAAATCAGCAAGACGATAAATGGTGATATTCTAGGCAGAAGGCTGATGATCTAGTTATTCTAAATCAAAACCTTCTAACAACGAAGAGCAGCTTTTATCGCCTTGCCTTTCGGGAGATTCAGACGAATCTCTGCATCTTCAAGTAGTTTGGGTATAAGCATCACCTTCGGTGGTGCTTTTTTTTTACCAATTTCTCAATAACATACAATAAACACACTTCCCCCTCCTATTTTGTATATAATCTTCGTTGTCACTTCCACTTCTCCACCTGGTTAACAAAATGAACTTTAAAACGCGCTTTCTGTATTTTTTAAAACCCATCTTTTGGGGGATTATTATCGCGACATTAATCGTTTATGGCGTACGATTAGGAACAGCTTTAACATCGCGTTTAGCCGACGATAAGGTCGCAAGTTATAGCGAATCAGTAAAAAAAGCATCCCCCGCAGTGGTTAATATTTATTCTCAAAGATACGTAGATTCTACTTTCAACAACAACAAGCAACAGCTTCAACCGACTGGGTTGGGCTCCGGCATTATTGTTGATGAAGAAGGTTATATTTTAACCAATTATCATGTTATTAAACAGGCTGATCAGATACTTATCGCTTTGCAGGACGGGCGTCTGTTTACCGCCACTGTAGTCGGGAGTGATGCAATAACCGACTTGGCGGTACTGCAAATTGAAGGCAATAACCTGCCGGTGATCCCCCAGAACAGTCAATATAACCCTCAAGTTGGCGATATAGTACTGGCTATTGGTAATCCCTATAACTTAGGGCAAACTATTACTCAGGGCGTTATCAGTGCCACCGGACGCAGTGGTATGAGTTCATCTGGTCGCCAGGATTTCCTACAAACAGATGCTGCCATTAACGAAGGAAACTCAGGGGGAGCATTAATTAATAGCCGCGGTGAGTTAGTCGGTATCAATACCTCTGAGTTTTACAGTCGTAATCAAAATATCAGTTACGGTATTAGTTTTGCTATCCCCTATCAGCTTTCGCAACGGATAATGAACAGCCTAATTAAAGACGGTCGTGTTATTCGCGGCTCCTTAGGCATAGTGGCAGAAAATTTAGATCCGCTTTTAGCGCGTCTTTGGGGCTTAAAAGCACAAAACAGCACTATTATAAAAGAGATTCAGGAAGGAGGACCTGCCAGTGTTGCTGGGGTTGAAGTAAATGATATTTTGCTGAAAATCAATAATATTGCGGTTGAAAATTTAATATTCGCCATGGATATGGTGGCAGAAATACCGCCAGGCACTAAGGCGGTATTAACCGTATTGCGTAAAGGGGATGAAATTAATATCGACGTCATTATTGGCGAGTTGAGTAATTCCCCTCAAAATGCAAAACGCGAATAGCACTAGAGAAGAAATATGAGATAACAAAAAAAGGGAAGCACTAAGCTTCCCTTTACTGTTATTCACCGCATTAAAATAGCCTGGTAATTAATTAAAGTTAATTTTCGATACGTTTAATATTTGCACCGAGCGCAATTAACTTATTTTCTATGGCTTCATAACCCCGGTCAATGTGGTAAATCTCATCAACAATAGTTTCACCCTCGGCGATTAAACCTGCAATCACTAAACTTGCCGATGCGCGTAAATCTGTCGCCATGACTTCTGCACCACACAAGGGTTCAGGCTCACCACAAATGGCAAGATTACCTTCTAATATAATATTTGCGCCCATTCGTTGTAATTCAGGCACATGCATAAAACGATTCTCGAAAATATTTTCTTTGATTCGTCCTGTGCCGGGAGCAACCGTATTTAACACCGTAAATTGTGCCTGCATATCCGTTGGGAATGCAGGATGCGGCGCCGTTGAGATATTGACTGATTTTAATTGACGACCAATCATATCAACCTCAATCCAATCACTGCCCGTTGTTACCAAGGCACCCGCTTCTTCCAATTTAGACAATACAGCCGTTAATAAATGCGGTTCTGTATTAAGACACTTAACTTTACCCGCGCTTACCACACCAGCAACGAGAAAAGTACCAGTCTCAATGCGATCCGGCTGCACTTGATAGGTACAATCACCTAAAGATTCAACACCTTCAATCGTTAAAGTATCCGTTCCTGCACCTGAAATCTTGCCGCCCATACCATTAATAAAGTTAGCCAGATCAACAAGTTCAGGTTCTTTGGCTGCATTTTCGATGGTCGTAACACCTTCAGCAAGTGCAGCGGCCATCATTAAATTACCCGTGCCGGTAACACTGACCATATCCATATACAGGTGAGCACCCTTTAAACGCCCATTAACACGCGCTTTAATAAAGCCATTCTGCACTTTAATGATTGCCCCCATCTGCTCTAAACCATGGATATGAAGATTAACCGGGCGAGCGCCAATAGCACAGCCCCCGGGTAATGAGATATCGGCTTCACCAAAACGGGCAACTAAAGGACCTAGCGCCAAAATAGACGCGCGCATACTGCGTACTAACTCATAAGAGGCGGTATAATTTTTCACAGATGAAGCATTAATATGCACTTCATGTCCATCTTGTGATGCTTCTGCACCTAATTCTTTTAAAAGCTCAAGTGTTGTCGAGATATCTTTTAACAGTGGGACATTAGTTAAATTCACATTACCTTTTGATAATAAGCTCGCAAATAAAATTGGTAATGCAGCATTTTTGGCACCGGAGATTGTCACCTCCCCTTTTAATTGGCAACCACCTTGAATTAAAAACTGACCCATTAAATTATCCTTATCTCTTTTAAATAAAATGCTTTTGTTTTTGCCACTCATCGGGAGTTAGGGCTTTAATGCTGAGAGCATGAATAGCGTTACTTGCTATCTCTTCAGTTAGCGGCTCATAAATGGCCTGTTGTTTTTTCACTCTGCTCATATCTGCAAATGCGGCACTGACTGCGATCACTTGAAAAGTGCCATTTTCACCTTTGACTATGCATTCATCAAGCGCTAGCGCTTGTTCTAATTTTTCTTTGATTGTTTCAGTATTCATTATATAACTCGCTACTTGAAGAGAAAACTCACCCCATATAAACCCGCTAAGATTAATATTTTATCAGACACGCCTTCAAAGCAGACATTTGGACTAATTGTTTTAATTTGTACCAAATATGCGATACCGGCTGAGTCTATGTTTGTAAGGTGCTGTAAATCGATTTTTTTTGTGTTTTGATAGGTGTTAATATTCGAAAATTTTTTCGTGGACAACTCACTCAACAGCAGGTCGCCTTCCAGTACTATTGTCTCGTCATTGCTGCCTGTAGTCACGCGGAAAACTCGCTATTTTTCTTTTCCAGCAACTTGATAACATGATCAATACCTTCTCTCTGAATGAGTTCACTTATCTCTGACTGTTTGGTATTTAACATGCTGATCCCCTCTGCGATGACATCAAACACTTTCCATTCCCCGGATTTTTTATTTTCCCGTAGTTTAAAACTTAATTGGACTATTTGACCATCTTTATCCCGAACCCTAACAGGAATAGTTACTATGCTCCCATTTTTAAAGTTCGTATTAGCGGATATTTGTATCTCTTGTTGATCATATTTGAATAAAATATTGCCATAGGAGTTAATCAAATAGAGGCGGAATGCTTCAACAAATTCATTACGCTGCTCAATAGTGGTGTTTCTTAAATGTGCACCCAATACCTTGTAAGCAGCATACTTATAATCAAAATAAGGAATTAATTCCTCTTCAATAACCACTTGTATATAGTCGGGATCCGCTTTTAAACGCGCTTCCTCAGCAGTAATTCTAGCAAATGTATTAGTTGATACAGATTGAATAACCTTATTCGGGTTACTCATATCTATCTGATCACTAAATGCAATACTCGAAAAAAGCAGTGTCATTACAATTAATAAATGACGCATTAATCCCCCTTATTCATTGAATAGATAAATTGACCAATCAGGTCTTCAAGAACGATAGCAGATTTAGTATCCTCAAAACGATCCCCTTCTTCTAACATACTAACACCCTCGATAATAAAACCGGGTTGCAGACCGACATATTGCTCACCTAATAAACCTGAGGTTAAAATCGAAACTGAAGAGGTTTCTGGATAATACCCTTTATTTTCAAACATAGCCAAACGCACAACCGGCATATAACTCTCTTTATTTAAAGTGATCTCTTCAACTCTGCCCACAACAACACCACCGAGTTTCACTGGTGATCTTACTTTTAAACCACCAACATTTGAAAAATTGGCATACAGAGTATAACTGCGGCCTTCCCCCTTAAAGGAAAGACCTGCAACATTAAAAGCTAATATTGCCATTGAGAGCATTGCACCAATGACAAAAATGCCAACCCATAATTCTGTTTTTTTCTGAGACATATTTATTTCCACTTTAATATGACGAATTACATTTCGAACATAAACACCGTTAATATAAAATCCATTGATTGTTAATACTAATAATAATAATGATAAAACTACTTGTTATATGACGAATTAGCTTCCGAACATAAACACCGTTAATATAAAATCCATTGATTGTTAATACTAATAATAATGATAGAACCACTTGTTATATAACCAATTAGCTCCCGAACATAAACACCGTTAATATAAAATCCATTGCTAACACTATTAATGGTGATGAAACAACCACTTGTTATATAACGAATTAGCTCCCGAACATAAACACCGTTAATATAAAATACATTGCTAACACTATTAATGGTGATGAAACAACCACTTGTTATATAACCAATTAGCTCCCGAACATAAACACCGTTAATATAAAATCCATTGCTAACACTATTAATGGTGATGAAACAACCACTTGTTATATAACCAATTAGCTCCCGAACATAAACACCGTTAATATAAAATCCATTGCTAACACTAATAATGATGAAACTACCACTGTTTGTGTCGTTGAACGACTAATACCGATAGCGTTTGGCATCACGTGATAACCATTATAAAGTGCTACCCAGGTAATCATCACACCAAAAACAATACTTTTAATCACGCCGTTCATCACATCCGGCAGGTAATCAACACTGCCCTGCATAACAGACCAGTACGCACCACCATCAACCCCCATCCAACTGACTCCGATTAAATATCCACCCCAAATAGCAACCACATTAAAGATCAATGTCAGCAACGGGAGCGTTATAATACCGGCAAGAAGACGCGGTGCTATCACACGTTTAAGCGGAGAGACTGCCATCATTTCCATACTGGCAATTTGCTCGGTACTTTGCATTAAACCAATTTCAGCCGTCAGCGCTGAACCTGCTCGTCCGGCAAAAAGTAAGGCCGTTACAACGGGCCCTAACTCTCTTAATAACGATAAAGCCACCATGCTGCCTAAACTCTCTTCTGCAGCATAATCAACCAGCACATTATAACCTTGTAAGCTTAATACCATGCCGATAAACAAACCAGCCGTTAATATAATAGGTAAAGATAAAATACCAAGTTGAAATATCTGTCCGATAAATAAAGGAAACAATTTAGGGTGCGGCATGCCGAATATTGTATGAAACAACATCAAACACGACTTTCCCGTCGTTTTTATAAAATATAAAGATAAACGCCCGACGGCGCCAGCAAAATCTAACATTATCGACTTACCTTTTGTAAATCAGTTTGAAAATCTTCGCTTTTGAAATGGAAAGGGACAGGCCCTTCACTTCGGCCAAGCAAAAACTGTTGTAATAATTCATTTTCAGTTTGCGCGAGTATTGATTCGACAGAGCCTTGCGCAATAATTTTCTCATCCGCTAAGACATAAACATTATCTGCAATAGACAAAACCTCTTTGACATCATGGGTCACAATAATAGAGGTCAACCCTAAGGTTTCATTGAGCTGTTTAATTAATTTAAGCAACACATTCATTGAGATAGGATCTTGCCCGCTAAAGGGTTCATCATACATAATCAGCTCAGGATCAAGTGCGATCGCGCGAGCTAATGCGACACGGCGTGCCATACCACCGGATAATTGTTGCGGCGTTAAATCGCGCGCGCCCCTTAAACCAACCGCTTCTAATTTCATTAAAACTAATATTTCGAGCAACGATTGATCGAGTTGATGGTGCTCGCGTAAAGGAAATGCGACATTTTCAAAAACGGAAAGCTCGTTAAATAATGCGCCACTTTGAAATAACATCCCCATTTTTTTACGCGCTTGATAAAGTTCAGCCGTTGAACAGTTATGAAGCGCTTTTTGGTTGAAAAATATTTCGCCGCTATCGACGGCCAGTTGCCCGCCGATAAGCTTTAATAATGTTGTTTTTCCTATACCACTGGGGCCTAATATCGCAGTAATTTTACCGCGCTCAAACTCAAAACATAAATTATCAAATAATAATCTATCACTTCGAGAGAAGCATAAGTTTTTTATTTCAAGGTGAAGCGGGGTTTTCATAAATGGTTACGCTCTTTATATAAACACGAATGGACAGTGTAAAGTGATGAAATTTTTTATACAAATATTTATTGAAAATAGAAAGTTGGGAATTTATTTATCGGCAGATTTTTGTATTAACCAGTGACATCTATTTTTTTAACTTAACACCTTGATATAGAGTAACTTATTTGCTTACTGACTGCCCGAACTAAAATAACTTATTTACTCATTGACTGCGCAATCTAAAACTAATGCGATATAATACTCTGGCCTCGCGAATATTAAATACGCTTTAAAGGTTACTTGGCATTGGCGCATATTTTTCTAACGCTTTATTTTTCGAAAAATGCGGATAACGATACACTTTAATGCGCAAAGCGCTTAAATATTGTAAAGTCGGTTAAGCGCTGGTTTGGATATTATTAATCTGTGTAATAGCGGTCAATATAATCTAGGCAGTAAGACTAATAATCATAGCTCGCGTTAACGCATCCATTTTGTTATTTTGTTACTAACTTGTCAGTCATCACTAACCTATTAGTAATACATAATTATTAATCAACTGAGAATTTTAATGATCACAACACCTTATGGTAAAATTAGTGTCGAAAATTACCACCGCGCCGCAAAAATAAAATTACTTATTTGCGATGTTGATGGTGTCTTTTCCGATGGTAGAATTTATTTAGGCAATCACGGTGAAGAATTAAAAGCTTTTCATACTAAAGACGGATTCGGGATCAAAGCGATTCTCAATATGGGCATTAATGTTGCGATCATCACCGGGCGTCAATCGGTCATTGTTGAAACGCGAATGCAGGCTTTGGGTGTCCCTTTTATATTTCAGGGCAAAGAAGATAAATTAAGCGTTTACCAATCTTTATTAACTAAGCTTAGTTTAACACCTGAAGAGGTCGCTTATATTGGTGATGACGTGGTTGATCTGCCCGTTATCGAAGATTGTGGTTTAGGCATCGCGGTACAGGATGCACATCCTCTTGTCTTAAAAGGGGCAAACCTTGTCACTCAAATAAAAGGTGGCTATGGCGCCGTGCGCGAAGTCTGTGATCTCTTTTTGCAGTGCAATAATCAACTTTATATTACCCAGGGCAAAAGTGAATAAATGAATAAGCGCCAGAGTCTCCCATTTGCTTTATTATTAGCCACTTTCTTGATTTGGTTGTTTTTCAAACAGGAAGCTGTTTTACCTTCGCTGCCAGTCCATCATCCTAGTTATATTGCGACGGATATTAAGAGTACGCATTTTAATAAAACAGGTTTTTTGGATCATAAAATATTTGCAGATAAAGCCACCAACTTTAATGAAGATGAGTTGACTAACTTTGAAAATCCCAAAGTGATTGTTTATACCCATAACGAGCAAACAGATACGACCACTGTTTGGCAAATGACCAGTGCTGAGGGTGCTCTCTATCGACAAAATAAATTAGTGCTATCAAAAAATGTATTAGTCAAAAATCTCAGTTTAGATCAGCTTGTACAAACAATAAAAACGGAACAACTCACTCTTTTACTGGATAAACAAGAGTTCAGCAGTGACTTGCTAGTCACCTGGGAAGGCCCTCAGATTCATCAGCAGGGTGTTGGCATATGGGCTTCTCTGGTAACCGAAGAAGTCATCATAAAAGATCAAATAAAAGCGGTATACTTCAATGAAAATAAATAAATCAAGTTTAGTTATCAGTACATTACTTATCTCTTTTGCAAGTATGGCGCTGGAATCTGACTTCGAACAGCCCATTCACGTCAGCTCGGTGAGCCAGCACGTGACGATGAAAAATGACCGGGTTGTATTTCAAGATGACGTCTTACTCACTCAAGGTAGCATTAAATTAACCGCTGACAAACTGACCGTTATTCGAGGAAAGGAATCTAATCAAGAGATCATGATTGCAGAAGGTAAAGTAGCCACTTTTTACCAGACCCAAGAAGATGGAAAACCCATAAATGCAGAGGCAAAGACGATTCGTTACGATGTGGCTAAGGCACAAGTAACGCTGACCGGTAATGCCCAGGTTAAACAACTTAAGAGCCAAATAAATGGGTCAAAAATCATTTATTTGATGAAAAAAGAAGAACTAACAGTGAGCAACGACGGCAAAGAAACACGTGTAACAACGGTTTTTTTACCCGCTCAGTTTGACAAAAAAAACACTGAAAATACCCCAGAAAAAGAAGAATAAAAATGGCAGATTTAATCGCGCAAGGTTTAGTAAAAAGCTATAAAGGCCGGACCGTTGTAAATGGTGTCGATTTAACCGTAAAAACAGGCGAAATTGTCGGTTTACTTGGCCCAAATGGAGCAGGTAAAACGACCTCTTTTTACATGGTAGTCGGACTCGTAAAGCAGGATGAAGGAAGTATATTTATTGACGGAGAAGATATTTCCCATCATCCGATGCATATCAGAGCTCAAAAGGGGATAGGTTACCTTCCTCAGGAAGCGTCCATCTTTCGCCGCTTAACTGTCTCCGAAAATATTATGGGTATTTTGCAAACACGTAAAGAGTTAAGCAATGCCCAACGTGAAGAAAAGCTCAATACATTACTCGATGAATTTCATATCACTCATATTCGTAATAACAAAGGGATGAGCCTTTCCGGGGGAGAGCGACGCCGAGTTGAAATTGCGCGCGCACTGGCAACCGAACCTAAATTTATTCTCTTAGATGAGCCTTTCGCCGGCGTAGATCCTATTTCAGTGATTGATATCAAAACTATTATCCAACACCTAAGGAATCGTGGTTTGGGTGTATTAATAACCGATCACAATGTACGAGAAACATTAGATGTCTGTCAGCACTCCTATATCGTTAGTCACGGTGAGATTATTGCAGTGGGTAATCAAGATGAAATATTAGCCAATGCTCAGGTAAAACAGGTCTATCTGGGTGAAGAATTTAAATTATAAAAGGCTTATACCCATGATACTTCAATTTTCGTTGCACCAATCGGAAAGGGAATATCCATTACCTCATGTTGCGTCTTGCTCTGGTCGAAGAGCTTGCGCCTGACAAAGCATCTTGAGATAACATGGGTATATACAGGACATATAAAAAAATTTAAACAAAATTCCGCACTAATGACAGCTCAATAACTTAATAATAACCGGCCAGGTTCAGGAGAATGTTTTGATAAAACAAGGTTTGCATTTAAAGATGGGGCAGCAGCTTGCAATGACCCCGCAATTGCAGCACGCAATCAAATTGCTACAACTCTCTACACTGGATTTACAGCAGGAAATTCAGAATATTCTCGACTCAAACCCTTTATTAGAACAAGAAGATAACAACGGTACGCAGGAAGTCATCAAAAAACCGGATAGCAGTCAGGTTGACACTTCTGAAGCAATAACCCAGCAGGAGCTCTCTAATGATTTACCCGCTGAAAATAATTGGGAAGAATCTTATTCTGAATATTCAAGCAGTTCCACAACTTCTCCTTCATCCTCTTCAAGTTATGAAGGCGAGGACAATATTTACCAGGGAGAATCTTCAACCTCTTTACAGGATCATTTGATTTGGCAAATGCAACTGACCCCGTTTTCTGACACTGATCTGATGATCGCCGAAGCCCTCATTGACTCGATAGATGAATCCGGTTATTTAACCGCGAGTTGTGAATCAATTTTGGAAAGTTTAACAACTGAAGCTGATGATCTTGAATTAGATGAAGTACTGGTTGTTCTTAAGCGCATTCAACATTTTGATCCAATAGGTGTTGCTGCTCGTTCAACGCAGGAGTGTTTGCAAATCCAGCTGCGACATCTGCCGGAACAAACACCATGGCGCAGTGAAGCGTTAACCATACTTGCTAATCACATGGATTTACTGGGTAACCGGGATTACCGTACTCTGGCAAGAAAAAGTAAATTAAAAGAGTCTGAATTAGCCGAAATATTGCATTTAATGCAAACGCTCGAACCTCGGCCAGGAAACCAAATAGAGAATAGCCAACCCCAATATATTGTACCCGATGTTTATGTCAAAAAAATTGCCGGTCAATGGCGCGTATCGCTCCACCCGGATTCCGATGCTAAGCTTTCCATAAACCAAACCTATGCAGATTTATGTAAAGGTAATATTAGTAAATCTGATTCTCAGTTTATTAAAGGTCATTTACAGGAAGCAAGATGGTTTATTAAAAGTCTGGAAAGCCGTAACGAAACCTTATTAAAAGTCTCTCATTGTATTGTGCGCCAACAACAAGCATTCTTCGAATACGGGGAAGAAGCAATGGAACCAATGGTGCTTAATGATGTGGCGTTAGAGGTAGATATGCATGAATCGACCATTTCGCGGGTCACAACACAAAAATTTATGCATACCTCAAGAGGTATTTTTGAGTTGAAATTTTTCTTTTCTAGCCATGTTGCGACAGAAAGTGGAGGAGAACGCTCCTCAACGGCAATTAAGGCATTAATCAAAAAATTAATTTCTGCCGAGGTGAGCAGCAAGCCTTTAAGTGATAATAAAATAGCACTGTTACTTGAACAGCAGGGTATTAAAGTGGCGCGCCGTACGATCACAAAATATCGGGAATTATTGGGAATTTCATCATCAAGCCAACGAAAAATGCTACTCTGATTTTATAAAGGTTAAGAAAACCATATTTGTTGATGATCATTCATAGCGCAAGTGCTAACATCGCGCAAATTTTTGTAATAGCCAAATTAAATATGAACATTTCAAGCTTATTAAATAAAGAATCAGTTTTTGCCCAAACTGCCTGCACCAGCAAAAAATGCGCATTAGAAAAAATCAGCCATATTGCGGGTGAAAAATTAAATATAGATCCACAAATATTATTTAATCGTTTAATTGCGCGTGAAAAAATCGGCTCTACGGGTGTTGGAACGGGGATTGCGATTCCACACGTAAAAATAGATAGCACTTTACCCGCTACTGCTGTTTTTATACAATGTGAATCAGCAATAGATTATGATTCATATGACGGTAATAAAGTTGATATACTCTTCGCCATTTTTGTACCGGAAGATCGTTGTAAACAGTATTTGTCTGCGCTTTCTGAAATCAGTCAAAAACTATTAGATAAACAATTTTTACGTCAACTAAGAAATGCGAAAAACAACGAAATGTTATGTCTGTTGCTAGAAATTAAATAATTGCAGGGGGTACAATGAAATTAATTGTCATTAGCGGCCGCTCGGGTTCAGGAAAGACCATTGCACTTCATGTGCTGGAAGATTTAGGCTATAACTGCATTGATGGTGTGCCATTCCAGCTGCTTGAGCAATTAATCGATACCGTAGACCCTAAAAATAATAAAGTTGCGATTAGTTTAGATATTCGTAATTTACCTACCGATGCCAGCCAAATCCAAACGCTGCTGTCGTCGTTACAACAAAAAGTTGAAGTAGAGATTGTCTACCTTGATGCTATTAGCTCTGAATTAATTCGCCGCTACAGTGAAACAAGACGTTTACACCCTTTATCTAAAAACAAACTGTCCTTATCTCAAGCACTCGAATTAGAAAATGAACTGTTGGAGCCTATTCACAAAAGGGCTGCACTGTCGATCGACACAACCACCCTTTCTATCCATAATTTAAATGAACGTCTTAAAATTCATTTACAGGGATCGACTAAAAGTAACTTATTAATCATCTTCCAATCCTTTGGTTTTAAAAATATCCACCCCGATGATGCCGATTATATTTTTGATGTGCGTTTTTTACCCAACCCCCATTGGGAGCCAGCTTTACAAAAATACACGGGTAAAGATCAACCTGTAAAAGCGTTTCTCAATGATCACCTTGTGGTAAAACAAACCATTAACCAAATTGAAAACCTTTTCCATTCATGGTTGCCGTACCTTGAAGAAAACAACCGTAATTATGTGACCATAGCCATTGGCTGTACGGGTGGAAAACACCGCTCTGTCTATGTAGCAGAACAGCTTGCTGCTCAGTTTAAACAAAAATATCAGGTTCAAATTGAGCATAAGGGATTAAAGAAGCTCCTATAATGAGCACCATCATACAAAAAATTAGGCTTGCATACACAAGCTACAAACAAAAATATCAGGTTCAAATTGAGCATAAGGGATTAAAGCATCACCTGTAATCAGAGAAACTATTATTATCCAAAAAAATTAGGCTTGCATACACAAGCTACAAACAAAAATATCAGGTTCAAATTGAGCATAAGGGATTAAAGAAGCTCCTATAATGAGCACCATCATACAAAAAATTAGGCTTGCATACACAAGCTACAAACAAAAATATCAGGTTCAAATTGAGCATAAGGGATTAAAGCATCACCTGTAATCAGAGAAACTATTATTATCCAAAAAAATTAGGCTTGCATACACAAGCTACAAACAAAAATATCAGGTTCAAATTGAGCATAAGGGATTAAAGAAGCTCCTATAATGAGCACCATCATACAAAAAATTAGGCTTGCATACACAAGCTACAAACAAAAATATCAGGTTCAAATTGAGCATAAGGGATTAAAGAAGCTCCTATAATGAGCACCATCATACAAAAAATTAGGCTTGCATACACGAGCGACAAACAAAATTATCAGGTTCAAATTGAGCATAAGGGATTAAAGGATTAAGGGATTAAAGGATCAGCTGTAATCCCACAACCTATTATTATCCAACATAAATTAGGCTGCATACACTAGCTACAAACAAAATTATCAGGTTCAAATTGAGCATAAGGGATTAAAGGATCACCTATAATGAGCACCATCACACAAACTATTACCATCCAAAACAAATTAGGATTGCATACACGAGCCACGATCAAACTTGTTGAGTTAGTTCAGTCTTTTGATGCTACTATCATAATCAAACATCAAGGCAAACAAGCAGATGCCAGTAGTGTCCTTGGTTTATTAGTATTAGAAACTTGTTACGGTCAAGAAATTGAAATCCTAGCAGAAGGCAGTGAAGCGCAGCAGGCTATGCTTGCGGTTACCAGGCTGATAGAAAATAAGTTTCTAGAAGAAGATGAATAATATAAGGTCATGTCATGCCGGAAAATACCGATGCTCAAAATGCCCAAGAAAGATTGCAGGAAATAGATAAAGCCCTCGAAAGCGGTATGTTCGTATTAGCTCGTAGTATTCTTGACAAAATGCACGCCTGTGATGTCGCTTTACTGCTTGAATCATTTCCCCCTACCAAGCGTAAAATATTATGGAGTTTGACGGATCATGATGAGCAGGGTGACATACTCGACGAATTAAATGAAGATGCACAGGACAGCATAATAGCATTAATGGATGCAACCAATATAGTATCCGCCACGGAAGGCATGGAAATTGATGACCTCGCGTCTATTTTACGTGGTATTCCGGATAGCCTATACCAAGAGGTATTGGATACTATGGATGCACAGGATAGACACCGTGTAGAGCAAGCGCTTTCCTATCCGGAAGATACCGCAGGCTCGATGATGAATACCGATACTATAACACTGCGCGCCGATGTCTCGGTCGATGTGGTGTTACGCTATTTACGCCTGAAAGGTGAATTGCCGGACGCAACGGACACGCTCTATGTGGTTAATAAAGAAGACCAATTGATTGGCGACGTTCCCCTATCAACCTTATTAACCGTTGATCCTTCTCTTTCTATAGAGCAGGTCATGAACAGCAAAACAGAGATGCTGGAAGTAGAAATGGATGACGGTGAAATTGCCAAGTTATTTGAACGCCATGATTTGATTTCGGCGCCCGTTGTGGATGCAAATAGACATCTTTTAGGGCGTATTACCATTGATGATGTGGTTGATATTATCCGCGAAGAGGCAGAGCACACCATGATGGGCATGGCAGGTATGGATGATGATGAAGATACCTATGCACCCGTTCTATCAAGCGCTAAACGACGCACGGTTTGGCTGGCGCTGAATCTTGTTGCAGCCTTTATTGCCGCCTCAGTATCAAATATGTTTGAAGCCACCCTAGAGCAGATGGCAACCCTTGCTGTTTTAATGACAATAGTCCCCAGTATGGGCGGGATTGCAGGGAATCAAACACTCGCCTTGGTTATTCGTGGCCTGGCAGTGGGCCATATCGGCAGTACAAATGCCCGTTGGTTAATTGGCAAAGAAGCCGCAATCGGTTTGATTAATGGCATGATTTGGGCGACCTTAGTCGCGACGGCGGTAACACTGTGGAAGGGGGATATCACCGTGGGTTACATTATTGCTGGGGCGATGTTTATAAATTTATCCGTAGCAGGCATTGCAGGTGTGACCATCCCGCTGGTTATGCATAAATATAAAATTGATCCCGCTCTCGCTGGCGGAATGGCCCTAACAACCCTGACCGATGTGATTGGCCTGTTTTCGTTCTTAGGTATGGCAACTTTAGTCTTAAAAGTATAACTTTGCTGACGGAGTAAAAATGCTGACGATGATTTGATTTAAGACTTCATCAAATCAAATCATCGAAATCTTAAAAGCCGACATTTATTTACTGTGTAAAAATTCTGACCATGATTCGATGAAGTTTATAAAATCATCGAATCCACAGGATGCTTCAATCTCCAGATCATAAAATGATAAGTCTCCTTCTAAATCAACTTCATCAAAATCATTTAACAAACTGTGATTGATAACCTGAGCTTCATCATCATTGACTAATAACGAAAACTCACTGCCGACTAATTTAAAATCAGTCAGCACACGCTTTTGCACAGCTGAAATATTAACTAACAGCGCATCTACCCAAGCAATAGACTGTCCTTCCTGCTCTAACCAAGTCCCAAAAGCCTCATGATCCATAGATAACTTTACCGTTGCTTGATCACTAAAATAATCTTTTCTAAATTCAAATTCCATGCTCTATTTCAAACCTATAGGTTATACCAAATCCAGTAATTTTCTGTTTGTTTATGCAGCTTAAAACACCTGCTGGCGAGAAATAAAACGATATTTCAGTCTCTGTTATTCCCCACTGCGTGGCCAGCTAAAGCTGTTCAAAATCGTTCCATAGGATTTTGTATAATTAGAAAAAATATCAACCCGTTGGGATATAACAATATTTAAGTCAACTGCAGTGTAAACTCAAGCACTTAAAATGCATTGTTATTAGATAAAAATGACAAAAAAAAAGCTCCAACGTTACCGTGGGAGCTTTAATGCAATCAACTAATATTAATCGTTAACCGCAACTTTAGGTTGAACAAAATCGCTTAATACATCCGTTGGTACAAGCTCATAGGCAGCTTGCGGTTTTAAAATAACATTGGCTTTATTAGCCACCATTAACATCTGCTTTAAACGCTGACTGTCGAATGGTTTAAGCAATAACCCCTGAATGTCTAACAAACTGTTTAACCCTAACAATTCGCGTTGAACATCAAAGTGAGAGGTTAAAATGCTGATATCAGCAGCAGCAGAGGTTTTTCCTGTACGAACATCTTTAATTAACTTAATGCCCGTATTATTGATAAGTAATGAATCTACAATAATCAAATCAAAATCCTGCAGCGCAACAGAACGCTCGGCATCGATACTTGTTGCAACACATTCTACATAAGACACTTGCAGATTGTTTAATTGCTCAATTAACAGAGTTCGCTCAGAAGTTTCGGTTTCAACAACCAATACTTTCATATTTTTAACCGAATTAGCATCCCCTTCAGATCTCGCCATAGGAGCAACCTGATTTTCAGAAAGGCCAATACCATCCATACGCGCAATATAACCACGCTTAGGAATAGTCGAAATATTTAAACCGTGCAGGACTAATGTACCAATACTTTTACGCAGTTGAGAGATATGCTGGTTAATTGTATGATCCGTGACTAATCTTCCCCATACATGTTGGGCAAGATCTTCTCGAGTAACCACTTTATTAACATTTTTACATAAAAAATGTAAAAGGGAAGTACGTAAGGGACCGAGGTAAACTTTTCGGTTTGTGTGAATTAAACTATTTTGACTTGTGTCGATAAGAAACTCACCAACCACTAAATTTTTTTCTAACATAGGAATACTCATTCTCTTTATTGAATTTGGGTTTCACACCAACCTTTCTTCATCCGATCAGTAAAGCCTATGCGCAACGCTATGAAAGTTTTAACAAGGAAAATGCTAAACTTTGAGCCAACCATTTTAGCAAATTAAAATAAAAAAACAACTCTTATTTGTATTACTAAAGACATTAAAAAATATTCCGGGTATTTATACACACTGTGATTATTTTATATTAATAAAATAGTTACAGGCATAAAAAAGCCCCTCAACGAAAAACAGAAGAGAGGCTTTAATTTCTTAAGTTATAAAAAAATCATACTTGTTAGCTGGCGGCTTTCACCGGGATAACGCTATTTGCTTTATCCATATAACTTTTTATTTGATCAAAGTTCAAGTAACGGTAAGTATCCGCGGCGGTCGCATTCAAGGTTTTAGCATACTTCATATATTGCTCAACCGTTGGCAGTTTCCCTTCAATAGCGGCAACTGCAGCGAGCTCTGCTGAACTCAGGTAAACATTAGCATTATTACCTAAACGGTTAGGGAAGTTACGTGTTGAAGTTGAAACCACAGTGGTATTATCACCCACTCGCGCCTGATTACCCATACAAAGAGAACAACCCGGCATTTCAGTTCGTGCTCCTACTTTACCGAAGATACCGTAATAACCTTCATCGGAAAGTTGCGCTGCATCCATTTTAGTTGGTGGGGCAATCCATAACTTAGTCGGTAATTGACCAGGGAATTGTTGGAGCAAATTCCCTGCTGCACGGAAATGACCTATGTTTGTCATACAAGATCCGATAAAGACTTCATCAATTGATTGTCCAGCAACCTCGGACAATAATTTCACATCATCGGGATCATTT
Organism: Psychromonas sp. MB-3u-54; assembly: GCF_002836415.1. GTDB lineage: Bacteria > Pseudomonadota > Gammaproteobacteria > Enterobacterales > Psychromonadaceae > Psychromonas. Next base: position 23,893 of record NZ_PJBP01000173.1, on the reverse strand, counting down.
GGACAGGCTAGAAGAGGTTCTTTAACATCGTTCAGATCAATCTCAATAATAGCGGCATATTCAGCATCAGGATCTGCTTCCATTAATTCAGGCTTTGCAATCCAAGCTTCCATCTCTTCAATACGACGAGAAATAGTACGCACATCACCATAACCTTCGGCTATCATCCACTTAAGCATCACAATGTTAGAGTTTAAGTATTCAATAATAGGTTCTTTATCAAGCTTGATTGAACAACCCGCAGCACTTCGCTCTGCTGAGGCATCTGATAATTCAAATGCTTGCTCAACTTTAAGTTTTGGTAACCCTTCAATTTCTAAAGTACGGCCGGAGAACACATTTACCTTGCCCGCTTTTTCAACCGTTAAGTGACCCTCTTTTAGCGCCTGGTGAGGAATTGCATTCACCAAATCACGCAGGGTAATCCCCGGTTGCATTTCGCCTTTAAAACGCACCAACACAGATTCTGGCATATCTAACGGCATAACACCCGTCGCGGCAGCAAATGCCACTAAGCCTGACCCTGCAGGGAAGGAGATACCAATCGGGAAACGTGTATGAGAATCACCGCCTGTTCCTACCGTATCCGGTAATAACATACGGTTTAACCACGAGTGGATAATACCGTCACCAGGGCGCAGGGAGACACCACCACGATTTCGAATGAAATCAGGCAGAGTGTGGTGGGTGATAACATCAATGGGTTTAGGGTATGCACCGGTATGGCAGAATGATTGCATTACCAAATCAGCCGAGAAACCTAAACAGGCGAGATCTTTCAGTTCATCACGAGTCATTGGTCCGGTTGTATCCTGCGATCCAACACTGGTCATTTTAGGCTCACAGTATTGACCTGCACGTACGCCTTCAGTACCACATGCTTTACCGACCATTTTTTGTGCCAGTGTATAACCTTTTTTGGAAGGTTTAACTTCAACGGGTAATTGGAAGACAGTCGATGTTTCAAGCCCTAAAGATTTACGCGCACGGTCCGTTAAACCACGACCGATAATAAGTGGAATTCGTCCACCTGCACGTACTTCATCAAGAATAATATTAGTTTTTAATTGAAATTCAGTAATAACTTCACCGGTAGCGTTGTTTTTAACCACGCCTTGATGAGGATATATATCAATCACATCACCGCTATTAAATTTACTGACGTCCATCTCAATAGGCAATGCGCCTGAATCTTCCATAGTATTAAAGAAAATCGGTGCTATTTTATTGCCGATACAGACACCACCAGCACGTTTATTGGGTACAAATGGAACGTCGTTGCCCATAAACCATAAAACTGAGTTAGTTGCGGACTTACGCGAAGAGCCGGTACCAACAACGTCACCAACATAAACTAACGGGTGACCTTTCTCTTTCAGAGCATTGATCTGTTTGATCGGTCCAACAACACCTTCCTCGTCAGCAACAATGCCTTCTCGTGAGAGTTTAAACATCGCTAAAGCGTGTAATGGGATATCGGGACGAGACCAGGCATCGGGGGCTGGAGACAAATCATCGGTATTTGTTTCACCGGATACTTTAAAGACGCTCATGGTCATTTTGTCTGCAACAGCAGGTTTTTTTAAAAACCATTGTGCATCGGCCCAGGCCTGTATTATTTCCTGTGCAAAAACGTTACCGGCTTTCGCTTTTTCTTCAACGTCATAGAAAGCGTCGAACATCAATAAGGTATGAGAAAGAGCGGTGGCGGCAAGTGGCGCAAGCTTTTCATTATCAAGTTGGCTAATCAACGGTTGAATATTGTAACCGCCCTGCATCGTACCTAACAGCTTGACCGCATGCTCACAAGAAATGATTGGAGAAGTGGTTTCAGAAGATGCAATAGCAGATAAAAAGCCGGCTTTAACATAGGCAGCTTCATCAACACCAGGAGGAATACGGTTCTCTAAAAGGTCAACCAAAAAGGCTTCTTCGCCCTGTGGTGGATTTTTTAACAATTCAACTAATGCCACAGTTTGTTCAGCATTCAAAGGTTGTGGGACAATGCCTTGTTCGGCACGTTCAGCGATATGTTTACGATAAGCTTCTAGCACAATAATAACCTCTTGTTGCAGCGAAATAATTCGCGTTATTGGAATCGTTTGATATAAGTTTGATATAAAAATTTCCCAAAAAGTATACCCCATCAGCGGGACAAATAATATAAAACCCGCGAGCGAGTATAGAGTAAGTTATAAAAATGTTAACGCAACCCTTGATGTGAAAATTTATTTCACACCAAACAGGCTGATACCTGTGCGCAATTCCCAGCACAGGGGAATAAGTACGGCTCCTGTCTCAAGTATTTTCATAAATGCAGATATAATTGATTTTAATCTGCATAAACAAACAAAAAATGAGGGAGTTTGGCCTGAGGCTTATTTATCTTTCGGCATTTTTTTACAGCAATTTGTTGATTTATTATACAAGGCGAAGCTTATTTTCTGTCGTTATTAACCCTATTATTTTCTGTCATTATTAACCCTAAAGTAGCTATTAACCCTAAATAAGCGCGAAGACAGTAAAAAATCTGCCCTATCAGTTTCGGCTAAAGAGCGAGGTTAAAAGCGTTTTACGCTTTGTTGCTAGGTATTTACTTAGAATGACTAAACGGCACAACTCGCACCGTTTTTATCGCGAACAGAAATTAATCACCAATGATAAACAGGCCCTGAAATAAACGCATTAAATAACGATTACCCAATACCATCATAAGTTGAAAATATTGAGTGACAGCATATGGCATCAGCAATTATCAAGTGAGTATTAACGCGACCGCCCTACGCTTGCCTTTGTAAAGCCTTAATCCTTTTTTCAAGAGGGGGATGACTCATCAGCAGCTCAGAGAACGCTTGTTTACCACTGATACCGAAGGCAACTAACTGACCATCAAGCTGACTTTCGACTTTATCTCCTTGTAAACGCTTTAAGGCATTGATCATTTTTTCTCTACCCGCTAAATTCGCGCCACCTGCATCGGCACGGAATTCACGGTAACGGGAAAACCACATCACGACTATGCTGGCCAATATACCGAAGATTATCTGAAATGCTATGACCGTCATAAAGTAGACAAACTGGTTGTCACTGCCTCGACTTACCGCCCGTGCGACTATTCGCGCAAAGAAAAATACAAAAGTATTCATTACCCCCTGAAGCAGGGTCATAGTAACCATATCACCGTTAGCAATATGACTCATTTCATGTCCGAGCACAGCTTCGGCTTCATCTGCCGTCATATTGTTCAATAAACCGCTGCTCACCGCCACCAGGGCATTGTTTTTATTCATACCGGTCGCAAAGGCGTTAATTTCAGGAGAGTCATAGATGGCCACTTCCGGCATGCCGACACCTGCTTTTGTAGCCTGTATTGCAACTGTCTTTAATAACCAATGTTCCTGCGCATTATGCGGCTGCTCTATGACATAAGCGCCCACGCTTCGTTTTGCAACCCACTTGGATATCGCCAGAGAAATAAAAGAGCCCCCCATACCAAATACAGCAGAAATAATTAACAGCCCTGCCGTATCTTGCAGATGAACCCCCAACAAAGGTAATACAATATTAAGAATAATGCCGAGAATAATAAGTATTGCAAAGTTAGTCGCAATAAACAGCAAAATGCGTTTCATAAACTCTCCCAATCATAGATCAAAGGTTCAGCAACAGATACAATCAAAGTTTAGGTCGCATCACTGTTTAGAGCAATCTGCAATGCCATCAAAAACCGTTTAAGTATATTAATAGTGACCCGCTCAATCATCATTAATCTGCTCGGGTACTCAACTTAATAAGGCGGGAGCACCTTGAACAGAGGGACTCCTTTTCTGACGCAGAAAGTACTTTTTTCGTCGACCAAAAAAATCTTATTGATCCTCAGTTCAGATATGTATTGAACAGTCGTTCAGAATATAGTTAAATAAAAGCTAAAAAAATGAGGAGATAAAATGCCAGTGATACTTGCTTTTGATGTCTATGGAACATTAATTAATACACACGGAATAGTGGCTATTTTAGAAAAATGGTTAGGTAATGATGCACAGGCTTTTTCTCAGACTTGGCGGGATAAACAACTGGAATACTCTTTTCGCAGGGGCTTAATGCAGAATTACCAAAGCTTTGCGGTTTGCACCCGTAATGCGTTGGACTATACCTGCAATTTCTATCGAATTTCTCTTTCAAAAGAGCAAAAGCAGGCGTTGATGGACGGTTATAAAACCCTGCCAGCCTTTGATGATACAGCAAACGCATTAGCACAACTAAAGGATGCCGGGTTTAAACTTTATGCCTTTTCTAATGGTACTAAAGAAGCTATTGAAATGCTGCTTGCCGGTGCAGGAATAAGGCCGTTTTTCGATGGGATAGTCAGTTGCGATGATCTCAAGTCATTTAAACCTAATCCAGCTGTCTACTGCCATTTTTTGAGAGAATCAGGTGCCACCCACAACCAAGCATGGCTAATATCAAGTAATCCCTTTGATGTGATTGGTGCAATATCAACAGGAATGCTGTCTGTATGGGTACAGCGTTCCCATAATGCTATTTTTGACCCTTGGGATGTTGAGCCAACGGCGGTTATTAAAAGCCTTAAGGAACTTAAAAGCTTGCTACCCAAGCCGAATTAAAACACAGAGCCCGGCTTTTGATACCTGTGCCGGGATCTGCCCCTGACTTTATTTTTTTATCTATTATTTTATTCACCTTTATTGCCAAATAGGCGGGTTTTTAGCCCATCGCATTTCTTTGTAATAACCTTGAATTCGCGTCCCGGTGATGGCAACCGACCTTAGGGTTAGATGGTTGATCAATGTATTTTATCCGGTTAGCATAGAGCCATCTGAACGATTTTTTACAATAGTAAACACCACTACTTTATGAGGAGATACTATGGGAAGCGAATACACTCCAGCAAAGGTTTGGACCCCTAACAGTGAAAGCGCTGGTACTTGGGCAAAGATAAACCGTCCAATATCAGGGGCAACACATGATAAAGCGCTTCCTGTCGGCATTCACCCTTTGCAGCTTTATTCTATGGGAACACCCAATGGTCAGAAAGTCACTATTATGCTTGAGGAGCTTCTGGCTTTAGGGATTTCAGAGGCAGAATATGATGCTCATCTTATTGACATTAGTGAAGGACAACAATTCTCTTCCGGTTTTGTCGCGATCAATCCAAATTCTAAAATCCCTGCCTTATTGGATCGTTCTGCCGATAAACCCGTTCCCTTATTCGAGTCTGGTTCAATCCTATTGTATCTGGCTGAAAAGTTTGAGTGTTTTTTGCCGGAAAAACCTGAACAACGCACTAATGTATTCAACTGGTTATTTTGGTTACAAGGCGCGGCACCTTATTTAGGCGGTGGATTTGGTCATTTTTATGCTTATGCACCGGAGAAATTAGAGTATCCAATTGACCGTTTCACCATGGAAGTTAAACGTCAGCTTGATTTGCTGGACAAACAATTAGCCGGCCAGCATTTTATCGCAGGAGATCAATACAGCATTGCGGATATCGCCATCTGGCCATGGTACGGAAACCTGGTGTTAGGTGAGCTCTATGACGCTGCCGAATTTTTGGATGTTAATAGTTACAAAAATGTTCAGCGTTGGGCAAGCGAAATAGCGCAGCGCCCCGCCGTACAGCGCGGAAGAGTAGTGAACCGTACCTGGGGAGAACCTTGGGAACAGGTTCGCGAACGCCACAATGGCTTCGACATAGACGAAGCGCTCAATCAAAAAAGCTAGAAAGTCAGCAGAGCGTTGTATGAAACACTCTGCTAAATTTTCGCCCGATTTTGATTCTTACGGTCAGATAATAGTGCATATTTCAGCTGCTAACGCATGGATCAGAAAATTATCCGCGAACCACACTGCTGTCAAAAATATCATCAATAAGGGCTTCAATAGCCAGAGCATCATCGTGAGCACCCGCGTAGGTGCGCACCCCCATTATCTGAATTTGCAGATATTGAGCCAGATGTTTTGGATCTTTAGATGCGCTTATTTCCCCCTGTTCAATCGCTTCTTTGAAGATTGCCGCAAATTCACTTTCTATCAGGCTCAGTAATCGTTTGCTTTCCGACAACAGTTCGGCATTTTCAACGGTCAGTTCAGCAACGGATTTAACCAGCATGCACATACCGCTAGGGGCTGATTCAGCAGTGTCTATTAGGATACTTTTAACAAAGGTTCGCAGCGCTTCAAGGGGTGATGAAGATGCTTTTTTACAGGCCGAAAGACGAAAAAAACTGACTTTCGCGTAGTGTTGCAACGCTTCTTTAAATAAGTTTTCTTTGTTTCCAAAGGCGGCATAGATACTGCCTGGCCGCATATCAACCACATCTTGCAGGTTGCGCATGGATGTTCCGTGAAAACCCTTTTCCCAATACAGCTTGGTGGCTTTTTCTACAACATCAGCGCGATCAAATTTGGCTGATTTACTCATAACGTAGTACTCCTCTAAAACAAAGCCATGAACGGACGTTCAATAATAACCTGAGCGGTTTTGTAATTCCACATTAATTGTTTAAGGTACTAACAATAAACAAATGACGACTTTGTCGGTAGCGGCATAAATAAACGTGCAGGATCACAGCGAATGTCGGAATCTCAAATTTTTATATTTAATCCTTATTAATTAGCCATTATCTAAAGTGAACAATAAGATTATGAGCAAAGACAATTGCTGGAAATCGTACAGGGCACATCACAGAAAGTGATCAGTAACTATGTTAACCACTTCGCTGAAACGCCCGTTGACAGCGCATTTGAGAAATTCCCCTGGACTAAATAAGTCCTAGCCAATCCACTTCGAAATGCAAAATTAGCTAGAATCTGGGGAGTGTCGCTATTTTGTCGGGCAGCAAACAAAATCGCTTATAATATCGACAAAGCCCTTTTAGCATCGCTGACCTGCCTACTCGCCAAACGGGGTGGCAGCAAAACTATTGATTAAATAACAGGCCAGTAAGCTAGCAACAATCACAACGGACGATATAAACCAATTATCACAGCGAAATAATCAGCACTAACTGCCCAGACCCATGCTGCAAAAAAGCGGCATACTTAAGGCTGCTTATCAAAGACTTTCATATCGTTAGGAATTTTATACCAATCTTGTTTTTCAATAACCCAGATATGAGCAGTAGGATTTATGATCCTGGTATCGGATAAGGTACTCGGTTTGAGTTTTATTTTTTCGGGTTCACTGGGGTTAAAATGATAGAGCCTGTTTCCGCAAGAAGGGCAGAATTTCGCGCTGCTGATATTACCGCTGTCGGCTACCCTGCTCCACTCACTCATATTACCTTTGAATTTTATGCTATCTGCATGAACCATTGCGGTAATACTAAATGCGCTTGTCGATAATTTTTGGCATGCTATACAGTGACAAGCCACAATCATGGTGGGCGGCTCTAAAAGCTCGTAGGTGACATTGCCACATTGGCACGATCCCTTAATCGGATATTTAATCTCTTTCATTATTATCTCCCAACAACTAAGAACAGCTAACGGGGCTGTAGAATTTATACTTTTCAGCCTGCTTATTTAAAACAAAAACCACCCTAATTTAGATTGCTTTTCTATTCAATTAATTCTTCTTACATTCAGCTAATACTGGGACAGAGAAATCATTAAACTCGGTCATTGATTAAATTTAATGGCAGAAATGATACATGGGGAAGATAAGATAAAAGGTTAGAAGCTCGCACGGTTGATATTTATTATCAACCGTTATGGCAGAAAATCGTTAAAACAGGCAGATTATGCTGGCTGATAATCTGCACTTGTTAATTGAAAAGTTTTTATTCCGCCAGTGTTTTAGACGGACCAAAGACTTCATAGAAGATATTTTGATCCGCGACTTGTAACATTTTTAACTGTTTATAAACGGCTTTCATCATGACAAGCGGGCCGCAAATATAAAATTCGGCACTGCTCAGGGGTAAATCTGATTTTAACAAATCCAGATTAATAAGCCCTCGATAATGGTTGTCCGCCAATTTGGTGGGTGCCTGCTCATAAAAAACATGCGCTGTTACCTGCTTTTTATCCGTCATATTATCAAGTTTTTCTTTATAAGCATGATGTTCGCTGTCCAGCGCACCATGCACAAAATGAACCTCACGGGAGCTTTCTGATACTAAGGTTTCAAGCATCGCCTGCATCGGGGTAATACCCACGCCGCCACTTATCAGTACCACCGGATTACTGCTTTCCTGTAAATAAAACTCGCCAAAGGGATTACTCAGATTAAGCGTATCGTCAACATTGACCCCGTCATGCAGGTAGTTTGAAATCAGTCCGTCACCCTGCGGGCTATGCTCTTTTTTTACCGAGATGCGGTAGCTGTTTTTATTATAGGCACTTGATAGGCTGTATTGACGAATTTGATGGTTTTCAGCCCCCGGCGGCTGCATATGAATGGCGATATACTGCCCGGGAACAAAGTTGGAAATGGCCAAGCCGTCATTCGGTCTTAAGTAAAACGAGGTGATCAAGGGCGTTTCAATCACTTTATTCACGACGGTAAATTCTCGCGTGCCAGCCCAGCCGCCCTGCTGCTCTGATTTTTGCTCGTAGAGTACCTGTTCTCTAGTAATGAAAACATCGGCTAAAATACCGTAACCTTTTGCCCAGGCATCGATCACTGACTGCGGAGGCTGTAGAATTTCGTCAATCGCCTGTAATAATGCGCTGCCCACTAACGGATAATGTTCACTTTTAATGCCCAAGCTGGCATGCTTTTGTGCAATACGCTCGACATCACCCAGGATAACCTCAAGATTATCGACGTATTTTGCAAACGCATAAACAGCGTTGGCTAACGCCGCTTTCTGATTACCACTCTTCTGATTGGTCATATTGAAAATATGACTTAATTCCGGATTAGACTGAAAGAGAATCTTATAAAACCGCCCGGTAATATCTTCTCCGTATTGTGCGAGTGCCGGTGCGCTGTCTTTAATTATATTAATTTCAGTTTGCGTTAACATGTCAACCCCTTAATGTGCATTTAAAATACTTCTTTTTACTTAAGAGGTATATTAAATGCATATTTAAAAAGATGCAAATAAAACCTTCAGTATTTTAAGAGTATTGACCTGAATCCGCGCTCAATGCACAGAGTTCAAGCTGCTTTTTTGTTGGATTTTTTACCGGGACAGTAAGGTCGGTGCCGCACAGCGACACCTTATTAGGCTCAGTGCTTGCGGGGATTTATTTCGCCTCGTCAACCATCTGTATGGTCTGTTCCTCAACCTCTTTGGCGACTTGAATTAAGGCTGCATCCTTCGAGAGTGCCGCCAGCATTTGCTCGGGCTTAATAAGACCAATCTTGGTTTTACCTTTCTCCGTAAAAACCGAGATACGACACGGTAAGGCCATATTCAGGCGCATATCGATGGACATAACTTTGGCAGCCTGCCCCGGATTACAGACCTCAAAAACCTGACACTGCTCAGCAAATGAACCCCCTTTACCACGCAGAGTCTCCCCTAAATCATGGACATACAACACTCCAAAGTTGTGCCGTTTAACGGCTGCATCAAGATCTACTGATGCTTGCTCGAATGATTTACTGGTGTTCAACTATGTAGTACATAACTCATCTCCCTTTTTATTGTTGAATATAATAAGGCTGTCGAATTTCCCATTCTAAGCCTGTTTATTTAAAATAAAAACCACGTTAATTTATATTTAGTCTATCCCGTTAAGTTTGGCATTACGGCAAATTCATTAATCAATCCAACGTTTATAGTTTATCTGCATGTCCCGGAGAAATATCCAGAATAAGTGCCTGATAAGGTGCAAGACTTAAGGGTGCAAGTGTTAGCGGGTTATTTTGATAATTATTTAATACCAGCTGTTTAATTTCCCCGTCGTAATGTCGGGTTAAGCTCTGCTTGGTAAAGTTACAGACGATTAATAAGGTTTTACCATTATAGCTGCGCTGATAGGCATAAACATCAGCATCATCTTGATCCAGCAGTTGATATCGACCATAGGTAATGACCTCACCATAGACGGTGGATTTTCTTAATGCGATCAGTTTCCGATAATAATTGAAAATTGAATTTTCATTGTCTCTTTCGGTCTGTGCATTCACATCTGCCTGATTATTATTGAGCGCCAGCCAGGGGGTGCCGGTGGTAAATCCGGCATTTAAACTGTTATCCCATTGCATCGGCAGACGGGCATGATCACGGGAAAAGTAGTTAAGAAAATCAAGGGCCTGTTGCGCGCTGCGGCCACTGGCTAATATTTTCTGATAATGAAACTTGGCCATCAGATCATCAAATTGGCTGATATCAGTAAAGGTTTTATTGGTCATGCCAATCTCTTCACCTTGATAGACATAGGGTGTCCCGCTCATCATATGAGTGAGGGTGCCGAGCATTTTCGCGCTAATCCTGCGATATTCTTTACAGTCGCTGCCAAAGCGGGAAACCGTACGCGGCTGATCGTGATTGCTCCAATATAAGCTGTTCCACCCCTTTTGATAGAGGTCATTCTGCCAGCGTGTCATGATCTCTTTATATTCAACGAGATCAAAGGGTTTACGCACGGCATTATGCTCTTCTCTGTCGATGCTCATATGTTCAAAATGAAAAATCATACTGACTTCATGACGGTCCGGATGTGAATAATAACGGCCATCTAAAGTCGTAGTAAAAGGCGTTTCTGCAACGGTCATAACATCATAGTGGGACAATACTTTGTCATCAATTTCACGCAGGTATTGATGACATAAGAGGTTATTTGCCCAATGCTCCCAGCCCGCGACACCTTCATCAAAAATGGTGGCATCGGGAAAGTCCGAGGGTTTGCCAATCATATTGATAACATCCATGCGGAAGCCGCCAATGCCTTTTTTTAGCCAAAAATGTAAAACGTCATGGATTGCGGCACGCACCTTCGGATTTTCCCAGTTTAAATCGGGCTGCTTTTTACTGAACAGGTGTAAATAGTACTGCTTGCTTGCATCATCAAATTCCCAGGCTTTTGGCGTAAAAAAAGATTCCCAGTTATTGGGCTCACTGCCATCGGGTTTGGGATCTTTCCAGATATACCAATCCCGTTTTGGATTATCCAAGCTGCTTTTCGATTCAACAAACCAAGGGTGCTCATCGGAGGTATGATTGACCACCAGATCCATTAAAATTTTAATGTCGCGTTTTTTAGCTTCAAGAATCAATAATTCCATGTCCGCCATGGTGCCGTATTCCGGGGCTATTTTATAATAATCGGAAATATCGTAGCCGTTATCATCCATCGGCGACTGGTTTACCGGGCTTAACCAGATAATATTAGCGCCCAATGCCTGAATATGATCCAGCTTATCGATAATACCTTGAATATCTCCCAAGCCATCACCGCTGCTGTCATTAAAGCTGCGCGGATAAATTTGGTAGACCACACAGTTATGCCACCACCTTTTTGTTATTGCCCCCTTCATACAGCGGTTCCTTATATTGATGAATCATTCGATAAAATTATTGGTTATACCAAATATATTCAAAATGTGATCTTGCATTGCGTCGGAAAAATTAACACTAGCAGGCATGAGTTGCAGGAAGTAGTTACTCTCCTTTCACAAAATCGTATGGAACGATTTTGAACAGCTTTAGCTGACCACGAAGTGCTGAAGAACACGACATTCTGAATAAAACGTATAACGCAGATAGAGTTAATTTTAACCAGCAAGACTGATCACTTATTTGATGCGTTTGGTATTATTATCTGTATATAACCAAACTACTTGCAGATCCTAAAATCAGCATCTTTAAGTGATTTTGAGTATCGCTATGCACTTTGATTAATGATTAAGTCAGTTAACAGCGTAACTGATTCGCTGTTGCGAATACCAAGGCAGACCTCTGCTGCAATATTGCCCTTTTCTTTAATAGGTTGGCCTACCGTCGTGATCCCCTTTTCCAGTGCGCGGGTTATACCATCAAAGCCGACAATCTGTAACTTACCGGGCACGGTAATATTAAGTTCAGAGGCCACATCTAAAGCGGCAATCGCAATTTTATCACTCATGCAGAGCAGTAAATTAATGGGCTCAGAGGACGTTAATATGCCGCGAATAATAGTTTTGATCATGCGCTCATCATAGGGCTCTATTTGCCAGATAGCATCATTTCCAATGGCAATATCAGCGTCATTTAAAGCCTCTTTATAGCCTTCTAATCGGCAGCGACTAATAGACTCAGTGGCTGAGAATAAAGCCTGATCGCGAATAGATTGCGAATCGCTGTTCTGGGTAAGGTGCAGCCCTAAAATAACCGGATGAATAGTGCTGGCTTGAGTATGATCAATGGCGTATTTAGCGATCGAATAAGCAGCTTCATGGTTATTAATATTAATGGACGGGTAGTTTTTATATTGAAAATCCACCGTGATAATGGGTTTATTTTGTAATTCAAGACGTATTAATATTTTACTATTTTGTGGTTGACCATAAACAATAAAGGCATCCGCCAGAGTATCAATTTGATTAACAAGATAACGCTTGGTATCCGAGGCGAGCAGCAGCATATTGACATGCTGTTTATCAAACACCTCGGCAACAGCGCTTAAAAATTGATTGGCCACCGGGTTCATTAAGGACTCAGAGATATCATCGGATAAGACAATACCATAAACCCCGGTTTTACCCGTGCGCAGGCTTCTTGCGGCCATACTTGGCCCCAAATAACCCACCTCTTCACAATATTTTAATATTTTACTGCGCAGCGACTTTGACAGTTGAGCCGGTTTATTAAAAGCATTAGAGACAGTCGCAGAAGAGACATGCAGTTGCTGGGAAATATTTTTTAATGTGTGTTTTTGTGGAATTTTCACTCGGATACCCCTTATATTGCCACTCAGTCTAAATCGTTTTAGTAAATTATTCATACACTATAAACCTAAGTTTATAAATTAAGTGATGCTTATCACCAAAACAGTACGTAATTCATACAAAAAAGAGGCTTTGCACACATTATCCGTACAATTAACTATATTTAGCAACATCTTTGTCTATTATCAGCGCCTGATAGTTTCTATCTTAAATGATTTAGTAAACGTTCCTTTTTTGTTAAAAACGGAGTTAAAATAAAGATGAAAAACAAAATACTCAATAGCGCCATTGCACTGGCAATCCTTAGCTCTTCATCAGCTTTTGCAGCTGATTTGAAGTTTCAGCCTGGCGAAGACAATACCTTTAACTGGGCAAGTTATGAGCAATTTAAAAAGGACGTTAACTTAAAAGGAGAAACGCTGACTATTAAAGGTCCTTGGCTAGGGGCGGATAAAGATCTCGCCGAAAGTGTGATTGCGTATTTTGAAGCGGCAACTGGCGCAGACGTACAGTATGCAGGGTCAGATTCTTTCGAACAACAAATTGTGATTGATGTTCAGGCAGGCAGTGCACCTAATATTGCTATTTTCCCGCAACCCGGCTTAGCGGCTGACCTTGCATCAAAAGGTTTTTTATCACCGCTCAGTGCTGATACCGAAAAATGGGTAAAAGAAAACTATGCAGCAGGATCATCATGGGTGGATCTTGGTACTTTTACCGATAAGAAAGGCAACAAAAATTTATTTGGTTTCTTCTATAAAGTTGATTTGAAATCACTGGTTTGGTTTATTCCTGAAAATTTTGAAGATGCAGGCTATCAAGTCCCCAAAACGATGGAAGAGTTGAAAGCACTAACCAAACAGATTGTTGCCGATGGCGAAACACCCTGGTGTATTGGTCTGGGAAGCGGCGCTGCAACGGGTTGGCCGGCAACCGATTGGGTTGAAGATTTAATGTTAAGAACACAGTCACCTAAAGATTATGACCGCTGGATCAGCAATGATTTGAAATTTAACGATCCTAAAGTTGTTCAGGCCATTGAAGAGTTTGGTTGGTTTGCGAGTAATGATAAATTCGTTGATGGCGGTGCCCGTGCTGTCGCCACCTCTGATTTCCGAGAAAGTCCGCTTGGTCTATTTAGCTCACCGCCTAAATGTTATCTGCATAAACAAGCTTCATTTATTCCCAGCTTCTTCCCCGAAGGCACTAAACTGGGTCTCGATGCAGACTTCTTTTACTTCCCGGCTTATGCGTCTAAAGATCTGGGTAAACCCGTCTTAGGTGCAGGTACTATGTGGGGCATTACCGAGGACTCAAAAGCAGCGCAAGCCTTTATTGCCTTTCTGCAAACGCCTATCGCCCATGAGGTTTGGATGGCGCAATCCGGTTTCTTAACGCCTTATAAAGGAGTAAACATCAACGCCTATGGTAATGACACACTGAAAAAACAAGGTAATATTTTACTGGATGCCACCACCTTCCGTTTTGACGGCTCTGACTTAATGCCGGGTAAAATTGGTGCAGGTGCATTCTGGACAGGTATGGTTGATTACACTGGTGGTAAATCAGCGCAAGAAGTAGGTGACTACATTCAAGGAACGTGGGACGCGCTTAAATAACGACTCCTGCTAATAAGCCGGCAAAACACCGGCTTATTTTTTTATTTTGCTCCCTGTGTGAGGTTTTCCAATGGAACAATTATATTACTCCTTACTGGCCATGCTACTGGGTGTTTTCGCTTGTGTTTTTTATTTTTTTGGCAGTAACTGGCTGTTGGGTGTCATCTTCCCAATCAATCATGTTTCCAACCAAAAGATGGCAAAAAATATTCGCCGGGCAGCAGCCATTCGGCCCTGGTTATTTTTAGGTCCCGCCTTATTTTTTCTTGGTTTATACCTTGTTTATCCGGTCTTTGATTCAGTGTATTTGTCATTACACGGCCGCAATGGTGAAGATTTTGTTGGATTAGCTAATTATCAGTGGCTATTTAACGACAATGAATTTATTGAAAGTTTAATCAATAACGTCATGTGGTTATTGATTGTGCCCGCATTATCAACGTTTTTTGGTTTGATTATTGCAGCACTCACCGACCGTATTCGTTGGGGAAATATTGCCAAAAGTCTTATTTTTATGCCCATGGCGATCTCTTTTATCGGCGCCTCTATTATCTGGAAATTTGTTTATGATTACCGCGCCGAAGGGTCTGATCAAATTGGTCTGCTTAATGCGGTTGTTGAGTATTTTGGCGGCACACCACAAGCCTGGATAACTATTCCATTTTGGAATGATATTTTATTAATGGTGATTTTAATTTGGATCCAAACGGGTTTTGCCATGGTAATTTTATCGGCTGCACTGCGCGGTATTCCCGAGGAAACCGTCGAAGCTGCCGTATTAGATGGGGCCAATGGCATACAAATTTTCTTTAAAATTCTTATCCCGCAAATTTGGGGATCGATTGCCGTGGTATGGACCACTATTACTATTTTAGTCCTTAAAGTCTTTGATATCGTTTTAGCCATGACCAATGGTCAATGGGATACCCAAGTACTGGCCAACATGATGTTTGACTGGATGTTTAGGGGAGGCGGTGATTTTGGCCGTGGCGCGGCGATAGCGGTGATTATCATGATTGCGGTTATTCCTGTGATGGTTTGGAATGTTAGACAGGCAAATGCACAAATGGAAGGACGTTAATCATGCAATCAATACCAAGTAACAAGTCTAATCGGGTCATGATGAGTCTGAAACAAATGAGGCGTTCACCCTTAATGCTGCTGGTACACCTGAGTGTGTTGTTGCTGGTGCTGTTATGGACATTCCCTACTGCGGGATTATTAATCTCCTCTTTCCGTGATAAAGATCAACTCGCAGTGAGCGGTTGGTGGGAGGCACTGTCCTCCTCGGAGCAAAACTTAATCGGCAGAACAGATGCGCCGGATCAGCAAGTTTTACTTGATGGTGAGTATGTTTTAGCGGGAAAAATTGAGGATTTTAATCCTAAGGATGAAATTTTACGCTTTGGTTGGACATCACAGGAGCCGGAAGCCTATTTGGCAGGAAGCGTTGCTAAAATGAGAGATGGTGGCACGCTGACCGTTGCCGGCGATGGCCGCTATAGCATGGCATCGCCAACGCCTTTTACCGGCAGTCGCGGCAATCGAGTATTTTACACCGCTTTAGCTTCGCCTAAATTCACCCTCGACAATTATGATGAAGTATTACACTCAGAGGGGATTGGTCAGTCATTTATTAACTCACTGACGGTGACTATACCAGCGACTATTATTCCTATTTTGATCGCGGCCTTTGCCGCCTATGCACTGTCCTGGATGCGTTTACCCGGGCGAGGAATATTAATTGCTCTGGTGGTTGGTTTGCTGGTCGTGCCCCTGCAAATGTCTTTGATTCCCCTGTTACAACTCTACAATACAATAGGAGGATACTTCGGCGTTAGCGCAAAAAGCTATCTCGGCATTTGGCTGGCCCATACCGGATTCGGCTTACCCTTAGCGATTTATTTATTAAGAAATTACATTTCAGGTCTGCCCAAAGAAATCATTGAATCCGCCCGCGTTGATGGTGCCAATGACTTTGATATCTTTGTTAAAATTATACTGCCTCTGTCATTTCCGGCGCTCGCTTCCTTTGCTATTTTCCAATTCCTTTGGGTATGGAATGATCTGTTGGTCGCGACTGTATTCCTTGGCAATGGGGAACATGAATTAGTATTAACGGGCCGCTTAAGAGAGTTATTGGGCTCAAGAGGAGGAAATTGGGAAATATTAACCGCATCGGCGTTTGTTTCCATTGCTGTCCCGTTAACTGTGTTCTGGACATTACAACGCTACCTCGTGCGCGGATTGCTGACAGGCTCAGTCAAATAATAAGAATTTAAGGAACATCTATGACTAGTTCAACTGGTTTAACATTAAAAAACATTAAAAAATCCTACGGCAAAACCGAGGTATTACATGGTATTGACCTGGATATCAAACTGGGTGAGTTTGTCGTCTTTGTTGGCCCTTCCGGCTGCGGTAAATCAACGCTGCTGCGTATGATTGCAGGTCTTGAAGATATTACCAGTGGCGATCTGTTTATCGAGGGTCATAACGTCAATGATATCCCCTCGGCCATGCGCGGTATTGCCATGGTATTTCAATCCTATGCGTTATACCCGCATATGACCGTTTATGACAACATGGCCTTTTCCATGCGCATTGCCAAAGAGGACAAAGCCACGATCGACGAGCGCGTAACGAGTACGGCAGCGATGTTGCAATTAACAGATTATTTATATCGTTTACCCAAAGCACTCTCCGGCGGACAACGACAACGGGTGGCGATTGGCCGCGCTATTGTACGAAATCCCAAAGTATTTCTCTTTGATGAACCCCTCTCCAATCTTGATGCTTCACTGCGGGTACAAACACGCATTGAAATTGCCAATTTAAATGAGAGCCTCAAAGAAACCACCATGATCTACGTCACCCATGATCAGATTGAGGCGATGACCTTAGCAGATCGTATTGTCGTGCTGTCGGCGGGAAAAATTGAGCAAGTGGGTACACCGCTTGAATTATATGGTCAACCGGCTAATCTGTTCGTCGCACAGTTTATTGGCTCGCCTGCCATGAATATTTTTACCGTTACCCTTATCAAATCTGGAGAGTTAACCAGCATTCAAAGTCAAAACGGTCATCAGGTCGATATCCCTATAAAGAGTCACTCTGACATTGAAAATCAAACCCTCAGCATTGGAGTGCGTCCGGAGGATTTCCGTTTAGCAGATCAGGCAAGTTGCATGTTATCAGGCACTATCTCCTTTGTAGAATCATTAGGCGAAGTGACCCTATTACACCTTGATAGCGCGGAATCAAAAGTGCCAGTGATAGTAAAAATTCCGGGTATTATTAATAAACATAAAGGAGAAACCATCTACCTGACCGTGGATGCCGATAAAACGCATCTTTTTGATGCCAACGGAATCTCTTTACGTTACCTCTAATCATCTTTTAATCGACATAAAACCTCAGTGAACAGCCAGAGGTTTTATGTTCATCTTTAGCCTCTCTCCTTGTATGACCAACAACCTTTTTCTTGAAATTTATCTTTATAAAAATGCGTATTATCGCTACAAAATAACGGGATAGTGCCAAACTGCTACTGATAAAAAATATATTCTGCCAAGCAGGCCGGTAAAGGACGAGCCGTCTTTTTTGAAGAAATAGAGCAAACTACGCAAGTACAACATTGAATCATTCTTCCATATTACGGGGTGATCAATGACGGGTAATAAATAAATGACTGATGAGACTCAAACTACCTGAGAATGCTGATCTCGCCCCCCCGAATAATTCAGCTGTAAAGGTTCACTCCTCACTTTTTTCAACAGCACAGCTCGATATACCAAAAGGTAAATAAGCCGGGCACCAGCCGATGCTGCCGGTTAACAGCGGAATTAATCCCACAGCGCCCCACCAGCTTTGAAAATAGCCCCCCGCGGCAATAATAACAACGCCCACAATAATACGCAGGGTACGATCAAGACCACCAACATTATTTTTCATCATTCACGCCTTTGATTTGCTTAAAATAAAACCATAGACCTAAATGCTGTTTTGATACAGGGGTTAGCGAACTCATTTTTAGCTGAGCTATAGATGCTGATATTAGCAACCAGCTGCTCACGAAAGAGCCAATACTAATTCAGGATCGACAGCCTTGCCGCAAAGCCCATAAAAAATAAACCTAACAGGCTGTTGCCCAGTTTAGCTAAGGACTTGTTTTGATGAAAGTAGCGCGTCAACGCACTGCCCAGCACAATTAAGACACTAAGATAAGTTAAGCTAAAAACCTCTAATATCATGGCCAAAATTGAATATGAAATCCAAGTGCTGTGATAACTGTAATCAACAAATTGAATGAAAAATGACACATAAAAAAGCAAGGCTTTAGGATTGGTCAAGCTCAAGCTAAGCGACTTGCGGAAAACTTTTTCTGTTTTTATTTTTGGAGAAGATGCTTTCACTTTCGGGGCTACCCAGTTACTGTAAATTAAGCTTATACCAAGATACAAAAGGTAAGCGGCACCTAAATAACGCATTGCAGTAAACAAAAGAGGGGACGCTTGAACCAACGAGGCGACCCCAAGATAAGACAATAAAATCAGAATCGCATCTCCTAACAACACCCCCGCCACGGCACGATAACCCGTCGCGATGCCGTAACTTGCGCCGGTTTTCAACACATAAAGTGAATTAGGTCCGGGTGCCAGGATAATAAAAATAAGACCGGCAATATAAGTCCAGATATTAATGACACCAAAACTTTCGAACATATCAATTCCTCACAATAAGCAGAATAGGTTAGTACTACAAAATAGCCGATATTCTTATTTTCTGCGACCAATAGAATTAAAAATATGATCCTACATTATGCTGGAAAAATAAACACTGATTTATCTAGGGAGGACTACGAGCTTCGGGCTTCGGGCTGTCGGATGCGAGCTATCCGCTGTCGGATGCGAGCTATCCGCTGTCGGCTGTGGGCGATGAGATGCGAGCTGCGAGATGCGAGATGCGAGCTGCGAGATGCGAGCTGCGAGGTGCGAGATGTGAGATGCGAGCTGCGAGATGCGAGATGCGAGATGCGAGCTGCGAGATGCGAGATGCGAGATGCGAGCTGCGAGATGCGAGATGCGAGCTGCGAGCTGCGAGCTGCGAGATGTGAGATGTGAGCTGCGAGCTGCGAGCTGCGAGCTGCGAGATGTGAGATGTGAGCTGCGAGCTGCGAGATGCGAGATGCGAGATGCGAGATGCGAGATGTGAGATGCGAGATGCGAGATGCGAGATGTGAGATGCGAGATGCGAGATGCGAGCTGCGAGCTGCGAGATGCGAGCTGCGAGATGCGGGCTGCGAGCTGCGGGCTGCGGGCTGTCGGCTGTCGGCTGTCGGCTGCGGGCTGTGGGCGATGAGTTGCGAGATGCGGGCGGTGAGCTGCGGGCTTCGAGCTGTCGCTCGTTCCCACGCTCCGCGCTGTAATCTAAATACCGTACTGGTTATTTGTAAGCCTTCGCTTGTGAGATTTTGGTGTCACTTTGATTGTTGGTATTCCGCCCTGACGGCGTGTAGATAATGAGAAACCGAAACGCAGTTTCGCAGTTCGAGGGCGTAATGCTCTTCCAACAGCAAAAGAATACAGGTCACCAGAGCTTAGCCCGCTCATAAGCCTGAACTGGCGTAAATGACTCCGGGCGTCCTGCCCTACGCCTTTCAGGTCGTTGTCGTAAACTCCAACGTTCAAATTTTTTCCTGACAAATTTGTCGCTCCATGATTTCCTTTGCTAAAGTAATTTTCCAGACAAGAAAAACGGTCGGAAATTTTCGTAACCGTATTGGTTTGGAATTCTAATATATTGAATTGATGATGAAATATAAGTGGGTGTCCAACCTTTTTTGCGGGTAAAAAACAAGATAATGCAAAATGAAAGACTTGACCCTAATGCCCCTAATTTTGCGGGTAAAAAACAAGATAATGCAAAATGAAAGACTTGACCCTAATGCCCCTAATGCCCGAAAGACTTGACCCTAATGCCTCGCTCGTTCCCACGCTCCGCGCTGTAATCTAAATACCGTACTGGTTATTTGTAAGCCTTCGCTTGTGAACCTTTGGTTTAACTTTGATTGTTGGTATTCCGCCCTGACGGCGTGTAGATAATGAGAAACCGAAACGCAGTTTCGCAGTTCGAGGGCGTAATGCTCTTCCAACAGCAAAAGAATACAGGTCACCAGAGCTTAGCCCGCTCATAAGCCTGAACTGGCGTAAATGACTCAGGGCGTCCTGCCCTACGCCTTTCAGGTCGTTGTCATAAACTCCAACGTTAAAATTTTTTCCTGACAAATTTGTCGCTCCATGATTTCCTTTGCTAAAGTGATTTCCCAGACAAGAAAAACGGTCGGAAATTTTCGTAACCGTATCGGTTTTTTTATTTATAAAAAGGTTTGGCTATCCTCAATTACTCGTATTAACTTCCATCATCCCATGAATTTAAAAAGTCAGCTAATACATCGCCATGACAGCTTTGTGGCTTACAAAAACAACCTAAACGCTTACCTGCCAGTTTATAAACTTCGGACTTTTCTTTATTAATAAATTTTTCATAATCAAAGTCATATTTGTATTTCCTAATAACTTCGTCACGGCTATCACCTTCTTCATACATAGAGTAAGGGTTACCCCAGTATGCTCCTCTTCCAATATATTCATATTTGAGCGTAGATTTTTCAGATGAGAATTCAACATCTTTTTTTATATTGATAACACGTGTAATGTTAATTTTAATTAATCTAAGGGGGATTTTTTCGTTTTGCAAGAACAATGTATCGTCAGGAAATTCTTCACCATCATCAAATATAATGGCATGAGTAACATTTAAATTTTGAAAATGAGGCATAACAGATAAGAAAATATCAGGAAATTCCTGCTCAAAAAGCCGACCAATTAAATTGTTAGGATCGTTCGGGTATACAACAGAAAATTCATTGATATTTTTAATTATCTTTGTGACTTTTCTATGAAATTTTTCATAACAGTTAAATTGCTTAGGATACAAAATTAATATTTTATTCATTTAATATAGGTGCTCAACTTTTAAATTTAAATCAGAGCTTTCATTTAAGTACTCAACTACTAAACGCCTGTGGCATAAGTGTGGCTCATGCTCACTACATAATAAACAACCATGATCTAATAAAGTAGGCTTTACTATTTTTTCAATTTGCCTCTGTGACATTAAATCAAGAAATTTATCTTCATACTTTTCCCACGACATATCTCCTTTTTTGTATGATCTCAACATTTCTTTCGTTGGAGCTAATTCAGGAGTATGAATATAATCAGTTCCACAAAGTTCTTTTAAAAAAAACTTAAGGTCATCCCGTTTAGCGAAGCCAGCAAGCTGAGAAACATTATTTAACCTAACATCAAGTAAAGTTGAAATTTTTGCTTCTTTTAAAAATGTAAAAAAAGTTTCTGCATTTTTTTTAGTAAACCCGATAGTAAAAATATCCATCTAATGCCCTTAAAATATAGTAGCAACTAGTTTATAACAATTACCTTTAAATTCTTCCCCTAGGCTAATACAAAGAACTCCAGTAATTCCTGAAAAGTCATCAACAAGATTACCAAAGTTAGGATCTGTTACAGGTAATTCATACGCTATTCTATTATACGTAAAAGATGCTTTTCTTTTATCATCTTTAATATATAACTTAATATTGTCCACTTTTACCAAGTAAAGTGATTGTTCTATTTTAGTTGTGCCTAATTGAATTTGAATATATGGAACTAGATTGCTTTCTCCCCATAGGTCATTTGGATGGTCTAGGTGGTTATTTATTTCATTTAAATTAATAGAGTAGTTTTGTCTCCAAACCGTATTATCAATTAAATAATTTTCAGGTTGATGAGATAAAGGAACGTGACGTGAGAATTTCATCAAAATTTTCTGTAGCGGCTTTACAGTAAATATTCCATAAGGGTTTTGATATTTTGCTTGATTATGGCTCAATTCTCCTCCAATTTCACTTGAAACTGGACGAACCCATTGTCCATTCGCAAGACTCTTTCCTGCGACACAATGCTGTTGATGTTTAACTGAGTTAGCTAAAACAATAATTTCTACTTGGCTCATTCGGCCTCCATGCTGATTGATATATGATTGGTGCTTAACAGCTTTATAAGCATCACTATGCACGAAAAGTCGCGATACCTATCCCATACCAAATAATCACAACAATATCTATTTAACCTCAATAAATCAATATTTTAAGAAATGGTTTGGGACACCCAAGCCTTTTTTAAACCAAGCCAATGCGGATAGGCAATTTCCGACCGTTTTTCTTGCTCAATCAATTCCTTTAGCAAGTAGAAACATGGAGCGATTTGAACGCCAGTTCAGAATTATGAGCGGACTAAGCTCTGCGTGCCCTTGTTGTTTCCACTAGGCTTAGCTCTGCACATGGATGTGCTGTCCAAGCCGGTGCGTTAAGAAGTTATTGAACAGACAAGAATAAAAAACGTCTAAGCGAATTGAACGGCAGTTCAGGCTTATGAGCGGGACAGGCTCTGCCTGTCCCTGTATATGGCATTCTTTTAGGCGAGTTATGCGACCACAGAAAATACTGGACAGCCAAACCTTTTTCTTAACGGGGAAATGACATTAGCAAAGGAAATAATGGAGTGAATTAAACGTCAGTTTAGATTTATGGACAGGAAAGTAGAAAGGCGGAAAGGCTTGAAAGCTCGAATCTCGAATATCTAATATCTAAACTCGAAGCTCGAAGCTCGAAGCTCGAAGCTCGAAGCTCGAAGCTTGAATCTCAAAGCTCGAATATCTAAACTCGAAACTCGAAACTCGAAACTCGAAGCTCAAAGCTCAAAGCTCAAAGCTCAAAGCTCAAAGCTCAAAGCTCGAAGCTCAATGCCCCTTTTAACTAGCGCTATTTAAAAGACATAAGCATACTTATAAATGTAATTTCATTACATTGTTCACATCGATATTTAAATGTATTTCTGTGGGTAATATGTCTTTCTTTCCACGTTCGACGCATTCTCATAATCGGTAATTCTTCACCACAACATTTGCATTTATGCATATACGATCTCTTGTTTTTATTTTATCTATCACAAACACTCAATAAGCATAAAATGATTTTAGCCCCATTGAATTTGCATTCAATTAAAGCCACTACTAAATTAGAATTGATAATACTGAAAAGTAGAATGCAAAAGTAACCACATTAAAAACCAAGAGCTATTGAACCGCTCATAGCTATTAATGTGCACTAAAAAATATCTAATTAAATAACATTATATCACATTATATCACAAAACCAATAAAAACAATAAGTTACACTTAAAATGCAAAAACAAGCTAAAAAAAGCTCGTAGCTCGTAGCTCGTAGCTCGTAGCTCGTAGCTCGTAGCTCGTAGCTCGTAGCTCGTAGCTCGTAGCTCGTAGCTCGTAGCTCGTAGCTCGT
>NZ_PJBP01000172.1 GCF_002836415.1 Psychromonas sp. MB-3u-54 | reverse complement strand
CGTCTTGATCCCATTCATTTTTAATATTCATATATGCAGCCGAGCGTGGAATCTTTTATCCGTAGGGTGCATTCTATGCACCAGAAAAAGCGATAATTGATGCTGAAGCGCACCCTACGGGTTGCAATCAACGTCTTGATCCTACTCATTTTTAATATTCATATATGCAGACTAGCGTGAATATTTTTATCCGTAGGGTGCATTCTATGCACCGCGAACAAAGAAAATAGATGCTGAAGCGCATCCTACGCAAGGTCTTGATCCCATTCATTTTTAATATTCATATATGCAGCCGAGCGTCGAATATTTTTATTGGTAGGGTGCATTCCATGCACCGTAGCTAGCGTTATACCAAACGCATTAAGTTTATGATCACCTTTTTAGTTCTTTTGGTATTAATCAAATAAGCGATCATCTTTGTTTAGACCGTTTGTGCTGCGTCGATGAACGGCAACGTTTGCCAAGCCACTCCTTTGCCGGTGAAGACGTACAGCCAAGATTGACCATCGCGGTTGATCTAATGGAAAGCAATATTGATGAGATCCTGACGACCGATCAAATTGCCGAGCTGGTGTGTATCTTCAGGCGTCAACTGGAGCGTTTATTTAAACGTTATATGCCTGCCCGTCATTATCTGCAAATTCGACTCAAACGTGCCCATCATCTGTTACAGACCAGTAAGATGTCTATTGTACAGATTGGATTAAGCTACGGTTTCTCAAGCGGACCGCATTTTTCTTCAAGTTAGAAGTCCTTTTATCACTCCACTCCAAGGGAGGGACGTACAAAATGTATCGCCAATCGCTGAGTAATACTAAGGCTAATGCCATCAAATAAGTGCTCCGTTTGTCATAAAAATGCCATTAGCATTTTTTTAAGGTGTTTTTGTAATTGGTTTGAGATCACAAATTTAATGTAATAGTTATAAATCTGTACGTTTTGGTCGTTTTTTTGAACGCCAGTCATCTCTCAATCAATTAACCTTTAGCTTAATTGACTAACTAAAGAGGCTATTGCAATGACTGAAGGACCTACTAGGACTGATTTTGATCAATATATGATCCCCACTTATGCACCTGCTTCATTTATTCCGGTAAAAGGTAAAGGCTCAGTGATTGTTGATCAGCAAGGAAAAGAATATATCGATTTTGCTGGTGGTATTGCAGTAAATGCACTTGGTCATGCTAATGAAAAATTAAAACAAGCACTCAACGAGCAAGCTGAATCACTTTGGCATATTGGTAATGGTTATACTAATGAACCTGTTTTAAAGCTAGCGAAACAATTAGTCGAAAGCACCTTTGCAGATAAAGCTTTTTTTTGTAATTCAGGTGCAGAAGCCAATGAAGCTGCATTGAAGTTAGCGAGAAAATACGGACATGATAATCATGGCGCCGCTAAAAATGAGATAGTTGCGTTTACTAATGCTTTCCATGGCAGAACATTGTTTACCGTCAGTGCAGGCGGACAACCTAAATATTCACAGGACTTTGCGCCTTTACCCGGTGGCATTAAGCACGTTGGTTTTAATGATCTTGAAGCGGCAAAAGCGGTGATCGGTGCTAACACTTGCGCTGTCATTGTAGAGCCCATTCAAGGTGAAGGTGGGGTTGTCCCTGCCGATCGTGCGTTTTTACAAGGTTTACGCGACCTTTGTGACCAACATGATGCACTGTTAATTTTTGATGAAGTGCAAACGGGTGTTGGCCGTACCGGGCAACTTTATGCCTATATGCATTATGCTGTGCAACCCGATGTTCTGTGCACTGCAAAAGCGCTCGGTGGTGGTTTTCCCATTGGCGCTGTGCTAACAACGGACAAGTTTGCGAGTACCTTATCCGTTGGCACACACGGTACAACTTATGGCGGTAACCCCCTTGCTGCCGCCGTAGGCAACGCGGTATTAACAGAAATTAATCAGCCTGTTTTTTTACAGGGAGTTCAAGACCGTCATAACCTGTATGTTTCTCGATTAAATGAGATCAATGAAAAATTTGAACTGTTCAAAGAAATCCGCGGGTTAGGACTATTGATTGGCTGTGAGCTAACCGCTGAACATAGTGGACAGGCAAAATTAATCAGTAATTTAGCAGCTCAACAAGGGGTTATTTTTCTGATAGCCGGTCCCGATGTGATCCGTTTTGCACCTGCTTTAAATATTCCCGAGCAAGATATTGAAACGGGGTTAGCGCGTTTTACTGCGGCTCTGGAAATCTATTTGAGAAAGGAATAAATTCTGATGATTATATTACGCCCGGCAAAACTGAATGATGTCAGCAATCTTGAACGTTTAGCGCATCAAAGCGGGACAATAGTTTCTACTCTTCCTGCTAAACGCTCACATTTATTCAATAAAGTTGAGCGTTCAATAACGTCATTTGAACAGGATGTTGATACGGCAGGTGAAGAATCTTATTTATTTGTTTTAGAAGAAACCTTAACGGGACAAATCTTGGGAACCGGTGCAGTGAATGCGTTAGCTGGAAATCGAGAGCCCTTTTATGCTTTTCGTAATGATATCAAAATTCATTCTTCTCGAGAGCTTAATGTACACAGCCGAATACATGCTCTTACTCTTAATCATGATCTAAGTGATCATTCTCAGCTTTGCTCATTTTATATTGTACCGGCGCTTGCCGATAGCCTCTATCCCTCATTGATTACTCTGGGACGTTTATTGTTTATGAGTGTTTTCCCGATGCGTTTTGCTAACGAGTGGATGGCGGTATTACCGGGGATTGCAGATCAGCAGGGGCGGGCGCCATTTTGGGAGCATGTGGGTCGTAAGTTTTTTGGGATAGATTACAACCAAGTCGAATATTACAACGGCACGCGTAATAAAACCTTTATTGCGGAAATGATGCCATATCATCCGTTGTACGTGGCTTTAATTAATGAAGAGGCACAAGCAGTGATGGGGTTAGTGCATAAAGATGCAGAATTACAATGCTCTCTTCTCAGTGAACAGGGATTTGAGGCAGATAAATATGTTGAGATCTTTGATGCCGGGCCAATTTTAACGGCGCAACGTAATGCGCTTTCCCTTTCTCAAAAGATCCAACAAGTTAAAGTTACCATTATCGTTAGTAATAACACGTTACAAACCTATTTGATTGGTCTGGCTGATGGCAATAGTTTCAAAGCTTGTTTAGTACAAGGAGTGTTACAGGGAAACCAGCTTCAAGTGTCTCAAGATAATATTGAGCAGCTTAATTTGAACCCAGAGCAGAGAATTTTTTGTATTAAATTATAAATAACTGCACCAACATTGTTTAAGGAAATACAACCATGATGTTTATTCGCCCGATACAAAGACAGGACAAACCGGCACTTTTGCAACTTTCCACAAAAACGGGTTCTGGTTTTTCCTCGCTGCCTAATAATGAAAACCATCTTGAACAACGTATTGAGAGAATGATTGCAACATGGGAAAGTAAATGCCCGCTTTCAGAACAAGGTTACTTATTCGCATTGGTTGATTCCGAAACACAAACCTTAGTGGGTGTGAGCGGTATTGAGGTTGCCATTGGCCTCAATGAACCTTGGTATGATTTTCATGTTGGTACACAGGTTCATGCATCGAAAGAACTTGGCATTTATCAGCAAATGAAAAAGCTCAGTTTGAGTAATGATCAGACGGGTAACAGCGAGTTATGTTCGCTGTTTTTGGATCCAGAGTATCGGAAGGATAAAAATGGCCAGCTATTATCTAAAAGTCGTTTATTGTTTATTGCCGGATTTAAAGACAAATTTTCAGAAAAAATTATCGCCGAGATGCGCGGTGTAAGTGATGAAAAGGGCAGATCTCCTTTCTGGGAAAGTTTAGGTCGACATTTTTTCTCGCTCGAATTTAACCAAGCAGATTATCTTACCGGTATCGGAAAAAAATCTTTTATTGCTGAGCTGATGCCGAAACATGCTTTATATGTTGATTTTTTAACTGAAGCCGCTCAAAAAGTTATCGCAGATGTACATCCGAGCACACTTCCCGCACGAGGAATCTTAGAAAGCGAAGGAATGCGCTATGAGGGCTACGTTGATATTTTTGATGCAGGCCCAACACTCGAGGCATATACCCAAGATCTGCGCATAGTCAAAAAAAGCCGACTGCGCGAAGTAAAGATTAGTGAGTCAGAGTTGTTAGGAGAACAAACCTTGTTAATAGGCAATGAAAGCTATCAAGACTTTCGTGCCATTATTGGCAGCCCATTGATTGATTCTAGCCATATTTATCTAACCCAAGAGCAAGCACAAGCACTCTTTGTGATTAATGGGGAGCAATTACGTGTTGTTCCTTTATTTGAAAAGGAAAATAATTTATGAAAACAAAATCGCATTTTATTAATGGTTGCTGGGAAATTGGCAGCGGAGAATATTTCGAAAAAACTAATCCGAGTGATAATTCACTCATTTGGACGGGGCATGCGGCTTCGAAGCAGGATGTCACACTCGCCGTTAATGCCGCTCGGGAAGCTTTCCCTAAATGGGCTGCTACGGAGTTACAGGAACGAATTGTATTGTTACAGCGTTTTGCAGATAACCTCGCAAAACAGGCAACTCAGTTAAGCCAAATTATCTCACAGGAAACGGGTAAACCTGAATGGGAAACTAAAACTGAAGTTCAAGCGATGATCAATAAAGTGAAAATTTCTATTCAGTCTTATCATGAAAGAACCGGTGTAAAAGTTACCACAATGGCTGATGGGCAAGCGGTATTAAGGCATCGACCTCACGGTGTGTTGGCTGTATTTGGTCCTTACAATTTTCCGGGACATCTGCCCAACGGTCATATCGTACCGGCATTACTAGCAGGTAATTGTGTGCTATTTAAGGCAAGCGAATTGACCCCGTGGACAGCCCAGCTGACCCTGGAAATTTGGCAGCGTTCAGGATTACCTAATGGTGTGCTTAACTTAGTACAAGGTGCTAAAGAAACCGGTATTTTGCTTTCTAACCATCATGGTATTGATGGCTTACTGTTTACCGGTAGTGCCAATACCGGCTATCAACTACATCGCCAATTGGCGGGACAGCCAGAGAAAATTTTGGCGCTGGAAATGGGCGGGAATAATGCGCTTATCGTTGAGAGCTTTGAGCACTTAGATGCGGCCGTGAATATTGCCGTGCAATCGGCCTTTATCACTGCCGGGCAGCGTTGTACTTGTGCGCGTAGATTATTGGTACAAGAGGGTGCTGAGGGTGATCAATTTATAGCACGTTTGATTGCTGTTACAAGAGAGATAACGGTGGGTAAGTGGGATGATCAACCAGCTCCTTTCATGGGGTCGGTGATCTCTAATCAAGCTGCTGATAATCTGCTCGCTGTTGAAAATCATTTGTGCTCACTTGGGGCGGTCTCGCTGTTAAAACTAACCCGTTTGGAAGCTGATTGTGCGTTGTTAACGCCTGCTATTGTGGATGTCACGGGCGTTGAAAATTTACCAGATGAAGAATACTTTGGCCCATTACTGAGTGTTATTCGCTATCAAAATTTCACCCAAGCGATTGAAATTGCAAATAAAACACGTTTTGGTTTAGCGACTGGGTTAATTTCTACTCAACGTGAAAATTTTGAGCGTTTATTAATAGAAGCGCGTGCAGGCATCGTTAATTGGAATAAACCCTTAACTGGAGCCTCAAGTAATGCGCCTTTCGGTGGCATCGGTGCCTCGGGTAATCACCGCGCCAGTGCTTATTACGCCGCGGATTATTGTGCTTGGCCGATGGCGTCAATGGAGTCAGAAACCTTAGTGCTCCCTGAAACGAATCTGCCTGGTTTACACTTTAATTGATTTTTTGAAGGAAATTTACATGTCTGCATATGAAGTTAATTTTGATGGGCTGGTGGGTTTAACGCACAACTACGCTGGACTTTCCTTTGGTAATGTCGCATCGACATCTAATAAAAATACAGCTGCTAATCCAAAGCTTGCCGCTTTACAGGGGTTAGAAAAGATGAAAGCACTTGCTGATCTGGGTTTTAAGCAAGGTGTTTTGCCACCACAGGATAGGCCTTGTATTTCGAGTTTACGACAGCTCGGTTTTAGTGGCGACGATGCTAATGTGCTTAGGCAAGCGGCAAAAACAGCGCCGCATCTGCTTACTGCGGTGAGCTCTGCTGCCTCGATGTGGGTTGCCAATGCAGCAACAGTGTCGCCTTCGTCTGAGACTGCCGATGCTAAAGTGCATTTTACCGTGGCCAACCTTAACAGTAAGTTTCATCGTTCAATTGAAGCGCAGACAACGGGTAACGTGCTTAACGCGATTTTCGATAATACGAAACATTTTGCGCATCATAGTGCACTACCTCAGCAGAGCATCATGAGCGATGAAGGGGCTGCCAACCACAACCGCTTATGTGGCGATTATGGTGCGCCTGGCGTCGAAGTTTTTGTTTATGGCAGGCAGGCATACGGTGGCCATGTTGAGCCGACAAAATACCCTGCAAGGCAAACGCGGGAGGCTAGCGAAGCGGTTGCCCGGCTGCATCAACTTGATCAAGAAAAAACGGTTTTTGTGCAACAAAATCCCAACGTGATTGACCAGGGTGTGTTTCATAATGATGTGATCTCGGTGAGTAATGGCAATGTATTATTTCATCATCAGGAAGCGTTTTTAAATCAAACCTCAGCCTTTGCTGAAATAGAGCGAAAACTACAACGACTTGGTAGTCATTTTATCCCCATAGAAGTGCCTAGCTCAAAGGTCAGTGTCAGTGATGCCGTAGCAACTTATTTGTTTAATAGTCAGTTGCTGAGTAAAGCTGACGGTAAAATGATGATCGTGGTACCAGAAGAGTCGCGTCGTAATGTCCGGGTTTGGGCTTATCTGAATGAGCTGATCCAAGGTGATAACCCGATCAATGAAATGCGCGTTTTCGACCTGCGTGAGAGCATGTGTAATGGCGGTGGGCCGGCGTGCTTACGCCTGCGAGTTGTACTTAATGAGGCTGAACTGCGTGCTACTAATCCGCAGGCTCTGCTCACTGATTCCCTGTATCTGTCACTGGGTAACTGGGTTAATCAGCACTATCGGGATAGGTTAACTGAAGCTGATTTGGCCGATCCGCAGCTGCTCCTGGAAAATCGCTGCGCCCTTGATCAGTTAACACAGATCATGAACCTAGGTTCTATTTATTCATTCCAGCAAGATTGAGGTTAATATGTTCGATTTTTTAGAAGAAACTCTCGCAAGCGATGAGCTGATAACATCCTCCGGCCGCACTGCAACGCTTTCCTGGACCCGCCCTGCACCTGGCGTGATGATCCTCGAGCCCAATACGGGGGGGAGCAAGAATGTGGTGATTTCAACGGCGATTCATGGCAATGAAACCGCTCCCGTGGAGATCGTTGCTGAGCTAATTAGCGGTATTTTAACAGGTAAATATGTACTGAAAGTACGTTTGATGGTGATTTTCGGCAATCTTGAGGCTATGCGTAAGGGTGAACGTTATATAGGTATCGATTTGAATCGTTTGTTCAGCGATCATTATTTGCGTTATAAGGACTGCTCAGAGACACAAAGGGCGGCTAGATTGCAGCAAGTGGTCGCCGATTTTTTTCAAGCCGAGTCCGATAAGCCGCGGCTGCATTTTGATCTTCACACCGCAATCAAACCATCGTTTCATGTGGCTTTTGGAATACTGCCCTATCTGCAGTCGGGGAATTATCAGCAAGACATGATTGCCTGGCTGCAAAGTGCAGGGCTTGAAGCGCTGGTGGTTAATCATGCGCCAACCTCAACCTTCAGTTATTTTACCAGCAATGAATGTGCAGCGAACAGCTGCACATTAGAGCTGGGTAAAGCCCGGCCTTTTGGTGAAAATGATTTACAGCAATTTACGGGGATCCAGCAGGGGCTGGTTAATTTAGTTGCTGATCAAGAAGTTGCTGCTGTAGAGGTGAACTCTGCGCTGGCGGTCTATAAAGTCGCGGAAGTGATTATTAAATCGAGCGAACAATTTAAGCTTAATTTTGCTGATGATGTGGAAAATTTTACGGCATTCCCAAAAGGCTTTATTTTAGCATCGGATCGGGATGTTAAATATCGGGTGGAGGAAGAGAATGGCTATATTCTTTTTCCCAATAACAAGGTTAAAATCGGTTTTCGAGCCGGATTATTATTAAAAAAAGATGATTTATCTGCGATTACCCTTGTTGCTTCGTAGTAATACCAAAAGAACTAAAAAGGTGATCACCCTTGCTGGTTAAAATCATCCCTAATTGTGTTGTGAGTTTTATTCAGAACATCCTGTTCTTCACCACTTTGTGGTCAGCTAAAGCTGTTCAAAATCGTTCCAGACGATTTTTGTGAAGTGAGAATAATGATCGAATGCAACTTAAGTGCTGATTTTTCCTTCGCAATCATTGATCACTTAATTAATTCTTTTGGTATAAGCTTTGCATTTTTAAAAGCTTTTTATAACAATTCCACTTATTGGTCGTTTATTTAGGCGTAGGGGAAATACATTAAAGGCATTAATTGCAGTAATTAGTGTCAACAGACCTAAGTTTGTATTATATGTTCATGACCTAATTTCATCATCCCTTTCAATAGAAAGGGGTGGATATACGGGGACTTATATAGGAGTCTTTACTCTGTGTAGCGCGCTGCGCCTCTGTGCTCTCTGTGGTAATACCTTTTAGTTTATTTAAAATCAGAGGCTTGAATAGCTTCAGCTGGCCACGTAGAAGTGGTGATAACAGCAGGTTATGAATAAAACTAATAATAAAGACTAAAACGCCGTTTGATATTTAGTTCGCATGTATTTTAACCCGTATAAAGGAACAGAAAATTTAATGGATTAGGTCTTATTATGCGAAACGCTATTTTATGGCAGACGGGCTTATCAGTTCCAATATATTAATGCTTTGATCGAACAAACTGAGTCTCTAAACGTGTTATCTAACGATAAACTTATTTCCTACAACCCTTTATGGTTTAAATTTTCTTCTGCTGTTGGCGCTCGGACGATACCAACAGTGTAGTATCAGTGCGGCTTGAGAATAAAATACTAATTAGACCTTCACGCAGGGCACCTTTTGAGCACTGCACCGATCGAATAGCTAATATTTCAAAGAGTGCTATTAGTATTGAAAGGCCACTGGCAAATACCGGTTTTCTGGATGAGTTTAAACCATCAATATGTAAATTTTCAATGCTGCCGGATTTTATACACAATGCTTTGATTTGATATAAAAGTTGCAGGTTGATTTCAGCGCTTAGTTTCTGTTTTTTGTTTATTTCTTGGACCGCTTGTATGGTGCCTGAGGCCCCCATCGTCAGTGACCAGCCTTGGGTCAAATATTTTTGTGCCTTTGGTTGTATTACATTTTTTGCCTGTTCAATGGCAGTTCTGAAATTTTCCTCATTGAGCCGATTATCGGGGAAATATCTTTTTAACCAAGTGACACAGCCCATATTCAAACTGTGAGCAATTTTGACTTGAGTACCCTCACCTATTATTAATTCGGTGCTTGCGCCTCCTATATCAATAACCAGCAGGGGGAATAAAATGTTTTCAGTAAATGCCACACCCTTATAAATTATCCGTGCTTCTTCGAGACCAGATATTAAGTTAATAGGCCGCTGCAATATTTTTTCTGCTTGCTTTATAAAAACTTGTTTGTTGCTCGCCAGACGTAATGCTGCTGTGGCGGTAATAAGGACTTTAACGGGCAGTAAAATATTCAGTTCATCTTTGAAGTTGGTTAAACAATCTAAGCCTTTCTGGATGGTTTCTTGATTGATGTTATATTGTTCATCTAAGCCTGCAGCAAGGCGTACTTTCTGTTTTGATTTAGAATAAACGCTAAAACCATTATTGATCCTTTCAACGGTTAGCATATGAAAGCTATTTGATCCAAGGTCAATGATGGTATAGCGGTTTTTGATCATTCTATCGCTTATGAGTACGGTGATAATTATCTTTACGGCTATTAGGATGTGCTTTGTACTTTGTTACCTTCATTACGGGTAAAGAGTCAAGCATCGCATTTTTATCATATTCACTACAAGGAATAGGATGTTTAATATATTCCTCAATCGCCGGAAGGTTAAATACATACTTTTCACAGGCGAAGCTAATAGCTAAACCTTTTTCACCAGCACGTCCGGTACGACCAATTCGATGCACATAATCTTCACAATCATCGGGCAGGTCGAAATTAAAAACATGTGATACTTTAGGAATAT
This sequence comes from Psychromonas sp. MB-3u-54, assembly GCF_002836415.1. Classification (GTDB taxonomy): domain Bacteria; phylum Pseudomonadota; class Gammaproteobacteria; order Enterobacterales; family Psychromonadaceae; genus Psychromonas. The sequence goes on along the minus strand of NZ_PJBP01000172.1, from coordinate 59,010 downwards.
GTAAACCACGGGCTGCCACATCGGTTGCAACTAAAATATCAATTTCACCCTCAGTGAACTGTTGGAGAATTTTTAAGCGTTTATTTTGAGGTACATCGCCGGTTAATAAGCCTGCTCGCAAACCATCTCCCGCTAAATAACCCCATACTTTTTCACAGGTATGTTTGGTATTGGCAAAAACAATCGCTTTATCAGGCCAATCTTCTTCTATTAAGCTTAATAAAAGTAATATTTTATCTTGATTAGAAGGATAAAAAAGTTCTTCAGTTATATTCGCAGATGTCATTTTTTCCGGTTCAATCTGGATACTTTCTGGATCATTCATATGCTCAAAAGCAAGTTCTTGAACTTTATGAGACAAGGTAGCTGAAAATAACATGTTTAGACGTGATTTTGCCTCTGGCATGCGTCTAAATAGATAACGGATATCTTTAATAAAGCCAAGATCAAACATACGATCCGCTTCATCAAGGACAACACTTTGTATCGAACCCATATCGACTACGCCTTGTTTAACAAAGTCAATCGTACGGCCCGTAGTACCAATTAAAATATCAACGCCTTTTTCAAGCTTCGTGCGTTGAATTTCAACTTTCTCACCCCCATATGCTAAACCTAAACGTAGGTTTGACACGCTAGCGAGAACCATGGCATCTTTGTGTATTTGGATTGCAAGCTCACGTGTCGGCGCTAAAATGATAGCCCGAGGTTGATTCTTGCGGCGATTTTCAGGTTGCGCATTGGTTAATAGGTGATGAAATACCGCAGGTAAAAACGCAAGTGTTTTACCTGTTCCTGTTTGAGCTTGTCCTGCTATATCTTTCCCGGTAAGGGTGATTGGCAATGACAAAGCCTGAATAGGAGTACAATATTCATAACCTTGCGACGTTAAACCTGAAATTAGACTCTTCTCTAAAGGAAGGTCTGCAAATTTTTTTTGAGTTAGATGTGTTTTATTCATTTGCAAATGATAGCATTTTATACATACAATAAGTATTGTGTTTAATTCAAATATCAATAATTAATTTATATAAGCGTAATTAATTATTAGTAATTTTTTCTGGTATTGGAAAGTGATAGCATTTCATACATACAATAAGTATTGTGTTCAATTCAAATGTCAAAAATCAAAAATTAATTTATATAAGAGTAATTAATTATTAGTAATGCTTTTCTGGCATTGGAAAGTGATAGCATTTTATACATACAATAAGTATTGTGTTGAATTCCAATATCAAATATCAAAAATTAATTTTATAATAGTAATTAATTATTAGTAATACCTTTCTGGAGATAAAAATGAGCGAGAATATCGTAACGTTAAGTGATGCAAGTTTTGAAGATGATGTAGTTAATGCCGAAGGTCCTGTTTTAGTTGATTTTTGGGCTGAATGGTGTGGACCTTGTAAAATGATTGCTCCTATTCTTCACGAAGTTGCGACTGAATACGCAGGTAAAGTGACTATCGGTAAATTAAATATAGACGAAAACAGCGCGACCCCGCCTAAATTTGGTATTCGCGGTATTCCAACTCTGTTATTATTTAAAGACGGTAAAGTTGCCGCTACGAAAGTGGGTGCACTTTCCAAAACCCAACTTGTCGAATTTTTGGATGCAAATATCTAAAAGATTAAATACGGATTGAACAAGTTGTGATCTGCAGCATGTTCAATCTGGACTAACGCGCAATTAAGTGCTACCCTTGTGCTCAAAATACAAACAAACAAACAAACAATAAATAAATCCCTGACATCACTTACTATCACTCACTTCAAAGCTGCATACCTAAAAAACTTATGAATTTAACTGAATTAAAAGATACACCGGTTTCTAACCTTGTTACGCTTGGGGAATCGATGGGGCTAGAAAATCTAGCTCGTTTAAGAAAACAAGACATTATATTCGCAATTCTTAAGGCTCACGCCAAAAGTGGGGAAGATATTTTTGGCGCCGGTGTGCTTGAAATATTGCAGGATGGTTTTGGTTTTTTACGAAGCTCCGAAAGTTCATATCTCGCCGGCCCCGATGATATTTATATCTCGCCAAGTCAAATTCGTCGTTTCAATCTTCGAACCGGTGATAGTGTTGATGGTAAGATTCGGCCGCCTAAAGATGGTGAGCGTTATTTTGCATTATTGAAAATTATTGAAGTTAACTTCAATAAGCCAGAAAACTCCCGCAATAAAATTCTTTTTGAAAACTTAACGCCCATTCACCCCGATGAACGTTTTCGTTTAGAAAATGGTAATGGCAGTACCGAAGATATTACGGCACGTATTTTGGATCTAGTCTCGCCAATTGGTAAAGGTCAACGTGGTTTGATTGTTGCACCGCCGAAAGCGGGTAAAACAATGTTACTGCAAAATATTGCTCAAAGTCTCAGTATTAATTACCCGGAAGCTGTCTTAATTGTATTATTAATTGATGAGCGTCCGGAAGAAGTAACTGAAATGAGCCGGTTAGTGAGAGGCGAGGTGGTTGCATCAACATTTGATGAGCCGGCTAGTCGTCACGTGCAAGTTGCTGAAATGGTTATTGAAAAAGCAAAACGTCTGGTTGAGCATAAAAAAGACGTGGTTATTCTGCTTGATTCGATCACACGTTTAGCACGTGCTTATAATACTGTTGTGCCAAGCTCAGGTAAAGTACTGACAGGTGGTGTTGATGCAAATGCTCTGCAACGCCCTAAACGTTTCTTTGGTGCGGCTCGTAATGTTGAAGAGGGTGGCAGTTTAACTATCCTTGCGACTGCTCTGATCGATACTGGCTCTAAAATGGATGAAGTTATTTATGAAGAGTTTAAAGGTACCGGTAACTCTGAAATTCATCTGAACCGTAAACTGGCTGAAAAACGGGTTTATCCTGCTATTGATATTACGCGTTCAGGTACTCGTCGTGAAGAATTACTTACTAAGTCCGATGAATTACAAAGAATGTGGATTTTACGTAAAATTGTACATCCAATGGGTGAAACAGGTGCAACTGAGTTCTTGATTGATAAGCTTGGTCTAAGCAAAACAAATGATGACTTTTTTGACGCAATGAAAAACCAAAAATCAAAATAATCAGCTTTATTGCGAAAAAACGCTACTTTTAAGTAGCGTTTTTTTTTGTTTTTTTTCCATTATAAATTGGATCCCTTATGAAATTTGATGATTTACGTGACTTTATCGAGCAACTCGAGGAGCGGGGACTTTTAAAACGTATTAAACAAGAGATAGATCCTCACTTAGAAATGACGGAAATCTCAGATCGCACTTTACGTGCAGGTGGGCCCGCTCTTTTATTTGAGAATCCGAAAGGTTTTGATACTCCTGTTCTGACTAACTTATTTGGTACAACCCAGCGAGTGGCATTGGCGATGGGCCAGGATGACGTTGCAGCTTTAAAAGAAGTTGGGAAATGGTTGGCTTATTTAAAAGAGCCTGAGCCGCCCAAAGGGTTTAAATCGTTATGGGAAAAACTGCCAATATTTAAGCAAGTGTTAAATATGCCGACCAAAAAAGTGCGCTCACCGGCTTGCCAGCAGGTGATTATGGAAGGTGATCAGGTTGATTTAACTAAACTGCCTATTATGACCTGTTGGCCGGGTGATGTTGCACCTTTGATTACCTGGGGTTTAACCATCACTAAAGGTCCCTATAAAAAGCGTCAAAATTTAGGAATTTATCGCCAGCAGTTGTTAGGGAAAAATAAGATAATAATGCGCTGGTTATCGCATCGCGGCGGGGCGCTTGACTTTCGCGAGTGGCAAGAAGTTAATCCGGGTAAACCTTTTCCTGTTTCGGTTGCCTTAGGTGCTGATCCGGCCACCATTTTAGGTGCGGTAACTCCTATCCCTGATACTTTGTCAGAATATGCCTTTGCGGGTTTATTACGCGGCTCGCGCACTAAAGTAGCAAAAAGCATAAGCAATGATCTTGATATTCCAGCAACGGCTGAAATAATATTAGAAGGTTATCTGCAGCCTGGAGAGGAAGCGCCAGAAGGCCCTTACGGTGACCATACGGGTTATTATAATGAAGTTGACGATTTCCAGGTAATGACAGTGACGCATGTGACGCATCGCGAAAATCCTATTTACCTGAGCACTTATACGGGACGTCCGCCCGATGAACCTTCAATTTTAGGTGTCGCGCTTAATGAAATATTTGTCCCTATTTTACAAAAGCAGTTTCCCGAAATTGTCGATTTTTATCTGCCACCGGAAGGTTGTTCATACCGTATGGCGGTTGTTTCGATTAAAAAAAGTTATCCGGGTCATGCCAAGCGAGTGATGTTCGGCATTTGGTCTTTCCTACGTCAGTTTATGTACACCAAGTTTATTATTGTTTGTGATGATGATGTCAATGTGCGTGATTGGAATGATGTGATTTGGGCGATTACGACACGTATGGATCCATCCCGAGATACCACATTGGTCGATAATACACCCATTGATTACCTGGACTTTGCTTCTCCCATTTCCGGATTAGGCTCAAAAATGGGCATGGATGCAACCAATAAATGGGCTGGAGAGTCGGACCGGGAATGGGGAACACCTATTTTAATGGATAAAAAAGTAAAAGAAAAAATAGATGATCTTTGGCAAGACTTAGATATCCTGTCATAATCTGGATGTTATTTTTTTGTTACATTCCTGTTTTTCTGGGACCTATTATAAAAAGAGAGATTAATGCAACCTGTTACTTGTAAGATCACTTCCATCGAAAAGTTAAATACTTTTTTATACCGCGTATTTTTACAACCCGTTGAGCCCGTTTCTTTTAAGGCCGGACAATACGTTTCAATTGTGATGGGGGAAAATGATAAACGTCATTTTTCAATAGCGAACGCACCAACAGGAAATCAAATTGAGTTGCATATAGGGGCGACACCCGACAACAACTATGCCATGCAGGTTATTGAAAAAATGCAAAATGAAGGCGTAGTTGATGCTGAGATTGGCAATGGTGTTGCTTATTTACGTGAAAACTCGAAGCGGCCGATTATTTTGGTGGCAGGGGGAACAGGTTTCTCATATGTAAAATCTCTGTTAGAGCAAATTGTTGATCTGCAATTAGAAAATCCGGTTTATCTATACTGGGGAGTGAAAGAATACTCGCATTTTTATTTTGCAGATGAGGCTTGTGGTTGGGCAAACGATCATAAAAACATCCACTTTCATCCGGTGATTGAGCTGCCTGAAGCGCAGTGGCAAGGTCATCAGGGTTATGTTCATCAAGCTGTTTTGAATGAATTTAAAGATTTAAGTGCCTTTGATATCTATGTCGTTGGCCGATTTGAAATGGCAAAAATTGCTCGGGAAGATTTTGTCAAACAAGGTGCGTTGATTGAGCATATCTATGGAGATGCGTTTGCCTTCATTTGATTTATCCAGTCACTTTATTGTTGCCTTCTAGTGTTAGCGGTATTCCATTTTTTTGAGATACCGCATCTCCGCCAGACTTAACTGCCTCTCTTATTTAATTAAATTCGCTGAAGCCTTTAAAAGAAGGTAAAATGCGCCGATATATTTTATAGAGAGTATGAAAATGCCCAACGAAGTCGATAAATTTAGAGATATCCGTCCTTATAACGATGATGAAATTCAACCTGCCATTCAACGCGTTATTAAAAATGATGAATTTATTAATGCCATTATCAGCTTCCGTTTTTCTAAAATTGCTAAATTTATGGGATTTTTATTAAAACCTTTATTACGCCGTTATTTTTTATATAAATGGGGCGGAATTAATAGCATTGATGAGATGCAAAAAGTGGTTGGCGGTTATATGGAACACATGATCGCATCGACGACAACTGGCTTTACCTATTCTGGCCTTGATAAAATTGACCCGGCCCAAAATTATCTTTTTGTTTCAAATCATCGAGATATTGCAATGGATCCGGCCTTTGTAAATTGGGCTTTATATTCAGAAGATTTTAAAACCGTGCGTGTTGCTATTGGAGATAATCTATTAAGCAAACCTTATGTTTCCGATTTGATGCGCATGAACAAAAGTTTTATTGTGCAGCGTTCCGTTTCGGGTATACGTGAAATGATGAAATCACTGGCGCAGTTATCTGATTATATTTTTAGCTCTTTACAGGGTGAAAGTAATATCTGGATTGCGCAAAGAGAAGGGCGGGCAAAGGATGGTTTTGATAAAACTGAGCCTGCTATTATTAAAATGTTTTACGTCAACGGTAAAAAACAAAAAATAGATTTCTCAGATTATATCAATAAGTTGAATATTGTGCCCGTTGCAATTTCCTATGAATTGGACCCCTGTGATCAGCAAAAGGCGCAGGAACTATATGACAAAGCGCAATTTGGCGAGTATAAAAAATCAAAATATGAAGATATTGAAAGTATTGTCCGAGGCATTACCGGGCAAAAAGGGCGAGTTCATGTGGCTTTCGGAGAGCCGCTAAAGGGAGAATTTAGCGATGCAGAGGCAGTTGCACAGGAAATCGATCGGCAGATTTATAAAAATTATCATTTACACTCCTCTAATTTTATTGCCGCCAAGCAAGACTTACCTTCTATTGATAGTGCTGCTCAGGAGCTCTTTCATGCCCGCTTACAGGGTATTAAACCGGAGTTACAAGAAATAGTATTAAAAATGTACGCAAATCCGGTCAGTAACCATATAAAGTGATCGAGCGTTCCTCAACTAAAAAACATTTCTGTTATGCACATATCGAAAAATTCCTTATGTGCCTATTTTTGTCATACTCAATGTGTAACATATTGAAAATAAATATTTTTAATTTCCCTGTTGTGACAGTTTAAATTTAGTGTAAAACAACTCACAGAGTTATCCACAGACATTTCTGCAGGAAAAGTGAACAAGCACTTACATTTACCGGTAGATATTTAAGTCTTCGCTCAACAAAAAACGCTTAGTGGAGAATAATTATGCGCAAACTTATTAACAATAAAAATTTATTGATGAATTTGTCAATAAATTAACGGCTCATCGATTGAACCATTCTCACCTGCATTTGCGATTACTTAGCGCGTAACCGATACCGGCACTTCCAAGTTTTCAGCGGATCGGTATAATCAAAACTAATTTCTCTTTTATTTTGGTAACAATCCGATGGCAACTATTCCGGAAAATCCTTTTATCCTTGTTGATGGTTCTTCATATCTCTATCGCGCTTTTTTTTCACCTCCACATTTAACCAACTCTGCAGGAGAAGCTACGGGGGCTGTTTATGGCGTGGTTAACATGCTGCAAAGTTTATTAAAACAATTTAATCCCAGCCATGTTGTGGTGGTTTTTGATGCGAAGGGAAAAACCTTTCGAGATGATATGTACACTGAGTACAAATCTAACCGTCCCAGTATGCCCGATGATTTACGCATTCAAATTGAGCCTTTACATGAAGTTATTAAGGCGATGGGTCTGCCTATTTTAACTATCCCGGGTGTTGAAGCCGATGATGTTATTGGTACGCTCTCCCGCCAGGCAAGTGCACGGGGGATCACCACCTTAATCAGCACCGGTGACAAAGATATGGCACAACTGGTTGATGCGAATACGCTATTGATCAATACCATGACTAATACCGTGCTTGATGTGCAAGGCGTTAATGAAAAATTTGGTATTCCGCCTGAATTGATTATTGATTACCTTGGCTTAATGGGAGACAAGGTCGATAATATTCCCGGTGTACCGGGTGTCGGCGAAAAAACGGCTCTGGCTATGTTACAGGGGCTGGGCTCGATGGATGATATTTACCTAAATCTAGAAAAATTGGCAGCTCTCGGCTTCCGTGGCAGTAAAACCATGGCTAAAAAGATGCAGGACAATGAAGCGATGGCACGGCTTTCCTACCAACTTGCCACCATTAAAACCGATGTTGAATTATGCGAAAGTTATGATGACTTTAAGCCTAAAGCGCAAGATACGGATGCATTGATTAAACTTTTCGGACAATTGGAGTTTAGGCGCTGGTTATCTGCCCTGTTAGACAATGGCAGTATGGTTAACCATCAAGGTGCTGTTTCCAGCCCTGCGACTAGTTCGACTAGCACTGCCGCTGCTAACTCCGCAACCTCCAGCATTGATCGCAGCGGTTACAAAACGATTTATACGCAGGGGCAATTAACCCAGTGGATTGCCAAATTGGAAGCTGCGGAGTTATTTTCCTTTGATACAGAAACAACCAGCCTTGATTACATGCAGGCCAGAATAGTAGGTCTCTCTTTTGCTGTTCAAAGCAATGCCGATAGTGACGATCAGCCTATTATCGAAGCGGCATATTTACCGCTGGATCATGATTATATTGATGCGCCCAAGCAATTAGATTTAACGACTACCTTAGAAAAACTAAGACCCTTATTAGAAAGTGACAAATTTAAAAAAGTCGGCCAAAATTTAAAATATGATCGCAGTGTATTGCTCAATCACGGTATTGAATTAAAAGGTATCAAGTTTGATACTATGCTTGAATCCTATGTCCTTGATAGCACCGGGCGACATGATCTGGATACGCTGGCGCTGAAATATCTTGGTCATCAATGTATTTCATTTGAAGAAATCGCAGGGAAAGGTAAAAAGCAGCTTCCCTTTAATCAAATCAGTATTATAGAAGCTGCGCCCTATGCAGCCGAAGATGCAGATCTCACCCTGCGTTTACATTTACAGTTATTTGAACAATTGTCAGCTGAGTCTAAGTTGTTATCTGTTTTTAATAATATTGAATTACCTTTATTAACCGTTCTTTCCAACGTCGAACGTGGTGGTGTTGAGATTGATAGTGATTTATTGACTAAGCAGAGTGCTGAAATAGGTAAACGCTTATTGGAGCTTGAAGCCTTAGCCTATGAAGAGGCAGGTAAACCCTTTAATTTGAGTTCACCAAAACAGCTGCAGACCATTCTTTATGATGAGCTGGCGTTACCGGTTTTAAAGAAAACACCCAAAGGTGCGCCATCAACAGCCGAAGAGGTCTTACAAGAATTGGCCTTAACTTATCCTTTGCCCAAATTAATTATTGAGCATCGTGGTTTAAGTAAATTAAAATCGACCTATACCGATAAACTGCCAAAAATGGTTAATGAAAAAACCGGACGTTTGCATACCTCATATCAGCAAGCCGTCACTGTCACCGGGCGCTTATCCTCAACCGATCCAAACCTGCAAAATATCCCCATTCGCAGCGCCGAAGGACGCCGTATCCGTCAGGCTTTTATTGCCCAACCCGGTTATAAAATTGTGGCCGCCGATTACAGCCAAATTGAATTACGCATTATGGCTCACCTTTCACAGGACAAAGGGCTGCTAGACGCCTTTTCAGCGGGCAAAGATATTCATAAAGCAACGGCTTCAGAAGTGTTTTCGGTGCCCTTAGATGAGGTTACTACGGAGCAAAGGCGCAGCGCTAAAGCGATTAACTTTGGTCTTATTTATGGCATGAGTGCATTTGGCTTGGCTAAACAGCTTAATATTGGTCGTCACGAAGCACAGTTATACATGGATAAGTACTTCAATCGCTATCCTGGGGTGCTTACCTATATGGAAGATACGCGCAGCTTGGCTAATGAAAAATCTTATGTTGAAACGATTTTAGGCCGCCGCCTGCAACTGCCTAATATTAAATCGCGTAATGGCATGCTTAAAAAAGCGGCCGAGCGTGCTGCAATCAATGCGCCGATGCAGGGGACTGCTGCCGATATCATTAAAAAAGCGATGATTGACATGGCGGATTGGATTGCACAAAAGAGTCCAGGCAGCGTACAGATGTTAATGCAGGTACACGATGAATTGGTTTTTAGTATTAAAGAAGAGTTAGTTGAGTCTTACACCAAAGAGATTCAAGCCATTATGGCGAAAGCCGCTGATTTAGATGTGCCACTGATTGCCGATGCGGGTGTGGGTGATAATTGGGACGAGGCGCATTAACTAATATTTTTGAAGTTTTTTTGAAATCCTATGAACTTAATCGAAGTGCCGTTGACTAATCTTATGAATTAGTTAAATTCATAGTTACTTCCTTAGTTTTCCCCGTTACAATTTTTTGTAACGGGGTTTTTTTTTGCTTTGAATAAAGTGTGCTGCTAAACCCGGTTATTATTATACTTCAATCGCTGAAGCGCGCTGGCATTGAGCACAAAATCCGTGAACTTCTAAGACCTTATTGGTGATTTGAAAACCAGATTGTGTAGCCTGCTGAGCAAAAGCATCATCAATAACAGGATCACTTAATTCAATTACTTTTTTGCAACTATCACAAATCAACAACTGCATCGGGTGTTCACAGCCAAAATGAGCACACATCAGATAAGCATTTAAAGATTCAATACGATGAATAAAATGGTTCTCTAACAGAAATTCTAAAGCGCGATAGATAGTCGGCGGTTTAGCATTTGCTTCATGCTGTTTTAATCGTTCCAGCAAATCATAGGCGCTTACCGCTCCTTTTTGTTCAGCCATCAGGAGAAACACCTGTTGGCGTATTGGCGTGAATCTGATTCGTTTTTGTTTGCAGATATCGGTAGCGCGTCGTAATAAAGATTCTTGCATAAAGATGCTCGCGATAATTAAATTTGATTTGGAATAATGACTGATATTAACATAAGCAGTAATATTTCTGTGTTGATTAGATAAAATTGTTTTTTGTGTTGATGCGCTCATTTAATATGAATGCATTTATTCAACTTATTTTCTCCCGTCCTATCCTTACTGAGCACCTTAATTTTCACTATTCTTACCTCACTGTATTTCTGATTGGATTTATTTGTTGCCGTTTGCACTAAAATAAAGAGGTCATTGCGCGCAGAATGCAAGGAGAGAGCAAATGTTGAATAACGTTAATTTCGCCGTTCATTGTTATTATTCCTGCAATAGTGCTGGACGAGATTTTTTTGTCGGAGATAGTCATGGAAAATATTCACTTTTGATGCAATCTCTTAAGAAGATTAACTTTGATTCGAGTGTGGATCGATTATTCTCGGTGGGCGATCTGATTGACCGGGGAGAAGCTTCTTTTGAGTGCCTGAAACTGGCGGAAAAAGAATGGTTTATTCCCGTTATCGGTAACCACGAGCAATTTTTACTGGAAATGGGAGACGATAATCCTGATAACAAAATTAACTGGTATTTAAATGGCGGCGTTTGGTGGGAGGCGTTAAATGAGGAACAACGGAAAAGAGCAAAGCGCATTGTGGAAAGAAACTATAGCTTAACGCTGACTGTAGCAACTGGTGCTGGAGAGATTGGTGTGATTCATGCTCAATATCCCTTTGATAAATGGCCTGTTAATGAAAAAGAGATAAGCAGTGAGGATTATAATGAACTGCTGTGGGGAAGAGACTGTGTTAAAAATGATTACCAGCGATTTTTTGCAGGCGTTGATTTTATTGTCTCCGGCCACACACCCGTCAATAAATCCTTTTTAAAGGGGCAACAATTATTTATTGATACGGGGTGCGGACATCAAGTCAGTCAGGATCTGCAGGATCCTCGTTTGACGATCTGCGAGTTTGCAGAGAGCTGTATTAAAATAGTTACTATGTCCGAAAGAATGTCCGGATCATCAAGTATTCAGATTTAACTGTGGGGTATTGCGTTAGATAGGGTGGGTGCGTCAAAGAAATGGAAACGCTGACCAGCAATTGGTAAACGGCTTCAAATCGCTTATGATTGCGTTTGAAAACCATCTTAAAGATAATCTTTAAAAACCGCAGTACACCGCATTATTTACCGGGTCCTAAAATATTAACCTTTAGATAGGCTTTATATGTGTTAGCGCTCTGACTGATAACTGCTTATCCTTTTCTAAATAAGCTGTTACAGCATTTTTATTACCGTATTTTGTTAACTGGCCGCAGGAAATTTAAGCGGTATTTTTTTGAACCTTTTCGTCAATATAAGCCGTCACTTTAACTTGTTGTTCTGTGCTTAAGTACAGGTCCAGTTTAGTTCTGCACCATAAAATATCTTCTGCAGTTTTAGCAAATTCCTTGGCAATAAAATAATCGCCTTCCCAGCTGTATAAGCCGTTGCCGAAATAAACGCCAAAATCAGCTTCTGATGTACAGCCATCGAATAACTGCCACGCTAAGGTTCCAAACTGAATGAGATAACGATTTGCTGAGCCAATTGTGTTGCGCGATTAAATTCTCAGGCCGTCATCGAAAAACTGTTTAACCCATGGATCGGCCGCCTTAATGATCGAACATGCTTTACGCTGAAAACGGGTGTTGGTCTTTTCATTAATTATGGTCACCAGCCATAAACCATCGACCCGCTGCACTTTTTCAGCCCGACGCAGTTTGACTCGGCCGACATTGCATTAAGAATAACCATCCGCGCGTCATCAACCCAGCAGTCTGAATATTCGAAACCTTTAGTGATCTCTTTTGTCATCAGACCTGATTCAGCCAGGTTAACCTGCCGGCTTGAGTCTAAGATTGTCCGCTTACCCAGGTGATCATATAAAAACAGGCCAATACGAATCATCCAGGCCGGACGTAAAAAGGGGCAATGCGGTAAACTGAAGCGCATTGCTTTAACAATATGGGGCGTTTTTTTAGTATGGCTTCCCGTTCTGACAGTGCTTCAGAGACCAAACGAAACTGATCATGTTCTAAATAACGTAAACGGTCATGAACCAGCTGGGAATTTGCAGATGAAGTTGCTGAAGCAAAATCAGCCGCCGTCATATAATCCGACAGTTAACCCTCTGCCGGCAGCATCTGTGGCAATACTTGCGCCATTGATGCCGCCACCAACAACAAGCAGATCTAAAATTTGTGGGTTTTCCTGTTTTTGCTTGTCGTTATGCATATTAAGATCTTCTTCTTTATTTAATGGGGCTCGAACGAACATTATCGGGAATATAAAGCAAGTTTAGATCATTTATAGTGTAAAGCCTTTTTATTTTCGAGAACGAACCTTTGGTGTTCTTTCGAGATTTTATTTTTATATTTAAGCTGTGTTGAGTGATGTTTTTTGGCTTTCTGAATTTTTTAATGACTAGATTAAAATTTATTTTTCCATGTATCTTATTGTTAATAATAATTAAATGTTTATTTTAAGTGGCTAGGTTTAAAAAGATCCTGTTTTTCATTGGATGTTCGTTTGTGATCGACTTCATGGATTTATCTGTTCATATCTGTGATGATAGTGTGATAAATTCGTGATAACGAAACTATCGTGAGCGGAAACGCTTTTTTTATTGTTTTTTTTTTGGTTCGATTGCTCAAAATACACTCGCTAATTACATTGAGGAACCGTTTATGTTCGGTTTATTTAAACCCGTCGCACATATTGAGCGTCTGCCTGAAGGGCAGATTGATCCAATATACAAACGCCTGCGCTGGCAACTATTTTTAAGTATTTTTATCGGTTACGCGGGTTATTATTTGGTTCGTAAAAACTTCACTTTAGCAATGCCGTTTTTGATTGAAGAATATGGCTACAGCCGTGGTGATCTTGGTGTGGCGCTGGCAGCCGTTTCCATTGCTTATGGTTTATCGAAGTTTTTAATGGGGAGTGTATCGGACCGTTCTAATCCGCGTTATTTCTTGGCAGCCGGTCTAGTGATGTCGGCTTTGGTTATGCTTTGTTTTGGGTTTATGCCTTGGGCGACGGGCAGTATCACAGCGATGTTTATCCTTTTATTTTTGAACGGTTGGTTTCAGGGAATGGGCTGGCCTGCCTGCGGACGAACGATGGTTCATTGGTGGTCTCATAAAGAGCGCGGCGGTCTTGTTTCGGTTTGGAATGTGGCGCATAACGTCGGTGGAGGCTTGATTGGACCGCTATTTTTATTAGGTTTATGGGCCTTTAATGATGACTGGCATGCCGCATTTTATGTGCCGGCAATGTTTGCTTTATTTATCGCTGTTTTTGTCTTCCTGACCATGCGCGATACGCCGCAATCTTGTGGTTTACCAGCCATTGAAGAATATAAAGACGATTATCCTGAAAATTATACTAAGTCATTTGAGACGGAATTAAGTGCTAAAGAGATCTTCTTTAAGTATATTTTGAAGAATAAACTTTTATGGTATATCGCAATCGCTAATGCATTTGTTTATATGATCCGTTACGGCGTACTCGACTGGGCACCGGTTTATTTAAGTGAAGTAAAAGAGTTCTCGGTTGATAAATCATCATGGGCTTACTTCTTATACGAGTGGGCAGGCATTCCCGGCACATTATTATGCGGCTGGATGTCGGATAAATTATTCAAAGGACGACGGGCACCTGCCGGTATCTTATTTATGGTACTGGTAACTATTGCTGTTTTCGTTTACTGGTTTAACCCTGCTGGTAACCCTATGGTTGATATGTTTGCTTTAGTGGCTATCGGATTCTTAATCTATGGTCCGGTTATGTTAATTGGTTTGTATGCACTTGAGCTTGCACCGAAAAAAGCGGCTGGTACAGCGGCGGGTCTGACCGGTCTGTTCGGTTACCTTGGCGGCGCTGTAGCAGCGAATGCTCTTTTAGGCTATACCGTTGATCATTTCGGCTGGGATGGTGGTTTCTTAATGTTAACTATCTCCTGCGGGTTATCTATTGTGTTCTTTACACTGGCGATGTTCGGTGAAAATAAGGTACACGCACAGCGCAAACTTGATAGGGAAGCTGAAGAACTGGTTCCTGCCGCTGTATAAGCTGCGAAAGGTTTTTCTTATTTAATCAGCATCCGGATCTTACTATTAATAGTCAGATCCGGATTCAATGTTTTTTACCCGCCTCAATTAATAAAATTTTATAGTGCCTAGTTAGAATGGCTTATAAAAAGTTAGGCTGCAGTGTCTGAGCAGACTTATATATTTAATCATAAGGAATAATGAAACTATGTTAAAACAGTTATTAAATCAGAAAAAAATGCTCCTGAGTTTACTGATGATTTCATCAGCAGCAAGTTTTGCTCACGCTGAAAAAATAGTTGTCGCCCATCGCGGTGCCAGCGGTTATCTTCCAGAGCATAGTATGGAAGCTAAATCGATGGCTTATGCCATGGACGCTGACTACATTGAACAAGATGTGGTGATGACCAGAGATGATTTCTTAGTGGTACTGCATGATCATTATCTGGATCGTGTTACTAATGTCGCAGATATATACCCTGATCGTAAACGTAAAGACGGCAGATATTACGCTATCGATTTCACTTTGGCAGAAATCAAAGGTCTTAAAATGACTGAAGCATTTAATATTAAGGATGGAGAGCAAACGGCGGTTTATGCACAGCGTTTTCCAATCTGGAAATCTGATTTTAAGGTACATACTTTAGAAGACGAGATCGAAATGATTCAGGGCTTAAATATAAGCACGGGTAAGAATATCGGTATCTATCCTGAAATTAAAGCGCCCTGGTTTCATCGACAAGAAGGTAAAGACATTAGTGTGGCAGTATTAAAGGTGCTTAAAAAATACGGTTATACCAGCAAAACTGATTTAGTCTACTTTCAGTCTTTTGATCCAGAAGAGTTAAAACGTGTTAAATATGAGCTGCTTCCAAAATTGTCTATGGACATCAAGTTAGTGCAGTTAATGGCCGAAACAAGTTGGGGTGAAACCATGACGTATGTCGATGGTAAACCTGTTGCTTATGACTATGACTGGATGTTTAAGCCTGGTGCGATGAAAAAAATAGCAGAATATGCGGATGGTGTAGGTCCCTGGTATCCTATGGTCGTTGCGCCAGAATCAGAAAAAGGGAAGTTAATATTCACCTCTCTTGTTAAGGATGCACATCAGGCCGGCATGCAGGTTCACCCTTATACCTTCAGGATAGATGAAGGACAAATTCCGGAGTATGCTCAGGATTTTGAAGGTTTCTTAGATATTTTCTATAATAAAGCCGGCGTAGACGGGGTCTTTAGTGATTTTCCGGATCGTGTGGTTAACTTTTTAAAGACACAAAAAAAGTGATTCAGGTTGCTTATTAATAATAAGCACTTATCAAAATGATAAGTGCTTATTTTTTTAACGCTCATCTGGAACCACTTCAAAGGGAATTTTGTGCGCTTTTAATAATGCAGTAATTTCTTTCGGCGGCGGCCGGTCGGTAATTAGCATATCTATTTCTGCTATATTACCAAGGTTAACCATCGCATTACGGCCAAATTTTGTATGGTCAACCGCCAGATAGACACTGCGGCTGTTTTCTATAATGGCTTTTTTAACCCGTACTTCATGATAATCAAAATCTAATAACGAACCATCATAATCAATCCCGCTGATACCCAAAATACCAAAATCCAAACGGAACTGTTTAATAAAATCTAAAGTCGCCTCACCGACGATACCACCGTCTTTATTACGCACTTCCCCCCCGGCCAGGATAACTTTAAAATCCTCATTACCCATCAATATAAACGCGACATTGATATTATTGGTCACAATCTGTAAATCTTTGTGCGTTTTTGCTAATTCTCGCGCAATGGACTCCGGTGTCGTACCGATATCAATAAACAGTGTTGCACCGTTAGGTATGTATTTTACCAAGGCTTCTGCAATGCTGTCTTTTTCGTTTAGCTGCATGGCTTTGCGGGTATTATAAGCCGTATTGATCGAGCTGAGTGGGGTCGTTGCGCCACCATGATGGCGACGTATTTTATTTGCATCGGCCAGTTCATTTAAATCTCGGCGAATAGTCTGAGGACTTACTTTAAAGTGCTCAACAAAGTCGTCGGTGCTTACATAGCCATTTTTCTGTACAAGATCGATGATTTTCTGATGTCTGGTAGTTTGCTTCACGAAATACTGCTCCTTGTTCTCTGTATTTAATCCTCTAACTCCAATGAAATAAGTTTACCGTGACGGTAATGAATAGCAATGAAATAACAAGGTTGCTGAGCGATATGATGGTTATTAGTTTCGAATTGAAAGTAATTGGATATTAAAGCCCACGTTTATACGCGAACACTCGATATGATGAGCGATTCGATTAGATTTCGAATGACTAAACCTTCAGCTTTACCTCAAACTATCCCGGTAATCCGCAGCAATGAGAAGTCATTGTAGGAAAAACACTGCAATTGGCCTTAATCACTGTCCTGAAAATTTATAATCCCAGTGTGGAAGTTGTACTTTCGCCGATTGATTAAAAGAATAGTGGTAGGGCCTAAATAAGGGGAAAGCAACTTGCTGGGAGCCTAAGGTCATTATGATTTTATTTAAAACCACTCTCACGCAGGCGTTTATAAACGGTATTTCTGCTCACGGATAACTTTGCTGCGGTTTTTGAAATATTACAATTAAGCGACTGATATAACGCCACTATGTCGTTTTTGTTCGAATCTGTATCGTCTGCCGGTGATTTATTTTCCGGTCTGGTAATTAAAGGCTGATCATGACTTTCATCTGCTTCCATATCAATAAAAAAATCATCGGGGAGGTGCTCAAAGTCAATCGCTTCATTATCTGACATTGCCTGCGCAATTTGAATCACACTGACCAATTGACGAATATTACCCGGCCAGGGATGACGGTAAAAGCTCTCCATGGCGCGCTCTGTGATCCCGGCAGACTGTTTGTTTTCTGCGTAATAGTTAAGGAGAAACTGAATCAGTTTATGACGGTCATGCCGGTGGCGGAGTGCGGGTAATTCTATATTTAAACCGCTTACCCGGTAATATAAATCCTGACGGAAGGTGCCTGCTGCGACCGACTCTTTAAGATTGCAGTTGGTGGCAGAAACAAGTTTGAAATCGACCGGATAGGACTCGGTGCTGCCCAGAGGATTAACCCTGCGCTCCTGCAATACCCGTAATAAACGCGCTTGAACATTGAGTGGCATATCTCCAATCTCATCTAAAAATAATGTCCCTTTATCGGCTTTGCGGATTAGGCCGATATAACCTTTACTGCTTGAGCCGGTAAATGCGCCTTTCTCATAACCAAAAAGTTCTGATTCAACTAACTCCTGTGGAATAGCGGCACAGTTTACCGTAATCAAATTCTGTTTGCTGCGCAGGCTTGAATAATGCATCGCTTTAACAAATACTTCTTTACCCACTCCCGTTTCCCCGGAGATTAAAATAGGAATATCTTTGTCAATAATGCGCTTGCTTTGGGCGACTGCTTTCTCGATAACGGGATCACCAAGGTTAAGCTCATCCAATAGAAACTTGTGTTGATCCGATACATGCCTGGCTGACTTTTCAGGCTTAATCTCGGTTCTAAAATCCAATGCTCGGGGTTTTACTTGTACGGGCTTATGTACTATCCCATGTACTCTGAATTGTTGAGTGGTCACTAATGGAACCTGAAAACCTTCGGGTTGATTGACTAACTGACTGACATTAATCATAAACAGATGCGATATATTCACTAGTTTTAAATCACAGCCAAGCATGATTTCTGCTCGGTGATTCGCTGAAATAACTAAACCATTTTCATCAAATACGATTAATCCTGACCACTGACTATCAATATTTTCGATGCTGGTATTAAAGCGCAGTATAAAATATTCACTCTTAAAGTGGGAGGTAATCAGTTGATTCTCTACTGCTTGCGACATTATTTTGACCAGCCCCAGAGTATGTGATTCAGGCAGGTAAGTATCTGTTGATATATCGATGACCCCAAGCATCTCGCGGTTTATACCAAAAATAGGAGCCGCTGAACCGGTCATAAAACGGTTGGAAATTAAAAAATGCTCATCCCGCTCAATCTGCACTATGTTGCCGGTTTTCAGCGCAGTGCCTATTGCATTTGTGCCTAATGTGGATTCCTGCCAACCGCTGCCGGGAGTAAATATCTCTTGATTATCCCGCTTAAAGCGCTGATCACCCCAATTTTCAAGCACATAACCCTGATGGTCAGCCAGCATTACCTGACTCTTACTGTTGAGCAGTAAGTTTTCATAATAGGGTAGTACTTCATTGTGCGTTGTTGTCAGAAGGCGATGATGCTCATCAAGTAATGAAGACAGCGAGCCACCACTTAGGCGTTCAATATTTGGCTTTGAATTGTGGGTCAGTCCGGACTCTCGGCAGCGTTGCCAGGACTGTACTATCATCGCTTCATGTGTCCTATGATGTACTGGTTTTGTGGGCATTTTATTGCTCCCCTATTCTTCATTGTCGCGATTAAAACATTGTAAGCTTTGCGTCTTCATGTTCGAAAAAGAGCCTATTATGATTACAAACGCGCATTAATACATTTACATTGATCACGCAATGAGTACAAATACATCTGGCGGGTATTTAATTATAATATTTGTGATTAAGATCGCCTCATTATAAATATTTTATGTTTTTTTTAGTTGAATAGTGAGTTGGATCACGCTCATGAATATACTTTCTCTTTGAAATAGAAGGATATTTCAAAGAGAAAGTAACCGTGTTACGGAAAAATATTAACAATAATCCCCTCTTAGTGGGCCTTTCCCCCGAAAATTAATGCTTACGATTGATTAATGCCAACAGAAACAATTAGTTTAAAACACTTCAACTATTGATTTAAATGAGTATTCCGACCTTATTAATTCAGATCATCATTTTTTTGCTATAAGCGTCCTATTCAATTTTAGCCTGTGAATGAGTAGAAGATGAATATATTTATTTACAAGCTGTTCACATTTTACTGTGATCTGTTCACACTTACTCACATCCTGTTCACATTATGTTAACAAGAGTGCTCATTAATCTGTTTGTTTATTTTCAAAAAAAAAGAAAAAAATTTTATTCACTTTAAGTATCAGTCGGTTACGTTTTTTTGTAAAAGTTGGCATGAATTTAGCTTTGTAGTATGAGAATTGGACAAATTGCACAGAAAATGATTTTTTGTCTCACTGTTAATCAAAATGGAGATTATCGCCTATGTCCCTGACATTGGAAAATGTAACCCAAATAGTAGATGGCCAGTACTATATCAATAATGCCAACCTGACTTTTGAATCAGGCTCTTTTAATGTACTGCTTGGCCGCACCTTATCGGGAAAAACGAGCTTGATGCGTTTAATGGCCGGATTGGATAAACCGACTTCAGGTCGAGTGCTGGTGAATGGGCTCGATGTAAGCGGTGTGCCAGTGCGAAAACGCAACGTATCAATGGTTTATCAACAGTTTATTAACTACCCAAGCATGACCGTATTTGACAATATTGCTTCTCCGCTGCGTTTAGCTAAGGAGTCTGAAGCCGTCATTAAACAGAAAGTGATAGAAATTTCCGATATGTTGCAAATTACCCCCTTTCTTTCGCGCATGCCTCTAGAATTGTCGGGAGGGCAGCAGCAACGCACCGCGATGGCCCGTGCATTGGTAAAAGATGCCGATATTATTCTCTTTGACGAACCTCTGGTGAACTTGGATTATAAACTGCGTGAAGAGTTGCGTGAAGAGATGCGCGAATTATTTGCGAGGCGCAATACCATTGCTGTGTATGCAACCACCGAGGCTAATGAAGCACTGGCACTCGGCGGCACGACCACTATATTGCATGAAGGGCAGATTGTTCAGAGCGGCCCAACGGCCGAAACTTACCATAAGCCTTGTAACGTGATCGCCGCGACGCTGTTTAATGAGCCGCCGATTAACATGATTCCCGGGCGTATCACTAAAACCGAAGTCACCTTTGATAACACCGTTCATTTTCCGCGAACCAGTGAGCTTCAGTCTCTGCAGGAAGGCGATTATCAATTTGGAATCCGCCCCAGCCATTTGAGTTTATTACCTAAAAATGACGATGATCTGGAAATTTCAGTTCAGGTGGAAGTCGCTGAGATAAGTGGTTCCGAGACCTTTTTACACGTGCGTAATCCGCATTTTGAAATGGTCCTGCATTTATCCGGTGTGCATAACTATACCGTAGATGAAAAAATTAAAATTTATGTACCCACCCATAAACTCAATGTATTTCATGAGGATGGCAACTTAATCCAGGCATGTAGCCGCAGAGTTGAGGATAATTATCATGGCTGAAATTCACTTAAAATCGTTAGCGCATAGTTACAATAGACATGCAGAAAAACCAGAATACGCAATCCGAGAGATGGATCATGTGTGGCATGACGGAGGAGCTTTTGCGCTATTAGGGCCGTCCGGGTGTGGTAAATCTACCCTGCTTAATATCATTTCCGGTTTATTGAAACCTTCCGATGGTGAAGTGTTATTTAATGGTGTGAAAGTTAATGACATTCTACCGCAAGACCGCAACATTGCTCAGGTTTTCCAGTTTCCGGTGGTCTACGACACTATGTCGGTGTTCGATAACTTGGCCTTCCCGCTGCGTAATATGGGCGCGGGCGACGCCAAAATTCAATCCAAAGTAAGCGAGATTGCAGAAATACTTGAGCTGACCGAGGTACTCAAGAAAAAAGCCGCCAATCTTACCGCCGATGAAAAACAGAAAGTGTCCATGGGGCGCGGTTTGGTACGTGATGATGTATCGGCCATTTTGTTTGATGAGCCGCTGACGGTTATCGACCCGCAGTTAAAATGGAAACTGCGCCGTAAGTTGAAACAGATTCACCAGAAGTTTAAGACCACTATGGTCTATGTCACCCATGATCAGCTTGAAGCCTCTACTTTTGCAGACAAAATCGCCCTGATGTACCAAGGCCAGGTAGTACAGTTTGGTACACCGCGCGAACTGTTCGAGCAGCCTAACCATACTTTTGTTGGTTATTTTATTGGCAGCCCGGGAATGAACTTTTTGGAAGTAAAGCGCTGTGAGCAGGGTGTCTGTTTAGGTGAAAAAATATTTCCACTCAATGAGCTGGAGAAACAGGCTCTGCAAATGATCGATTCAAATAACCTCAAGGTGGGTATTCGACCTGAATTTGTGCATGTGTGGGATGACCCCGATGATAGTGCTTACCGGGCTGAAGTCGAGTTTGTTGAAGACTTGGGTACCTACAAAATTGTCAGCCTGAGATTAGGTGAGCATTTGATTAAAGCGCGTCTGCAGGAGGATCAGAAAGTCCCTAAAGAACACGCCTTTATCAGTTTCCCTGAGCAGTGGTTAATGCTTTATATCGACGAATTTCTTGTCGCCAAGGATGATCATAATGAAGAAAACTAAATCCAACAAAGCATGGTTCTTAGTTCTACCGGTATTTATATTGGTGGCGTTCAGTGCCATTGTGCCTTTAATGACAGTTGTAAACTATTCCATTCAAGATATTTTTGGGGCGACCCGTTATTTTGTGGGTGTCGAATGGTACCGCGAGATCCTGAATAATTCACGTCTTCAGGATTCATTAGTCCGCCAGTTTGTGTTCTCGGGAAGCGTTTTGCTGATTGAAGTTCCATTAGGGATAGCGGTCGCATTGATGATGCCCAAAGCCGGTAAATGGTCGGTAGTGACCTTGCTGGTATTAGCACTGCCGCTCTTAGTGCCGCTTAATGTAGTGGGTACAATTTGGCAAATCTTCGGGCGTGCCGATATCGGATTGTTTGGCTGGGGGCTTAATGCGTTAGGCATGGATTATAACTATGCCGCAAATCCAATGGATGCCTGGTTTACGGTACTTCTGATGGATGTCTGGCACTGGACATCACTGATAGCCTTATTGTGTTATTCAGGTTTGCGTGCTATTCCCGATGCCTATTATCAGGCTGCAAGCATTGACCGTGCCTCAAACTGGGCGGTATTTAGATACATTCAATTACCTAAACTGAAAAGTGTTTTGCTGATTGGCGTACTGCTGCGTTTTATGGACAGTTTTATGATTTATACCGAACCCTTCGTATTAACAGGCGGCGGACCGGGTAATTCAACTACTTTCTTAAGTCAGGCATTAACTAAGATGGCGGTTGGGCAATTTGATATTGGACCTGCCGGGGCATTCTCGATCATCTATTTCTTGATCATTCTATTAGTCAGCTGGCTGTTCTATACCGCAATGACCCATGGCGATAGTAAATAATTAACGCAAAGGATGTACTTATGAATAAGAAGAAAACACTGGGGCTTAGCGTATATATTATATTCTTGCTATTGCCTATCTACTGGCTGTTAATGATGTCGTTTAAGAGTAACTCAGAGATATTGGGTGGCTTGAGTTTTTGGCCTGATACTTTCACCTTTGACAACTACATGACGATCTTTACCGATCCTACATGGTATACGGGTTATCTTAACTCTATCTATTATGTAGCACTGAATATGATTATTACGTTAACGGTGGCATTACCTGCGGCCTATGCCTTTTCACGTTATAACTTTATGGGCGACAAGCATCTGTTTTTCTGGTTATTGACCAACAGAATGTCACCTCCCGCGGTATTTTTGCTGCCATTTTTCCAGCTCTATTCATCGGTGGGATTGTTTGATACTCACATCGGTGTTGCTCTGGCGCACTGCTTATTTAACGTGCCCTTAGCAGTCTGGATTTTGGAAGGTTTCATGTCCGGTGTGCCGCGTGAAATTGATGAAACTGCCTATATTGACGGTTACACTTTTCCTAAGTTTTTTGCGAAGATATTTCTTCCCTTAATCCGCTCCGGAATCGGTGTGACAGCATTCTTCATCTTTATGTTTAGTTGGGTGGAATTATTGTTAGCAAGAACATTGACATCAGTTGACGCCAAACCTATTGCAGCGGTAATGACCCGTACGGTCAGCGCATCGGGTATTGACTGGGGAGTATTAGCGGCGGCGGGGGTACTGACTATTCTACCTGGCGTAGTGGTTATTTGGTTTGTTAGAAATCACGTGGCGAAGGGCTTTGCTCTTGGCCGTGTATAGGAGAAGAATATGGAATGGATGGCTTGGACTACGCCTTCGGCGCTGTTTTTTGTGGGTATTGGCTGCATTATATTAACCATGGTTTGTTGGGAAATAGTAAGCCCTACTGTGGCAAGCAAAGGCTTTTTACCGATTATAACTACCCGGGGAGATAGAATTTTTATCAGCTTATTGAGTGCTGCATTTATTCATTTAGGGTTCATAGGATTAACAATGTTGCCGTTATCGGTTCCGTTAACTATAGCCATAATTTGGCTGTTTATTGTAATGAAATGGGGGTGAAATGACAGAGAGAGTACCGATTACCTTACTTAAGGATGTTTACTGGCACTATTGGGTGCCTACCGTAAAACTATGCACTTTTAATAATAAAAGGAAGAACAGAATGATAGATAACAAAAAATCAGTATTTAAACTCGGTCGTTTGAGTGTTGCTTTGTTGATTGCTGGATGCAGTAGTATGGCGATAGCCGATCAATTTAGTGATGCTGCCCAAAACTGGGTTGGCAGTGAATTCACCCCATCAACACTCACTGAAAAGCAGCAAATGGAGGAAATGAGCTGGTTTACTGAAGCGGCAAAACCTTATCGTGGTATGGAAATAAATGTTGCTTCAGAGACGCTTACGACTCACGAATACGAGTCTAAAACCTTAGCCAAAGCCTTTTTTGAGATTACTGGTATTAAAGTAAATCATGATTTGATTCAAGAGGGTGACGTAGTTGAAAAATTGCAAACTCAAATGCAATCCGGGATCAATATTTATGATGCTTATGTTAATGACTCGGACTTAATCGGTACCCATTTCCGTTACGGTAAAGTTGTGCCAATCAGTGACTTTATGGCTGGTGAAGGTAAAGCGGTTACCAACCCAGACTTAGATCTAGAAGATTTTATTGGTTTGGACTTTACGACGGGCCCGGATGGAAAAGTCTATCAATTGCCTGATCAACAATTTGCAAACTTGTATTGGTTCCGTGCCGATTGGTTTGCAGATGAAGATCTTAAAAAGAAATTCAAAGCCGAATACGGTTATGAGTTAGGGGTGCCTTTAAACTGGTCTGCCTATGAAGATATTGCCGAATTCTTTACTGTCAAAGTGAAAGAAATTGATGGTGAACGTGTCTATGGGCACATGGATTACGGTAAAAAAGATCCTTCTTTAGGATGGCGTTTTACGGATTCGTGGTTATCCATGGCAGGGGCGGGCGACAAAGGTCTTCCTAACGGTTTACCGGTTGATGAATGGGGTATTCGTGTAGAAGGTTGTAATCCTGTTGGTTCAAGTGTTTCACGTGGGGGCGCAACTAATGGTCCTGCTGCAGTGTATGCAACAGCTAAATACGTAGAATGGCTTGACAAGTATGCCCCACCTGAAGCACCTGGCATGACCTTTGGTGAAGCAGGACCAGTACCCGCTCAGGGTGCTATTGCACAGCAAATATTCTGGTATACCGCCTTTACTGCCGATATGACTAAACCTGGACCCGTAGTAAATGAAGACGGTACGCCAAAATGGCGTATGGCACCATCACCACTCGGACCCTACTGGGAAGAGGGGATGAAGGTGGGTTATCAGGATACAGGCGCGTGGACTTTCTTAAAATCTACACCGGTTGACCGTCGTAAGGCTGCGTGGTTATATGCGCAATTTGTTGTGTCTAAATCAGTTTCTCTGAAGAAGACAATTGTTGGCTTAACACCTATTCGTGAATCGGATCTGAATTCACAGGAAATGACCGATTTGGCACCTAAGTTAGGTGGTCTAGTTGAATTTTACCGTAGTGATGCACGTGAGCAATGGACTCCAACGGGTACAAATGTGCCAGATTATCCTAAGCTTGCACAATTATGGTGGCAGTATGTTTCTGAAGCCGCTAGCGGTGAAAAAACAGCACAACAAGCTATGGATGGTCTAGCCGCAGCTCAAGATAAAGTAATGAGCCGTTTAGAGCGTGCTAATGCTCAAGGTGAATGTGGCCCTAAGCTTAATCCAGAGAAAGATCCAGAGTTCTGGTTAAGCCAACCTGGTGCACCTAAAGCTAAGTTAACTAATGAAAAACCACAAGGTAAAACGATTGCTTACAAAGATCTGATCGGTGGTTAATTAACTGAGATATGATCATAACTAAACCGGCCTTTGTGCCGGTTTTTTCATTTTTAAGCTGTTGTTTTTAAATTCAAATGGACTTTCAGGGTGAATGTCCATTTGAATTTATTTCATAAGAGATTGGTTGTTAGTTTCATAATGTCGCTATTCCCTGCGGGTGAACAGCAGATAAATTGTAGATATATTACCTAAATTTACTCTCACATTAGGGGCGAATTATGTATGCTCAACCGTGAGTTATACCAAAAGCATTAAGTTTATGATCACTTTATTCAAAGGAAAAATTTACGCTAACAAAGCCGTCAGGATAAATTTCAATAGTAAATATGATCACTTTATTAATACCTTTGGTATTCATAAATGTAGCCGAGCGTGGAAGATTTTTATCAGTGATCTAGAAAGAATGTAAACACTCTGTTCAATGGATTGAATTGACATGATAAGTTAATTAATGGAGTGGCTATTATGTTATCCGTAGGATGCGCTCTGCGCAGAGCGCACCCTACGGGCTGCTCCATCGCCAATTTATTGCACAAGTCAGGTAATTCAATTCGATAATTTAGCTATTATGTACCTTCCCTTTATTCGCCAGAGCTAAATCCAATCGGGCAAGTGTGGGCACGGTTAAGAGACTATTATTTGGTCAATTTTGCATTTAAAGATGATGAACATATAGTTGTTAAGGTTAGTGGAGGATGGAATAACTTTAGGCATCAGGTAGAAGAGGCAAAAACACTCTACCAAAGGGAGTGGGGTAGTTGCGCAACTATGATGGCGTTGCATCGGCCAGTTCATTTAAATATCGGCGAATGGTCTGAGGACTTACTTTAAAGTGCCCAACAAAGTCATAGATACTGAGATATTCATTTTTCTGTACGGGATCGATGATTCTCTGTCGTTTGCTTCGGGAAACTGCACTTAACTCCTTCAGTTTAATGAAATAATAAGTGGGTATGAGTTTCGAATTGAAATAAAGAGGAGATTAAAGCCTGCTTCTACAGGCGGACACGCGATATAATCGGCGATCCGATTGAATGTCGAATGACGAAATCTTAATGCCGTTAATATGGCAGGCTTCGGCTGGTGGATTATGTGTTTTGAGGCCGATTGATGATACAAAAGAGTGTCTTATGACACTCTTTTGTAGGTTACTACTCTTGATATGAGTATGAGTGATGTTTTCTACTTATATTTTCCTAAATAGCCGTTATTCAAAATCTTGATCGTGCATTTCAGCCCATACCTGCGCACACTTTACTGCACGTTTCCAACCACTGTAACGCTGCTTACGTTTAATTGGATCCGCATGAGGTTCGAATGAATGTTCAATGACAGCTTTACCTGCCAGTTCTTCCAAACTATCCCAGTAGCCGACAGCAATACCCGCCAGATAAGCGGCACCCAGTGCGGTGACTTCAGTGACAGCAGGTCGTTGAACCGTGGTATCTAATACATCTGACTGGAACTGCATTAAAAAGTTATTCGCTACAGCGCCGCCGTCAACTCGTAACGCCGACAGTTTAATACCCGAATCGGCCTGCATTGCATCCAGCACATCACGTGTTTGGTACGCAATACTTTCTAATGTTGCCCGAATAATATGGTTTGAATTGACGCCGCGTGTTAAGCCAACAATAGTACCTCGTGCATAGGGGTCCCAATACGGCGCGCCTAAGCCTGTAAATGCCGGCACTACGTAAACACCGTTTGAAGAATCAACTTTAGTGGCAAAGTATTCAGAATCCTTAGCATCCGCGAGTAATTTCATTTCGTCGCGCAGCCACTGAATAGAAGCACCACCCATAAATACCGCGCCCTCAAGTGCATATGCGGGTTCGCCTCTCGGACCACAGCCCAGAGTCGTTAACAGACCATTGCTGGAGGTTACTTTTTCTTTACCGGTATTCATTAATAAGAAACACCCGGTGCCGTAGGTATTTTTAGCCTGACCTTTATTGACACACATATGACCATATAAAGCCGCCTGCTGATCACCGGCAATACCTGCAATAGGGATACGTGTACCACCGACGCCGCCAATGTTGGTCTCACCGTAAACTTCAGATGAGCTTTTTACATCAGCCATCATAGAGCGCGGAATGCCAAATGCTTTCAGGAGTTTTTCATCCCATTCTAATGTATTGATATTAAACAGCATGGTACGGGAAGCATTAGTATAGTCAGTTATAAAAACGCGGCCCTGGGTCATTTTCCAAACTAACCAGGTATCAACCGTACCAAACATTAACTTACCTGCTTCAGCATCTTCGCGGGCGCCTTCAACATTGTCTAATATCCATTTAATCTTGGTACCGGAGAAGTAGGGGTCAAGCACCAGACCGGTATTTTCACGGATATACTCTTCTAAACCTTCCTGTTCTTTTAGCGTTTCACAGATAGAAGCGGTACGACGGCACTGCCATACAATGGCATTATATACTGGCTTGCCTGTTTCTCTATTCCAAACAATGGTTGTTTCACGCTGATTGGTAATGCCAATAGCGGCTATTTGATCACTGCGAATGCTTTCTTTCGCTAATGTTTCAGTTAATACCGCACTTTGTGTTGCATAAATTTCCATCGCATCATGTTCAACCCAGCCGGCCTGCGGATAGATTTGGGTGAATTCTCGTTGAGAAACACTGACGATATTTGCATCGTGATCAAGAATAACGGCGCGAGAACTGGTTGTACCCTGGTCTAATGCAACAATGTATTTTTTATCTGTCATAATATTATCCTTTGTCTATAAGTTTTCAGTTGTAATTTGTCTGCATACTTCTTGGTTAATTAAACGTCTATGACTATGCTTCTGCTTTTGCCTCTACTAGGCCTTCACTTGCTTGTGCTTCGTCATCGTCACACAGGTTTGGAATAGTGCAGCCGTGACCTGCACCTGGTAAATATTGTGCAATCAGTTTCGGATAAGCCCAGCCGCCGAAACATGCACCAAAGATAGGGGCTAAAATAGGGACAATAAAGTAAGGAATATCTTTTGCACCGCTCAAAGCAAAATCCCAGCCTGCAAAGTAAGCAAATAACTTCGGGCCAAAATCACGCGCCGGATTCATCGCAAAGCCTGTTAGCGGGCCTAAAGAACCACCGATAACCGCAACGACAAGGCCTACCAGAATAGGGGTCATTGCACCGCGCGGTGCACCGTTGCTTTCATCGCCGAGCGCTAAAATAGCAAACATAAGTACGGCAGTAATAACAAATTCAACTGAAAATGCACCCAATATAGATAATGACGGATGCGGGTAGGTTGAGAAAATACCGGCAGTTGATAACGCGGCTTCACTACTGCGTAAAAAGCCGTGGGCTATTTCGTAATCAGTAAACAGGTTGCTGTATAAAGCATAAATTAAAGCGGCAGAACAAAATGCGCCTGCCAGCTGTGCAATTATATAAGGCAGGACTTTTCTTTTTTCAAAACCGTGAAAAGCTGCCAGTGCAATGGTAACTGCAGGATTAATGTGCGCACCAGAAACACCAGCAGTACAGTAAATAGCAATTGCAACGCCCATACCCCACATAATACTGATTTCCCATTGGCCAAAACTTGCTCCTGTTAATACCAGCGCCGCAACACAGCCGACACCAAAAAATATCAGCAGTCCTGTTCCGATAAATTCGGCTATGCATTGCCCCAGTAGTGTATGTTGTTTATTTTCGGTCATAATCCATTCCTTGGTATGTAACATTTATTTTAGATTGATACTTTTTTAGATTGCGCAAATGTACGTTATTTTAACATTTATGAAACGTACAAGGCCTAAAAGTGAGCGTTCGAGCATGTTTGTGTTCTAATTAGAAGATTGAGTTGTTTGTGTAGAAGATTGAGTTGTTTGTGTCGAAACACTTGAGATTACCTGCAATCCTGTCCTTGCAGACTTGGTTAATACATGTCCCCCTGCGTTGTGGATTTTTAGGTAAGGGGTATATTTTTATGCACTTTCTATTTGGCATAAAAGACTGAATATTTGTACCTCCGGATATTGTTATTGCTCTTTTAGTGTTGCTGGATAATCCTCGGGGGTTTTTGCATCTTATTGTTTTTCATGTATGTTTTATCTATTTTTCATGTTTTATTTGTTTTTTTCTATCGCGGTTAGTAAAAGGCAATAGCTCGAATTTTGATTCTAAATAGGAACGGTCAGTGCCGCTGCTAGGGTAAAGAGGGGCTGCTCGGTGATAAGTTGTTTGTTAATGCTTACCGGGCTTTTTAGCATTATTAAAAACGCTATTATAAGAGTCGTTATATAAGTAATTTAAGGCGTTCTAAAGCGCTGTAGGACGATAATATAATACTCGTACTGCTTGGCGTAAAAGTTCGTTCGAGTGTGTTTTGTTTTTTTTTCTTCATTCTTCCCGTCATTATGCTTTTGCAACAGAAAAAAGATCAATTAAAACAGAGGGTTATTTATTATGCTAGGCTGACGTATAACACATAATGCTTAATGTCCTATACCGTTCATAACTCCAAACTATTTATAAAAACTGGAGATGTACCTAATTCGATTGCATTCTAAATTCAGATAGCTAATAAAATAATAGTTGGACCGCAATTGATGATTGTTTAGCCATTGTAATTAATGGATGTCTGCAATTAATAATACATCTAGCTGAGATGGATGCCGCAAAGAAATGGAAAGCGGCCTTAAATCGCTTTATAATTGCGTTTAAAGACCGCCTTAAAAACTACGTTTAAAAACAGCAGCTACACCATATTATTTACCGGTGCATCTAGCTTTCTCAGCCCGGTGTTATTTCTTCAGTAAGAAGTTAACCAACGCCATATACACCATATTATTTACCGGCGCATCTCGCTTTCTCAGACCGGTGTTATTTCTTCAGTAAGAAGTTAACCAACGCCATATACACCATATAATTTACCGGTGCATCTAGCTTTCTCAGCCCGGTGTTATTTATTCAGTAAGAAGTTAACCAACGCCATATACTTATCTTGAGAGTTAATGCTTTTATCTGGAGTAAGATGGTACTTATTGTTCACAATAACTGCTGGAACACCTCTTAACCCCGCATTTTTGAAATCTTTATCAAAGCGTCTCTGCATCGAATCAACCACGAAACCATTGAAGGCCGCATCAAATTTCGATGCTTCAACACCGTTATCAATAAATATTTGGCGCAATTCTTTCTCATTACGAGGTGTCTGGTTAAGATCATGAATCTGTCTAAACATAACAGGAATCATCTTTTCTTCGACTTCCAGGACAACCATAGTGGCATAAGCTTTTGCCATTGGTACGCCCATGCTGCCACCCATAAATGAAACGTGCGTCTTCTGTAATTTAGCATTCTCAGGAAGCCGCTCTTTTACCTGTCTGATAAAAGGTTCAAATTTGTTACAGTGGGGACAGAAGAAGGAAAAGTATTCAGTCACTTCAGGCTGAGAAGAGGGTTGAGTATCGAGTACCTGATATTGTTGGCCTTCTGTAAACTGAGCTGCGTGTGCTGCAAAGCTAAGCAGCAGAGTGATAATGAGTGCGAAATTTTTTTTCATGGTTATTGTCTCTCAAAGTATTGGTGTTTTTTATTACGATCTCTTCAAATCAGAGATTTGCTCCCGATTGGTGAGCATATTAGATTTCTTAAAATGGAGAAGTTAACCGATTGGAGGGCGGTATAATATTTCAGAGAATGAGTGTGGGTTTCCCATTGTCTCCTCTGTAATTAATGCTCGAGAGAATGCCTGTGCTTTGTGCAGTTTTGCAACTGCTGTTGCCGGAAATAGAGTAACAACGTTGATTAAGCGCTCGCAATTCTGGGGCGTTTTTGAATTAATATTGATGGCTTTAATAACGTCATACCATGCCTGTCGACATTTTTGTCTGATTTCTAATTTATTATAGTATTTACAAGCGAGTATTGGTGTGGTTATTTTTAATAAGGAAGCACTACTAACATTGGGATAAGTAAAATTATTAGCTGATCCAACAGCAAATACAGATGTTAGCAGGGCAACTACAAGCAGATAACAAATAAATAGATTACGACGAAAAAACAACATCAATTCACACTTGTAATACGGATAGAAAATGAGAGTTAAAAAGCCTTCAACAAAGAAGGCTTTAGCTATTATGACTTATAATATCTAATCTTATAAAAAGATTAAAGTGTTTTCACTTGCCGACAGAACAACATTTTGAGGTTAGCAATAATTTTAAACTTCTACCATAACAGCTGGACAGATGTGGAGCGTCCATTTATGTCCATAATTTAATGGATGTCCATGATTTACGTTTGCAGACTAACGTTTACCGTTTCCACCCGCTTTAATAAGTAGAACATCTAAAAGTCGGTTCGGTAAAAATCGCTTTAACAACGCAAAAGCGATAGTGGGTACGGTAACTCTATAGCGAATTTTAGGCTTTGATTTTTGTAAAACATGCAGCACACATTTGGTCACGGCTTCAGGCCCTAGCGTAAAGGGGGCGCTTGGTCCAACGGTTTCTAAACGAGCGACCATGGCTTCATAACTGCTTTGATGGGCGCTGCCTTGCTCAGGCATCCAACGCTTAAACTGCTCAAAGGCATTTTTTCTGAAATCAGAAATAATCGCTCCTGGTTCAATTAAACTCACTTTAATATTATCTTTTTTAACTTCAAGCCTTAAGGTGTCCGCAAAGCCTTCAATTGCAAATTTGCTGGCATTGTATGCACCACGATACTGCATTGCTGCAAAGCCTAAAATAGAGCTGTTATAAATAATTTTTCCGCCACCTTGCTTGCGCATAATAGGCACAACCAAATTGGTCAATTCCTGAGTACCAAACACATTGGTTTGAAACTGATACTCCATCGCTTCACGGCTTAAATCTTCAACGGCACCCGGTAGACCGAATGCGCCATTGTTAAATAACAGGTCGATTTTTCCTTGGGTTTCTAAAAGAACTTGCCCTAACGCTGATTTGATTGATTGGCTATCTGCTAAATCGAGTTGCAAACAAGTAAGGCCTTGATCGTTCAATCTCCTGACATCTTTCTGTTTTCGACAAGTCGCAATCACCTGATAGCCCATTGATTGTAGGTGTTTGGCACAATGATAACCGATGCCCGTTGAGCAACCTGTGATTAGGATTTTAGTCGTAGAAGGTGAGTGTGTTGTCATGTGTAAGACTCTCAATTTAATAGGGTAAATAGATTGTAAGGGATTTAATTTAGACCTCTTAATCAATTGACTGAATGCTCTTGACCTTAGCGCTGGGCTGCTCAAAAGTCTCTTAAAGAATTATTTATGATTAAGGAGATAAGTAATAAAGTTATTGTTCATTCGCCAATCAGAAAGACAGGACAACCGATTTTCATTATAACCTGTCAAATACAACTTATTAAATGGCCATTATAGGAAGTTGTTGAAGAGTAAATCCGATCACTTGATATTAAAAGAATGAATAAAGTAATCAGATTGTAAAGCAGGACAAATCTTCCAAATATTAATTTAAACGGGGATTTTCCCGATAAAAACTGGCTTTGTAATACGTTGGCCTCACTGCTGCAAGTTTCAATGTTAATTTTAGCTGGTTTTATTACCTGTGATAATAACGGGACTCAAAGATTAGTAATATAACCCATTAATTTTAAACTTCTATAAAAAAGCCTCAAGCAGTTAAACAACTTGAGGCTAACAATATAAACGGAAATTTTATGTCATGCCTTTTTCCATTTAGGCTAAAATGCTTTTATTCTTCTTATACGCGTATAAGTGAAGGACGAGCAATACTCAAAAAGTATCTAAAAACAAGGCGATCATAACCGGAATGGTGACAATAGAAATCGCTGTGCTGATAACCACTGCCAGAGCTGCTTTTTGAGGGTGAACATTTAAAAGTGATGCCACTGCTACGGTATTGCCTGCCATGGGAGGAATCGCAAAAAGAAACATTACTTTATAGAGATCAGAATTAAAAAAATTAAAATAATAAGCATCAATCCAAATGATGATAAGAACGCAGAGTGGATAAATAAGAAATTTAATAGTAAATGCAAACGTCATAAACATTTTGTCTATCCCGACATTTGCCAGGCCTTTAAGGCCCATACCTATCATCATCATGCCTAAAATGGCATAGGCGCCTTTGAAATAATCGAGATAATCAAGAAGATTTGTATTTAACTCAATCTGTGAAATATTAAAAATTAATCCCAAAATAAGTGCATAGATAGAGGGGAGTTTAGCCACTTTTATCAGGCTTTGATTGATTGTGTAATGACCTTTTGCAACCACAAAAAAGCCGACGGTACTTTCATAAAGTAAGGATGCGAGCACAGTAAAAATATAAATATTTGCTAACTCTTCACTTAAAATCATAATGGCTAAGGGAATGCCAAAGTATCCGGTGTTTCCAGTTCCCGCCGAAAAAGCTAAAATATTTTTGGTGTTATCGGAGAAAAAGTTTCTACTTATTCTCAATGTTCCAAGGGACAAAAGGCTGTTGAGGAGGAAAAGAAGTATAGGCAGCATAATGACAGCTAAATTTAACTGCACTTTGTATGAAGCCATAAAAATAACTACGGGGCCAATCAGATAGATCAGTAAAGAGGCTATACCGTCACGCTCTCCTCTTAGATAACGTGAAAAGAGATACCCCAGTGCGATTGTAATATAAAGCGGTAGTATCTTTAGCCCTAAGGCAGTTGCTAATTCAAACATTTTGATCCTAATTTTTTCAGAAGCGAATATTTTGTTATTGCTAGGGGCTGTTTAGGAGCGGCTTTTTTGAGGAAGTAAAGCACGCGCATCGATTGTTTTTTTCGCTTTTAATTAATCTCTTAGATTCAAATAAGTTGTGTACAACTTGAATCGGTAGAAAAAACAGTCGCTCAAATATAACAGGTCTGAGTCAAAATAAAATATTAAAAAACTTAATGCCAGTCAACCTGTGCTTAGCAGAAAGCCCTCTCGTCAGGCAGGTCAACGCAAGTTAAAAGCTCTCAATCGCTAAAAGAAGAACAAGTCTCATTAAATTAATCGCCTTTAAGCTTCAGGAGAAATGGAGCTCTGAGCCAATTTCCTACTGGCTTGATGAAAACAATCCGCTCTCTATTTTCCATGAAATATTTGTCAGGATCTTTGCTCAGAGAAGAAAAAGGGGGGTAACTTATTTAAAAATCTATGCGGAAAAGGAAAAATATAGCCATTAAGAAATCAAGCAGAAGGATTATCAGGAACGGCATCAATATTGATGAACGATCACTGATTTTCGCGTGAAGTTGCATTCTTTAGGTCGAAGGATGTCAAAAGTTATTGAAGTAGAGTAAGTGATTAGGAGATGGATTTGGTTATTGGAAAGAGACTCAGAGGCTATTGTTAAAGGTCGCTCTAATTTCACCGTGTCGACAGTTGCAGATTGCAATTTATTAAAAATAGCAATATAAACAAATGGTTATGTTGTTAAGTGCTAAGCTAAAATAGTGTGCAAAAGTGGTGAGTCGTTGTTGCCCATCAAAGGTAATCGGATTTGATTACAATCTGCATTGTATGATTTGTTGTCTATTAATCAGCTGGAAGACAAAAAAAGAAACACTCTGTACTAAAGAAAAGGGGGATGGCCGTGAATAAATTCGTCATTACCTGATCTTGAATGCTAATAAAATGGGTCATTTAATGCTTGAAGGCCCGCTTTATAAACCTGGCAAGGGTACGACTTACAAGTTTAAGCTTGCCGAAAGCAGATAAATAATTTTCAGGAAGAATAAAAGGAAGTACAAGCAGGAAAATAGAAATAATGTGTATTGCAAAAAAAATTGTCATCGTTTTTTTATTTTAATGCGAATACATATCAATTAATATTTAGTTTTGTGAACCTGAGCATTCTTGATTTCGCGCTTTGTGGTAACTTCTGAACTAGTATGGGTTGGTGCGAATTTTAATCAAGTAAATGCCTATTTTAGGTACGTATACTATCAGTAAAACAATAAGGATGGAAGATGAATATATTAAAATATAAATCGACAAAGCTAGTGATAGCTTCTGTATTGTTAGCCGGATTCACGACAGCCTCTTTTGCTGCAGAGAGAGTCTACACTTGGAAGCTGGCAACAACTTGGGGACCGACACTCTCACCCTTTATTGATGCTCCGCACCAGATGGCTAAGATGGTTGAAGAGATGTCTGATGGCAGACTAGTTATCAGAATAGATGCATCAAATAAGCATAAAGCAGCACTTGGTGTTTTTGATATGGTTAAAGGTGGTCAATATGATATGGCACACAGCGCATCATATTACTGGAAAGGTAAAGATATTAACACCTTACCTTTTACGACAATGCCTTTTGGTATGACGACACCTGAACAATACGCTTGGTTCTATGAAGGTGGTGGAATGGAGCTTATGCAAAAAGCCTACGCACCTCATAAGATATTGTCATTCCCTGGTGGAAACACGGGAAATCAAATGGGAGGATGGTTTAGAAAAGAAATTAACTCACTTGAAGATTTAAAAGGGCTCAAAATGAGGATCCCTGGATTCGCTGGTGAAGTAATGGCGAAACTGGGTGTTGCTGTTACAAACATTCCATCTGGTGAATTATATACTTCACTAGAGCGTGGTGTTCTTGATGCGCTGGAATGGGTTGGCCCTGGCATGGACGTAAATATGGGCTTTCATAAAGTAGCGCCATTTTATTATACAGGTTGGCATGAGCCAGCGACAGAGCTGCAGTATTTAGTCAATGAGAGAAAGTTTGATAGATTGCCAAAAGATTTACAAGTAATTTTGAAAACTGCGATGAAACTTAGCGCATATGATATGTATATTAAAAACTATGCAATGAGTGCTGAGGCATTGTCTGAGATGGATACTAAATATCCAAATATTAAAGTAATGACTTTTCCAAAACCGGTTATGGATGCCATGAAAAAAGCTAATAGTGAGTTAATAGCTGAAATAACGAAAGAAAATCCATTGTTAAAAGAGGTGATAGATTCACAAACTGCTTTCCAGAAAAAAGCGAGAGCGTGGACTATTATGTCTGACTACAATTATTTAAAAGATAACTTACAGTAAGAGTAAGAGAAATAGAATCCCCTTTATAAAAGGGGATTTTTTATAGCAAGCCAAAGGATTTTTATTGTGTTAAAACTTGAAAAACTATTTGATCGATTTGCAGATTTTATTGGAGCCATTACCTCTATTGCCATGGTTCTAATGATTCTAAATGTATTTTATGATGTTATTACAAGATACGTTTTTAACATGAGCAGTATTGGCATGCAGGAGATGGAGTGGCATCTGTTTTCAGTGATTATCTTACTGGGCGTGGCTTATACGCTAAAAGGGGATGGACATGTCAGAGTAGATATAATTTATGATCGACTTTCATATAGAAAGAAAGCGATGATAAATATGCTCGGTGCTATTTTCTTTATTTTACCTATCTCGCTACTGGTTGGCATCAGTTCCATTGATAATGCAGTTTCTGCTTATGCTTCCATGGAACAAAGTGGTAACCCCGGTGGTTTACAATACAGATGGATTGTCAAAGCATTGATTCCACTTTCATTTCTTTTATTAATTATTACATCGGTAGGTTTTTTTATAAAAAATTTAAATGTATACAATGGATTGCACCCCTTAGAAATGGATAGAATCAAACACGAAGTTGAAGATATTAAGCATGATATTGAGGAACATAAGCACCATATTGTAGATACTGATAAAAAAGGAGAGTCAAAATGATTGGTATCTCAATGTTTTTTACCGCGCTTCTTTTGTTACTGATTGGATTTCCAGTGGCTTTCACCTTTGCGGCTGTTGCTGTGCTTTTTGGCATGATCGCGGGTATTGTCGAAATTTACTCTTACGGCGGATTTGATGCAGGGCTGATATCAGGTCTCATGGAGGGACTCGATGAAGGCGTAGCCATGTTTGGCTATATGCCATATCGAATCTTTGCAATACAGCAAAATACCATTTTAATGGCTATTCCTATGTTCATTTTTATGGGAATAGTATTACAAAAAACAGGACTTGCTGAAAAACTGTTAGAGTCCATGGGCTTTTTATTTGGTGAGATTCGAGGCGGAATAGCCATATCAACTGTGTTGGTGGGCTCTTTATTAGCGGCATCCACCGGTGTTGTTGGCGCATCCGTGGTCGCGATGGGAGTGATTTCACTTCCGGTTATGATGAAATATAAATACAGTACAGAATTAGCCACAGGCACTATCTGTGCGTCGGGTACGCTTGGACAAATAATTCCGCCTTCAATAGTGCTGATTATTCTTGGGGATGTTTTTCAAGTACCGGTAGGCGATCTTTTTAAAGCAGCTGTATGGCCGGGGCTAACGCTGGTTGCAGCGTATATTATTTATATATTGATTGTCTCATATCTTAAAAAAGATGTTGCACCCGCAATTCCTGCTGATCCGAGTCGTGGATCAAAGAAGAAACAAGTATACAAAGCGCTTATTGATATCATCCCATCACTCACCCTGATAATTTTAGTGCTTGGTTCAATTTTTGGAGGCGTTGCAACACCAACAGAATCTTCAGCGGTCGGGTCAATCGGCGCAGTCGGTTTAGCACTGAT
Source organism: Psychromonas sp. MB-3u-54 (assembly GCF_002836415.1). Classification (GTDB taxonomy): domain Bacteria; phylum Pseudomonadota; class Gammaproteobacteria; order Enterobacterales; family Psychromonadaceae; genus Psychromonas. The sequence goes on along the minus strand of NZ_PJBP01000172.1, from coordinate 20,684 downwards.
GTATAACACTTTTTCAATCGATATGATAAAAACAGCAGCACAGGAATCGGTAAAGATAACATCAATGGTTTTTGCTATTTTAATAGGAGCCACTGCATTTTCAATGGTATTTTCTTATACCGGCGGAGAAGAGATAGTTACCGAGTTTATGAATAATCTGCCTGGTGATAATAAAACTTCATTCATTCTCTTTACCATGCTTGCCATTCTTATTTTAGGATTCTTTATCGATTTTGTTGAGATATCTTATATTATAGTGCCGATTATAGTGCCAATAGCGGCAGCCTTAGGAATAAACCCCGTATGGTTTGCAATATTGATAGCCATGAATTTACAAACGTCATTTTTGACCCCGCCGTTTGGATTTTCACTGTTTTATTTAAAAGGTGTCGCTCCTCCATCGGTGAGTACCATGCAAATTTATCGAGGCGTAATACCTTTTATAATTATACAAATTGTAGTCTTAGGTATTCTCGCCTTTTATCCAGAATTTTTTGGTATTGACTCAATGATATAATAGTTAGCTTTAGGCAATTATAGCGCTAGATTTAAGTCATTAAATCTAGCGCTATTTTTTTATAATTATTATTGTTGTTATTTATCTACATCCCCTCAAAAATCATTCTTTTTTAATTCTATAAAACTCCCCACAATAACCAACATTATCCCAAAATAAATTAAATTAAATTATTATCTTATCGGTAGGGTACATTCTATGCACCGTCAGTAGCGGTAATAGATGCGCGGAGCGCATCCTACGAGCACCCCGCGAGCTGAACCGGCCCCTATCACGGGCGTGGGTTTTTTTTATCAATGAGCTAGAAAGAGTGCAAACACTCTGTTCAATGGATTGAATCGAGATGGGGAGTTAATTATTAGAATTGGTATTATCTTCTCGGTTCTATGCACCGCAAGCAGCGGCAATAGGTACGATTGTTATCATGAATAGTGCTGCGCAAATAAGACAGCCATTAAATTTAATGATTTATCCGTTATGCACTTTATTCACCAGCGCTAAATCCAATCGAATAGCTGTGGGCATGCTTAAGATAATAAAAGGTTTGCTCGCCCGTTTTTTATTGCCAGCGATTGACTTCATTCGCACTTGGTTTATAGTTAATTCGGCTTAATCAAGTCGATGGCCGACACCGCAGTAACAATAATCCACCCATTATAAGGAAGTTTTTATGGCAGATCCAAAATCATGGCCTGATATGGCAATCGATCTTTACGACAAGCTGACCGGTCGTGGCGCCGAAATTACCTATGCGTTCGAAGACATGGAAATCTCTGTTCCGAGCGGCACCGGTGATGATGTTACCCATGCCAAATGGAAAATTAACGGTGCTATTAAAATCAGCAGCCGGGATACCTCCAAGGGGAGCTAGCTGCAATGAGCGCTCCACTGAATGTATCAGCCCAGCTGTCGTTGACTGATGAGAGCGGCAAACAAATTTTGCTGAGTGCGGAAAAAGAAATCATGACGGTAACGCTACCCAGTCTGTGGGTAGGTCGCCCTATTTTACGGCTGCTCAGCAATCGTGGGCAGCGTACCCGGATGATCGAAAATGTCTATGGCGGTCTGCAGCTCACCGATTTGACGATCGAATTCCGAATAGCTGATCGTGTTATTGCTCTGATCGCTCCACAGTCGCGTCCCGACTTAGTTTCTCGAATTCTGGGATTTGGCCCGGTAGAGCTGAAAATAGTTCCGATCCTACTCTCTTTGTTTAAAAGATAACCTTCATACTTTGACTGCATTTCAGAGCATGTCCTGCCTCAGACCTTAGTATTTTTGCTGTACTGCCTTGGGTCTGTTGAGCTTTTTATCTAAATTTTAAACCCTCAGGTTAGTTGGCATAATTAGTTCCGCCAAAAATCAACAGCAGCAAACCACCCTACCCATAATAATATTGTCCATACTGAAGGGCTCAGATAATATAGATATAAACAGAGTGCTATTCGTTTCATTTCTGCCGGAAAAAGCAATCATAAAGGAAATAATGAGATTCTATGAAAATATGGATATCTAGTGTCTTCGGACTTAAATAAGAGAACTTATTTTTCTTGTTAACTTTCTTTTAAAACAAGGGGTTGAGTTAGAATGTAATAATGTAAACTTAGTTTTTTTGATCCTCGTATCACTTTTCCCACCTGAAGTCGGGACTCCAACTGAGCCGGTCACTTAACAGCGGAATTTTTGTGTGTTTTCGGAATTGAGCCTTCAGGCTCGGCGTGTAGCAGTTTTTTAGGATTTAAACTTTATTATCTATGCACGTTATGTTTCATTATAAATCCTTTAATAATAAAGGCACTTGAAAATCATCATAATGAATTTTATGCTTCCCCGCACCGTTGGAAATATGACAACAGGGTACTAAAAACTTAATTACTATTAATAGGGCTGCGATAATCGGTGCATAGAATGCGGAATGCACCCTACGAGCTATGCATTTGTTATTACAAAAGAAATGATGACATTGACTGATGCCTATATAATACCAAAAGAAATAATTAAGTGATCAGATTTGCCCACTCCCTTTGGCAGAGTGTTTTTACCTCTTCTACCTGATGCTTAAAGTTATACCAAACGTATTAAATTTATGATCAATGCCTTCAAAGGATAAAGTGTGCAGCAGCTCTCGGAACCGGGCCTTTAGGCTCGGCCTGTTGCTTTTAAGCCTGAACAGCACTTTAAAGGGACTACCACAGAGAACACCGAGGCGCTGCGCACTACACAGAGAAAGACCAGCCCGTAGGGTGCGCTCCGCGCACCGATTGCCACTGCCTGTGGAGCATAGAATGCACTCTACCCATTCCATTAATTAACTTCAGATCACAATTTAATTTCTTTTGGTATAAATATAGATACTTGGTTGAATACATCTTTGCAAGAATTAAAAATTTCTAGCAAGCGCAACAAAATACAATAAATAAAAGGGAAACTATGCGAGTATAGTTGCCTTAGCTTCCACTCTCGTGCGGCTTGCCATGCATTACTAAATAATTATTGAGCAGCAAAGATCAACTGGCAGCAGTGAATAATACTTTGAAGGATCTGTCTATGAACTATCTTAATTCCACCAACAATCAGTATGGTGGAACTTATGTCTCCCCAAAAAATCTCCCTGACAGCAGTGCTGCTTTTGTATCACAACTCAAGGAGTCATTAACAATTTGGCAGACCCAGAAGATTAAAGTTGTGTGGATTAAGATTCCCAATGCGCGCGCCAAGTTATTGCCGCTTTTATATCAGGCCGGCTTTATTAATCACCATTGCGATCTAAATTTCATGATGCTGACTTTAAGGTTAGAAGAGGGCGCGGTTATTCCACCTTTCGCCAAGCATACTATCGGCGTCGGAGGACTGGTTATTAATGACAATAACGAGCTGCTAACGGTCAGGGAAAAAGACCACATTAAAACGCATCCTCACAACTGGAAGTTTCCCGGAGGAATGTTAGACCCCTATGAGCATATCGAACATGGTGTGATACGAGAAGTGCTTGAGGAAACCAGTATTCAAACCGAATTCCATAGTTTTATCGGTTTTAGGCACCACCACCAGGGGCAATTCAGCACATCCAACATTTATGCAGTGTGTCGCCTCAAGCCGCTAACATTGGATATTACCATTCAGGAAAGCGAGATCTTTGACGCTAAATGGTTTCCGATTGAGGATTATCTGGCTGACGAGAAAATCGGTAAATACAACCAGCAGATTTTACAGAGCGCGCTCAAACACTCGGGGCTAAAAAACATTAATTTGCCCGGTTATATGCCATCGGATCAAGATTATGAAGTGTTTATGACACCATAGTTAAGCAGGATATCTAACCCATCAAACAGGTTTTATGCTTTTGGTATTAATAGTAAACTCTTTCAGTTCTGGGTTTTGTTTTTCGCCCAGGTTCGGGCCCATTATTTCTTTTGAAAGTTTGGGCTTCTCTGGATATTATTGATCCACAACCAAGCTTGCTTTAAAACGAGCTGCACCGTTTGTGAGCGAGCGTATTTGTATTGAAGATGATGCCATTCGTCCTACTCCAATAAGGCGTACCATCATATTGTCATAGGTATCATTGCTTTCAAATGATTCATAAACTAATTCTATTTGTTGATTAAACAAAACAAACCATCAATCAATTTAGCACCCAACGAAAAAAAGGAACTAATTGGTTAAAATATCATCATGGCTTAAGCCAATCTCAGGTTACTTTAGTCGGCGGTTGTTGAGTTTGCAGATCCCTTATTGTTTGTGGCAACGAGGATTGAATGAAAACATCAATCAGCTATTAAGACAATATTGGCCGAAATCTACAGACTTCAAAAAAGTATCGCAATCAGAAGTTCAAGATGTAATTGTCAGCTCAATGATTGACTTAAAAAGAACATAAATCATAAAATGCCAGCCAAATTAATGGCTGAACATAGGGTCTATAGCTGCAGAGTAGTTATGTACTTCAAAGTTGAATATGCCTCTTATAATAATGTATAACTCTAAATGATATATATTTTGAGAACATCATTAACCTATTGTCGGTATGATACCTATGGCTTGCATTAGTTGAGCGGCAATAATTGTTACACCACAAGTAGTCGCTAATACTAATGCTGGAATTCCCCCGCACACTTGATAATCATTACTATTAGCTTCTTTTTGCTTGCGTTGTACCCAGACCATAGCGACAGGAAGAAATACTGCCAGCACTACTAATGCTATGGCGGCGTATCCTAATGCTGATATAAAGCCTTGAGGGTAAAAAAGAGCAAAGCCAAGAGGTGGAAGAAAAGTTACAGCTGCAGTAACTAAACGATCTTGTTTTGAACTACCACGATTTAGTGAATCACGAAGAAAGTCAAATAAACCCAAACTAACACCAAGAAAGGATGTTGCGAGGGCCAAATCTGCAAATATGGTTATAGAACTTCTAATGCTTGGACTATTCAATTTAATTGATAAGATGCTGATAAACTCATTTAAGCCACCAACACCTTCTAAGGCTTCTTGATTTATTACTCCTTGACTAACCGTTTGCCATAACAAATAAATAAATAATGGTAATGTAGCGCCTATTATCATCACCTTACGGAGTGATTTAATATCAATACCGATATATCGTACAACGGAAGGTATTGAGCCATGAAATCCAAATGCAGTAAAAATAATAGGAAGAGCAGAAATGATTAAACCTTGTTGCATCGGCATTGCAAGTAAATTTTCACCTTGAATACTAGGGGTTAGTAGATAGAAAATTGATATAAGTACGAATATTTTTATCGTAAATAGAACACGATTCACTTTATCTACGGTTGCAGTTCCAAGGGTGATGATAGCACCAATAACTACAGCAAAAACAATAGGGCCTATTTGCGGGGCTACCTGAACATTTAAGATGCTCTTAATATTATCTTGTAATTGTGCTCCTCCCCCAGCAATGTAAGCAGAACATAAAGCATAAAATAAAAAAAGCATTGAAAGATTAGCAATAAGCTGGCCTTTTTTTCCTAATAGTGATTTTGCTAAAGTATTTAATGTTGCCTCTGCGCTTGCATACTGGTGTACTTCTAGCATTAATAAAGCAGTATAAGTCATTAATAACCACATTATTAGTAGAACAATCATAGCGGTAGAAAAACCAAGCCCAGCTGAAGCAATTGGAAGTGCTAGCATTCCCGCACCTATTGATGTACCTGCTATTATTAACATACTACCTATTGTTTTATTTAGGATCATGATAGGGCCTCTTTATTTAGTAACGAATGATACCAATTTAAAAAATAATAGTATCAATTGTTACTAATGTCAATAATATGTATCATATATTCCCATTGTTATTATAATATAGTTACCCCGTTCACATAAAAACTATAGGTGATAATGTGTCATTAAATTTGAATACCTTCTTCCCTTATCAATTTTCGGTGTTAGCACAGCAGGTGACTGAGTTTATTGCACAAATATATGAAAAATTCGGGATCACGAAAATGGAGTGGCGTGTTCTGGCGACAATTGGTTATCATAATGAACTATCAGCTCGAGAGATATGTAAATTTACTCACCTTGATAAAATGCAGGTGAGTCGTGCTATTAATAAACTTATTCAGTCTGAACTTTTATTTCAACAGGTTAGTTCTCAGGATCGGCGGAAGAACTTGTTAAATCTCACAGCCAAGGGACATGAGCTGTATCAAGAAATTATTCCATTAGCTAAAAATCAAGAGCAACGGTTACTTGAGGGATTAACAGATCAAGAGTGCGAACAGTTGAAAATATTGACAGTTAAGCTCAGTATGCAATTAGATGTGATTTCTAATAAAAGTGTGTTTAAGAATAGCGATGATGATGTTAGCAGCTAGACTTTGCAGTATTTATCAATCCATCTAAAAACATTAACTTAATGAACCAGGACTAAATCACGAAACGCCTATAAAATGAACAGATAAATTGCTTATATACCCATGTTACTTCAAAATGCTTTGTCAGGCGCAAGGTCGGAGACCAGAGCAAGACGCAACATGAGGTAATGGTTATTCCCTTTTCGATTGGTGCAACGCAGCGCTGGTTTTCGACCTTGCGCCCCGTAGGGCAAGGTAAATTGTGCTAATCTGCGTTGTTATAAAATCTCTATGTAGAATAACTAACCTTCAATTTTATGCCTCGCATCTCAGCATAATTTTCCTTGCTGACTTTGCATCTTGAAGTATCATGGGTATATATAGTGACAAATATCACAAGATCATATTTACCGGTGATCTTATACTTCTCTTTACGGATCAGAGAACCACGTCAAGAGTGGAAAGTTATGCATAAATTATCTGAAATTTTGTTTTTAGCAACAACTGCAACTATAGAGGGTGCTGAAGCTTGGTATTAAGCATCTGATTTTTTTGAGGATAATATATGTTTTCTAAGGGCGTTCTCTCACTTTGAAAATGGTATTCCATGCTATCTCAGGATAGTGCGTATCTTCTCCGTGATGAATCCAAAGGTATTCCAAAAAGCGTTTATTGCCTATCTGAATGACTGTCATAAAGCCATGCATGTTGACATGATTGCAATAGATGGGAAACGAGGGCAAAGATTGCTTTTATCGATTCCACAAAAATTGTGCTATGCCATATTATCAGAGCAAAACGTAACAAAGTTTTTAGCGCAATTGCGAAGCATGGGAAAGCACAATAGGATGTTTTTTTGGTTTAAAATTACAATACAAAGGTGTGGAAATAATAACAAATTTTCGAAAAAAATAAAAAAGGCAGCGATAAGCAAGTAGAATAAAGCGATGCTCAGCAAGCGTTATCTTATCGGAAAAATCAATGATCAAGTAAAAAACATTTCATATATAGAGCATACTCGACACCGCAGCATCACTGGCTTTGTTGTAAATATACGGGGTGGTTTAATTGCCTATTGCCTGCAAAAAAAACATCAATCAATTTAACACCCAATGAAAAAAAATGCTAATTGGTTAAAATATCATAATGGCTTAACCCAATCTCAGGTTAATTAATAATGTATTCAATTACGACGGGGATTGATGGGGATGTTAACGCTCGAAAGAGCCATAAAACCAGTTAAAAATGGCAGATATTTCAACTGGTTCTATTTTTTACATACACTCAAATAAAGAAGCAATCCCTTGACCACCTCCAATACACATAGAGACAACAGCATATTTACCTGATGTTCTTTTTAACTCATATAATGCTTTTACTGTAATAACAGAGCCCGTTGCGCCAATAGGATGACCGAGAGAAATCCCTGACCCGTTTGGATTTACTTTAGCGGGGTCAATTTTTAAATCTTTTACCACGGCTAAAGCTTGTGATGCAAAGGCTTCATTAATCTCCCAAACATCAATATCATCAACAGATAAGTTAGCTTTTTCTAATAGTGTTTTGATTGCAGGTACAGGGCCAATGCCCATGTGTTTTGGTTCAACACCAGCAAAAGAATAATTTACTAATTTAGCCATAGGCTTAAGGCCTTTAGCATCAGCGACAGATTTATCCATCATCACAATAGCTGCTGCAGCATCATTTATACCTGAAGAATTACCCACAGTCACTGAGCCATCTTTTTTAAATGCAGGAAGTAATTTAGAAAACTGTTCAGCTGTAGAACCAAAACGCACATGCTCATCTTGCTCAAAAACAGTGACGCCTTTACGGTTTTTCAATTCAACAGGCAATATTTGCTCGACAAAACGTTTATCGTTTATTGCATGCTCTGCTCGTTTGTGACTTTCAAGTGCTAAAGCATCTTGTTCTTCACGAGAAATATTCCATTTTTCTGCAACATTTTCAGCCGTAATACCCATATGAGTATCATTAACTGGGCACGTTAATGCGCCCACCATTGGATCAACCATATTAGTATCGCCCATACGAATGCCAAAACGTGCTTTTGGTACCCAATAAGGCACTCTACTCATAGACTCTACGCCACCAGCAACCGCAATATCACAATCACCAAGCAATATTAATTGTGCTGCTGAAATAATAGATTGTAAACCAGAGCCACATAGTCGGTTAACCGTAACAGCTGGTGTAGTTACGGATAAACCACCCTTAAGCGCCGCAGAACGACTCATGTACATATCTTTTCTGTCTGAATGAGTAACACTGCCGATAATGCAATGGCCAACATCCTCACTATCAATCTCAGCGCGTTGTACGGCTTCTCTAATGACTAATCCTGCTAAGTCAGTGGGAGCAATATCTTTTAAGCTACCGCCATATTCGCCAATAGCTGTTCTAACAGCACTTACAATCACAACTTCTCTTTTGTTCATCTTAAAATTCTCCTAATAATATTCATTTGACGCGACTAATTAGAATTGCATTTCAGGCACATTTTCAGGCACAACTAACTCACCTTGGGTAAGTCTAATGATTTCTTCTACTGTAACGCCCGGCGCGTGTTCTAAAAGATGAAACTTGCCGTTTTTAATTTCAATGAAAGCTAAGTCGGTTAGCACTTTTTTAATACAACCTTTACCAGTAAGTGGTAAAGTGCAATTAGTTAACAATTTTGATTCACCGTATTTTGATGCATGTGTCATAGTGACGATAATATTTTCTGCCCCAGCAACTAAGTCCATTGCGCCCCCCATTCCTTTGATTAATTTTCCGGGGATCATATACGAAGCTATGTTGCCATTAACATCTACTTCAAAAGCGCCTAATACCGTTAAGTCGATATGACCACCACGGATCATGGCAAAAGATTCAGCCGAGTCGAATATTGATGCGCCCGTTGCCATCGTCACGGTTTGTTTTCCGGCATTGATTAAATCAGCATCTATTTCATCTTCGCTTGGAAATTGTCCCATACCTAAAAGACCATTTTCAGATTGCAGCATGACTTCCATATCAGCAGGTATATAGTTAGCTACAAGGGTGGGAATGCCTATACCTAGGTTAACGTAATAGCCATCTTCTAATTCACGAGCAACACGTTGTGCTATTTGATCTCTTGATAACGCCATGATTACTCTCCTGCAGGTCGAGTGGTATATTGTTCAATGCGCTTTTCAAAAGTACCTTGAATTAACCGATTAACATAAATACCTGGAGTATGAATTTGATCCGGATCAAGTGCTCCGGGCTCTACTATTTCTTCCACTTCGACGACAGTAATTTTACCTGCGGTTGCCGCCATAGGATTAAAATTACGCGCTGTTTTTCTAAAAACCAAGTTCCCAAATTTATCGGCTTTCCACGCTTTTACAATGGCAAAATCACCAGTGATAGATTCTTCTAAAATATAATTTCGACCATTAAATTGACGCTCATCTTTCCCCTCTGCGACGGGCGTACCCACACCAGTTGCAGTGTAAAAAGCAGGAATACCAGCACCGCCAGCACGCATTTTTTCAGCTAAGGTACCTTGTGGTGTTAATTCAACCTCTAGCTCACCCGACATCATTTGTCGTTCAAACTCAGCATTTTCCCCAACATAAGAGGCGATAATTTTTTTTATTTGACGATCGGGTAACAGCACGCCTAAGCCAAAATCATCAACACCACAGTTGTTAGACACAAGTGTTAATCCCTTTGTGCCTTTACGTTTTATTTCCGCAATTAAATTTTCTGGAATGCCACACAAGCCAAATCCACCAGAGATAATTGTCATATCATCAGTTAATCCAGCCATTGCTTCTTGATAGCTACTCACTACTTTATTAAATCCTGCCATGTCACTTTACTTTACTTTCTTATCTGACTATTTAATTAGATAAGAAAGCCCTTATGTTGTGATGTCTAGAGATCCAGCATCTTACAATTGACTGTATATGTAAAATTGATTAATATTACCGATTAATAAATAATTTTAATAAATGATTAATTTACATGAATATAACCATCAAACAAATTAGAACCTTTTTAGCGGTTGTTAAGGTAAACAGTTTTGTCGAGGCAAGTGAGTTACTTCACCTATCACAGCCAGCTTTAAGTACTGCGATTAAAAAATTAGAAGAAACGGTTGGAGGAAAGCTCCTGGCAAGATCAACAAGAACACTCGCATTAACACCTGAGGGTGAGATTTTCTTGCCTGTTGCCAGACGATTGTTAGCTGATTTTGATAATGCTTTCATTGAGCTTCATGATTTATTTTCATTGCAGCACGGTAACTTATCACTATCTGCTATGCCTTCATTTGCCAGCACACACCTGCCGCAGCACCTTTTATCTTTTAATAAAGAGTATCCCGCTATAAAGGTGAAAATTCATGATGTGATTGCTGAAGATGCGGTTAAAATGGTACAAACAGGTAAAGTAGAATTTGCCATAAGTTTTGATCCTGATACTTCAGACGATCTCAGTTTTGAAACATTATTCTCAGATAAATTCGTCGCCGCTTTTTCTAAAAATCATAAGTTGATGAAAGTTAAAAAAGTCGGTTGGCAACATTTAATAAAACATCCTTTTATCACCTTAAAACACCCTTCAAGTATTAGGCTGCTAATGGACAACATACTTGCAGAGCAAAATATATTCTTAAATGTGACTTTTGAAACCAATCAATTAGCGACAGTGGTCCAAATGGTCGCTACAGAGTTAGGTGTTAGTGTAATACCCTCTCTTTACAAACAACAAATGCAAGCTTTAAACCTTGAATTTAGAGAGCTGTCATCGCCAGTGATTAGTCGTCGTGTTGGTATTATTACGCGTCGTAGGTATCCATTATCGCAAACAGCACAGGCTTTTATAGAAATTTTACGAAGTTATTATCAATAGTTACTTCTATAGAAGTACCATTTTGATTAGCTGGTTGCTGAGAGGTTGATCAGATCATTACATTTGCACGATTCCTGATGCAACTGTAGTAAAGTGATATTAATACTCACAAGTAAATAATAATTCGATTTATTAAATAACCTGAATTCGGGATAAGAATTAAAATAAATTGAACGAAATACCGGTTCCACGATCTGATCTTTTAACTAAAAAAATCAGACACAGAAAACGGGATCGGCATGATGAATTTAACGGGTATATCTTGCGATGTAGATGATTTTTGCAACATTTCATCCCATAATGGGAAACGCGTTTAATCACCAATGGTGAGATAAAAAGACGAAAAGCCAAGCACATGATTAATTAAGAAATAATGACAATTATCATTAGCTTTCATCAATCTTATTACATAGATTTTAAGAATTATTCCTTAGGCTATGTAGCAAAATATTTAAAATCGCATTTCCCCTCACTACTAAGCGATATAAGGTTCATAGAGGTTATCCCATTAGCCATCATTCTTTTAAATACCTATCTAACAACCTCATTCAGCAAACCAACGGGGATAGTTTTTTGATTTCAAATGACACCTCGTCGTTAATCTCCTTGGCGATATATTGAGTGTAACAATAACAGAAGACAATTTAGACCCGCTCTTGACATGGTTGCCACTTTATCAGGAAAACTATACGGTGATAAAAGCTACTTAAGCGCAGCGTTAGCGGATAAATGGTAAGTCGCATGGTGGTTTTCTGTGGTTAATTTTTGGTAAAACCAGCTATACCAAATCACCATGCTGTTCAAAATTCAAAATTCAAAATTCAAAATTCAAAATTCAAAATTCAAACTTCAACAGCCTCTGGAAATTTTGTAAGCCAAAGAAAATGCAGCCTCAAACTTAACAAATGAAAGACTATTTTTATGTAAGCGGCATGTTCTAAGACTGTAAAAATTTCTATAAGCCTATTTAATCACCTCGCTAATTGACTTCGCGAGATAATCTATATTGTTATGACTAATCCCTGCTATGCTAATCCGAGAAGAATCAACCATATAAATACTGTAATCATTAGTCAGACTTACTACTTGTTCTGGAGTTATTCCCAAGAAAGAAAACATCCCTGACTGACGCGTAATAAAGCTAAAGTCTTGTTTCACTCCATTAGTAATTAATTTTTCTACCAGCAAGTGTCGATTATGCGCAATTCGATCGCGCATTACCGCTAGTTCGTTATACCACTGTTGTTTTAACTCATCAGAACTGAGAATAATATTTACTAAGGCGGCGCCGTGAGCCGGTGGCATAGAGTAAATACTACGTACTACCGATAAAGCAACAGATAATGAAATATCAGCACTGCTGCTACTTTTTGCAACAATAGTGAAAGCGCCAATTCGTTCACGATAAAGCCCAAAATTCTTTGAACATGAGCTGCAAAGTAATAATTCAGGTAACTCATTTGCCATTAATCTAGGTCCAAAGGCATCTTGCTCCAGCCCTTGACCAAAGCCTTGATAGGCCATATCAATCAATGGAGTGAAACCTTTGTCTTTAGCAAGCGCTGTTACTTGTTGCCATTGCTCTTGTGTCAAATCCATACCACTTGGGTTATGGCAACATGCGTGAAGCAAAACGACATCACCGGCACTAACTTGTGACAAGGTTGTCATCATACCGTCAAAATCAAGAGACTTATTTTCATAATCATAATAAGGATATGCCTCAACCTTTATCCCCACACTACTAAACAAACTCTGATGATTAGCCCAAGTCGGGTTACTCACCCAAATGCGCGCATCATTTTTGCAGGATTTGATAAACTCTGCAGCAACTCTCAAGGCGCCAGTACCACCAGGTGTTGAGATAGTACGACTACGGTTTTGTTCAATAATATTATGTTCACCAAAAATGAGTTTGGTCATTTGTGTATTAAAGCCAGAATCACCTGCTGGGCCAATATAGACCTTAGACATTTCATTTTCAGTTCTAAATATTTCTGCCGTTTTTACACATTGCAGAATAGGGGTATGACCTAAGTCATCTTTATAAACACCAACACCAAGGTCTACCTTATTAGGATTATTATCTTGATTACAGGCTGTGAGTAGGCCAAGAATTGGATCTGCTGGCTGAGCATTCAGATGTTCAAACATATTTTACTGTTCCTTATATTAAGTTCTTAAAGTTAATAAAATGCCAATCTTTGATAAGTTTTCATTTACCTCTGCTATAGCTTGCCAAATAAATATGCTATTGCACTGTGATCATTAATAAGGGTATGGCAATCCCTTTAATATTTTTTTCGATGTGATTTATACCAGATAATCAACTACCTGCAAGATTAAAACAAAGATCAACAGTCCGAATATTCGGTTAATTTAATTAAGTTTATCAGTATCTAGTTAGCCCAATTATAAATATTTTTTCAATATTTTGAGTCGCATCATTATCAGCTTCAGGAGCCTCGGCTGCTTGTGCAGAAAGAGCAGAACTACCTAGATTAATACCTATTGCGAACATTACTTTACAAAGTAGACAGGTTTTTATCATTGAATCCCCCCCGTTACATTCTCACTTTAGTATCATCTGTTACTAATTTCGTTGATTTTAGTGTCATCCGTTACTAAAGTCAAAGTAAAATAATAATAAACAATATATTTAAAAAAATTCTTAAATATATTACTTATCACTTTGACATTGATAATAAATGATATTACATTAGATTATAATAGTAACAACCGTTACTAAGTTAAAGTGATTTGGAGATAAAAATGTCTGATTTATTTGAAAACCCTATGGGGTTAGATGGCTTTGAATTTGTAGAATTTACTGCACCAGAAAAAGGTATTTTAGAGCCTGCATTTACAGCAATGGGTTTTACTATGGTCGCAACACACAAATCTAAGGATGTAATGTTATGGCGACAAGGAGATATCAGTTTAATCACTAATTATGAAAAAAATAGCCATGCTTATCATTATGCTAAAGAGCACGGTCCTTCTGCATGCGGACTCGCTTTTCGTGTTAAAGATGCTCAGTTTTCCCATGCTGAAGCAATTAATAAAGGTGCACAATCGGTAGATATTCCAACTGCGCCTATGGAATTACGATTACCCGCTATAAAAGGTATCGGTGGCGCGACGCTTTATTTAATAGATCGCTATGCTGAAGGGCAGTCGATATACGATATCGATTTTAACTGGATTGAAGGGGTGGATAAAAACCCTGAAGGTTGTGGTTTCCATACATTGGATCACCTTACACATAATGTTTACCGTGGCAGAATGGAACATTGGGCCAAATATTATGAAGATCTTTTTAACTTTCGTGAAATTCGCTACTTTGATATTAAAGGTGAATATACCGGTTTATTGTCAAAAGCAATGTCGGCACCAGATGGAAAAATCCGTATACCGTTAAATGAAGAGTCGGCTGGCGGTGGTGGTCAAATTGAAGAATTTTTGATGCAATACAATGGTGAGGGTATTCAACATATCGCTTTTTCTTGTGATGATCTTATTAGTTGTTGGGATCGTTTGAAAAAATCGGGCGTTAAGTTTATGACGGCTCCTCCATCAACATATTATGACATGTTGGAAGAGCGTTTACCTGGTCATGCTGAGCCTGTTGACCAACTGCAGCCTCGAGGCATTTTGTTAGATGGTACTACTGAAGATGGCCCTCCTCGTTTGTTATTACAAATTTTTTCAGAGGCAACTCTGGGGCCCGTATTTTTCGAATTTATCCAACGTAAGAAAGATGATGGCTTTGGTGAAGGTAATTTTAAAGCGTTATTCGAGTCTATTGAACGTGAACAGCTTGATCGTGGTGTTATTGGTAATGAAAAGTAAGTTTTTTTATTGTGAAGAGGGATGAATTATTCCCTTTACATCACTGATCAAACTCATTATTTAATAATTGGAAGTTATCGTTATGATTAAAATAGATAGAATTCATCATGTGGCTTATCGCTGTATAGACGCAAAAGAAACCGCACAATGGTATAAAGAAAAACTTAATATGGACCTCGTCTTATCGATTGCAGAGGATGAGGTTCCGTCAACGAAAGAGCCTGATCCTTATATGCATATTTTTCTCAATGCAGGTAACGAAAATGTCTTAGCATTTTTCGAAATCCCAAATTCACCCGATATGGGACGAGATGAGAGTACCCCAATCTGGGTTCAACACCTCGCCTTAAGAGTTAATAGTGTTGATGATTTACTTAAAGCTAAAATTGAGCTTGAAAGTCAAGGTGTGAAAGTATTGGGCCCTACAGATCACACTATTTTCGAGTCTATTTATTTCTTTGATCCCAATGGGCATCGTTTAGAGCTTGCGGCAAATACCGGAACAGCAGAGCAATATAAAAAACTGAACAGCGTCGCTCAAATAATGATTGATGAATGGGCAGAAACTAAAGTGGCTCCAAATCACGCCGCTTGGTTACATAAGAAAGATTAACTATGGACAACATATCATGACTTTATTAAATGAAACGCACGACATCACCCTGTCTAGTTGGGTAACATCGGCCAATAACAAGAGTGACTTTCCAATTCAAAACTTGCCTTTTGCTACGTTTCGTAAAAAAGGCTCAGAGCAAAGAAATAGAGGCGCGGTGGCTATAGGCGACTATGTTTTAGATATGGCTGAGGTTGCAAAACTTGGTATTTTTACGGGTATTGCTCAAAAAGCCGCTGAAGCGGCTGCACAATCAACATTAAATACGCTTATGGCATTAGGCAAAGATGCCAATTCAGCATTACGTTTAGCTTTGTCAAAAGCATTACGTAGCGGAGCTTCAGAAGAGGAAAAACTCCATAACTGTCTCGTTTTACAAAGCGAGGTGATATACGGTATGCCTTGCCAAATTGGTGACTACACTGATTTTTACACTTCTATTCATCATGCAACAGCGGTTGGCTCACTATTTCGTCCAGATAACCCGTTACTCCCGAATTATAAATGGGTTCCTATTGGCTATCATGGAAGAGCTTCTACGATTGATGTTTCTGGGCAAGAATTTCCTCGTCCATATGGCCAGCTTAAGGCAACAGATGCCGAAGCACCAGTATTAGCACCTTGTGAGCGCTTAGATTACGAAGTGGAAATGGGTATTTTTATTGGCCAAAGTACCCGATTAGGGGAACGTATTGATATAGAAAATGCAGAAGATCATATCTTTGGCTTGTGCTTGTTCAATGACTGGTCTGCAAGAGATATTCAGGCATGGGAATACCAGCCTTTAGGTCCATTCTTAGCAAAAAACTTTGCTTCAACTATCTCTCCTTGGATTGTAACAACAGAAGCATTAGCGCCATATAGAATTAATTTTTCTCATCCTGAAAATGACCCCCAACCTTTGCCCTACTTAAGCAGTGAAAATAACAGTCAATTTGGCGGTTTAGATATCCATCTTGAATGCCTTATTCAAACAAAGGAAATGCGAAGTGCCAATGAACAAGCGGTTAAAATCAGTGACTCTAACTTTAAATACTCTTATTGGACTATTGCTCAATTAGTTACACACCATAGTGTTAACGGTTGTGCAATGAATGCCGGAGATTTATTAGGCTCTGGAACACAATCTGGCCCGGAACATGAACAAGCTGGCTCAATGTTAGAGTTATCTCGTGGCGGAAAGGAAGCGTTCACTTTACGTAATGGGGAAAAACGAACTTTCTTAGAAGATGGTGATACTGTCGTTATGCGTGGTTACTGCCAAAAAGAAGGTGCTATACGTATTGGTTTTGGTGAAGTATTAGGTACCGTACTTCCTTCTGTATAATAATTTTAGGCAAAAATATGGAACTTTATACTTATTTTCGTTCTTCAGCCGCATATCGTGTGCGTATTGCGCTTAATATTAAAGAGATAAAGCATACGCTGATAGCGGTTAATTTATTGGAAGGTGAACATGCTAAGTCAGAATATACGGGCATCAATCCACAAGGGTTAGTTCCCTCATTAAAACTTGATGACGGTAAGATAATTAATCAGTCAACCGCTATATTGGAGTATTTGGAAGCAGAGTATCCTGAGATCCCATTACTTCCAAACGATAGTTTTACTGCAGCTACTATTCGAAACTGGAGTAATATTATTGCTTGTGATATTCATCCTCTTGACAATTTGCGCGTTCTAAAATATTTAACAAATGAGCTTAATGTTAACGCTGATGATAAAATGAGTTGGTATCATCATTGGATTATTGAAGGATTTACTGCCCTAGAAACTCAATTATTGGCAACGCCATATTGTTTTGGAACTACGGTGACGTTAGCTGATGTTTATTTGATTCCTATGGTGTATAACGCATTGCGTTTTAATTTATCTATGGAAAAGTTCCCTAAAATTTTAGCCATTTATGAAGCTTGCAATACTTTAGAGGGCTTTGATAGAGCTAAGCCAGAAAATCAAGCAGACTGTAAAATAGCATAATGGAAGATCATACATAAACTTTAAGAGCTTGTACTGCCCAACAAACTCTACTGCTTATTCCCGTAGAGTTTGTTTTGCTTCTCCCTCTAATACTTTATTTCATCCCTATATAAACTGAATTCTTATCCCGAATTCAGTTAACTGCAGTCATTGCGACTTTCCACATCTATCAACGGGCAGATGATGCTCACTGGCCAGGTCTTCTTATGCTCAGTAAGAAACGAATACTTTATTTCGTTTCTTTTGCAAAGAAGACCGTCGCCTTTGGATTTCACGCTCCATTTTAAGTTTTCGCTTTTCTTTTTTGGGTTGACTGATTTCTAATTGCGCAGGCGTTAACTTAGCATTGCCTCTAAAGGCTAGCCCATCATCTTTTTCAGCTTCTCTAATCCATTTACCAAGTAAAATTGGGTAATACCTAGTGCGTCAACATTATTGTAACCTTGCTCATTGATGATCGATATTGCATCCAATTTGAATGTTTTTGCGTGTTATCATTCTGTTTCTCTAGTTAAGTTTATGATGTCTTAACTGAGGTGTGTGAATCCATTAAATCACGTCACTCATATTCAAATAATCGGCTTGCACCTTCTCGCCTTAAGTCGTGATAGCGTAAGTCTTCAATGGCTTGCTCATTACGAACGCGCTGAAAACCTGCTGTTACACTACGTGAGTTACACGGGAAAATCAGCCCGCTTGTTTACGGCTGTTTTTTTGCAATGTTAAAAAATCCAGCTAAAAAAGGGGCGATTAATGGTTCCCCCTTTTAATCGCTTAACCTCATTGCTAGTAGTGTGCTGGGGGCGTTTGTTACTTTTACCCATTAACTTAATCTCAATAAGCACGGGAACAGTTTCTTCAAATATCTCAAAGTCGGCTTTGATATTAAAAATGGGAAGTGCTTTTTTTATCACTGACCGAAGGTAGGCAATATCATGGTAAATTGTTTGCGGTTGAGCTCCTGCCGCGAGTCTATTTTTGCAATGCTCAATCTGAGTGAGTCAGTTTGGATACTAGCAACATCACAATCACAGAGCATCTGATACCAATCCGCATAAGTAAAGGGTCTAAAATTGCGCAGGAAAAAGTAATGATAGCAAGACGTTTGATTGAGCAATAGCTGGCTATTGGAATTGAAAACAACGACGCGAGCGTGAATTTTAACAAGTAAGATAAGTCAGATATTTATGCGGATTGGTATGAATCATATATTGCTTAGTCCGCCCGGTGTTATCCCAAAGAAAGCGAACATTGATAAACTTATCAAACAGATCACCCCTCAAACAGGTTTTATGTTTGTGAACGCCAAACTCTTGGGTTTTGTTTTTCGCCCAGGTTCGGGCCGATTCTTTCTTTTTGAAAGTTTGGCCTTCTCTGTGTATCATTGCTCCGTTCTTTTTCGCAATAACAATCGCTTTAAAGTGCAGATTACCATGACATAATTTTCTTGTTTCAATAGAGAGTGCCGCCATAAATCCTATTTTTTGAGGGGGACTATAGGGGTGCTATAAAACGAAACGGGAAGTGATTAAACGCAATTCAACGTAAAACTAGTATATAGAAAAGTGAGCAATACCAATGACAAACCCAGACACAACCTGCCTTTACCCTTCAAACCGTTTTTCCATAGCACCGATGCTCGATTGGACTGACAGGCACTGCCGATACTTTCATCGTGTCATGAGTAAAAACACTTTGCTCTATAGCGAGATGGTAACAACCGGCGCTATTTTATACGGCAAAGGGGATTACCTGCAAAAAGATGCGGCTGAACATCCGGTTTGTCTGCAGTTAGGTGGATCAGCCCCGCTTGATTTAGCCACCTCGGCACTGGCAGGTAAAGAGCGCGGCTTTGATGAGATTAATTTGAATGTTGGCTGCCCCTCGGATCGTGTGCAAAACGGTCGCTTTGGTGCTTGTTTGATGTCGGAAGGTAAGTTGGTTGGTGATGCCATAAAAGCCATGAAAGATGCAACGGGTTTGCCCGTCTCGGTGAAAACGCGGATCGGCATTGATGATTTAGATTCATACGCTTTTTTATGTGACTTTGTTAGTCAAGTTGCGGAAAAAGGCTGTGATACTTTTATAGTGCATGCACGTAAAGCCTGGCTGAGTGGTTTAAGCCCTAAACAAAATCGTGATGTACCACCACTTGATTATGAGCGTGTATACCAACTAAAAAAAGATTTCCCGCAGTTAACTATTGCTATCAATGGTGGCATTAAAACGCTTGATGAATGTGAAACTCATCTGCAATATCTTGATGGTGTGATGTTGGGCAGAGAAGTCTACACTAATCCCTATTTATTAAGTTCTGTTGATCAGCGCTTGTTTTCGGGCAAGGATAAGATCTTAACCCGCTTTGAGGTGTTAGATCAGATGTATCCCTATATTGAGCAGCAACTCAGCGATGGGGCATATTTTAAGCATGTTGCCCGCCATATGTTAGGATTATTTCAAGGTTTGCCGGGTGCGCGGGCTTGGCGTCGCCATTTAAGCGAAAACGGCCATTTGCCGGGTGCGGGCATTGAAGTGATGGAAAAAGCAGCGGCATTTGTTGTTGATGGTTAACCTTTAACGGAGATAATATGAGAAGAATAGTTTTACTGGTTGGTTTGCTGTTTGCTGGGTTAAGCCTTAGCGGTTGTAGTACCCCTTCCTCGGAAGCGCAACTGCAACAGGCTGAAATGCAGAAAAAAGCAGAGCGTATCACACTGGTCAGCAGCGCGAACCCCAAAAAGGTATTACCTGCCTTTAGGGATTTTACCTGGGAGAATGAATATAACCTGGTTTTATCAGCGGTTGATAGTAAAAGCGAATACCAGCTTAAAGCCTATATTCGCAGCGAAATAATTCGTTACTTAGAGACTAAAGGTTATGTCTATCAACCTGATCCTGAGCAGGCTGATGTTGTGATTGGTTTTTTATTTGCACTGCAGGATGATGTCGCCAATGCGGATATTCAAGAAAATTTTGGTTTATTACCCCGATT